>JBBRZN010000006.1:0-76677 GCA_038236705.1 Gaiellales bacterium
GGTCGTGATCGAAGACATCGATCCCGCGCCGATCCCGCGCATGCTCGAGCTCGTCGAGCACATCGCCGAGGTGCGCGGCATCGGGCTACGCGCGACGGGAACAACCGACCAGAAGGCCGCGCTCGAAGGCGCGGACTACGTCGTCGTCTGCATCTCCACCGGCGCACTCGAAAGCATGGCGCTCGACATCGCGATCCCTGAGCGCTTTTTCGAGCGCTTCGAGCGCCGCCTCGGCCTCGGCACGCGCCAGCTCAGCCCGCTTCTCCTCGAGGCGCCGCTCGAAGTCTTGCTGCGCGCGCAGCGCGAGGGCCAGGCGACCTTCTCGTTCTCGGCGCTGTTCGTCGAGCGCGCTCAACGCGGCCTGGCTTTCCTCCGCGGCCTGCCTCGCGCCTTGGAACTCCTGCTCGAGTGCCGCGAGCTCGTTTCTCGTCTTTTCTGTTTCGGTCACTCAGCTCCCGTCGGGGCGATTGTGCCGAACCTCCTCGTAACCCGCCAGCGGCCTGCTCACGAAATACCTCATGCCCACTGCGGCCGTGCCCTGTAGCTCCCGAACTGATGTTGGCGCGCTCCGGGCGTTTGCCGGGGCGCGGCCTGATCATACGAGCTCAAGTGGGACGCGTGCCGCCCTCCCCAGCTCGCTCCAAGAAGGGTGGAAGTCGAGCGCAAACGGCAGGCTTTGTCAGACCCCTTCTACCTCGCGCCCTCGGCGCGAGAAGCTTTGCTTTCCTTGTGGGGCTCGACAACTGCAGAAATCTGACGAAACTGAGAGGAGTGATCAACGAACGTCGGGAGCGGCCCCGGCACCTGCGGCAGGGCAAACGGTTGAAAAACGGCACCATCGTGGTGGCTGAGTACGACGCTGCCGGCTACCTCGTTCGGGAGACGTACTACTACAGCTCCAACGACCAATTGCTGACGAGGATCGTCGAAGGCGGGTCAGACGAACGCGAGTCGCCCAACGCGGCCTAGCTAGCAACCGGGCCACGACACAGTATCCCCCTGCTTGCCTCCCCCTGCTTGCCTGCCTCTGAACCCTCACAAGACGCTCAGGTTCGCATCTATAGCCCGTCCACGTCGCCGTTCACCTTCCCCATCGGATCTGGCAGATCGGGCCCGAGCGCTCGCGTCTTGCGTAGACCTCACGTAGACCCTCGAAGTGCCCTCGAGATCCCCTGGCCGTTGGCCGGCTCCAATTGCTTGACGCGCTTCGACCGAGCTCGAACGGCCGAGCGGGTAGGGGCGGGCCTCTTCGCGCAGCGTCGCCCGCCTGACTTCCGCCCTGTCAGGTTCTCTCGCCCGCGAAATGAAGTGCGGCAGTCAACCGTAGACGGGTGATGGATCAACCATTCGACCCTCCGCGACACTGAGCGAGCATCCGAGAAGGCGAGCCCCGATGCGGCGGGGGCGCGCCTGCGGAAGCCACAGGGGAGGACTCAAAGCGGGGGCCGTGGCGGCGGCCCCCGCTTTGTGGTGTCCACCTATTGGCTGCTTTGCAGCTCGTGAGGAGCTGAGTCGACGCCTGAGGTCTACCAACGCCGTCCGCCCCTGGATCGACGGCGGGCCATTCGCTTAGCCGTCCAGTAGAGGAGCAGCCCCGCTGCAACGGCTGCGCCTACGCCAAATACGATGTACCCGATCAAGCGCCGAATTACTACTGGGGCCGCTGGACCCTAGGGGCCTTGCTGGGATCATCGGCGCTCTCACCAGCCGCCTCCCAATAGAAGAGCTCGTGCGCTGCTGAAGGCGTTCCTTCCAAAAGCGGCCCCCATACCGCGAATGAGGCCGAAGCGGCCTGGTCGTTGAAGAGGTCACGGAGCCGATTCTCGACGTCTGGCCCCTCGAATAGGAACACGACCTCTGAACTGCCGAGGTAGACGCCGTGCCGAACGAGCCCGATCTCGCCAGGGTCGTATGGGGGCCCGGATTCCAGAAGCTCAGCGGCGGCCTCGTGGCTGCCGGGCTTCAGCTTTGCCGTTACTACAACTCGCTGCACCGCGTGGATGGTAGGCAATCGGACAGCGCCTCGACGGCCTAACTCACGCGCATCGCGCTGTGCGAGGCAGGGTGTTAACTAACCGGCCGCTAGGAGTTTCACGCGCCAGCGGGCTAGGATCATCGATGTGCCCGAATACCTAGTAGTGGAGGCGGCCCCGCCAACCCAGCGCACGCTGCGGCAACGGCGCTGGGCGGCATGTTGGGGCCAAGAAGCGGTCTCCCCATCTCCGCTCTGCTCGGCAACCTCCCCGATTGACTAGTCAGTCAAACCCGTTCTTGGAACGGCCCGACTCCACACATTGTGGAGCTTTGGGGCGAGCGCACACCGGCTTCGGAGCATCGCGCCCGCAGTTTCTCTGCGAGACGCTACGCGGTAGCACCAGCGCCCCGACGCTGACCAGATGCTGACTTTCCCCCGCCCGGAGGGGCCAGCTAGCGGCGGCCCTGCGAGCGATTCACGCCGTTTGCGGCGGAATCGCGAGAGAGCGGATGATGGGATTCGAACCCACGACCTTCTGCATGGCAAGCAGACGCTCTAGCCAACTGAGCTACATCCGCGAAGGCGAAAAGTATAGCCGCGACCTCAGGCGGCCGAATCCAGCGCTTCGTTGACCAGGCGGTCGGCGAGCTCGTTGTGCTCGCGGCGCACCGCGGTGTAGGTGACCTTGCCGAGCCGGCGCTCCAGGGCCTCGGCGTCGGCGACCAGCTCCCGCAGCGCCTCGTTCTTGACCTTGTACTCGCCGCGCATCTGCTTGACGAGGAGCTCGGAGTCGGAGACGACCTCTACCTCGTCCACCCCCCGCTCCAGCGCGGAGGCGAGCCCGGCGATCAGGCCGCTGTACTCGGCGACGTTGTTCGTGGCCACGCCGATCGCCTCGCCACGTGCGTCGAGCACTGTGCCGTCGTCGGCCTCGAGCACATAGCCGTAGGCGGCGGGGCCCGGGTTGCCGCGCGAGCCGCCGTCCGTCGAGAGCTTCGCCTTCAGCTCGCCCCCGGCTCGAGCAGCTCGTAGAGGTCGAAGGCCGGCTCCTCGTAGGGGTGGGCGGCCCGCATTGCCTCGATCACCTCGGTCTCCCGCTCGAGGGGATAGACCGTTTCCAAACGGAGCTCGGCGACCCGCTGATCGGCGCCTCGCCGCCCAACGCTCGGGGTCGTCGACAACCCGCCCTGGAACGTTCCGGTCCCCTCGGTGTACCAGGAGCAGCGCTCGTAGTCGCCGATCCGGCCCGCGCCCGCGGTGAAGAGCGCCTCGCGGACGGAATCGAGCGCCTCACGGGGCACGAAGACGACGAGCTTCCGATTCACGTTTCCGGACCATAGACGGCGGGCACCCTCGACCCGTGCCGACGATGCGCGTTCAACCCCGTCCGACTCCCGCCGAGCGCCCCGACACTCCGGTCGACGTCGAGGTCGACGAGGCGCTGGCCGTCCTGGCGGCGGCGATCGAGGATTGGGTAGCAGGGCAGCCTCATTGGGAGTTGATCCTGCGCGAGGGGCACCTCTTCGGCAAGGCGAACAATGTCGAGGCCGAGCTTCTCTTCGTGGCCGGCCAGGAAACCTCGGCGCTGCTCTTCCGCCTCGAGCAGCTCGACCGGGCCGACGAGCTCGAGGGCGAGTTCACGCTCGTCTTCGAGGAGAAGGACGGCATCGCCAAGACGGCGCGCCTGACGCCGAACGGGCTCGACGTCGAGCTCTTTCACATCCTGACGTTTACTTAGACCACGATGGTTGGTACTCGTCGGCTGTTGCGGTGCTGACCCGGTGCAAGCCCTTGCCGTTCAGGCGCATCTCCCAGAGATGGAGAGGCCCGGTGTGCGGGCGGGCGCTCGCGAAAGCGAGCCAGCGGCCGTCGGGCGACCACGTCGGCTGAGCGTCCTCGAGCAGGTTGTTCGTCAGTCGCACTTGGTGTGAGCCGTCCGCGTTCATCAGCCAGATCTCGTTCGTCAGATCGACGGGGCTCGTGGCGCCGTTGAACTCATAGGCGATGCGCTTTCCGTCGGGAGACCACGTGGGGGCCCAGGCCACTCCGCGACCGAGGGCGTTCCTGGTCAGCCGGCGCTGCCCCGTCCCGTTTGCGTTCATCACCCAGATCCGCGCCTGCGGTCCGGCGTAGACGATCTTCCGCCCGTCGGGCGACCAGTCGGGCACGTCCTCGAGCGCGGCCGTCCGGGTGAGCCGCTTCTTGCCGCTTCCGTCAGCGCGCATCTTCCAGATGTCCGACTTCCCCGAGCGGGACGAGGAATAGGCGATCCAGCGCCCGTCGAACGACCATGCCGGGGCGGCTTCGTTGGCCGGGCCCGAGGTGAGCCTGCGCACTCCGGAGCCGCCGGCGCTCATCACGTAGATGTTGCCGTGGGCGACGAAGAGCACCCGGCGCCCGTCGGAGAAGAGATCTGGCTGCTCGTCGTACGAGGTGCGCGGTGTGAGCGCGTGCCGGCCGCGGCCGTTCGCGTTCATCATCCACACCTGGGACCTCCCATCCACGCCGGTGGCGCTGGCGAAGACGATCCGACCGGTCGGCGCAGAGGCGGCCGAGGCGATCGACACGTAGAGGACGGCCAGGCCGAATATCGGGAAGAGCCGGAGCACGAGCCAATCTTGACTGACGGTTGTTAGCCCGAAATGAACTGCAGTCCGTTACGGCTCGGTGTCGATCTGAGCCTTCTGGAGCTTCCCCGAGTAGTCGACGTAGATCGACTTCCACTCCGTGAAGACGTCCAGAGCGGCCTGCCCCGCCTCGCGGTGGCCGTTGCCTGTGCCCTTCGTGCCGCCGAACGGGAGGTGTACTTCTGCGCCGATCGTCCCGGCGTTGATGTAGGTGATCCCGGCCTCGAGGTCGCGCATCGCGCGGAAGGCCGTGTTCACATCGCGCGTGAAGATCGAGGACGAGAGGCCGAACTCGATCCCGTTCGAGACGCGGATCGCCTCGTCCACGTCAGCCACGCGGATGAGCGCCGTCGTCGGCCCGAAGATCTCCTCCTGGGCGACGCGCATCTGGGGGTCGACCTCGCCGAAGATCGTGGGCCGATAGAAGAAGCCCTCGCTCAGGCCGTTGCCCTGCGCGACCTCCCCACCCGTGAGGAGCTTCGCGCCCTCGTCCACGCCGATCTCGGTGTAGGAGTGGATCTTCTCGAGCGCGCGCTGGTTGATCACGGGGCCGACGTCCACGCCCTCGTCCCAGCCGGGGCCGAGGCGCAGCTTCTCGGCGGCCGCGACGAGCCGCGTCTGGAGCCCGTCGTAGACGCCCGCCTGCACGATCACGCGCGAAGCGGCGGTGCAGCGCTGGCCGGAGGTGCCGAAGGCCGACCAGATGATCCCCTCCACCGCGAGCTCGAGGTCCGCGTCGTCGAGGACGATGATCGCGTTCTTGCCGCCGAGCTCCAGGTGGATGTGCTTGAGGTGGTCGGCAGCGTTGCGCATCACCTCGACCCCGGTCTCGCGCGAGCCCGTGAGCGTGATCACCGGCACGTCGGGATGGCGCACGAGCCGGTCGCCGACCTCTCCCCCGCCCCCGTGGACGATGTTGATCACGCCGGCGGGCACACCCGCTTCGACGAGCAGCTCGACGAAGCGCTCGCCCAGGAGCGGCGTGTCGGTGGCCGGCTTGAAGACGACCGTGTTGCCGCAGACCAGCGCGGGCGCGATCTTCCAGGACGGAATCGCGATCGGGAAGTTCCAGGGCGTGATCACGCCGACGACCCCGATCGGCTGGCGGATGCTCATGTTGAACTTGTCGCGGAGCTCCGAGGGCGTGGTCTGGCCGAAGAGCCGCCGGCCCTCGCCGCCCATGTAGAAGCTCATGTCGATCGCTTCCTGGACGTCGCCGGCGGCTTCGGGGACGACCTTGCCCATCTCGCGCGCCATCAGCTCGGTGACCTCGTCCTTGTGCTCGGCGAGCAGCCGGCCGAAGCGGAAGAGGATCTCGCCGCGCTTGGGCGCTGGGGTCAGGCGCCAGTCATCGAAGGCGGCGTTCGCAGCCTCGACCGCGCGATCGACGTCCTCGGCGCTCGAGCGCGGGAAGACGCCGAGCGTCTCGCCCGTCGCGGGGCTCGTCGTCTCGAAGGTCTCGCCGGAGGCGGCGTCCAACCATTCGCCACCGATGAAGTTCTTGAAGGCTTTGGTTGCCGCGGTTGACACGGCGGCGATTCTAGTCAGGCGGGTCGGTGCTCGGGAACGTGCCCGGCGCGCGGGCTCTGCGGCGGTCTCTGATCTCGCGCTTGCCGCCCTTGTCCCGGCCCGAGCGCCGGTCGTCGCCCTCGCGACGGTCGATGATGACGGTCACGTGGGGGTTGTCCTGGTAGTACTCGACCATCTTTTTGTAGAGCTCGTCCTCGAGCTCGCGCGGGATGACGCAATAGATCATGGCGCTCGGATTGTAGGTGCGTCCTGGGTTGGCGCTAGACCGGGGAGATCTCGGGTGTGATCCGTCCGTCTTCGGTCAGGCGCGCGTTCCACCCCGTGAAGAGCGTCTCGAGGTCGCGTGGATCGTGTCCGCGCTCGGCCAGGCGCACGGGCTGGCCGGAGTCGGGCGTGATCCGGTACTGGTACCAGGAGATGTCCCAGGCGACGGTGAGGACGACCTCGCTGTTGGTTCCCGAGAGGGGCACGATCGAGGCCTTCGGCGCTCCGAGGCTTTTGGCGATCCCGGCAATCGTGCGCCGAAAGGCGCTCTCGTTGAAGCGATCTGCCGCCTCCACCATCGCAAGCTCGGGCTCGGAGAGCCGGCGCAGGATCGGCTCGTCCACGACGGGCGCGACCTGCTGCTTCCTCGATTCGAAGAGGGCGCCCAGGCCGCCGAGCCGCTTGCGCCGGGGCTCCGCCATCACCGGACTCGTGGGGCTCCCCTCCTTCAGCCAACCGTGCTCCCCGGCGGCCTCCAGGCAGAGCGGGCAGACGTCCACGAAGTTCTCGCCGTCGGGCGAGTAGCGCACCGCGCGCTCCCCGACGAGCAGCGTCCGCTCGCAGATCGCGCAGGTGCGCGTCGCCGTGACGACCTGCCGCGAGATGCGCATCGTCCTAGACCCTAGCCTCCTCGAGCTCGCTCTTCGTCTCGTCGATGATCTTCTGGGCAATGTGCGACGGAACCTCCTCGTAGCGCAGGAAGTGCATGTGGTAGTCGCCGCGCCCGCCCGTGAGCGAGGTCAGCGCCTGCGCGTAGGTGAGGATCTCCGCCATCGGCACCTCGGCCTTGATCGAGGTCATCCCGCCGCGCGGCTCCATGCCTTGCAGTCGCCCGCGGCGGGAGTTGAGGTCGCCGTTGACCGCGCCGACAGCGTCTTCGGGCACGCTCGCCTCGAGCTCCATGATCGGCTCGAGCAGCACCGGATCGGCCTTCGCGTAGGCGTCCTTGAACGCCATCGAGCCCGCGATCTTGAACGCCATCTCGGAGGAGTCCACGTTGTGCTGCTGGCCGTCCACGAGCCGCACGCGCACGCCCTGCACCGGGGCTCCCGCGAGCTCGCCGTGCTGCATCGCCTCCTGGATGCCCTTGTCCACCGCGGGCCGGAAGCCCTGCTGGATCACGCCGCCGACGATCTCGTCCACGAACTCGTAGCCCTCGCGCTCTGGGAGCGGCTCCAACACGATCTCGCAGTCGCCGAACTGGCCGCGCCCGCCGGTCTGCTTCTTGTAGCGGTGCCGGGCGCGCGACTCCTTGCGGATCGTCTCGAGGTAGGGCACGTGCGGCTGGTGCAGCTCGACGTCCACCCCGAAGCGGCGCTTGAGCCGGTCGACCGCGACCTCGACGTGGATCTGGCTCATCCCCGAGAGCAGCTGGTCGCCCGTCTGCGGGTCGCGGCGCAGGACGAGCGTCGGGTCCTCCTCGGCGAGGCGGCGCAGCGAGCTCGCGACCTTCTCCTCGTCGCCCTTGGCCACCGGCGTCACGGCGAAGCTCATCACCGGTTCCGGGAATTCGAGCTCCGGCAGCTCGATCGCGTGCTCGGAGTCGAGCAGCAGGTCGCCGGTCGTCGTCTCCTTGAGCTTCGCGACGGCGCCGATGTCGCCGGCGCCGAACTCCTTCGCCTGCTCGTGCTCCTTGCCCTGGAGCGCCAGCAGCTGGCCGACGCGCTCCTTGGCGCGGTTGCGCGAGTTGACGACGGTCGAGTCGGAGTCGAGCGTTCCGGAGAGAACGCGGAAGAGGTTGATGCGGCCGGCGAAGGGATCGGCGACGGTCTTGAAGACGAAGGCCGCGGTACCCGCACCGTCCACGTCGATCGCGGGCGGACGCTTCGCCGGGGACGGGACGCCCTCGACGAGCAGGTCGAGCAGCGCCGTCGTGCCGAGGTTCTTCGTGGCCACCCCGCAGGCGACCGGGAAGAGCTCGCCTCGCGTGACCGCGTCCTTGAGCGCCTTCGCCACCTCCTCGGTGCCGAGCTCCTCGCCCTCGAGGTAGCGCTCCATCAGGCCCTCGTCGGTCTCGACGACCGAGTCGAGCAGCTGCGTGCGGTAGCGCTCGACGTCCTCGGCGAGCTCGGCGGGGATCTCGCCGGCGGCGGCCTCGCGCTCGCCTTCCGGGCTCGTGTAGGCGGTCATGTGCAGGAGGTCCACGATCCCCGTCAGCTCGTGCTCGCTGCCGATCGGGAGGTGGATCGCGACGCAGCGCTCCGAGAGCTGCGAGCGGAAGTGGTCGAGCGCGCGGTAGAAGTCGGCGCGCTCGCGGTCGAGCATGTTCACGAACACGAGGCGCGGCAGCTCGAGCTGCTCGGCGCGCTCCCAGACGCGGGTCGTCTGCACCTCGACGCCCATGACTGCGCTCGCGGTGATCAGCGCGCCCTCGACCACGCGCAGCGCCGCGATCGTGTCGCCGGAGAAGCCTGCGTCTCCCGGTGCGTCGATCAGGTTGATCTTGCGGCCCTGCCACTCGAGGTGGCAGAGCGAGGATGCCAGCGACATCTGCCGCCGCTGCTCGTCCTCGTCCCAGTCGGAGGTCGTCGTCCCCTGCTCGACGGTGCCGAGCCGGTTGATCGCGCCGGCCTGGAAGAGCATCGCCTCGACGAGCGAGGTCTTGCCCGTCCCGCGGTGGCCGGTGACGGCGACGTTGCGGATCTTTCCGGGCTCGGTGGACATCTGCGGCGGCTCCTCCTCGGACGGGGACTCGGCAGCGTCGATCTTACCCCTGGTACAGCTCTATTCTGCCGACGCCATGTGGTGGCGCGACGCAGTGGTCTACCAGATCTATCCCCGCTCGTTCCAGGATTCCGATGGGGACGGCGTCGGCGACCTCCGTGGGATCGCCGACCGGCTCGACCACCTCGCCTGGCTCGGCGTGGACGCCCTCTGGCTCTCGCCGATCTACCCCTCGCCCCTGGCCGACTTCGGTTACGACGTCTCGGACTACACCGCGGTCGACCCGCAGCTCGGCTCGCTCGAGGACTTCGACGAGCTCGTCGAGGCGGCGCACGCGCGCGGGCTCCGCGTCCTGCTCGACCTGATCCTGTGCCACACCTCGATCGAGCACACCTGGTTCCGGGAGCACCCGGCCTGGTACATCTGGTCGCCGGTCGACCGGCCGCCCAACAACTGGGTCTCCGCCTTCGGCGGCCCGGCCTGGAGCCGCGACGAGCAGAGCGGCCGCTGGTACCTGCACTCCTTCTACCCGGAGCAGCCCGACCTCGACTGGCGCAACCCCGAGGTGATCGAGGCGATGCAGGGCGTGGTGCGTTTCTGGCGCAACCGCGGCGCCGACGGCTTTCGGCTGGACGCGATCGACCGTCTCGTCAAGGACGAGCAGCTGCGCGACAACCCGCCCGCGACCAAGACGTTCCCGCTGCCGCTGCGCGAGGACGAGGCGAAGCTCGAGCCGCTCTACTCCGGGAACCGCCCGGAGGCGCTCGATGCGCTGCGGACGGTTCGCGAGGCGGCGGGCGACGCGCTCCTGGTGGGCGAGGTCTTCCGGCCGCTGAGCGAATACGAGCGCTACCTCGAGGTGCTCGACCTCGTGTTCGCGTTCGAGTTCCTCTTCTCACCCTGGGAGGCGGAGCGCCTTCGCGCCGCAATCGAGCCGGCGGCGAAGCTCGGGCGGGTCGCGTGGGTGATGTCGAACCACGACTTCGACCGGCTCGCGACCCGCGTCGGGCCCGAGAACGTGCGCGCCGCGGCGCTTCTCCTGCTGACGCTCCCGGGCGTCTCCTTCGTCTACCAGGGCGACGAGATCGGCCTCGCCAACGGCCCCGGCGCCGACCCGCCCTACGACCGGGCCGGCCGCGACGGGATGCGCCACCCGATGCAGTGGGACTCGACCCCGACCGGCGGCTTCACCACCGGCGAACCGTGGCTCGTCCCGGTCGACCCGCAGGAGCGAAGCGTCGAGGCACGGCGGGACGATCCCGCCTCGCTGCTGAGCCTGTACCGGCGGCTGATCGAGCTGCGGCATGAGCTCGGCGAGGGCTTCCGGCTCCTCGACGCGGAGCCGGGCGTGGTGGCGTACGAGCGAGGCGAGCACACGGTCGCCGTCAACACGACCGCGGAGCAGCTCTCGGCGCCACGGGGCGAGGTGGTGCTCTCGACGCACCCCGGCCGGGAGCTTCCTCCGCACGCGGCCGTAATCGTGAGAAACTAGCGCCGTGGCGGAGATCGAGTTCGATTCGGTGTCGAAGGTCTACGACGACGGTACGCAGGCCGTCTTCGACCTGGACCTCGCGATCGAGGACGGCGAGTTGATGGTCGTGGTCGGGCCGTCAGGCTGCGGCAAGACCACCGCGCTGCGCATGCTGGCCGGGCTCGAGGAGATCAGCGGCGGCGAGATCCGGATCGGCGAGCGGATCGTCAACGACCTCACGCCTAAGGATCGCGACATTGCGATGGTCTTCCAGAACTACGCGCTCTACCCGCACATGACGGTCGAGCAGAACCTGGCCTTCGGCCTCAAGCTGCGGAAGCTGCCCAAGGCCGAGGTCAAGAAGCGCGTCCGCCAGGCCGCGGAGACGCTCGAGATCGAGGAGTTCCTCAAGCGCAAGCCGCGCGCCCTCTCGGGCGGCCAGCGCCAGCGAGTCGCCATGGGCCGCGCGATCGTGCGCGAGCCGCAGGCGTTCCTGATGGACGAGCCGCTCTCGAACCTCGACGCGAAGCTCCGCGTCCAGGTGCGGGCGGAGATCCACCAGCTCCAGCGCCGCGTGGGCGTGACGACGCTCTACGTAACCCACGACCAGGTCGAGGCGATGACCATGGGCGACCGAGTGGCGGTCATGCGCGCCGGCCAACTCCAGCAGGTGGACACTCCGCAGGTGCTCTACGACAACCCCGTCAACCAGTTCGTCGCCGGTTTCATCGGCTCGCCGTCGGTCAACCTCGTCGAGTCCGAGCTCGAGCGCGCCGACGGCGGACTCTGGGTCCGATTCGGCGAGTACCGGCTGCCGATCGACTCGAAGCTGGCCTCACGGCACTCGGCGATCGAGAGCTACGTGGGGAAGACGATCCAGCTCGGGATCCGGCCGGAGGACTTCGAGGACATCGCGCTCGAGCCCGATACCCCTCCCGAGCGGCGGCTCAAGACGGTTTGCGACCTGACCGAGCCGCTCGGCTCGGAGGTGCTCGTCCACTTCACCGTCTCGGCGAGGGGCGTCGTCACCGAGGCGGCTCAGGCGGAAGGGATCGCAACCGATCCGACGCTCGAGCAGGGCAAGACGCGCATGGTGGCCCGCGTCAGCCCGCGCACGCGCATCGCCGAGGGCTCGGAGATCGAGCTCGCGGTCGACACGACCCGGCTCTACTTCTTCGACCCCGAAACGGCCGAGGCGATCTAGCCCAGGCGGCTAGCCCTTGACCGCGCCGGCGGTCAGGCCGGCCAGGATCCTGCGCTGCAGGATCAGCGTCAGGACGATCAGCGGCACGGTCACGACAACTGTCGCGGCCATGATCTGGCCCCAAGGCTGCTCGAAGGTGTTGCCCTTGCCCGAGGTGAAGGTCGTGATCGCAACCGTGATCGTCGCCTTGTCGGTGGTCTGCGTGAACGACAGGGCATACAGGTACTCGTTCCACGCGGTGATGAATGCCAGCAGCCCGGTCGTGACGAGCCCGGGCGCGACGAGCGGCAGGAGCACCTTGTAGAAGACCTGCAGCGGCGTGGCGCCGTCGACGTAGGCGGCCTCCTCGAGATCCTTCGGCAGCGCGGCCATGAAGCTCGTGAGCACCCAGACCGTGAACGGCAGCGTGAGGATCAGGTCGCTGAAGATCAGCGCGCCGAGGCTGTTGAAGAGCCCGAACCGGTTGATCATCGTGTAGAGAGCGCCGAGGATCGCGATCTGCGGGAAGATCGTCATCGAGAGCATCAGGTACATCGCAAAGGCCCGCCCACGGAAGCGGAAGCGCCCGAGCGCGTAGCTGGCCACGGCTCCGAGCACGAGGGAGATGAGCGTCACCGAGCCGGCGACGATCGTCGAGTTGAGCAGCGCCCGCTGGAAGTTGCCGCTGCTCAAGACCTCGCGGTAGTGAGAGATCGTCGGATGGGACGGGAAGTACTGGAGAGGAGTCGAGAAGAGGTCGCCCTCGGGAGTGATCGACGAGCGGATCGCCCAGAAGAACGGGAAGATGGTGTAGACGAAGATCGCCGCGATCAGCAGGTAGAACGGCAGGCGGGTCAATCGCTTGCGCAGAGGCTTCCGCACCCGGACGCGCGTGCCTCCTCGGGCGTCGGCTCTGGCTTCCGCGACCGCGCTCACTGTTGCTCCACCCGCATGAACGTGACGTAGATGACCGTGAACAACCCGATGATCAGGAAGATCGCGACACAGACGGCCGAGCCGTAGCCGACGTCACCGGTGCCGACGATCTCGTCCTGGGCAAAGATCGCCATCGTTTGCGTGTCGGGGCGGTTACCGAAGAAGACGTTGAAGACGTCGAAGACCCGAAGCGCGTCCAGCGTGCGAAAGATCAGCGCGACGAGGATCGCCGGGCGCAGCAGTGGCAACGTGATTCGCCAGAACTGCCGCCACGCGCTCGCCCCATCCACCCGCGCCGCCTCGTAGAGCTCGGTCGGAATCACCTGCAGCCCGGCGAGCAGCAGCAGGGCGACGAACGGGGTCGTCTTCCAGATGTCGACCGCGGCAGCCGAGCCGAGCGCCGTGTTCGGCTGCGAGATCCAGGCGACGTTGTGCGAGATCAGGTGGAGCTTCACGCCGAGGTCGTTGATCACGCCGTAGATGTCGTTGTACATCCACTGCCACATCTTCGCAGAGACAACCGTGGGGATCGCCCACGGCACGAGCATCATCGCCCGCATCACGCCGCGGCCCTTGAAGCCGGAGTTGACCACCAGCGCGATGATCATCCCGAGCACGAACTCGAAGATGACCGTGATGAGCGTGAACTTGACCGTCAGCACGACCGCGTCGCGGAAGAGCGTGTCGTGGATCAGGTCCCTGTAGTTCTCGAGCCCGACCCAGTGGGTCGGCTCGATCCCGGCGAGGAACTGCTGGTCGGTGAAGCTGTAGTAGACCGTCTGCCCGAGCGGGTACAAGGCCACGAAGCCGACCGCCGCGAAGGCGGGCAGGAGCATGAGCCAGGCCAGGCGGGTCTGCTTGCGCTGAAGATTCGACCGGCGGCGCTTCTTCCGCGGCCGGGCGACGCTGCTGGCCTCGGTCGTCGAGCTCATCGTCCTCGCTTCGAATGAGAAGGAAGGGTGGGAGCCTAAGCCCCCACCCTTCCCGCTGCATTGGCGTGCGTTACTTGAGGATGCGGTTCAGCCGGGACTGGATCCCAGGCAGGACCTTCTTGGCGTCCTGGCCGTTCAGGATCTGGCTGATCCCCTGGTAGATGATCTTCGAACCTTCGTTGTAGTGGCCCTTGAGGAACTTCGACGGCCGCGTCACGCGGGCGACCGTGGCGATATTGGGCTTGAGGTACGGGTTCGTCCTGACGACCGCCTTGTCCTTGGCGACCGACGGAATCGTCGGGACGTTGGTGTTGGTGATCGCGTCGAAGCGCTGGACGGCCGGGCTCGTCAGGTAGCGGACGAGCTCGATCGCTGCCGGCTTGTGCTTGGAGAACTTCGACACGCCGAGCTCCCAGCCGCCGACGGTGCCGACGGACGAAGCTCCCGGGCCGTGGGGCAGCACGGTCACGCTGAACTTGCCCTTGATCTTCGAGCCGGCAGCCACGCCGGACGAGTAGGCGTAGGGCCAGTTGCGCATGAAAGCGGCGTTCCCGTTGGTGAACGGGATGCGTGCCTCCTCCTCGGTGTACGAGGTCACTCCCCGTGGAGCGATGCTGCCGACCCAGCTGCGCTGCAGGTTGAGCACGGCCGCTGCCTTGGAGTTGTTGATCGAGGCCTTACCGCCGTCGATGAAGTGGCCGCCGCCCACAGACGCGATCCACTCGAGGGCGTTGCACGTCAGCCCCTCGTAGGAGTTGCCCTGGTAGACGTACCCGGCGAAGTTCGGGTTATCCCCTCGCTCGCCGGCCTGGATCTTCTTCGCCATGGTGCCGAGCTGGGTCCAGGTCGTCGGCGGGCTCTTGTAGCCGTACTTCTTCAGCAGGTCGGTGCGGTAGTAGAGGATCCCGAAGTCACTGAACCACGGCATGGCGATGAGCTTTCCGCCGATGGTGCTGTTCTGGATGATCCCCTGCGCGTGCAGCTTGGCCGCCTTGCCAAGCGGCTTCTTCAGGTCGACCAGATAGGGCGCAAACGCGCCGGGCCAGACGACATCCATCATGACCACATCGAATGCCGAGGACTTCGACGAGAAGTTCCTCGCGAGCTGCGAGTACGACTCGTCCGACTTCTCCGGATGCGGCAGGACCTTGACCTGGATGCCGGTGTCCTTGGTGAACTTCTTCGCGAGCGCGAGGTCGCGCACGTGGCTGCCTCCGACCGCGTTGTCACCCACGAAGGTGAGCTTCACGCCGTGGTACTTCGCCCTCAGCTTCGCTGCGTTGGGCACGGCCGGCGGCGCGATGGCGGCCGACTGCTTGGCCACCGTGGGACCTGCGTTGCCCACCGTGGCGGCGGCGAGCGAGGCGACCAGCGCAACCGCGCCGACCAACCCCGCCATGGCAAGAGCTTTACGTCGTTTCACGTCTCCCCGTCCTTTCTCGATTGACCCCTCGACTCTCGCTGTGAGGATCTCGCAGCGAGAGTCGTCGTACATGGTGCTCCCTCACGGGCCCGCGTACCCAGGCTGCGGTACACGGAACAGCTGTGAACGTTACACCCGTGCGGTCTCTGGGACTAGCGTCCTAGGGGCTCGCGTGCCGGGGACCCGGCCAGGCGGGCCTTCAGGCGGAGGATCGCTTTGGTGTGCAACTGCGACACCCGCGACTCGGTCACGCCGAGAACCTCGCCGATCTCGCGCAGGGTCAGCTCCTCGTAGTAGTAGAGCGTGACCACGAGCTTCTCGCGCTCCGGAAGACGCGCGATCGCCTCGCCGAGGGCCTCCTTGAGCTCGGTCTGGGCCAGCTCGGACTGCGGCTCGGGGCCTTCGGTGTCCTCGATCGTGTCGATCAGGGCGACCTGGTCTCCGCCGCTCGAGGAAACGGTCCAGAGCTCGTCGAGCGCGGCGATCGAGGAGCGGCCGATCTCGGTGAGGCTGTCGTTGAGGTCGTCGGTCGAGACGCCGAGCTTGTCCGCGATCTCCTCGTCGGTGGGCGCGCGGTGCAGCTTGCGCTCGAGCTCGCCGATCGCGCGCTCGATGTCCCGCGCGCGCGAGCGGACCGAGCGCGGCACCCAGTCCATCGCGCGGAGCTCGTCGATGATCGAGCCCTTGATGCGGGCGATCGCGTAGGTCTCGAACTTGATGTCGCGGTCTGGGTCGAAGCGCTCGATCGCCCCGATCAGGCCGAGCAGGCCGTACGAGACGAGGTCGTTCTCGTCGACATGAGCCGGGAGGCCGCTACCGAGACGCCCGGCGACGTACTTGACGAGCGGCGCGTAGGTGAGGATCAGCCGGTCGCGGACCCCCTGCTCCTTGGTCTTCGTGAATTCGCGCCAGAGATCCTGGGTCTCGTCGCCGGCCATGCGTAGAGAATACGGTTTAGCGCGGCGTTTTCCTCAGATTCCGCAGCGCGAGTGAGAGCAGCCAGAGCGCGATCGCGCCGGCGGCGACGACCAGGACGACAAGGCCACGGTTGGTGTTCACCGCTTCCGCAGCAGCAGCTGCGATCCCCGCGAAAGCGACCGCGAGAACGAAGAAGAGCGCCCCGAGCGCGGGCCTTGGCGGCGGGGGAGCCACGCCGAGACTCTAGAAGGGGCGCGGCTACAATCGCAGCCGCAACCTTTAGGGGCGTAGCTCAATTGGCAGAGCACCGGTCTCCAAAACCGGGGGTTGCAGGTTCGAGTCCTGCCGCCCCTGTAGGCCAGATCACGCCGGAACCCGCTCTACTAGGCGGGTTTCGGCGTCTCAGGCGACCTCTCCTTGACCCGCTGGAAACCGCTCAAGACCGCTGGAAAGGGGGACGCTCACTGGCCCGCAACTGGCGCGCAGTCATTTAGCTTTTTGGCGACCCCTACAGGGAGGCGCGCCGTGCCGGGTCACGTTGTAGACGTCGGGGTAAGCCGCCGCGTCGCGTTGGGTGGATACGTCGAACAGCACGTCGATTCGCTTCCCTGGAGTTACTCTCGCGTGAGGGCACGCGACGAAGAACGTGCGCCCGCCGCGCCGCCTGCGAGGCCGCGAAACCTTCGTTTCTACGATATCGTTTACAAGTAGTGTTCAGAGAGTAGAACGCAGGTCGTGACCGACGCACGGCTCCTTCCTTTTCAGGCTTCGGACGGCCCGTGACGGACTTCGATCTCGTCTGCGTCTCCCATCTGCGCTGGGACTCCGTCTGGCAGAGGCCGCAGCAGCTCCTCAGCCGCTGCGCCCGCGAGCGCCGCGTGCTCTACGTGGAGGAGCCGATCTTCGGTTCCGAGCGCGCGCCCTATCTCGAGGTACGACATGTGAGCGATCGCATAGTCGTCGCCGTCCCGGAACTGCCGGAGGACTGCACCCTCACCGAGGCGAACGCGCTCCAGGAGCGACTGCTCCGCCGCCTGCTCCACGACCTTGAGGTCGAGGAGTTCGTGCTCTGGCTGTACACCCCGATGGCGGTGCCCTTCACGCGAACCCTCGATCCACTCGCCGTCGTGTACGACTGCATGGACGAGCTCTCCGCGTTCGCCCACGCGTCCGACCGCCTTGGCCCGCTCGAGGATGAGCTCTTTCGTCGGGCGGACCTGGTGCTGACTGGCGGCCAGAGCCTATTTGAGGCCAAGCAAGGCCGGCATCCGAACGTGCACCTTTTCCCGAGCAGCGTCGACTCGGCGCACTTCGCCGCTGCGCGGGTTTCCGGTGCCGAGCCGACCGACCAGGCGGCCATCGGCGGCCCCCGCCTCGGCTACGCCGGCGTCATCGACGAGCGGATCGACCTGGGGCTCCTCGCCAACCTGGCGGCCGCTCGCCCGGACTGGCAACTCGTGTTCCTCGGCCCGGTGACGAAGATCGACCCCGCCGACCTGCCGCAGGCCCCCAATCTCCACTACCTGGGCTCTAAAGACTACGCTGACCTACCGGCCTATTTGAGAGCCTGGGACGTCGCGTTGATGCCCTTCGCTCGGAACCGGGCGACGCGCTTCATCAGCCCGACGAAGACACCCGAGTACCTCGCCGCCGGGCTCCCCGTCGTCTCTACGCCGATCGCCGACGTCGTGCGCCCCTACGGCGAGGAGGCCCTGGTACGAATCGCTTCGGACGCCGCGGGATTCGTGGCAGCTGCGGAGGAAGCGATGGCGGAGAGCGCGGTCGACCGGCTTCGCCGGGTGGACGCCTTTCTGACGGAGAATTCGTGGGACTTTACGTGGGCCGACATCAGCGAGCTGATCGACGAGGTTGCGACCGGATGCGAGACCAAGGCGAGGGGACTCGGCCCGGCGAGGATCGAGCGCTTCGATTTTCTCGTGGTCGGCGCCGGCTTCGCGGGCAGCGTGCTCGCCGAGCGTCTGGCGACGGAGCTCGACCTCCGGGTCTTGGTCGTCGAGCGGCGCTCCCATATCGGGGGGAACGCCTACGACTACTACGACGAGGCCGGCATCCTCGTCCACCGCTATGGCCCTCACATTTTCCACACGAACTCGCGCGAGGTCTCCGACTACCTCTCGCGATTCACCGAGTGGCGCCCGTACGAGCATCGGGTCCTTGCCAGCGTCGACGACCGGCTCGTTCCGTTTCCGATCAACCTCGACACGGTGAACGAGATCTACGGACTCGATCTGACCGAGGCCGAGCTGGAGCGGTTCCTCGAATCTGTGGCCGAGCGGCGCAGCGCAATCCGCACCTCGGAGGACTTCGTCCTCGGCAAGGTGGGGCGCGACCTCTACGTCAAGTTCTTCCGCAACTACACGAGAAAGATGTGGGATCTCGACCCGTCGGAGCTCGACGCGTCGGTTGCGGCCCGCGTTCCGGCCCGTCTCAGCCGCGACGATCGTTACTTCACCGACACCTTCCAGAACATGCCCCTGCACGGGTTCACACGCATGTTCGAGCGGATGCTCGATCACCCGAACATCAAGGTCCTGCTGAACACGGACTTCCGGGAGGTTGCCGCGCTCGTCCCACATGCCGGCGTCGTCTACACCGGCCCGATCGACGAGTTCTTCGACTTCCGGTTCGGCAGCCTGCCGTACCGCTCGCTCGAGTTCCGCCACCAGACGCTGCCCCAGGAGCGCGTTCTCCCCGCTCCGGTCGTCAACCATCCGAACGCGCACGAGTACACGCGGGTCACAGAGTTCAAGCAGCTGACCGGCCAGGTCCACCCGAGCTCGAGCATCGTCTTCGAGTATCCGCGCGCCGAGGGCGATCCCTACTACCCCGTCCCCCGGCCGGAGAACGCGGAGATGTACCGGCGCTACAAGCAGCTCGCCGACGCGGTCTCCGACGTCCACTTCGTCGGCCGGCTGGCCACGTACAAGTACTACAA
Organism: Gaiellales bacterium; assembly: GCA_038236705.1. Taxonomy (GTDB): domain Bacteria; phylum Actinomycetota; class Thermoleophilia; order Gaiellales; family Gaiellaceae; genus AC-32. The sequence goes on from JBBRZN010000006.1 coordinate 18,880, forward strand.
CATGGATCAGGTGGTGGCCCAGGCGCTCGCGGTGTTCGGGCGAATCGCAGCCGCGCGCGCCGAGCGTGCTCCGGCACCAGTGGGCGACCTCGCCGACGGATGGAGAGGGCCCGACCTCCAAGCCGCGCGGTCCCGCACCTGAACGCGCGCCCACCTGCCGGTGCTCGCGAGCTGAGGACTCCTCAGCTCGCGGTGATCATGCCCACCTTCGACGGATCGTCGTTTATCCGGCGAGCCCTGCTCAGTCTGTCCGCCCAGGAGCTCACCGACTGGGAGCTCGTCGTCGTCGACGACGGGTCGACCGACGACACGAGCGACGTCGTGGCACCGGTCCTCGATCCCCGCCGCTGCACGCTCGTCCATTCGGCTGAGAACCGAGGCCTGGGCGCCGCGCTCAACACCGGGCTCGAGCATTCAACGGCCCCGTTCGTCGCCTACCTACCGAGTGACGACGTGCTCGACCCCGGGCATCTGGCCTCGCTGCTCGAGCTCCTGCTCGAGGACGAGCGGGCAGTGCTCGCCTTCTCCGGAATCCGCCGGCATCACGGGCGCGACGAAACGGGCGGGGTGATCCCGGAATCGGGGCTCCAACTCGTCCAAGTCCTGCACCGCCGGACGTCGGACCGGTGGCTGGAGCGAACGGAGCTCGTGACCGACGACCTCGAAGTGATGTTCTGGGGCGCGCTCCACGCACACGGCCGCTTCGTGGGCACGGGTCGGGTCACGTGCGAATGGACCGATCACCCCCTGCAGAGGCACAAGCTGATCCGGGAGTCGCTCGGCGGGGGGCTCAACGTCTATCGCCGACGTTTTCGGGTAGCCGAGCCACTGCGGTTTCGCTCGTCGGAGGGGGAGCTGCTGGACGAGGTCGAGCTCTATCAACGGTTCCGCGAGCGCCCGGCCACAAGTCCGGCGGAGGACGCGCTCAGGATCCTGCTCGTGGGTGAGCTCGCGTACAACCCCGAGCGCGTGCTCGCGCTCGAGGAGCGCGGTCACCGCCTCTCCGGGCTATGGACACCAGACGGGGTCGGATTCAACTCTGTTGGCCCCGTGCCCTTCGGGCACGTCGAGGAGGTCCCACTCGCGAGCTGGGAGGCGGACATTCGCCGGATCCGGCCCGACGTGATCTACGCGCTCCTCAACTGGCAAGCGATCCCGTTCGCGCATCACGTCCTGATGCGAAACCCGGGTGTGCCCTTTGTCTGGCACATCAAGGAGAGCCCTCAGGCCGCCCTCGAACGCGGGCTTTGGCCCCAGCTCGTCGATCTCCATCTGCGCTCGAACGCGCAGATTTTCACAAGCTCGCAGCTGCGCGACTGGTACGAGAGCGTCTTGCCCGACTCGACCGAGAGCGACCTGACCCTCGTCCTCGATGGGGATCTACCGAAAGCCGACTGGTTCGGTAGCGCCCCCGCCGCCCGGCTCTCGGAGAGCGGCGGAGGCGTGCACACGGTCTGCGTCGGCCGTCCGTTCGGCATCTATCCCAAGGTGCTTGCCGAGCTGGCCGCACACGGAGTGCACACCCACTTCCACGGCCCCACGTGGGGCGACTGGTGGGCCGGCTGGATCGCCGAAGCACATCGCCTGGCCCCGGACAATGTCCACCTACACCCCAGCGTCCGGCAGCCCGACTGGACGACGACGCTCTCGCGGTACGACGCCGGCTGGCTGCACGTGTTCCGCAGCCGCAACGGCGGCGACGTTCGCCGCGCCTCGTGGGACGACCTCAATCTTCCGGCCCGGCTAGGCACCTACGCCGCGGCCGGGCTCCCGCTCCTCCAGCCCGACCACGGAGCATCCGTGGTCGCGACCCAGACACTGGCGCAAGACCTCGGCGTCGGCGTCTACTTCAAGGACGTCGAGGGCTTCGCCGCCGAGCTCCACGACCGGGCGGCGATGGATCGGCGCCGCGAGCGGATGTGGCAGGCTAGACCCCAGTTCGCTTTCGACTCGCACGCAGACGAGCTCGTGGCGCTGTTCCGTCGCGCTATGCAGGCCCCTGAGTCGGCGGCTCGGGGATCGGCGGATGGGGGCCGGAGAAGCGGGCGTCCCAGGGCTTCGGCGCGCTCACCTGCTGCACCAGCAGGGGCTCGTCGCCCGCGTTCTTGACCCCGTGATAGAGGCGGGCAGGGGCGAGCAGGCTCTCCCCCTCCCCGACGTCGACGAGCTCCGCGCCGATCCGGAAGCGACCGCGCCCGGCGAGCACGGTGAGCAGGTGCTCGGTGTGCTCGTGCCGGTGCGCCGGCACCTCCCCGCCGGGGCGGAGGGTAAGCAGTTCGACTGTGAGGGACTCGCCGGCGAGGAGGGTTTCGCACGCGAAGTTATCGGCCTTGAGGCGCGTGCGTTCGCGGGGCCGCGCCAGCCGGATTGGGGGCTCGGCGGGCAGTAGCGGCGACGCTTCGAGCGTGCTCGTCGGAAGATTGGCGGGATCAAGCTCCGCCTGGGCTGCCCGCAGAGCGGTTGCGCTCGCGTGGTCGAGGATACGGCTCAGGCGGCCGTCCGGTTGGGGCGTGACGTCGAAGAGACCGCCGTCGAAGAATGCGGTCGGGTCCTCCCAGTCCGGCGAGGTGACGATCGGGTAGAGGCAGATCCCCTGGAGGTCGACGCCCCGTTCCAGTGCGTCCGCGGCCTCGCGGGCAAGGAAGTTGATCCAGGGGCCGCGCGAGTCGCCGGACGATCCCGTCTCGGCAAGGACGAGCGGCCCGCCGTAACGCCGTTCGACTCGCTGCAGCAACTCGCTTAGAGGGATACAGCCGGGATCGTCCCAATCGAGCGAGCGCTGCGGCGCCTCGGGCGTGGCGATCGTCCACTGGTTGCCGGAGTAGTAGTTGAGGCCGACGATGCCCAGATGCGCCCGTGAGCCACCGAGCTCCGGCTCGAGCCGTCCCGCTAGCAGGTCGAAGGCCTCGGGCACGACGTGATCGTTGAAATGGTCGGCCTCGCTCTGGAGATCGGGACGGCCGGGCGGCGAGTGCAGCGCCACGAGTGGCTCGACGCTCAGCATCCGGGCGCCGGGATCCACCTCCCAGATCGCCTCGGCGGCGGCGATCGCCGCTCGAACGAGGATGCGCTTGAGCTCGCTCCCGCGGCCACGACCAAACGGCGCCATGTAGCCGACCTCGCCGGCCGCCCACGCGTTATAGGAGATCTCGTTGACGGGCGTGTAGAGCCCCGGGCCGTCCGTCTCGGAGAAGACGACGCCGGCGACGGCTCGCGCGAAGCGAGCGAATCTCTCCGGGAACCCCGGGGCGAAGAGGTCGACGTCGTCGGGGTAGCCGTAGTGCATGAGATCCCAGACCTGGGCGAGGCCCGCCTCGCGACCGAGGCGGGCTAGGCGCCGGATCGGATCCAGGTCGTACCTGCCGCCACGATCGTGGATCGGCCACCGCGCAGCCTCCCGGATTGCTCGGATCCCAGCACCGACGCAGAGCGCGTAGTCCTCGGCTGCCTGCTCGTCATGCTGGGTCGCGGCGACCACGTCGAGGCGGTGCCCTTCGCTTGTCAGGTGAGTCGAGCATTCAAACCCGCCGAGGAAGAACGACGGGAAGAGCCTGGTCACGCCGCGACCTCTGCGAGGACGTCGTCGAAGAGCCGCTCCCAGCGGGCGACGACGATCTCGACGCTGTAACGGCGCTCGACCGTGCTTCGGAGGGCCGCGCCCAGCCTCTGGCGGAGCGGCTCGTCGTCCAGCAGCCGCTCGATCGCGGCGGCCACCGCGGGTGGATCCTCGTGCGGGACGTGGATCCCGGAGATGCCGTCTTCGAGCTGCTGCTCGCTGCCGTTGTCCCGCGTGGCCACGACTGGCAGACCGGCGGCGCCCGCCTCACCGATCACGTGCGGCATCCCCTCGGCGCGGGAGAGCCAGACGAAAACATCGAGCGCCGCGAGGAGCCGTGGGACGTCGTCGCGGTCGCCGAGAAACGTGACCGAGCCGCCGAGGCCGCTACCGGCGGCGACGGCATGCAGGTAGCGCTCGTAGTCGGGCATGAAAGCGTCCGCGCCGCCGATCACCAAAAATCGCGCCTCGGGTCTCGATCGACGAACGATGCTCGCTGCTGCCAGGAAGTCCTCGACGCGCTTCTTCGGATCGAGCCGCCCGACCCAGCCGACCGCCGGGATGCCGTCGGCGAGACGGAGCGCCGCGCGAGCCGGCTGACGGTGCGACGGCGAGAACTCGCGGAGATCGACCATCGACGGAATCTCAAGCGCATACCGCTCTCGCCCGGGCATGACGGCGGCTGCCGCGTCGCGGATCGTCCGGCAGACGCCCACGTAGCGAGCGGTCAGATGCTTCGGCCCTGTGGTCGCCTCGCAGACCAGCCCTCCGTGCTCGATCAGCGGCGGCGGCCGCTCGAGCAGATCGAGGGCCGGAACGGCGTCCGGTACGCCCTGGCAGGCGACGACGATGTCCACGTCCCGGAAGCGCCTTGCGAGGTAGCGAACGGTGTCCTCGAAGGACAGCCCGTAGGGCGTGCGGTCGACGACTATGCCAAGGCTTTCGAGCTGCCGGTGCGTGAGCTCCGGCATGCCCTCGCGCCGCTGGCAGGCGACCACTTCGAGCCGATAACGCGAGCTGTCGAGGTGCCTCGCCAGATGGCGCACCTCCGTCTCTTCGCCGCCGACGACCAGCCAGCTGAAGACGAACAGAACCCGCTTCACCGGATTCGAGTCAAGCGGCGACCTGGAAGACCGTCTGGATTGAGGAGCGCTCTCGCGCGGCCAACTGGGCGAGGAGCATCGGCGCATCGTCGAACGGTACGAGATCGGTGACGACGTGCCGGCGAATGATCCCGCCGCATGTCTGCAGGAACGCTAGCGTCTCCCGCTCGAGCCGTGGCCGGTCCCAGGCCGCACCGAGTCCGCGCGGTACACGCGCGATCTGCGCGCACCTGATCGAGAGCCCGTTGTGGTGGAACTCCTCTCCGAGCCGAAGCTCGGACGCGCCATCCTGGTAGAAGGCGAGATCGATCACCGTAGCCTGCGGCCGGAGCGCCCGAAGAGCCGTCACCAGAGCGCTCACGCGGCCACGGCACTGAAAGGCAACGTCTGCCCCGGAGTCGCCGGGCGCGTGCCGCCACAAGCTCTTGAGCCAGCGCCAAGCGGTTCCGTCGGTGTCATCGACCGGGACAAGGCCCAGACCCTCCGCCGCCGCCAGCCGGGTCGGATCCACGTCGACGACGGCAACAGCTTCGGCGCCGAGCTGGCGCGCCCAGAGCCCGGTGAGCAGGCCGATCACACCGGCGCCCGTGACGACGACCCGTCGTCCCCGCACGCCGTCGCCGAGGCCGACCTTTGTTCCCCCGCGAGCGTCGGCCGCCGCGTGCAGCAGCCCGTTGGCGCAGATCGGGCCCAGCTGGGCGGCGTAGATGCCGAGCAGCGGATCGAAACCCTCCGGAAGAACGACGAAACGGTCGCGATCGGCGATATGGCCGGACTTGTGGCCGTACATCATTCCCACCACCTCGCCCGCGTTCACGTCGGGCGTGCGCGAGTCGACCACGCGTCCCACCTCCATGTAGCCGAGGAACTGCACGGGGTACTCCGCGGCCGGGATCGTTGGGTCGAAAACTCCGAGCTCCTCGTTCCAGCCGGACAGCAGATAGGGATTCGTCCCGTTGAAGAACGTCAGCTCAGTTCCTGCCGAGAGCCCCGAGTACAGCGTCTCGACCTGAAACTGACCCTCACCGAGCGGTTCCTCGAGGTAGCTCCAGAAGAAGGCTCGACCTGGCTCCTCGATCCCCAGGCAGCGGATCTCGCGCCGCTCAGGCACGCGCGGCCGCCGCCCCGAGCTCCACAGGCCGCCCTTCCCGGGCCGAGCGGACGAGGGCGCAGGCAAGCCGGTGCGTCTTCAGGGCATCGTGGTAGGAGACCCGGATCCGGTTGTCCTTACCCTGCACCGCGTCCACAAAGTCGCGGTCCTCGCAGACGAACGGGTCGACCTCCGCCGCCGTCACCGGTCGCCCCTGGCCCAGGTCGACCATGATCTCGAACTCGGACAGCTCGATCATCAGCCCGTCGCTGACCGTGTGAAGCCCGATCCGATGTGGCCAACCGAGGAGGCACGTCGAGGAGATCGAGCCCACAGCACCCGACTCGAACCGAAGCGTCGCCGTGGAGACGTCGTCGACGTCTCCTACAGGGGCTCCGTCACGCTCGAGCCGCGAGCCGGCCGCGTAGACGGTCGCCACCTCTCCCACCAGGGTGCGCGCGAGATCCAGCACGTGCGTCGTCTGCTCGATGGTCTGACCGCCGGAGAGTTCTTGCTGCGACCACCACTGCGGGGGTGGAGTGGAATCGAGCCAGTAACCCATGGCGAGCCGGGCCGGGTTTCGCTCGAGCAGCGCCCGGGCGCGCTCGTAGATGTCCAGGTAGCGCCAGTGGTAGCCGACAGACGTAGGGAGCCCCGGACTGACGGAGAGAGCTCCAGCGACCTCCTCGGCGGCCTCCAGATCGACCGCAACCGGCTTCTCGACGAAGAAGGGCAGGCCCGCGTCCACGGCAGCGAGCTCCGGTGCCCCGTGGGCAAAGGGCGGCACGCAGATGTACAGCGCGTCCAGGCGCTCTCCGGCAAGCATCGCCTCATGATCCTGGTACGTCTTCGCCCCGCATCGCGCGGCCATCCCCTGGGCCCGCTCGGCCAGCGGATCGGCGACCGCTACAACCGCCACGTCGGGGAACTCGAGCAGGTTCCCGAGATGCCGGCTAGCGATGCCACCGCCGCCAGCAAAGCCGATCCGAGTCCGCTCCGTGCTCCAACCTCCCACCCTCCGCCGCCGGTCGCGCGGCTCTGCAAGGACTTCGTCGTAGACGCCGGCCGTCTCGGCGGCTAGGCGCTCGGCGCCGAACTCCTCACGCTGCCTGCGCCGACCCGCCTCTCCCCACACGGAGGCGAGCTCGGGTGAGGACAGGACTTCGTCGAGCGCGCCGGCGAACGCCGCGGCATCCCCCGGGTCGACGAGCCGACCGGTGCGACCGTCGACAACCGCCTCGGTGAGCCCGCAGACACGGGTCCCGACGACCGGTTTGGCGAGCGACATCGCCTCGAGCGCGGCGATCGGCAGGCCTTCGAAGAGTGATGGCATCGCGAGCACGTTCGTGCCCGCGAGCAGCGACGGAACGTCGTCGCGGCGGCCAAGCAGACGCACGCGCCCCCCGAGCCCTCTTCGCGCGATTCCGGCCCGAAGGGATCCCTCGAGCGGCCCCTCGCCGACGAGGAAGAAGTGCGTCCCCCGCAGCCGGGCCGCGACCTCGAGCAGGAGCTCGAACCCCTTCTGCTCCGTTAGCCGACCGACACTCACCACGAGCCGCTCGCCTTCCCGGAGGCCGAGACGCTCGGGCTGTGCCGAGAGCGGCTCGATTCCGTTGCGGACCACCCGGATCCTTTGTTCCGGAATGCCCCCGTCGAGATAGCTCTCGGCCGCCGTGCAGGAGACACAGATCACGCGATCGAGATGTCGCACCATCGCCCGATGGGCCGCCCGCTGACCCGCTGCGGTGACGACGTTCGGGAGATGCTCCGTCCGAACGATCACCCGGACCCCCGCACGGCGACCGGCAAGAACGGCCTCGTGCCCCTCCCAGGCGACGCCGGCGTGTACGTGCAGCACGTCGATACGGTGGGCGCGCAGCCATTCCCCGAGCCCTTCGTAAGGTCGAGCCTCAGCCTGCTGGAAGACGTCGAAGCCGGCTGTGCCGGCCCTTTGGAGCAGCTCGGCGGCCTCGCCGCCGCGGGCGGCAAGCGAAACTCGCCAGCGCGCGCCGAGACGGCACGCGAGAATCAGCATCTGCTGGCCAACGCCCGAGGGATGCGAGCTGTCCGTGTAGAGGCAAACGCGCGGCACGGGCTGTCATGCCATCACTGCACAACTCGGAAACGTCGATCCGCCAAGTGCCTTGTGCACACCTACAAAGCGAGGCAAGCCACGGTGCACGTACCTCACCTGACGTCACCGATCGTCAGTGTTCGTCGTGCTCCGCTGACACGGCGCTGACGCGGTTTCCCGTGAGGCACCCCGACGGCGCCTGCGCCATCCTCCGAACCCGGACGTTGCGGGTTCGAGTCCTTTCGCGCACCGTCAGTCGAGCGTCCGGGCCATGCTGATCGCGTCCGGCGCCGTGGGGTTGAAGCCGTGCCTGGCGTAGAGCTTGCGACCGGGTGGATCGGCGAGCAGGTTCACGAACGCGGCCGCCGGTGCTTCGCGGCGGATTCGCTCGAGCAGAGCGGTGAGGATGGCGTCGCCGAGGCCTCGGCGCTGGTGCTCGGGGAGCACGGCCATGTCGACCACGTGGAAGTACCAGCCTCCATCGCCGAGTACCCGGCCCATGCCCACCGTCGTGCCATCGGCCTCGTGAAGAACATGCACGGCCGCCCAGCTTCCACCGAGCGCCGCCTCGGCTTGATCCTGTCGTTTCGGGGACAGCCCGGCGCGCTCGCGCAGTAGCAAGTAGTCGGCCACGCTGGGCGGCCCATCCGCCAGGCGATACCCGGGGCTCATGACGCCCGATCCTGGCGCACCCACAGGGTCACGAGCCGGGCAACGAGCGTGACGAGAAAAACCTGCCCTAGCAGCGCTTCGAGCGCCGTCAGCGCTTGGGGCAGCCCGACGGCCGGTGAGAGGTCGCCGAAGCCGAGCGTCGTCAGGGTGACGAAGCTGAAATAGGGTACTCGGACTCCTGATGCTGCCCGGCTTGAGCGAAGAACGGCGCGTCGCGAATGGAGTCGACAGCGAGGTACGCGAATGCGAACAGCAGTCCGACGAGCACGTACGTGCAGAGCGCGCCGAGCACCGTCTCGTGACTGACCCGCTCGTGGTGCAGGACGCGGCTCAACGTGATCGGGAGCGTGGCCGTCACGAGGAGGGCCGCTGGCAGCAGGTACGTGAGCCCGATGATCGACTCCGAGTTGACGATGAGCACGACGGGCGCGAGCAGCACGCAGACTGCGATCGAGAGCCAGTGACGGCGCTTGATCGTGTGGCCGGTGTCGGGGTCGCTGATGGCGACCACAAGCGCAGCTGCGGCCAGGAACGTGCTGCCGATCACCCCCCAGCGCTTGTCCTCGACCACCTCGATGAGGAAGAAGTTCGCGAGCAGGAGCACGAGCAGCGCCGCGTAGCTGTCGAGGATCTGGTCGCGCGCCGCCGCATCGTCCAGCGAGACGATAGTGACGAGCGACGCTTTAGCGAAGCCAGGGAGCGAGCAGCTCTTCGATCTGGCGACAGCCTCGCGGGGACGTGAGCCGCCCGCTCACCCGGTTGCCGTCCACGACCACGAGCGTCGGCACCTCGTCGATCCCGAATCGCTGCACTAGCTCCGGCTCCTCCTCCACGTCGACGCGGTACATGCGGAAGGACTCGTGGTTGTGGCGCCTCTGCAGGACCTGCGACAGGTAGCCGTCGACGCGCCGCGAGCGGCCCGAGGCCGGCGAGAAGAAGAAGATCAAGCGCGGTCGCTCCTCCACCGGCGGCGGCCGAATCACAGCTAAGCGATTCCCTGCCATAGCGTCACTCTTCCCTCCAACGTGCTTGCTTCGAAACCCGCCAGGGCCACGGAGTCGTAACCACGGGGTAGGCTCACCGCCGTGGCAGTGCTGACCTCCCAGACCGAGTCCTCGGACGCGTTCGAGGAGCGGCGCGCGCGAATGGACGAGCTCGTCGCGGAGCTGCGCGAGCGCACGGCGCAGGTCGCGCGCGGCGGGGGCGAGAAAGCCCTCGAGAAGCACCGCTCGCGCGGGAAGCTGACCGCTCGCGAGCGGATCGACCGGCTACTCGACCCCGATACGGCCTTCCTCGAGCTCTCGGCCCTGGCCGCTTGGGAGCTGTACGAGGGTCAGGCCCCGGGCGCCGGCATCGTCACCGGGATCGGCGTGCTCGAGGGCCGCGAGTGCGTGCTAGTCGCCAACGACGCCACCGTCAAGGGCGGCACCTACTTCCCGCTGACCGTGAAGAAGCACCTGCGCGCGCAGGAGATCGCCGAGCAGAACCACCTGCCGTGCATCTACCTGGTGGACTCCGGCGGGGCCTTCCTGCCGCTCCAGGACGAGGTCTTCCCCGACCGCGACCACTTCGGCCGGATCTTCTACAACCAGGCGCGGCTCTCCGCGCAGGGGATCCCGCAGATCGCCTCGGTGATGGGCTCCTGCACCGCCGGCGGCGCCTACGTGCCGGCGATGAGCGACGAGACGGTGATCGTGCGCGGCACCGGCACGATCTTCATCGGCGGGCCGCCGCTCGTCAAGGCGGCGACCGGCCAGGAAGTGACCGCCGAGGAGCTGGGCGGCGCCGACGTGCACGCGCGGCAGTCGGGGGTGGCCGACCACTACGCGACCTCGGACGAGCACGCGCTCGCGCTCGTCCGGGAGATCGTGCGCAACCTCAACCTGGCCGAAAAGGACCCGCCCTGGGGTCTGACCCCCCCGGAGGAGCCCGCCGCCGACCCGGGCGAGCTGTACGGCCTGATCCCGGCCGACTTCCGCCAGCAGGTCGACCCGCGCGAGCTGATCGCCCGGATCGTCGACGGCTCGCGCTTCCACGAGTTCAAGGCGCTCTACGGCGAGACCCTCGTCTGCGGCTTCGCCCGGCTCGAGGGTTACCCGGTGGCGATACTCGCGAACAACGGCGTCCTCTTCGGAGAGTCGGCGGCCAAGGGCGCCCACTTCGTCGAGCTGGCCTGCAAGCGAAAGATCCCGCTCGTCTTCCTGCAGAACATCACGGGCTTCATGGTCGGCAAGGAGTACGAGGCGCGCGGGATCGCGCGGGACGGCGCCAAGCTCGTGACCGCCGTCGCCTGCGCGGAGGTGCCGAAGTTTACGGTCATCGTCGGCGGCTCCTTCGGCGCGGGCAACTACGGCATGTGCGGCCGCGCCTACTCGCCGCGGCAACTCTGGATGTGGCCGAACGCGCGCATCTCCGTGATGGGCGGCGAGCAGGCCGCAACGGTCCTCTCGATGGTCGGCGACACCGACCCCGACGAGATCCGCGCCAAGTACGAGGCCGAGGGCAACCCGTACTACTCGACCGCGCGCCTCTGGGACGACGGGATCATCGACCCGCTGGACACGCGCCGGGTGCTCGCCCTCGGGATCTCGGCCGCGCTGAACGCGCCGATCCCCGAGACCACCTTCGGCGTCTTCCGGATGTAGAGAGGAGTGAAATGGCGTACTCGATCGTGCGAGGCTCAGGGGCCTACTGGGTGCACGGCAAGGAGATTTCCGTCCGCGAGGGCACGTTCATGGGCTTCGATCCCGAAACGACACACGTTCCGGTCGCAGGGCCGAACGTGATGACGTTCGTCGCCGTCGGCTCACGCCGCGGCAGCTACGAGCAAAGGGAGTCGTTTTGAACCACACGATCGAGCTGAACGAAGACGAGCTGCGACTCCTCCAGTCGGCGCTCCATGCCTACCTCGACGACTTCGGGCACGAGGAGGCCGACGTGCTCCGAGAGATCAAGGAGCTGCTCGCGAAGCTCCCGACCGCCGGTGTGCCCGACGATTAAAGGATCAGCGTCTCGGCGAACCCGGCGCCGGAGTCGAAGCGCTCGAGCCGGTAGGGCTCGAGGTCGAGGCTCGGGCTGAGGCCCAGGATCTCCTCCGCGAGCGCGCGGCCGACAGCGGGCGACTGCATGAACCCGTGGCCGGAGAAGCCGCAGGCGGCGTAGACGCCGTCGGCCACCTCACCGAGAATCGGGTGCGCGTCGGGGGTCATGTCGTAGAGGCCCGCCCAGCCGCGCTCGATCGTGGCCTCGGCCGCAGGTGCGTAGCGGTGCCGCAGCCGCTCGAGACAGTCGTCGTAGAGCGTCTCGTCGACCACCTCCTCGAAGCCCCAGCGCGGCTCCGGATCGACCATCGCCAACACGAGCCGGTGCCCACGGCGGCGGAAATGGAACCCGCTCTCGGCCTCGAGCACCATCGGCAGGTTCTCCGGCGGCTGCGGCAGCTCGCTCGTCTCGAGCAGCTGGCGGCAGAGCGGGCGCACCGGAAGATCGACTCCGCGCGCCGCGCCCAGCGCGGCCGACCACGGGCCGCAGGCGATCACGAGCACTTCCGCCTCCAGCGTCTCGGCCGCGGTTCCCTCCCGGACCTCGACGCCGAGCCTGAGCGCGCGCCGAACGAGCTCGCGGGTGACCGCGGGCGGATCGGCCACTCCGTCGGTGGCGCAGAAGACGGCACCGAGCACGTCGTCCGTGCGCAGGCCCTCCACGAAACGGGCGTCGAGGCGCTCGACCGGGACGCCGAGCTCGGCCTGTAGCTCGCGCCGCTCCTCCAGCTCCGCCAGGCCTTGCTCGGTGGTGGCCAGGAACAGGTACCCGACCTGGGCGAACAGCGGCTCGCCGAGCTCCTCGAAGAAGCGAATGCTGGCCTGCGCGAGCCTCACCTCGGCGGCGGTCGAGAATTGCTGGCGCACGCCGCCCATGGCCTTCGAGGTTGCACCGCGAGCCACGCGGCCGCGATCGGCGAGCACGACGTCGCGCGCGCCCAACGAGGCTAGGTGGTACGCGAGCGAGGCTCCGATCGCCCCCGCTCCCGCTACGACGATTCGAGCCACGCGTCCAGCTCCCGTTTCTCCTCGTCGTTTAGGCGGCGAAGCGGCGGGCGCACGTCCTCCCGCAGCGGCACGCCGCGGCGGCCGAGGACGAACTTCGCCGCCGCCTGGAACGGGTAGCGGTCGAGCGTGCGCCGCAGCTCCGTGACGTCGCCTGCGCGATCGCGGACAAGTGCGACCACTTGCTCGGGGAACACCGACGCGAGCCCGGAGACAGCTCCGGCCGAGCCCCGCTCCAGCCCGGCGAGCACGAGGTCCTCGGCGCCGACGAATACGTCGAGTCCCTCGAGCAGATACGGCTCAACCGCCTCTAACGGCCGGTCGGAGACCTTCAGGCCGGCGAGATTCGGCGCCAGCTCCCGCAACCGCTCGAGGACAGGCAACGGTACCGCGTAGCCGCTGCGGGCCTGGAACTCGTAGACGTAGAAGGGCACGGGCGCGCAGGCATGGGCGGCTGCGGCCAGGTGGGCGAGCAGCGACTCGTCGTCCAGGGCGTAGTACGGCGGCGAGATCACGGCCACGCCCGCGGCGCCCGACTCCGCCGCGTGACCGGCCAGCGCGGCCGTCTCGGCCGTCGTCTGCGCCCCGCAGTGGACGATTACCGGCAGCGGTCCGTCGAGGAAGAGCTCGGCCGCTCGCCGCCGCTCGGCCGCGGAGAGGAGGATCCCCTCCCCCGTCGTCCCGAGCGCCAGGATTCCGTCGAGCCCGGCCGCCGCGAGAAACGCGAGATAGAGCCCGAAGGCCTCCTCGTCCAGGGCGGCGCCGTCGTCGCGCAGAGGGGTGACGGCGGCCGCGAGCACTCCGCGCAGCATGCTCCATCCTTACGATGCGCGCGGATGAATGCCTTGCACGTCGAGCAGGACGGAGATCTGCTTCGCGTCACGATGGCGCGCGCGGATCGGCGCAATGCCTTCGACGCCGAGCTGATCGGCGAGCTGACCGAGGCGTTCGGGAACGTCGGCGACGACGTGATCGCGGTCATTCTGGCCGGCGAGGGCAAGAGCTTCTCCGCGGGCGCCGACGTGGACTGGATGCGCAGCTCGATCGAGCTGAGCTACGAAGAGAACGTCACCGACGCCCGGCAGCTGCGGATGATGCTGGAGACGATCGACTCGTGCCCGGCGCCGGTCCTGGCGCGCGTGCAGGGCCATGCGCTCGGCGGCGGCTGCGGGCTCGTCGCCTGCGCCGACATCGTCGTCGCCGCGCCAGATGTCAAGTTCGCCTTCTCCGAGGTCAAGCTCGGGATCATCCCGGCGGTGATCTCGCCGTTCGCCCTCGCGAAGATCGGGCCTAGCGCGGCGCGGCGCTACTTCCTCACGGGCGAGCGCTTCGACGCGGCGACGGCGCTGCAAATCGGGCTCGTGCACGAGGTCACGGAGGACCTGGACGCCGCAGTCGAGCTCGTGCTGGCCGAGCTCCGCTCGGCCGGCCCGGAGGCCGCGCGCCACGCGAAGAAGCTCGTCCTGGAGCGGCCCGACGGCCTCGGCACCGAACGCAGGATCGCCCAGCGGCGGACGAGCGACGAAGGCCAGGAGGGCCTGCGCGCCTTCCTGGAGAAGCGCGACCCCGCGTGGGCATCGAAAAGCTCCTCGTAGCCAACCGGGGGGAGATCGCGCTGCGGGTCTTCCGGGCCTGCCGCGAGCTCGGGCTCGAGACGGTGGCGGTGGCGGCTCCGGACGACCGCCAGTCGCTGCACGCGCGCTCGGCCCTCGAGACCGTGGAGATCGCCTCGTACCTCGACCCGCAGGAGCACATCCGCGCGGCGCGGAAGAGCGGCGCTGACGCGATCCATCCCGGCTACGGGTTCCTCGCCGAGAACGCGGATTTCGCCGAAGCGGCCGAGGGCGCGGGACTGACCTGGGTGGGGCCGACCCCGGAGGCGCTCCGGGCCGGCGGCGACAAGCTCGAGGCCAAGCGGCTGGCGCGCGAGGCCGGCGTGCCGGTCGTGCCCGAAGGTGAGCCAGCGGAAGTGGGCTTCCCGCTGATCGTCAAGGCAGCCGCGGGCGGCGGCGGGCGCGGGATGCGCGTCGTGCGCGAGCCCGGAGAGCTCGAGGAGGCGCTGGCTGCCGCGCGGCGGGAAGCCAAGGCCGCCTTCGGCGACGACCGGGTCTTCTCAGAGCGTTACGTTGAGCGCCCCCGCCATGTAGAGATCCAGCTGCTCGGCGACGCGCACGGCAACGTTGTTGCCCTCGGCGAGCGCGAGTGCTCGGTGCAACGGCGCCATCAGAAGGTGCTCGAAGAGGCGCCCTCGCCCGCGCTCGACCGGGAGCTGCGCGAGCGGATGAGCGAGGCCGCGGTCGCGTTCGCTCGGGCGATCGGCTACCGCAGCGCGGGAACCGCAGAGTTCATGCTCGACGGTCGCGACTTCTGGTTCCTGGAGCTGAACGGCCGCATCCAGGTCGAGCATCCGGTGACCGAGCTCGTGACGGGCGTCGATCTCGTTCAGGAGCAGCTACGGGTCGCGCAGGGCGAGCCACTCCAAGTAACAGACTGTTACTTGGATGGACATGCCGTGGAGGTACGGCTCTACGCGGAGGACCCGCGCACCTTCCTGCCCCAGGCGGGGCGGATCGAGCGGCTCCGGCTCCCGTTCGGGATCCGCGTGGACGCGGGAGTCGAGGAGGGGGACGAGATCGGCACCTCGTACGACCCGCTGATCGCGAAGCTGATCGCGCACGGGGCCACGCGCGAGGAGGCGCTCGATCGGCTCGCCGCCGCGCTGGCGGAAACCGAGGTCGAAGGCGTCACCACCAACCTCCCGTTCCTGCGCTGGCTGGTCGCGCACCCGGCGCTGCGGGCCGGGCGGACGACGACCGCCTTCCTGGTGGAGCACCCCCCGCTCTCCGCGCCGCCCGTCAACGTCCCCGAGCCGGTTTGGGCCGGCGGCTTCCGCCTCAACCTGCCCGCTCCACCTCCGGCTTCGCCGCCGGACCCGGAAGCGGACTACGCGCCGGGCGGAGCCGCAGAGCAGAGCGCGCTGACCGCGCCGATGCCCGGAACGGTGATCCGCGTGCTCGTTGGCGAGGGCGACAAGGTGCAGCCGCGCCAGCCGCTCGTCGTGCTGGAGGCGATGAAGATGGAGACCCCGATCGTTTCGCCCTACGCGGCGATGGTTCGAACCATCCACGTCAGCGAGGGCGAACGCGTCGCCGGCGGCACCGTGCTCATCGAGCTCGAGGAGTGACTACCCGGCGAAGTAGATGCGCTTCCCGTCGCGCGACCAGGCCGGTGGCGAAGGGAACATGTTCAGTTGGCAGAGCGCGGAGCTCGCGAGCTGCTTGCGACCGCGGCCGTCCGGGCGGACGATGCTCAGGTTCGCGCTCGTCAGTAACGCTATCCGCTTGCCGTCGGGCGACCACGTTGGGCAGCTGCCGCCGAAGCCCGCGCGCCCGCCGACTCGGTGCACCCGGCCGCGCGCCAGCGGCCGGACGAAGACACCCGTGTCCTGCTCGAGGGCGATCGTCCTCCCGCCCGGCCCCCACGCCGCGTAGAGGCCTGGCCCGAGCCGCCGTCGACCGCTGCCGTCGGCGTTCACGACCAGGACGCGGTGCTCGAGGCTCGGGGTGGTCGTACCGAAGGCGATCCGCTTTCCGTCAGGCGACCAGGCAGGCGGCGACCGGAACGCCTGCTCCATCGGTCCCCGGAAGATCGTGTGGACGCTCGTACCGTCGCCGCGCGCGACCTTCAGCGTCCTCGCCGTTGCGGGCGTGTAGGCCTCGAAGTCCTGGAAGAGCAACCGCCGGCCGTCGCGCGACCAGGCCGGCTGCATCGCGTGATCGAGCAGCATCCGCTCGCCCGAGCCGTCGGCGTTCACCGTCCAGATGTCGGTGAACGGGCACCACAGCACGACTTCCGGCTCGCAGAGGCTCCGGTTCCACACCATGAAGGCGAGCCGCTGCCCGTTGGGAGACCAGATGGGACGCAGCTTCTCGCCCGCGTTGAAGCTCAGCTGCCGCTGGCCGCTTCCGTCGGCGTTCATCAGCCAGACCTGCGGGTCGGGCTCGGCGCCGCGGACGTACGCGATGCGCCGGCCGCTCGGCGAGAGCGCGGGGAAGTACTCCTGCTCGGACGCGTCGGTGAGCGCGTGCCTGGCGCCGCCTACGACGGAGACGACGTAGATGTCGCCGGTGTACGGGTCGTAGGCCGCAGCCGAGCCGCCGAGGATCAGCGCAAGAAGCGCTACCCCGACGAACCTCATCGCCCTAGAAGAGCTTCTGGAGCTTCATCGCCTGCCCCATGTCGCCGTTCACCTTGAGCTTGCCGGACATGTACGCCGAGGTCGGATTCTGCTCGCCGTTGGCGATCTTCATGAAGATCTCGGACGAGGTCGAGATGATCGTGTCCGCGTCGCCCTCGCTTTCATTGACGCTGACCTTGCCGTCGTCTACCTCGACGAGCCAGGAGCCGGCGCCGTCGATGTCGAAGCGGTAGTTCGCGTTGAGGCCGGCCGCCTTCGCCTGGTCGACCCGCGACTCGAGCGTCTCGAAGAACTCTCTCGGGCTCTCTGGCATGCGCGCGAGATTACCTCAAGGAATCACGGGCTCGGGAGCCAGCCGCTGACGCGAGCGGGTGGGCGGAAGAAGCAAAGCGAGCACGAGCCCGGCCACCGGAGCCGCTGCCGCCGCGTACATCGCGGCGCGCAGGTCGACCGAGTCGGCGAGAGCTCCGAGCCCGACCGCCGCGATCCCGCCCAGGCCGATCGAGAGCCCGATCGAGAGGCCGGACGCCATGCCGATCCTGCGAGGCAGGTACTCCTGGCTCATCACCATCGTCACGCCGAAAGTGCTGATCACGCAGACCCCGACGAGCGCGAGGGCGATCGCCCCCACGACCCCGCCGACGAGCACGTAGCCGAGGATGAGCGGCCCGGTCGCCAGCATGCTCGCGATCACCACAGGGCGCCGCCCGAGGCGATCCGCGATCGGGCCGGCGGCGAGCGTGCCGAGACCGCCGGCCAGCAGCATCAGCGAGAGCAGGTGGCTGCCGTGCGCCTTCGAGTGGCCGAGCGAGACCTCCCAGAGCGGGACGAAGGTGATCAGCCCGAACCAGGCCACGCTGCGGAAGCCGATCACGCCGAGCAGCAACGCGAGCGCGCCCGGCCGATCGGGGCCGCTCGCCTCCTGCGCGCGGCCCGGGTCGGGCGCGAAGCTGCCCAGGAAGGGCACGGCCAGGAGCAACAAGCCCGCAACGGCGAGGCAGGGCAGGGCGAGCAGCAGCCCGCCGGTCAGACCGAACGCGAGCACGAGCGGCGTCGTCGCGGTCGGCCCGAGCGCGTAGCCGACGTTTCCCCCGAGCGAGAACAGGCTCATCCCGCTCGCGCGCCGCCGCCCACTCGCGTAGGCCGCGAACTTCGAGCCCTCCGGGTGATACGCCGCCACGCCGAGGCCCGAGACCACGACGAGCAGAACCACGAGCCAGTACGCCGGCGCCGCCGCAGCGAGCGCGATCCCGATCCCCGCCAGCGCAACCCCGCTCGGCAGCAGCCAGAGCGCGCC
Source organism: Gaiellales bacterium (assembly GCA_038236705.1). Classification (GTDB taxonomy): domain Bacteria; phylum Actinomycetota; class Thermoleophilia; order Gaiellales; family Gaiellaceae; genus AC-32. Next base: position 36,916 of record JBBRZN010000006.1, read on the forward strand.
GCGCCGGTCCGACCAGGCGCCGAAGGCCGGCTGGATCAGAGAGGACGAAGCCGCCGATGCAAGCATCAGCGCCGCTGCGAGCGTGTACGAGAGGTCGAACCGGTCGACCATGAACGGCAGCAGCGCGGGCAGCGCGCCGTTGGCAAAATCGGTGGCGAGATGGCCTGCGGCGAGGGCGGCCATCGCCCGCTTGTCGAGCTCGGCCCGCACCGCCCGAGCCTACCGAGGAGCAGAAAGGCTACGCCGCGGACTGCGCGGCGGGCTCCGGCAGGTGCCGGTCGATCAGCGCGTGTCCGAGCTCCCACTGGACTCGGGCGATCTGGAGGCGGTTTCGCTCGAGCGAAACGGTGCTGGCGCCCCGAATGCGCAGCTCCTGGCGCTCGACTACAAGCTCCGCTGCGCGAAGGGTCAGCACCTCCACGGTCGAGCGGCTCCGGCTTCGCCGAAAGCGCGCAGGACCGAGGTGCCGCAGAGGCATGCCGCGTGCCACGTACGCCCTATCGGACACCGGGCGCAAACGGTAGATCCCCCTCATGGGGAGGCAGGCTACGTAGACGGTCGGCTAGCATCGCGCCGCATGCGAGTCGAGGTCAAGGGGGTGTCGCCGGAGCAGGCGGAAGCCGATGTCCTGGCCGTTCCGTTCGCCGGTGAAAACGGCCTGACCGGCGCCGCAGCCACGCTCGACTCGAATCTCGACGGGCTCCTCGCGAACCTCACCGCTGACGGCGAGCTGCGCCACGAGCTCGGGCACACGAGCCTCGTTCACGTCGACGGAAAGCTGAAGGCACGGCGGGTCGCGGCGGTCGGGATCGGCAAGCCCGAGTACGTGAGCGCGGACACGCTGCGCACCGCTGCCGCCGCGGTCGCGCGCCGGTCCGGCGAGTTCGCCACGAGCATCGCCTGGGTGATCGACGACTCGCTGCCGCTCTCGGCGAACGAGCAGGCGCGGGCGCTCGTCGAGGGCACGCTGCTCGGCGCCTACGACCCAGCGCGGTGGAAGCACGACGACGAGAACCGCTCGAAGCTCGAGACGCTCGTCCTCTGCGGCGAGGCCGACGGCCTGGCGGAAGCCGCCGGGCGCGCGCTGCAGATCGCGGAGTGGACGAACCGCGCCCGCGATCTCGTCAACAGCCCCGCGAACGAGGCGACGCCGGAGCACCTCGCCGCGCGCGCCGCCGAGATCGCCTCCTCGTCCGAGCACCTCGAGGCCGAAGCGCTCGGCCCCGAGGAGATCGGCGAGCAAGGCATGGGCGCGTTCGCCGCCGTCGCGAAGGCGAGTCACAACCCGCCGCGCCTGATCGTGATGCGCTACGAGCCGCCGAGCCCCACCAAGCCCGAGCTCGTTCTCGGCCTCGTCGGCAAGGCGATCACCTTCGACACGGGCGGCATCTCGCTCAAGCCGGCACTGCACATGGAGGACATGAAGGGCGACATGGCGGGCGGCGCGGCGGTGATCGAGGCCACGGGCGCGATCGCCGACCTCGGCCTGCCGATCCGCGTCCTCACGGTTGCCGCCGCCTGCGAGAACATGCCCGGCGGGCACGCCTACCGGCCGGGCGACATCCTCACCGCGGCGAACGGCAAGACGATCGAGGTGACCAACACCGACGCCGAGGGCCGGCTCGTGCTCGCCGATGCACTCTGGTATGCACGCGAGCAGGGCGCGACCCACGTCCTCGACCTCGCCACGCTGACCGGGGCGATGGAGGTCGCGCTCGGTGACCTCTACGCCGGGATCTTCGGGAACGAGGACGACTGGCGAGACCAGGTCGTGGCGGCCGGCGAGGCGAGCGGCGACCACGCCTGGCCGTTCCCGATGCACCCGCGCTACCGGCGCTATGTGGACTCGGTCTTCGCCGACCTGAAGAACTCCTCCGACCTGCGCCAGGCGGGCGCGGTGCTCGCTGCGGAGTTCCTGCAGGAGTTCGCCGGCGAGGGCCCCTGGGCGCACGCTGACATCGCGGGCCCCGCCTTCTTCGAGCGCTCCCGCGGCGACTACCTCACCCAGCGCGGCGGCACCGGCTACGGCGTCCGGCTGATCGTCGAGCTCGCCACGCGCCTCTCTTCCTGATGCGGGCCCCCTCTTCCGCATCTCGCCCCGCCCGGGGTGCTGCAAACCGGCGCCTCGCGGCGTCCTCAGTCGCGCCCGTAGCCTCTGGCTACGCACACTCCCTGCGTCCTTGCGACGCTTGGTTTTCGCAGCCGGACAGGACGACCTACGAACGAGGTGACCGGTGAACTTCGACCTCTCGTCCGAGCACGAGCTCGTCCGCACCACCGTTCGCGAGTTCGCGGAGCAGCGCGTCGCCCCGGTCGCCGAGGAGCTCGACCGCGAGCACCGCTTCCCCTACGAGCTCGTCGCGGAGCTGGCGGAGCTCGGGCTGATGGGGATGCCCTTCCCGGAGGAGTACGGGGGCGCCGGGGCCGACACGCTCTCCTACGCGATCGCCGTCGAGGAGCTGACGCGGATCGACTCCTCGGTGGCGATCACGATGGCCGCGCACACCTCGCTGGGGACGATGCCGATCTTCCTCTACGGCACCGAGGAGCAGAAGCAACAGTGGCTGCCCGACCTCACCTCCGGCAAGAAGCTCGCCGCGTTCGGGCTGACCGAGCCCGGCGCGGGCTCCGACGCCGCCGCCGCCCGCACGACCGCCGAGCTGCGCGACGGGCAGTGGGTGATCAACGGCTCGAAGATCTTCATCACCAACGCCGGCACCGACATCACCTCGTTCGTGACGATCACCGCGCGCACCGGCGAGGACGAGATCTCGAACCTGATCGTCCCGAACGGCACCCAGGGCTACGAGATCTCGCCGCCGATGGAGAAGCTCGGCTGGCGCGCCTCCGATACCCGCGAGCTCTCCTTCAAGGACGTCGCGGTGCCGGCCGAGAACCTGCTCGGCGAGCGCGGCAAGGGCTTCCGGCAGTTCCTGGAGATCCTCGACGGCGGGCGGATCTCGGTCGCGGCAATGGGGGTCGGCCTGGCGCAGGGCGCCTACGACCTCGCCGTCGCCTATGCCAAGGAGCGCGAGCAGTTCGGCAAGCCGATCGTGCAGTTCCAGGCGGTGCAGTTCGCCCTCGCCGACATGGCCGTCGAGATCGAGGCCGGCCGCGCCCTCACCTACAAGGCGGCGTGGCTCAAGGACCAGGGCCGCGAGTTCGCCAAGGAGGCGGCGATGGCCAAGCTCTACACCGGCGAGCTCTCACACCGCGCCGCGAACGCGTCGCTGCAGATCCACGGCGGCTACGGCTTCATGGAGGAGTCGCCGATCTCGCGCCTCTACCGCGACCAGAAGATCCTGGAGATCGGCGAGGGCACCAATGAAGTCCAACGCATGGTCATCGCTCGCCACCTCGGCCTCTGACCTTCCGCGCCGGGACGAAGACCACCGGCAGCCCGAGCAGCACGACCGCGCCGATGATCGCCCGGTCGCGCCAGACGGTGCTTCCGCTCGAGAATCTCGGCAGCACGATCCCGTGCTCCGCCGCCAGCGCACGCACGGCCTGCGCGGTCGACTCGGCCAGCGCCGTCGGCGTCTTGCCCGGCCGGAGCTTCGCCAGCACCCGCAGTTCCTGTACAACGGGCTTCTTGCCGCGGTAGACGCCGAAGCCGGCCGGCATCGCCACGAGCAGCCGGTTCGAGTAGGCGAAGGCGAGCTCGCTGCCGAGGAACTTCCCGTACTCCTGCGGGTGAGCCCAGAGGCTGATGGCGGTGCCGAGGTCGCCGGTGAAGGCGATCACGACGACGCGGATCTTGTAGCCCCGCTCGTTGGCCGCGGCGACGGTCTTCGTCAGCTCCTCCGAGGCGGACTTCGAGATCGGCGCCTCGAAGGGGATGAAGACCTGCTGGGTGATGAGGACGTCGCTGGCGGGGTCGCCGTTGGCCTGAGCGGCGGGCACACCCAGAAGCGCGGCCGCCAGCCCGGCTAGAATGGCGCCCCGTTTCACCTGCCCTCGATGGCCTGCTGCGATTCCTCCTCCTCGGACAGGAGCCGCAGCAGGAAGTAGGACATCGCGACGAAGAAGACCGCCATCTGCTCGGCGTTCATCAGGATCCCGCCGAGGTTCTGATCCTTCTGCGGGGACAGGCCCCAGAGGCGGGGCGCCGCCTCGTAGAAGCCGTAGAAGGCACGCGACGAGAAGATCAGCGCCAGCGAGAGAAAGGCCGAGGCGGCGTAGGCGGCGCCGAGGTAGACCAGCCGCACCGCGGTCGAGAGCCGGTTCGGCTCGTTCGAGAACACCGGCCACCAGAAGACCAACCCGGCGAAGATCAATGCCCCGTGCTCGACGTTCAGGAGCAGCGGGTGGCGCAGGGCGTAGTCGTAGAAGGCCGGCAGGTGCACGCCGTACCAGACGGCGAGCCAGAGGGGCAGCGCCACGCGGGGGCGCGTCAGGAAGGCCAGCGTCCCCCCTCCACGGGCGGCGAGGGCGGCGCGCATCGCCGGCGTCAGGCCGAGCACGAGCAGCGGCGGCGCCCAGTCGGCGATCATCACGTTCTGAAGCAGGTGGACGACGAGCAGGTAGTGGACGGCGATCGTCTCGAGGGGCGAGTTGAGCGACGTCGCGATCAGCAGGGCCCCGAGCACGAACAGCGCCGTGCGGCCCCGGCTCGGCCGCTCGACGCTCTTCGCGAGGCGCACGTATCCGTAGACCAAAGCGACTGCGAGCGCGAGGAAGAGCGGCTCGAAGCTGAAGGAGCTCGCCGACGGTACGTTCACCGCGAGCCGTGCGGGAGCGCCGGCCCGCGGAGTCGGCCGCGCCGCTCCTTCAGATAGGGCCGGAGCAGGAGCGCCACGCAGATCCCGAGCGCCAGCAGCTGCTCGACCATCATCACCACGCCGGCCAGCCGCTGGTCGGTCAGCGGCGAGAGCCCGAAGAGGCGGTTGGGCTGCGCGGCGTAGCGCGGGTAGGCGGCGCTCGAGCTGAAGAGCAGTACGTCCACGAGCGGCTGCGCCAGTGCGAGCATCGCGAGCGCGAAGAAGACGCGCTGGGGCCGGCGCAGGCGTCCGTGGCGCGCCGGGTCGACGAGCTGCGTCCAGGCGAGCGTGCCGGCAACGACGAAGCTCAGGTGCTCGAGGTCGTGCACGAGCGGGTGAGCAGCGGCGTAGTCGTAGGCGGTGGGCACGTGCCAGGCGACGAGAGCCACCGCCCAGAGGCCGAGGCTGACGAGCGGCCGCAGCAGCACCGCGAGGAACGCGCGCAGCGGGCCGAACGAGGCAAGCGGGCGCAGCAGCTCCGGCGGAACCAGGAAGAAGAGGAGCGGCCCGCGCACGGCGGTCACGAGCAGCGCGGGCGCCGCGTCTCCGATCAGGACGTGCTGGAGCATGTGCGCCGAGAGCAGGTCCTCGTCGCCCGCGTGGTCGAGCGGCGAGACGAGCGGGACGACCAGCAGCGCGAGGCCCGCCGCGAAGAGCAGCGCGCGCGTCCACGGCGCGTGCTCGGCCCGGCGCCGGCGGAGGCGCACGAAGGCCCGGACGAAGAGCACGAGCGCCAGGGCCGCTCCGATCAGGACCATCGGCGGCGTCTCCCAGGTCGCGGTCAGGCGAGCGCTCGGCAAGGCGCGGTCAGGTTAACGGACACATCTCGTTTGACACGGGCTCGTACGCGTCGTGATCCTGCCTGCAGATGGCGCGTTTTCGCCTGGCCCTGCTCGCCTGCTGCGCGCTGGCCGCGGGCTGCTCCTCGTCGCAGCCGAGCGTGCCGACGACCGCTCCCGCGCGCACCTACGAGCTCGCCGGCTTACGGCCGCTCGAGGTGGCAAGGCCCGGGGCCGTCCGGCTTTCCTTCACGATTCGGCAGCCCTCCGGCGAGCCGCTGACCGCGTACCGCCGAGGGCCGGGGCCGCACACCGGCGTACACGTGATCGTCGTGCGGCGCGATCTCGGCGTGCTGATCCATCGCCATCCGCCGATCGGGCCCGGCGGACGGATCGAGGAGACGATCAGGTTCCCGAGCCCCGGCCCCTACCGTGTGCTCGTGGACGCCTACCCGGCGAGCACGCGCAACTTCCAGCTGCACCGGGACCTTCGCTTCGCCGGCTCCTACCGGGCGCAGCCACTGCCGCCGTTCGACCGGGTCGTGACCCAAGAGGGCTACCGCGTCGCGCTTTCGGGCCCGCGGCGCCTGCACGCGATCGAGGCTGCCTTCTTCACGGCAACGGTGACCGGCCCGCAGGGACGACCGGCGCTGTTCACACCCTGGTTCGGCGCCCTCGCGCACGCGATCTTCTTCCGCGCGGGTTCGCTCGACTACTTCCACACCCACGTCTGCGGCGCCACGACGCCCGGCTGCACGAGCGTCCTCGGCGGGGCGAAGGTCGTCGGCCGTCCCACCGCGCCGGGCCACGTGCGCGTCGGCGTGTTGCTGCCGGTCGCGGGCGACTGGCGGCTCTTCCTGCAGTTCCAGACCGGCGGCCGCGTGGTCACCGCGCCGTTTACCCTGCGGGTGCGATGAGAGCGCGCGGCCTCCTCTGGCTCGGTCCCGTCGCGCTGCTCGTGCTCGCGGCGCGCTCGCTCACCTACGCGCTCGCGCCTGCGAGCCCGCTCACGACCCGGTTCGAAGCTTCGGCCGGCGGACCGCGGCTCGTCGTCGTGACGATCGTGTCGCTGGGGCTTGCGGCCGCGGTCTCCGCCGCTGTCGTCTGGCTTGCCGCGGTCGGGGTACGCGAGCGCCAGAGGCTCCGGCCCGAGCGCGAGCTGCCCCGCCTCCGCCTCCGCCGCCTGGCGTTGCGGGCGGTCGCGCTCTCGATCGCAGGCTCGCTCGGGTTCGCGCTGATGGAGTCGTACGTGCACTGGCGAGCCGGGCTCGGGTTCCACGGGCTCTCGTGCCTGCTCGGGCCCGTACACCGGAACGCGCTGCCGCTGCTGACCGCGTTCGCGCTGCTCGCCGCAGCGCTCGCCGAAGCCGTAGGGCACGTGCACGCCTGGCTGCGCGCGGCCGTGCGCGCATTGCTCCGGGCCCGCTTCGCGCTGCCCTCGCCGCGGGTCACCTGGCTATCGCTTCAGCACCGACTCTCCCCCGCGCCGCGCCCTCCGCGGGCGCGGCCTCGCGCTCCGCCGTTGCCGGCCTAGTCCCGGTCAACGACGCAGCGAAAGGAGTCACATGAGACAGGCAGTTGTCGCCGCGGCCACGGTCGTGGCCGCGCTCGCGGTCGCCGCGGGGGCCGACGCGCATGCCGGCCTGAGCCCCGCGGTCGCGAAGACGAAGGCCGGCCAGGAGTTCACGCTCACCGTGCCGACAGAGAAGGAAGGCGTCACCACAACGGCCGTTGAGCTGACGGCCCCGGACGGGCTCTCGATCTTCTCGTTCGAGGACTCCCCCGGCTGGAAGCGCGAAGAGACGACACAGGGATCGGGCGAGGCCAAGGTGATCAAGCAGGTGACGTGGTCGGGAGGCCACGTTCCGACCGAGCACCTGGCGGTGTTCCGGTTCGTCGGTAGCCTCGACTCCGCGAAGTCGTACGCCGTCCACGTGCGGCAGACGTACTCGAACGGCGAGATCGTGGACTGGACCGGCCCGGAGGGCTCGGACACACCGGCGCCGGTGATCGAAGGCGTCTCCTCCTTCGGCGGCTCGAGCTCGACGCTCACCATCGTCGCCCTGATCGTCGGCGGGATCGGCGTCCTGCTCGGAATCGTCGGGTTGACGACGAAGGGGCGGCCGATCGCGTGAGGCGCGGCGCTCTGCTTGCCCTGGCGGCCGTGGCGGCCCTCGCGCTGCCAGCGGCCGCCTGGAGCCACGCGGGGCTCGTGCGGACCGAGCCCTCGGCGAGCAAGACGGTGAACACGCCGCCGTCGCGGGTGCTGCTGAGCTTCACCGAGCCGGTCGAGGCGCGCTTCGCGATCGTCTCGGTCACCGACGCGGATGGCAACCAGGTGACGGCGGGCCCGCCGCGGAGCACGCCGGGTGCGGCGCAGACGCTGGTCGCGCCGCTCAAGCGCGTGCCCGAGGGCTGGTACCTCGTCTTCTGGCGCGTGATCTCGGCGGACGGGCACCCGGTGCGCGGAGCCTTCACGTTCGCGGTCGGGCCGAACCCCGGGCCGCCGCCGCAGTTCCGGGTGCCGTCGCTCGGCGAGACCGCGACCACGACGCGGCTGCTCGTCTCGCGCTGGGTGGTGTTCCTGTCGCTGCTGAGCGCCCTCGGGCTGTTCGTGTTGCGAGCCGTGATCGCCCGACCCGTGGTACGGGCCGTTCCCGCCTGCTCGCTGCGTCCGCTCTCGGTGGCTTTCGGCGCGGCGCTCGCCGTTGCGCTCGCGGCCATTCCCGTCTACGTCGTGCTTGCGACCGCGCAGTTCACGCTGCGCTCGGCGTTCGACCTGGGAGCGATCGTTCCGGCCGCGAGGGCCTCGGGCTTCGGCCGCGACTTCCTGGATCTCGAGCTCGTGCTCGCGCTCTTCGGGCTCGCCGCGCTCGTCGCGCTCTACCTCGACCGGCCGGAACGTGAGCAGCGCTCCGTCGTCGAGCTCCTCGCGCTGCCGGCCGCGCTGCTCGCCGGCGGCGCCGCGCTGGTGCTGCCCGCGCTGGCCGGTCACGCCGGTCAGAAGGCGCCGCGCGGGCTGTCGCTCCCGCTCGACGTGGCCCACCTCGGCGCTGCCTCGGTCTGGCTCGGCGGCCTGATCGGGCTCGTCGTCTTCTGGGTCTCGGTCGGAGCCGAGGGTCGCATCGCCGCGCTGGCGCATGTCGTGCCGAGGTTCTCGGCGGCGGCGTTCTGCTCCGTGGTCGTGCTCGTCGGGACCGGGATCGGCTCCTCGTTCCTCGAGCTCCCGACCTTCGCGACGGTCTGGCAGACCTCCTACGGCAAGGCGCTCCTGGTGAAGATCGTGCTCCTGTTCGCGGCGCTGCTGCTCGCCGGAGTCAACCTCGCGCGCACCAAGCCACGGCTGCAGGCGGCCGGCGTGCGGCCGTCGCTCGGGCCGAACGCCGCGGTGCTCCTCCGACGCTTGGTTCAGGGCGAGATTGTCTTCGTCGCAGCGGCGCTCTTCGCGGCGGCGGTGCTGACGAGCCTCGCGCCGCCCGCCGGTGCGCTGGCTCGGGTGAAGGACATCGCGGCCCGTGTCGGCCCCGGCCCGGTCTCGGAGGTGGTCGCGAAGGGCCCGTACCGGCTCAGCGTCGAGGTGTCGCCGAACCGCGCGGCGCTGCCGAACACGTTCTCCCTGGCGATCACCCGCGGCGGGCAGCCCGTGCGCGGGGCAGAAGTGGTGAGCCGCTTCGACATGCTCGACATGGAGATGGGCGAGCAGAGCTTCCGCTTCCCCGAGCGCAAGCCCGGGGTCTTCGTGAAGTCCGCGCCTGCGCTCGTGATGGTCGGCCACTGGGCACTCCAGTTCGAGGTGACCCCGCCGGGCGCGCAACCGTTCGTCGTGACGCTGCTCGACAAGGCGTCCGGATGAGCGTCCGCGGCCGACTGCTGCTCGCCCTGGTCGCCCTCGCCGCGGCGGCCGTCGCCTGGTTCGTCGTGCTCGAGGCGATCCGCAGAACCGTCTAGCGCGGCGGCCGGATCGCGAGCGGCCGGTCGAACTCGACGTAGCGATGGTGCATGAAGTGCGCAGCGGCGGTCATGCGCAGGCGCAGCGTTCGGTAAGTCCGGCGGTCGATCCAGACGGTGAACCAGGCCGGCGTGGTCGGGTTCGCGAAGGAGACGATCCAGACCGGGTGGCCGGCGACCCGGGCGGTGCCCAGAACGTGAGCGTTCACCGCGACGTCACCCCAGCTCGGCTGCGGCACGCGCAGCGCCGGGATCTGCTGCGAGCGCCGCCAGGAAGCGCCGGGCCGGTCCCGGTCCCAGCGCCGTTGCCCGATGATCACCGCCGACGCGCCGCCGCGGATGTCGTAGGTGACCTCGTTCGGCGCCTTGAGACGCCAGGTGGTGAGCAGGCCGCCCCTCGGGCCCGAGCGGAGCGACTCGACGTAGACGAGGCTGCGGAGACCGCTGAAGACGCGCGCCGCTCGCGCGACGATTCCGGCCGCAGGGCGCGGTGCGCGTGGGATGACGAACGCCACCTCGCGACCGGGCAAGACGACCGCGACCCGATGTAGCGCGCCCCGAGGCGCGGAGGCCGTGTAGCAACCGGGCCCACAGGGCCGAGCCAGAAGGGAAGCCGCTCCCACGCGAAACGAGAGGGGCAGCCCCGAAGCCGCGTCGCCGCTCGAGGAGAGCACCGTCGCGGTCAGCCGCGCCCGAGCTCCCTGCCCGACTGCCAGGGCGACCGCGCGGGTTCCGGCCTCCTGCGCCAGCACCAGCGCGCCGGGCGGCGGAGGCGATATGGCCTTGGCCGGCCTCACCGGGGTCGTCTCGACAAGGGAGCCGTGGCCGGAGTCCAGCCGCGTCAGTGCCACCGCCCCGACAACGAGCCCGGCCACGAGCACAGCTCCGGCGCCGAGCACGGCGCGTTGCATTCCCCTGCTCACTTCAAGAAAGCTAGCGGCCGAGGTTGGTAACGTCGGGTGGACGTGCTGTTCCGACAGTTTGTGGACGACGATCTCGGCTGCGCGTCCTACCTGATCGGCGACGAGGCAGCAGGCGAGGCGGTGCTCGTAGATCCCGCCTACGCGATCGAGCCGTACCTCGAGGAGGCCAAACGGGCAGGCGCGCGGATCGTGCGCGTGCTCGAGACCCACACGCACGCCGACCACGTCTCCGGGCACGGCCGGCTGGCGCTCGAGCATGGCGCGCCGGTGAGCATCCATCCGCTCGCCGGACCGGCCTTCCCGTTCGATCCCGTCGAGGACGGGCAGGAGCTCCGGGTCGGCTCGCTCGCGATTCGCGTCCTGCACACACCCGGCCACCGGCCCGAGCACTGTTGCTATCTCATCGAGGGGCACCTGCTGACCGGCGATTCGCTTCTGATCGGCGACGCTGCGCGGCCCGACCTGGCGATCGAGGCACGCGAGGGCGCGGAAGCCCTTTACCGCTCGCTGCAACGCCTCGTCGACCTGCCCGGCGAGACCGAGGTCGACCCCGGGCACACCGGCGGCTCGCTCTGCACGAGCGGCATCAGCTCGGACCGCTCCTCCACCATCGCCGCCGAGCAGCGCACGAACCACGCGCTCTCCCACTCCAGCCAGCAGGAGTTCGTCGCCGCGTCAGCCTCGATCTCGTCACCGCGGCCCCCGACCGTCGAACGGGTGGTCGCGCTCAACCGCGGCCCGTTCCTCGGCGCGCCGGCGCCGCTCGAGCCGCTGGAGTCGGCGCAGGGCCAGCTGCTCGACGTGCGGTCGGTGCACGAGTACGCGGACGGTCATGCACCGGGCGCGCTCAACGTTCCCGTCGAGGGCCCGTCCTTCGGCACGAAGTCCGGCTTCCTGCTCGACGCGGAGCAGCCGATCTCGCTGCACGCCTCCTCGCCCGAGCAGGCCGAGCTCGCGGCGCAGCGGCTACGGGCGGTCGGGCTGCTCGAGCTGAGCGGCTACCTGCTCGAGCTCGCAACGCCGGAGCGACTCGAGCCGATCGGGCTCGACGAGCTCGAGGCGCTGCTGGCCGACGACGCGGTCGAGCTGGTCGACGTGCGCGAGAAGGACGAGCGCGACGAGGGCTATATCCCCGGGAGCCGCCACATCCCCTACCGGCTCGTGCGCGCCTACCGCGACGAGCTCGAGAACGGCCGGCTGGTCGTGACCATCTGCTCGAGCGGCGCCCGGGCTGCCGTCGCCGCCAGCGCGCTCGCGGCCGAGGGCGTGCGCGCCCGCCCGCTTTTGGATGGCGGCATGGACGAATGGGAAGCGCGCGGCAATACCGTCACCGCGTTCCGCCGCTGCGGCGGCTCAGGCTGACTCGGCCAGCAGCGCTTCGGCCTCGGCGGCCCAGCCGGTCGCACCCAACTTGGCGAACACGGGGAGCGCGGGCCTGAGTTGCCGGTCGGCCTCGCCGCGGCGACCCGAGCGGACGAACTCTCCCGCGGCGCGCAGCCGCGCGTACGCCTCGTCGGGGACGGAACCGATCTCGGCGTAGCGATCGGCCGCCCCGGCCAGGTCGCCGGCGACGACGAGGCGCGCTGCCTCGTGCCAAGGCGTCTGAGCCCGCGCCCGCGCGAGCGCCTCGGCGAAATCCCCGCCGCGTCCAAGCTCACTGAACGCCCAGACTCCCTCCACGGCCTCGTGCCCCGGCCCAACCCCGCCGGAGCGCCAGACATCGAGCAGTTCGTCCGCGAGGGCGTTCGCGCGCTCGCGGTCGCCGACCGCCAAACTCGTCCCCGCTTCAAGCGCCAGGGCTGGACTGAGCGTCTGTGGATCACGGGCTCCACGCGCCGACTCGGTAGCGAGTCGGGCATCGGCGAGCGCAATCTCAGCGTTCCCCCGCGCCAGCTGAATGGTCGCGCGGATGTAGCGACAAGCTGACTCCATGTAATGCGCCTGGCCCGCCTCGATGTCGTGGATGAACTCGTCCGCGGTCGCGAACGCCTCGTCCCAGCGGCCTTCCCAATGACAGTGAAATGCGTGCTCCGCCCGCTGCCAGTGGATGAAGCTGTCGAGCCCGAGACGGTCGGCAATCGTGCGGCTCCGCTCATGCAGCTCGCCTGCCCGTCGCAGGTCGCCGAGCATTGCGGTCATCCACGTGAGGTTCGCCGCCGCCGAAGCTTCCTCGTGCGAGTGGGCCGCGGCCGCGATGGCAACGGCCTGCTCGAGATCGCCGAGCCCTCTCCGGTCGCCCGTATGGATCTTCGCCACGCCGATCGTGTTCAGGTTGCGCGAGCGGATGGCATCGAGCCCGAGCTCCTCCGCCAGCCGCAGCGACTCCGATCCGAACTCGATCGCCCGGTCGAAGTCGGAGCCCATCATCGAGATGCGTGACAGCTCCTGGAGCACGTACGCCTTCTCAGGTGAGGGCCCGCGATCCTCGACGAGGCCGAAGGCCGTCTCGAGATGCTCTAGGGCCTTTTTCCGATCGCCGCGGTTCAACCAGATTCCCCCGAGAAGCGACTGCGCCTGAGCCGCGGCCTCGCGGTTCCCCGCCTGAAAGAGGCCGCTGGCAGCCTCTTCGAGCAAGCTTTCGTCGAGGGAGACATCGTCGACGCGGCTGCCGGCGTAGGCCAGCAGCAGCCCCGGACGTTGATCGTCATCCGGAGGCCAGAGCTCGAGCGCCGCTTCGTACAGATGCGCGGCGGAGGGAAACGCCCCAAGGCCCAACGCCCGGTCGCCGGCATCGCGGGCGGCGAGCCGGGCGCGTTCGAGCAGCAGCGGCCCCGCCTCCTGACCGGAAGCTCGGCGTAGCCGAATGGCCTCGAGGTAGTGATGCGCCAGCATCTCGGCGTGATCCTCCGGACGGCCGAGCTGATCGATCCATTCAGCTGCCCGTTCATGACGCTCCGCTCGGCCGGCCCGGGGAATCTGGCCGTAGGCGACGTCGCGGACTAGCACGTGGCGGAATGCGTACTCCTCGTCCGCGCCGACCGAGGAGCGGCGCTCGCGGCGGACGAATTCCTTTCGCACGAGCGTGTGCAGCGCTTGCTCGGCCTCGCGCTGCTCGCGCCCGCCGACCGCGCTGACCGCGCCGAGCCAGAAGACCTTCCCCAGCACGGCGGCGTCCTGGAGGAGCTGCTTCTCGTCGGGGGACAGCCCGTCGAGGCGCGCGGCGATGATCCCCTGCACGTTCTCCGGCAAGGGCAGCTCCGCGCCTAGTGGCGTTTCGGCGACCAGACGCGCGAACTGCTCTGCGTAGAGCGGGTTCCCGCCGGCGCGAGCGAGCAGCGTCGCCTGCAGGTCGGCCGGAAGCACGGCCCGGTCGAGCAGGCTCGCCAGCAGACGCGCGGTCTCCTCGTCGGAGAGGGGCGAGATCGAGAGCGTCAGGGCGTTCGGCTTCCCCCCGCCCCAGCCCGGCCGCCGCTCGAGCAGCTCCGGACGAGTGACGCACACGACGAGCAGCGCCACGCCCGCAGCCCAGTCCACCAGGTGATCGACGAAGTCGAGCAGGTCGTCGTCGGCCCAGTGCAGATCCTCGAAGACGAGCACCACCGGCCGTCGCTCGGCGAGCGCCTCGAAGAACTGCCGCCAGGCGGCAAAGCGCTCCGCCCGCTTGTCGCCGCGAGGCTCTCCTTCGGCGACGATCCCGACGAGGGGGCGCAGGTTCTCCAGTACCCGCTCCGAGTCTTCTGCGACCACCGCGGAGACGGCCTCGGCCAGTTTTCGCTCGGCCTCCTCCGGCGTGTCGGTGTCGAAGATTCCTGCCTGCGCCTTCGCCATCTCGGCCAGAGCCCAGTACGTCACGCCGTCTCCGTATGGCAGCGAGCGGCCCTGCCGCCACGTGATCAGCTCGGGTTGGGCATCGACCACGCGCGAGAGCTCGTAGACGAGGCGGCTCTTGCCGATCCCCGGTACGCCGACGAGCGTGACGAGCTGTGGCGAACGCTCCTCCCTGGCCCGGGTCAGGGCGTCGGTGAGGAAATCGACCTCGCGCTGCCGCCCCACGAGGGGAGCGCCTTCCTGAGTGACGTCGACGCCGAACCGCGAGCGCGCTTCCCGTGCCTCCCACCCGCGGACCGGCTCCCTCTTCCCTTTCGCCGCGACGGGATCGACCTCGCGGTAGTCGATCGCGTTGCGGGTTGCGCGCTGCGTGCTCTCGTCGACCAGGATGCCGTTGACGGGCGCTGCCGTCTGAAGTCGCGCCGCCGTGTTGACGACGTCGCCGGCGACCATCCCTTCACCCTCGCTCGTGCGCGCGTCGAGGGTGACGAGCGCCTCGCCCGTCGTCACCGCGATCCGCACCTGCAGCCGCCCGCCCTCGATGATCGCCTCACGAATCGCGACCGCTGCGCGGACGGCGCGCTCGGGATCGTCCTCGTGCGCCATGGGCGCTCCGAAGACCGCCATCACCGCGTCGCCAATGAACTTCTCGACGGTCCCGCCGTGCCGCTCAAGCTCTTCGCGGAGCTGGGCGTAGTACGGCGAGAGCGTGGCGCGGACGTCCTCGGGGTCGAGCTGCTCCGCCTGCGAGGTGAAGCCGACGAGGTCGGCGAAGAGGATCGTGACCACCTTCCGCTCCTCGCGCTGGGCGGACACGGGAGCGGCCAGCGCTGAGCCGCAACCGGAACAGAAACGGGAGTCGTCCGCGTTCTCGCGGCCGCACTTCGCGCAGACGAGCATGCGTTACTTGATCCGCTCGACCGTGTAGGCGAGGCTGCGCAGCGTCTCCAGCAGTACCGCGCAGTGGTGCTCGTCGCGCATCGCCAGGGTCAGCTCAATCTCGCTCTCGGTCACCGGCACGTCCATGCCCTCGCGGTGGTGCTCGACGGAGACGACGTTGGCGCGCTCCCGGGCCACCAGCGAAAGCAGCTTGATCAGCTCGCCCGGGCGGTCCTCGAGGCGGCTGCGCACGACGAGGTAGCGCCCTGCGGAGGTGAGCCCGTGACGCATGACCGAGATCAGCACCGTCGGGTCGATGTTGCCGCCGGAGAGGATCGCGACCGCCGGCCCTTCGCCGCCGGCCTTGCCCGAAAGCAGCGCCGCGACGCCGACGGCCCCTGCGCCCTCGACCACGAGCTTCGAGCGCTCGAGCAGGAGCACGATCGCGCGGCAGATCTCGTCGTCGCTGACGCTGATCAAGTCGTCGAGCACGTCATCGAGGATCCGGCCGGTCCGCTCGCCGACGTGCTTGACGGCGATCCCGTCGGCAATCGTCCAGCCGTCGAGGCCCGCCTGCACGCCGACGATGCGGGCGTCGGGCTTGGTCGCGCGCAGCGCCAGCGCGATCCCCGACGCAAGCCCGCCGCCGCCAACCGGGATCACGACGGTCTCGAGCTCCGGCAGCTGTTCGGCGAGCTCGAGCCCGATCGTGCCCTGGCCGGCGATCACCTTCTCGTCCTCGTACGGGTGAACGAACGTCGCGCCGGTGGACTTCGCATGCGCCATCGCCGCGGTCAGCGCCTCCTCGAAGCTCCCCCCGGAGAGCTCGGCCCTCGCGCCGTAGTTCTTGGTCGGCTCGACCTTCGCCATCGGCGCGTCCTGTGGCATGAAAACCGTTGCCTTGACCCCGGACTCGCGGGCCGCCCACGCGACCGCCTGCCCGTGGTTTCCGGCACTCGCGGCGACGACGCCGGCACTCCGCTCCGACTCGGTCAGCGTCGCCAGCTTGTTGACGGCGCCGCGAATCTTGAACGAGCCCGTGCGCTGGAGGTTCTCGGCCTTCAGCGAGACCTGGCGCCCGGTTATCCGCGAGAGCGTCTCGGAGCCGTAGACCGGCGTCACGCGCACGACGCCCTCGAGCCGCGCTCGCGCCTCTTTGATGTCGCCCAGGCTCGGAGTGGTCTTAGTCGCCATTTCCTCTGTTCGCCGGAGCCAGACTGAAGTCAGGCACCGGAGAGCTTGAACACCTTCCTCAGTATCTCCCGCACGGCCGTCAGCGGGTCGAGCGCGCGGCTCTGCACCTCGTCGAGCAGGCGTCGCAGCTCGGGATCGTCGGCCACCGCACGCTCGAGGTGCGCCTTCGCCCGGGCCGAGGCGACCGCGAAGACCTCGCCGGCGAGGTTCTTGCGCCGCTGCTCCTCGAGCAGGCCTTCCGACTCGAGGAACGCGCGATGCGCCTCGACCTGCTCCCAGAGCTCCGGCACGTGCTCGGCCCGCATGGCCTCGGTGAGCACGATCGGCGGCTTCCACGCGCGTTCCCTGTCGAGCGAGAGCACCGAGCGCACCTCGTTCAGCATCGTCTTGGCGGCGGGATGATCCATCTTGTTGATCGCGATCACGTCGGGGATCTCCATGATCCCTGCCTTCAGCGCCTGGATCGAGTCGCCGGAGCCCGGCATCAACACGAGCACGACCGTGTCGGCGATCCCGATCACCTCGACCTCGCCCTGCCCGGTGCCGACCGTCTCGAGGAAGACGAGGTCCTTGCCGCCCGCGTCGAGCACGAGCAGCGCCTGGAGCGTCGCCTCCGCGAGCCCGCCGAGGTGGCCCCGGGTGCCCATCGAGCGAATGAAGACCTCGGGGTCGAGGAAGTGATCGCTCAGGCGGATGCGATCGCCGAGCAGCGCTCCCTGGGTGAACGGGCTCGAGGGATCGACGGAGATGACCCCGACCGAGCGGTCCTGGTCGCGGACGTGTCTTACGAGGGCGCTGATCAGGCTCGACTTGCCGACTCCCGGAGGGCCGGTGATGCCTACGGCGTAGGCGCGGCCCGTCTCGGGATCGCGGTCGGGGACGACCTCGTCGGCGTGGGGGTCGGTGTTCTCGACGCGCGTGAACGCCCGCGCGCGGGCGCGCCGGTCCCGGGCGCCCACGCCGGCAGCGAGCGACTCGCGTGTGAAGTCACGCCGTGCGGCCACGACGAGATGCTAAGCGCGCTGGGTGGGCTCGACCGAGGCTGCGGGAAGCGGCCGCCGTTCCGGAAGGCCGGGACTACCGGAGGCGGCCCGGGCCAGCACGAGCCCGACGAGGCCGGCAAGCCCTGCTGCGATCGACGCCGCGCCCCAGATCCAGCGCGGCCCGACGATGTCGGTGAAGTGGCCCGCGACGATCATCCCGAGGGTGAGCATGGCGACGTTCGAGCTCATCACGACGGCGAACGCGCGTCCTCGCAGCGCATCGGGCGTCCCGCGCTGCACAAGGAGCGCGTTGCAGACGACGGCCGCGCCGTTCCCGGCGCCGGAGATCACGACACAGGCCGCCGCGACCCAGACGTCCGGCGCCACCGCCGCCAGCCCGATGCCCAGCGCCATCAGTCCGAGCGACGCGCCGTAGACGTTCGGAAGCCCGCGCCGGTCGATCCACGAGCTCGCGAGGAAGGCGCCGAACGCGAGCCCGATCCCCGAGCAGCCCATCAGCAGGCCCAGCCCGAACTGACCGGCATCGAAGGCTCGGAACGCCAGCCGCGGCTCCGCCACGTTGACGGCGGCGTTCGAGAACATGGCCACGTTCCACGCGATCAGCACGGTCAGGAGCGCGCGCGAGCGCACCGCCAGGGCGAAGCCGTCCTTGAGGTCGAGCCAGTGCCCGCGGCTCGCCGCCGCGGTGGCCTGCAGCAGCCCTTGCGGGATCCGCCAGAGGAAGACGACGGAGATCAGGAACGTGCACGCGTTGATCCAGTACGAGACGTCGACGCCGGAGGCCGCGACTAGGGCGCCGCCGGCGAGCGAGCCGAGCGCCCAGGTCAGGTTGTCGACCGTTTGGAGGAGCGCGTTCGCGCTCGGGAGGTCGGCGTCCTTGACGAGGTTCGGCAGGCCTGCGTAGACCGCGGGCCGGAAGAAGCCCGTCGCGATGCCGGCGATCGCCGCGAGCCCGACGATCTGCGTCGCGCTCGTCGTGAACGGCAGCGCCGCGAAGACGCCGAAGCGCACGAGGTCGGAGGCGATCATCAGGCGACGGCGTGAGAGCCGGTCGATCAGTGGCCCGACCAGCAGCCCGATCGCGAACGTCGGCAGCAGGTCGGCGATCAGGAGCGCGGCCACCCAGGCCGAGGACTCCGTCCTCGACCAGATGTCAACTTCGAGCGCGACGAGCGCGAGCCACGTGCCCGCGCCGGAACCCAGGGTCGCCAGGAACAGACGGCGGAAACTCGGTTCACGGCCGAGAAGGGCGAACTGGGAGCCTGCTACGCGGGGGCGGCCCATCGGCTCACCAAAGGTAACACCGTCGTCGGCACCCAACGAGGGGTTTTTCGGCCATGCCCCCGGGGGACTAGCGCGTGGCGCGCGGAAGCACGCGCTCGAGCGCGGCCCCGAGCAGGTCGTGCTCCTCAGGCGTTCCGACGGTGACGCGGACAGCGCCCGGCGCGCCGAAGCCGTGGGTCGGCCGGACGATCACGCCCTCGCGGAGGAGCTGCTCGAAGAACGGGCGCGAGTCGTCGCCGATCTCCACGAAGAGGAAGTTCGCCACGGCCGGGCCGACCGGCTCGAACCCGTGGTCACCCAGGATCCCCTCGAGCTGCGCGCGCCCTTCCGCGTTGGCCTGCCGGCGGCGCGCGAGCTCCTGGGCCGAGTCGAGGCTTGCCAGCGCAGCCTCCTGGGCCGGTGTGGTGATGTCGAACGCGCGGCGCACCTTGGCGATCGCGGACACGATCGGCGCCGGTGCGAGCCCGTAGCCGACGCGCAAGCCGGCGAGGCCGTAGATCTTCGAGAACGTGCGTAGGACGACCACGCGCCGGCCTTGCTTGAGGTACTCCTCGACGCCGTCGGGATAGTCCGGGTCGTCGATGTACTCGAGGTAGGCCTGATCGAGGACGGTGACGACGTCCTCGGGCACGCGCTCGAAATAGGCCTCGAGCTCGGCCCGGGTGTTCGTCGTGCCGGTTGGGTTGTTCGGCAGGCAGATGTAGACGATTTTCGTCCGCGGCGACAGCGCTGCGAGCATCGCTTCGAGGTCGTACCGGCCGTCGCGCAGCGGCACGGTCACCGGCACGGCACCGACCTTGCGCGCGTCGATCACGTAGCTCGGGAACGAGGGCCAGCCGCAGACGACCTCGTCGCCGGGCTCGAGCGCCGCCTGGCTGAGACAGTCGACGAGACCGTCGGAGCCGGCGCCGGGAGCGACCTCCTCGAAACGCAGGTCGAGCCGCTCGGCGAGCGCGGCCCGAAGCCGGTAGGCGCCGCCGTCCGGGTAGCGGTTCAGTTCGCCCGCGCAGCGCTCGATCGCCTCATGCGCCTCCGGGAAGGGCCCGAACGGCCCCTCGTTCGAGGCGAGCTTGACCACCCGCTCGAGCCCGAGCTCCCGCTGGACCTCCTCGACGGGCTTTCCCGGCTCATACGGAACGAGATCGTTGACCGCGGGTCTGAAGAAGCTGTCCGCGATCTCCGCGAGCGGGCCGGCCACGGCCCCGAACTTAGCACGAGGAAAACCCTGGTTCCCCCGGGACCCCTCCTTGCTGCGCCAAAGTTCGGCTCCGGCGGCACAGCGTCTCGGCTGATCCGAGCGAAAGAGGCCCTTGTCCCTTAGTACGGTTCGCCCGGCCTCCTCCCCAAGGCGAGCGTATCGGCGAAAAGCGCACGCGTGGGTGTCGAAAGCGCAATAGCATTGGCGCCGCATGAGGGTCGGGGTGCCGAAAGAACGTGCCGCCGGCGAGCGACGCGTGGCACTCGTGCCCGAGTTCGCTGGCCGTCTGGTCGCGAGCGGCTTCGAGATCCGCGTCGAGCGTGGGGCGGGCGAGGGGGCGTCCTTCCCGGATGCGGCCTACGAAGAAGCGGGCGCCCGGATCACGGACGACGTTTATGGCCCGGTCGACGCGGTCGCGAAGGTGCAGAGCCCGAGCGAGGAGGAGGCAGCCCGGCTGCGCGAGGGCCAGGTGCTGGTCGGTTTTCTCCAGCCACTGACGGATCCGGAAGGGATCGCGCGGCTCGTCGCACGCGGCGTCACCGCCTTCGCGATGGAGTCGATCCCTCGCATCACGCGCGCGCAGCCGATGGACGCCCTCTCCTCGCAGGCCACGGTCTCCGGGTACAAGGCGACGCTGATCGCGGCCGAGCGGCTCCCGAAGTTCTTTCCGATGCTGATGACCGCGGCGGGGACCGTCGCGCCCGCGAAGGTGCTCGTGCTCGGGGCCGGGGTCGCGGGGCTGCAGGCAGTGGCGACGGCGCGGCGACTGGGAGCGGTGGTCACCGGCTTCGACGTGCGCCCCGTCGTGCGAGAGCAGATCGAGAGCCTCGGCGCGAACTGGCTCGACCTGGGCGTAGTCGGGGAGGAGACCGAGGGGGGCTACGCGCAAGAGCTCTCCGAGGAACAGCAGCAGCGCCAGCAGGTGGAGCTCGAGGCGCGCCTGCCCGAGTTCGACGTGGTAATCACGACGGCCCTGATCCCCGGCCGGCCTGCGCCACGGCTCATCCCGGCGAGCGCCGTTGCGGCCATGCGGCCCGGCTCGGTGATCGTCGATCTCGCCGCGGAGGCCGGCGGCAACTGCGAGCTGACCGAGCCCGGCGAGGAGGTCGTCCGCGAGAGCGTGACCATCGTCGGCTCGACGAACCTGCCCAGCTCGATGCCGTTCCACGCGAGCCAGCTCTATGCGCGAAACGTCTCCGCCCTCCTCCAGCACCTAGCGCCCGAGGGCGAGCTCGTGCTCGACTTCGAGGACGCGATCACCGCCGGCGCCTGCGTCACCCGCAAGGAGGAAGTGCCGGCATGACGGAAAGACACAGGATCTTCACGAAGCTGTCACAGACACGCGACCCTGAGGCGGGTACCATCAACCGCGAGGGCCGCGGGTCACTTCACCCCACCCTGGGTGGGGGGTGCGGAGTCTCTCCGGACATGGCCCGTTGGGACAGGGCTTTCCAGGGGTCGGCTCGATGAGCCACGACCGGCTGCTCGTTTTCGAGCTCACGATCCTCGTGCTCGCGATCTTCCTCGGGTTCGAGGTGATCTCGAAGGTGCCGACGCTGCTGCACACGCCGCTCATGTCGGGCACCAATGCGATCCACGGAATCGTGATCGTCGGGGCGATGGTCGTCATGGGCCAGGGGCGCAAGGACACGCTGACCTGGGTGATCGGGTTCGTCGCCGTCATCCTCGCCTCGGCGAACGTGGTCGGTGGCTTCGTCGTCACCGACCGGATGCTGGAGATGTTCAAGCGGCGCAAGCCCGAGCGCCCGGCCAAGGACGACGACCACAGCGCCGACCCCCAGCCTTGAGCCGCACCACCACCGACCTGCTCTACCTGGTCACGATCGTGACCTTCATCCTCGCGCTGCGCTTCCTTTCGCGCCCGGACAAGGCGCGCCTGGGGAACTGGATCGGCGCCGCCGGAATGCTCCTCGCGATCGCCGTCACCTTCGCCCAAAGCTCGATCGTGAGTTACTGGGAGATCGCGCTCGGCATGGTCATCGGCGGTGGTTTCGGGGCGGTTGCGGCCCGCCGCGTGAAGATGACCGCGATGCCGCAGATGGTGGCGCTGTTCAACGGCGTCGGCGGCGGCGCGGCGGCTCTCGTCTCCTGGGCCGAGTTCCACCGCCAGGCGCCTCTGGCCGGCCACCTCAAGGTGGACATCTCGATCGCGATCATGCTCTCCGCGCTGATCGGGGCCATCTCATTCGCGGGCTCGATGGTCGCATTCGCGAAGCTCCAGGAGCTGATTCAGGGGCGTCCGATCACGTACCCGGGCCAGCAGGTCGTCAACGCACTCGTCGTCGGCGGCGCCCTCGCCGCAGGCATCGCGATCGCCGCCGGCGCGGAGGAGCAGTGGCTGATGTGGGTGCTGCTCGCCTGTGCCTCGGTCTTCGGCGTCCTCTTCGTGCTGCCGATCGGCGGAGCCGACATGCCGGTCGTGATCTCGCTCTTGAACGCGTTCACCGGCCTTGCCGCCGCCGCGACCGGTTTCGAGCTCGAGAACAACGTTCTGATCGTGGCCGGGATGCTCGTCGGTGCCTCCGGAACGCTGCTCACCTTGATGATGAGCCGCGCGATGAACCGCTCGATCACGAACGTCCTTTTCGGCGCCTTCGGCCAGGTGACCACCGCGGCGGCCGCGGCGGCGGACACCGACGGCGGCACCGTTCGCTCGGCGAGCGCCGAGGACGTCGCGGTCATGCTCGCGTATGCGGACAAGGTCGTGGTCGTCCCCGGCTATGGGCTCGCCGTCGCACAGGCGCAGCACGACGTCCGCCAGCTCGCCGATCTACTCGAGGAGAAGGGCGTCGAGGTGACCTACGCGATCCATCCCGTCGCCGGCCGGATGCCGGGTCACATGAATGTGCTCCTCGCCGAGGCAAACGTCCCCTACCCGCAGCTCAAGGAGATGGACGAGGCCAACCCGGAGTTCGCGCGCACCAACGTCGTGCTCGTCGTAGGCGCCAACGACGTGGTCAACCCCGATGCCCGCAACAACCAGGGCAGCCCGATCTATGGGATGCCGATCCTGAACGTCGACCAGGCGCAGACCGTGGTCGTGCTCAAGCGGAGCATGAGCCCCGGCTTCGCCGGGATCGAGAATCCGCTCTTCTCCAATCCGAAGACGGTGATGCTCTTCGGCGACGCGAAGGACTCGATCACGAAGCTGATCGGAGACGTGAAGGGCCTCTAAGACGGTGGTTCCGCTCTTCGCAGCCCGGGACGTCGAGGCCGCTGTCTCGCCCGAGCGCGCGCTCGAGGCTGTGCGAGAAGCATTCGTCGCCTACGCACGCAGCGAGTGGTCGATGCCGCCGAAGGTGTACGTGCCGGCCTATCCGGCGGGCGACTTTCGCGCAATGCCCGCCCTCGGCGCCGGTCACGCGGCCCTGAAGTGGGTGACCTCGTTTCCGGGAAATCCCGAGCGCGGGCTACCTACGGTGATGGGACTTGTACTGGTGTCCGACGCCTCGAACGGCGTGCTGAAGGCGGTCCTGGATGCCGGCGCCGTGACGGCCCTGCGCACCGGAGCCGCGGCGGTGCTGGCGGCCGAGACGCTCGGCCGCACCGACGCCGGAAGCGCGGCGGTCGTCGGCGCAGGGGTCAACGGGCGTGCCGCGGCTCGGACGTTCCTCGCCAGGGGACGCGACGTCTTGATCTGGGACGTCGACCTGGCTCGAACCAAGGCGGCGGCCGACGAGCTCGGCGCTCGTCGTGCAGCTTCACGCCAGGAAGCACTCGGCGCGGACATCGTCGTGACGATGACGCCCGGCCAGAAGGTGCTGTTCCCGCAAGGCTCGCTACGCGAGGGCCAGCACGTCAGCCTGATGGGCGCGGACGGCCCGGGGAAGACAGAGATCGCAGTGGAGGAGGTCCTCCGGACACACGTCTTCTGCGACGACTGGGAACAGGCGAGCCACGCCGGCGAGCTGATGCATGCAGTCGACCGTGGCCTGCTCGAGCGCAATCGAGTAACCCAGCTCGGTGACGTTCTGGCGGGCATTGCCCCGGGGCGGGGGTCCGACGACGAGATCACGACCTTCGACTCGACGGGCCTGGCGATTCAGGATCTTGCGGTCGCGCTTGCGGCGATGGAGCAGGCCGACGAGCTGGATTTGCCGACGATCAGCCTCTAGAGGGCCGAGGTAGGCTGAGCGCTCCCACGCGAAGGAGGCGCTACATGGAAGGGCAGCTGGTGCACTTCGAGTTGCCGGCCGAGGACGCGGGCCGCGCGAAGGAGTTCTGGAAGTCGCTGTTCGGCTGGAAGTTCCGCGAGTGGACCGGCCCGGTCGAGTACCACATGCTCGAGGGGATCGAGCCGGGCGGCGCGATCTACCCCTCCGAGGAACAGGCAGGCGCGGGCCCGATCGTGTATTTCGGTACCTCGGACATCGAGGCCTCGATCGCCCGGGCACGGGAGCTCGGCGGCTCGGCCGACGAGAAGCAGCCCATTCCGCGGATCGGCTGGTTCGCTCGCTGCCGCGACACCGAAGGAAACGAGTTCTCGCTCTTCCAGGCAGACGAGACGGTGCCCGCGCCGGACGAGAGCTAGACAGCCAGTAGCCGCGCGGGCTCGAACAGCTCGAGCTCGGGTGCCGGCCGTCCGAGGATCGCCTCGGCGACGAGCTCGCCGCAGGCGAAGCCCAGCACGTTGCCGTGGCCCGAGTAGCCGCAGGAGACCCAGACGTTGTCGTGGCCGGGGACGACACCGACGAGCGGAAGCCGGTCCTCGGTCGCTCCGAAGGTCCCTGCCCAACGGTGCGTGATCTTCGGCACCTCCCCGAGCAGCTCGGTCACGAAGCGTTCGAGATGGCCCTGGATCAGCGGCGTCACTTCCTCCTCGGCGGTGTGCTCGTGGTCGGGCGCCTTGTCCCGGAATCCCCCGGCGACGAGCCGTCCCTCCGACGTCTGCTGCCAGTAGTCGTAGCCGTGCCTGGCGTAGTGCGGGCATGGGAACAGGCGCCGCTCCAGCGGCTCGGTCACGAGCACCTGGCCCCGCGTGGGAGTGACGATCGCGTCGAGCTCCGGCAGCAGGCCCTGCGTGTAGCCGTCGGTGGCGAGCACGACGTGGTCGGCTTCGAGCTCGTCGATCGCCTCGACGTGCTGGTGCTCCCGCAGCTCGGCGCCGGCCTCGAGTGCGCGCAACGCGAGCCGGCGCACCCAGCGGGCAGGCTGAAGCGACCCATCCAGGGGATGGAAGATCGCCCCGTCGAACCGGCCGCGGAGCGGCTCCGCGAGCTCGTCTTGCCACTCGACGTCGAAGCCGTCCTCACGGAGGGCCTCGTACTCGGCCTCGAGCTCGGACCGCTCCTCGGGATCCGCGGCGAGGCGGAGGCTGCCCGTGCGCCGGAAGGCGTCGCCCGCCAACCCTTCGAGCCGGTCGAGGGAGCGCTCCGTCAGGCGCCAGAGGCCATTGGCCCGCTCCGGCCCGAGATCGCGGCGTGCAGCGTCGTAGGCCGGCGCGCCGCCACGCAGCGCGAAGCCGCCGTTCCGCCCGCTCGCCCCGCCGGCGATCTCCCGCGCCTCGTGAACGCGGACGCGCCGTCCCGCCTCCGCGAGCGCGAGCGCGCAGGCGCAACCGGTCACGCCGCCGCCGACGATCGCCACGTCCACCGGCCCCGCCGGTCGGCTCGCGGGATCGGGAAAGCCAGAGCGCTCCTCGGAGAGCCAGTAGGAGCTCGTCACGATGTCGCGATCCTAGCCCGGCGGCCTCACCCCCCTGTACAGGCCTTCGGCCTCCGCAACCGCGCCTGCCAGCTCGAGCTCGGCCAGCGCCGTCGCCACCGCCGGCGCATCGAGCCCGGTGTCACGAATGAGCTGGTCCGCCCCGGCGGGCTCTTTCGCGAGCTCGGCGAGCACGGCTGCCGCATGCTCACCGAGTTGGATCGGCGCCGCTTCCGCCGGGGCGATGCCGAGCGCCTCGAGCACGTCGCCGGAGCTCGTCAGCGGCGTCGCACCGAGCCTGAGCAGCGCGTTCGTGCCGGCCGACAGCGACGACGTGATCTCCCCGGGCACGGCGAAGACCTCCCGCCCCGTCTCGAGCGCGAAGTCGGCGGTGATCAAAGCACCGCTCCGCTCGCGAGCCTCGACGATCACCGTCGCAGCGGCCAGCCCGGCGACGATGCGGTTCCGCGCCGGGAACCTCCAGGGCGCGGGCTCTACACCCGGCGCGTACTCCGATGCCAGGACTCCGCGCTCACACATGTGCCTCGCGAGTTGGGCATGCGCAGCGGGATAGTCGCGGTCGATGCCACAGCCGAGGACGGCCACCGTCAGCCCGCTTGCCTCGAGCGCTCCTCGGTGCGCCTCGGCGTCCACTCCTCTGGCCAGGCCGCTGATGACGACGAGGCCCGCGGAGGCAAGCTCCCGCCCCAAGAGGCGCGCGACCTGGGCGCCGTACGACGAGCAGGCGCGCGCGCCGACGATCGCGACGGCGGGCCGGCAAAGGAGCTCCGCCGCTCCCGCTCCGCGCAGGAAGAGCCCCGGCGGAGGGTCGTGCAGCTCACGCAGAAGCGGCGGGTACTCCGAGTCGCTCCGGCCGACGAACCGGAAGCCGCGCGCCCCCAGCGACTCGAGGTACCGGCCGGCATCGAAGCTCCGGCGAAACCGCTGGAACCTCCGCTCGCGCGGTTCCTCGACGACGTGCTCGCCGGTCTCGGCCGCAAAAGCCGCCAGGGCCAGGTCGCTCACGGCGTCCCCAGCTCGGTCGGGGAACGATACGAGAGCGCCTCGGCAACGTGCTCGGCGCCCACCTCGTCCGCGCCCGCGAGCAGCGCCGCCGTCCTGGCGACACGCGCCACCCGCTCGCGGCCACGAGCGGAGAGCGGCAGCCGCTCGACGGCCCTCGTCAACAGTTCGTTCGCCTCCTTCGAGCGCTGTAGCGGCTCCGCGGACGCCCGTTCGCGCGCCGTCGTCACACGCGCGCGCACGGCCCCGGACGCCTCCCCCGGCCCGGCCTCGAGCTCCCGCGCCCGGGGCCGCGGGACGGTCACCACGAGGTCGAAGCGGTCGAGCAGCGCCCGCGAGAGCTTGTCGCGGTATGCGGCAAGGCGCGCGGCCGAGCAGGAGCATTCAGCAGCCGGGTCGCCTCGCGCCCCGCAGGGACAGAGGTTCATGGTCGCGACCAGCTGGAAGCGCGCTGGAAAGACGACCCTGCCGCCGACGCGCGCGATCGAGATCGCACCGTCCTCCAGCGGCTGGCGCAGCGCCTCGAGCGCGTTCCGCGGGAACTCGGCCAGCTCGTCCAGGAACAAAACGCCGTGATGGGCGAGGCTTGCTTCTCCGGGCCGTGGGTTGGTGCCTCCGCCGACGATCGCCGAGACCGATGCGGTGTGGTGCGGCGCCCGGAACGGCGGCACGCTCACCAGCGGCCGCTCCGGCGGCAGCAGCCCCGCGACGGAATGGATTCTCGTGATCTCGAGCGCCTCGTCCGGCGGTAGCCGCGGCAGGATTCCGGGCAAGCGACGTGCCAGCATCGTCTTGCCCGTTCCCGGCGGGCCGCCGAGCAGCAGGTTGTGGCCGCCCGTCGCGGCGAGCTCCAACGCCCGCCGTGCCCGCTCCTGGCCCCGCACGTCCGCGAGATCCGGCCCCGCGGGCTCCGGGTGGCTCCCGTTCAGCGACACCTTCTCGACCGGCGGCGGAACCCAGTCGCCGCGCAGGTAGTCGACCGCCTCCGCCAGGTGGTGCAGCGGAACCGGCTCGATCCCCGCGAGCGCCGCCTCCGCCGCGCAGCCTGCAGCGCAGAGAAGCCTCGTCAACCCGGACTGCCGCGCCCCTTCTGCCGCCGCCAGGACGCCGCCGACCGGGCGCAGCCGCCCGTCGAGAGCGAGCTCGCCGACGGCTGCGTGCCCCACGAGCGCGTCGGCCGGAACCTGCCGCGAGGCCGCCAGCACCGCCAGCGCGATCGGCAGGTCGAAGCCCGAACCTTCTTTGCGCAGCTCCGCCGGGGCGAGGTTGACGGTGATCCGCCGCAGCGGCCACTCGAGCTCGGCCGAGGTGATCCCGCTCCGCACCCGCTCCTTCGCCTCCTGGCAGGCACGGTCGGCAAGCCCGACGATCACGAACGCGGGCAGTCCCCGCTGGAGGTGCGCCTCCACCTCCACCCGGCGAGCGTCGAGCCCGACAAGAGCATGGGTGACCGTCCGTGCAAGCACGTCGTCACGATAGGCAACGAAGTCTCACGAAACCGAGACCGGAATGTGATGAGAGTGAAAAACTGTTAGCGCGCGACCAGGATGTCCTCGAAGAACTCGCCGGATCGCCGCCCCGTGCGGCGGTTGACGTGGCGGCGGTAGCGCTCCTCGAGCCGCAGGCCAGCCCGTTCAAGGATCTCCGGGTAGAGCTCACGGCGGTCGTTGATCACGATCACGACCGGCGCGCCGGGCTTCAGCGCCCGCCGGACGTTCGCGAAAACCGCAGCGATACCGTCGCTGTACGCCGCGAGCGCCGCCTTGCTCGTGCCCTTCCCGAGCTCGAGCTCGCGGCACTCCCCCAGGCCCAGCAGCTCATAGGCGTAACGGTGCTGCTCGTGGTAGTCGATCAACCCCGGGTAGGGCGGCGAGGTGACCACGCCGTCGAAGCGGGCGCCGAAGTCGAGCTCCCGCGCGTCGCCGTGCAGCACCTCCGCCTCACGCCCGCGCGCACGCACGCGCGAGAACTCGCGCACTCGCGCGAGCGTGTCGAGCGCATAGCGGCGCAGGAAGCGGCGCGCCTCGCCGACGGGCCGGCAGGTCTTGCGGTGTTTGTGGCACCAGTACTCGCTCCGCTGCGGCGCGCGCGGAAAGTCGAGGTCGAAGTGCGCCGTGCGCCTAGCCGAGCGCGCCGCCCGCGCCAGCACGACCCGCAGCACGTCCGCGTGCTCGTAGTCCTCGACGAGCCCGCGGAAGAAGAGCAGCTCCGCCAGGGCGCGCGGTGCGTACCAGTCGCGCAGGTAGCGCGAGATCGTCCCCTCGGGCCTCGTCCCGTCGAACTCCTCGAGCCGCGCGAGGGCGTCGCGCAGCTCCGACTCGAGCACGAACGGGTTGTACTCACGCGTCTTGACGCGCATCAGCAGGCAGTTGAAGGGCGCGACGTCCGAGCCCGCGGCGTCGAGCCCCGACTCGAGCGCCTGCACCAGCGTCGTTCCCGAGCCGGCGAACGGGTCGAGCACGCGGCCGCGGGGCACGTGCCGCTCGAGCAGCGCCTGCGCGAGCTGCGGAATGAACTTGCCGAGGTAGGGGTGCAACCGGTGGACGTGCTTCGTTCGCACCCGCTCGGGCAGGTCGCTCTCGGACCACGACAGGTCGAGATCGATGCGCCGGTAGAGCGCGTCCTGGGTCGAGGCCATGGCCCCGAGCGGGTTCTACGCGGGCCGCTCGACTCCTGGCCGAGCGGACTCATACACGGCGGCCAGATCCTGGTCGCCGAGGCCGAGCTCCTGCGCCCGTTCGAGCTGTCTCAGCGCCGCGCGGATCGCCGGCAGGTCGAGCTCACGCCTCTCGGCCTCCTGCACAACGAGGCTCGCGTCCTTGCGCGCGAGCCGGAGCGGGAAACTCGGAGGGAACTCCTCCTGTGCCATCGCCTTGCTCTTGATCTGGGCGTACGGGGAGTCGACAGACCCACCCGCGATCGTCTCGAGGAACAGCTCGGGTTCGAATCCGAGCGCCCGTGCGAGGCGATCACGAGCAGCTCGCCCTGTTCGGCCGGCTCCTTCGTCCCGGACACAGGCGCGTCGACGAGGGTCACCCCCGCCTCCTCGGCGAGCCCGGCCGCGCGTTCGATCGCCGCGACGCCGATGGTGCTCATCTGCAACCAGATCGCGTGCTCGCTCATCCCACCGAGGGCACCGTCCGGGCCGGTCATCGCCCGATTCGACCGCGTCCCAGTCGGCCAGCATGGTGAGGACGAGGTCGGAGCTTGCGGCCGCCGCCGCAGGAGTGCTCGCGACCGTTGCGCCGTCGCGCGCGAGCGACTCTGCCTTCTCGCGCGTGCGGTTCCAGACGGTGACGCTCAGCCCCGCGCGCAGCAGATTCGGTGCGATGGCGCTGCCCATGATCCCCATCCCTAGCACCGCGATCTTCATTGGGCCGCTCGTGCCCGCTCGCGACGGCGACAAACTAGAACGCCTGCCCGAGACGCTCGAGCCGTTCGCCGCGGAACCCGACCACGTCGAACCTCGGCTCCAGCTCCGCCAGCTCCGGGTGTACCGCCAGCCAGCCCTCCGCGGCCCGGCGCAGGCGGCGCTGCTTCTCGGCGGTGACCATCTCGAACGGGTCGCCGTAGCGCTCGCCCGCCTTGGCCTTCACCTCGCAGAAGACGAGCGCACGGCCGCGGCGCAGCACCAGGTCGAGCTCGTTGCCGCCGATCCAGACGTTCGTGCCCAGGACTCGGTATCCGCGCAGGCGGTAGTGCCACAGCGCCCGCCGCTCGGCCGCCCGGCCGGCGGCAGAGGTGCTAGGCGTAGCAGAGCGCTTGGAACGACCGGCGGTGGATCTCACAGGGCCCGAGCTCCTTCACGACCGCCGAATGGCGCGGCGTGATATAGCCAACGTGCGAGCGGAAGCCGTAGGCCGGATAGAGAGCGTCCATCCGACGCATCATCCGGTCGCGCACGACCTTCGCGACGATCGAGGCGGCCGCGATCGCGGCGCTCTTCTCGTCGCCGTCGACGATCGCGCTGTGCTCTGGAGCCTTCGGGCCGAGGCGGAAGCCGTCCACGAGGCATACCTCCGCGGGCGGGGTCAGCTCGGCGAGCACGGCGCGCAGGCCTGCGAGGTTCGAGCGGTGCAAACCGTCGCGGTCGATCTGGCCCGGCGACACCGCCCTCACCACCACGCGCTCCGCGCAGCCAATGACTGCCCGGAAAAGCGCCTCCCGCTCGGCCTCGCTGCACTGTTTCGAGTCGTTCAGGCAGGCCAGCGGGCGGACGGCGTGGTCGTGCAGGCGCGCGTAGTCGAGCAGTACTCCCGCGACGAGCAGCGGGCCGGCGAGCGGGCCGCGCCCCGCCTCGTCTGCGCCAGCGACGAAGCGCGCGCCGAGCTTGCGGTCGTACTGGAGGAGCCTCCGGCCGGTGCGACGAGCCACGGCCGCGAGGATAGCGCCACGCTCAGCCGGCGCCCAGCGCTCGTCGCGCTTTCGTT
Organism: Gaiellales bacterium; assembly: GCA_038236705.1. GTDB lineage: Bacteria > Actinomycetota > Thermoleophilia > Gaiellales > Gaiellaceae > AC-32. The sequence continues at coordinate 67,770 of JBBRZN010000006.1, forward strand.
ACTCCTTGACCGGCTCGGGCTCGGCCGCTTCGGGCTCGGGCTGCGGCTCGGGACTCTCCTCGACAGCCTCGGCGACGAGTTCTTCGTCCACCGACTCGCCCTCGGGCGGCATCGCGCCCACGAGCAGCTCGGACTCTGGGAGGACGACCCCGCGCTTCGCGCGGACGCGTGCCCGCTTGCCGACCTTCCCGCGCAGGTAGTAAAGCTTCGCGCGGTTGACGTCGCCGATCGCGGTCACCTCGATGCGCTCGATCTTCGGCGAGTGCACGGGGAACGTCCGCTCGACGCCCACCCCGAACGACTGCTTGCGCACGGTGAACGTCTCACGCACTCCCGCGCCCTGGCGCTTGAGCACGATGCCCTCGAAGACCTGCACGCGGCGACGCTGACCCTCGATCACCTGAAAATGCACGCGCACGCTGTCCCCTGCCTTGAACGGCGGCAGATTGGTGCGCAGCTGGCGCTGCTCGAGATTTTCGATCACGCGGTTCATAGAAAGAGGCCCCGCGGGCCGGCGCGGAATGCTAGCAGCGTACATCGCTGTTCAGCCGTGTCGACCGGTCGGTTCAGACGGTTGCGCGGCAGAGCCGCCGAACCTGATGTCGGCATCGCAAGCGACGCCTAGCGCGCGCCGGAGCGCCTTCGGCGGCGCAGCGGGACGACGAGCAGGAAGCCGAGCAGCGGTGTGCCCGGGAGGATCGTGTGCAGCGAGAGCCGGTTCGGCGGCCAGTAGGTTGCGAAGACCTTGCCGATCAGCTTCTTGCGGGGGACCGAGCCCCAACGGCGCGAGTCACACGACTGGTCGCGGTTGTCGCCCATGAAGAAGTACTCGCCCTTCGGTACCTTCCACGTGCCGGTGGTGGAGTCGCGCGAGCGGCGGTCCTTCTGGATGTACGAATCGTCGAGCCGCTTGCCGTCGATGTAGACGAACCCGCCCTGCTTCTCGGTGACCGTCTCGCCCGGGAGGCCGACCAGGCGCTTGACGAAGGTCCCGCTCGCGCCGCACATGTCCTGCGCGGCCCGGGGGGTGTCGAAGACCACGATCTCGCCGCGGCGCGGGTTGCGGAAGTGGTAGATGAAGCGGTTGGCCAGCACGCGGTCGGAGAGGCGCGCCTCGCAGCCCTGGCCCGGGCGGGCGCAGTGCAGCGTGGGCTCCATCGACGACGACGGGATCCGGTAGGGGTTCACCACCCAGGCCTTGATCGCGAGCACGATCCCGATTGCGCCGGCGATCGTCACGACCCAGTCGATCGCGATCCGCCAGGGGCGCGGCAGCCCGGCCGTGAGCCGGTCCAGGGGATTCGTCATCTGCCGACGCTTCGCAGTCGGCTCTGCTCTTTCCGCCATTCTTCGATTCTCCTGTGGTCCCCCGAAAGGAGGACGTCGGGGACGCGCCAGCCGCGAAATTCGGCGGGTCGCGTGTAGTGAGGGTATTCAAGACCACCCTCCAGCTCGGGGGAGAAGCTCTCGACGAGCCCCGACTGCTCGCTGCCCAGCGCCCCCGGCAGCCGGCGCGCGACCGCATCGAGGAGCACCATCGCCGGCAGTTCGCCTCCGGAGAGGACGTACGGGCCGATCGAGATCGCATCGGACGCGAGGTGCATCGCGACGCGCTCGTCGAAGCCCTCGAAGCGGGACGAGAGCAGCGTCAGCCGCTCCTCGCACGCGAACTCCTCGACGACGTCCTGGGTGAGCTGCCGGCCCTGCGGGGTGAGCGCGACGACGCGATGCTCGGGCGCAGCGCCGTAGACCGCTTCCAGCGCCGAGCCGACCACGTCCACGCGGAGCACCATCCCGGCGCCGCCTCCGTACGGCTCGTCGTCCACCTGGCCGGAGTTGAGCGGCGTGTAGTCGCGGTAGTTGAGGAGGCGCAGCTGGAGCTCGTCTCCGAGCACGGCCGCGACCGGCCGCTGCTCCGTGAGCCAGGCGAACGCGTGAGGGAGGAGAGTAAAGACGTCGAGCTGCACAGGAACGGCCGGAAGGCAGGTTAGCTAGGCGGAGCGAAACCGGGTGCGATCAGGATTCGCCCCCCGCCGAGGTCCACCTCCCGCACGCAGGCCTCGACCAGTGGGAGCAGCAGGCCTGAGTCGAGCTCGAGCACGTCGTTCGCGATCCCCGGCTGCACGGCCGCGACCCGGCCGAGCGCGCGTCCACCCTCCTCCTCGGCCTCGAGGCCGAGGAGCTGGAACTCGTAGTACTCGCCCTTGCCGGCCGCGGGCAGGTCAGCTCGTGGGACGGCGAGCTCGGCGCCGCGAGGGGCATCACGGTCGAGCCGGATCACGGGCCGGCCGCGCGAGCGCTTCGAGCCGACGACCTTGGCCGGCTCGCCGTCGACGTGCAGGGTCGCGCCAACTTCGAAACGCTCCTCCTCCTCGCTACCGCGTTCGACGAAGAAGGAGCCGTCGAGCCCGTGCGGCTTGCCGACTCGGCCGACGCTGACCAGCCCGCTCGTCATCTCCGTGCCTCGATCTTGGCCGTCGCCTCCTCGCGCGTGATCGACGCGAGCACGTTCTCGCGCAGGAACTCGTCCGCGCGTGGCCAATCGCTGCGCCGGAAAGCGTCGGCGACTCGATCGACCTCGAGCGGCGTCTTTCGCAGCTGGATCTCATCGGCCTCCACGAGTGCCCAAAAGGCGGCGAGCTCGCCCTCGTACGGCAGGCCGACGCTTCCCGCGTTGACGAAGCGGACTCCTCCGATCTGCCGGTCCTGCTGCATATGCGTGTGGCCCGCGACAACTGTCCGCTGCTCGACACCTGCGAGGATCTCGGCGAGGTCCTCGTCCGGAGTCGCAGGCGTCACGATCTCCTCGTCACTGCGAGGCGTCGCGTGACAGTAGAGGACGCCGTCGAGCTCGAGACGCTCGGGCAGGCCTTGCAGGAAGCCGACGTCCTCCGCGGACAGGCGCGACCGCTCCCACTCGTCTGGCTCACGGTCGCAGTTGCCGCGCACGAAGCGAGCGTCCGGCAACGAGCGAACGAGCGCGAGGGCCTCGGAGGGCTCGGGGCCCCAAGTGAGATCTCCCCCGAAGAGAACCGTGTCCGCGCCCTCCCGCTCGACGTCGGCCAAGACAGCCTGGAGCGCGGGAACGTTCGCGTGGACGTCGTAGAGAGCTGCGACCCGCAGCGCGTTACTCCATGATCTCGAGCATCATGCGCCGCTCGTCGCGCGCCGCCGAGGCGCGGACGACGGTGCGCAGAGCCCGTGCGATCCGGCCCTGGCGGCCGATCACCTTGCCGACGTCGTCGGGGGCGACCCAGAGCTGGAGTACGGTGGCGTCGTCGCGATCGATTCGGTCGACGCGGACCGCGTCCGGCTCGTCCACGAGGCGGCGGGCGAGGTATTCGACGATCTCAGCCACTCTCGGAGCTGAACTCCTTGGCCTTCAGCAGCCGCTGCACAGTGTTGCTCGGCTGGGCTCCCTTCGAAAGCCAGTGCCGGATCCTCTCCTCGTCGAAGTCAATCGTGGAGGGATCGGTCTGCGGGTTGTAGCGGCCCACGATCTCGAGGAACTTGCCGTCGCGCGGCGAGCGTGAATCCGCCGCGACGATGCGGTAAACGGGGTTCTTCTTCGACCCGACTCGGGTCAACCTGAGCTTGACGGCCAAACGGTTACCTCCGTGATCTCGATTTCTTCTTGCGTTTGCTCCTGGACTTGCGGGCAGGCCCATTCTGCACCTGGGGCTGCCCGGGCAACGTGGGCATCTTGCCTTTTCCCATCTGCTTCATCATCTTGGCCATCTGCTTGCGGGCCTGGAGCAGCTGGTTCACCTGCGCGACCTCGGTGCCGCTGCCGGCCGCGATCCGCTTCCGGCGGGAGCCGTCGATCACGTGCGGGAAGCTCCGCTCTTGCGGCGTCATCGAGAGCACGATCGCCTCGACGCGCCCCAACTGGCGGTCGTCCACCTCGTCGAGCCCCTCGAGCTGCTTGCCCAGGCCGGGGATCAGCTTGATCACGTTCTGGAGCGGCCCCATGCGGCGCAGCATCTTGTAGCTGCGTAGGAAGTCGTCGAAGGTGAACTCGCCCTGCATCAGGCGCTTCTCCATGTCTTCGGCATCCGCCCGATCCACGGCAGCCTCGGCCTTCTCGATCAGGCTGAGCACGTCGCCCATACCGAGGATCCGCGAGGCCATCCGGTCGGGGTGGAAGTACTCGAGCTGGTCGAGCTTCTCGCCGACGGAGATCAGCTTGATCGGCTTGCCGGTGACGGCCTTGACCGAGAGGGCCGCGCCGCCACGGGCGTCGCCGTCGAGCTTCGTCAGGACGACACCGTCGAACGCGACTCGCTCGGCAAAGGCCTCGGCAACCCGGACGGCGTCCTGGCCGGTCATCGAGTCGAGCACGAGCAGGACGTTGGTCGGCCGGGTGGCGTCACGGACGGCTGCGAGCTCCTCCATCAGGGGCTCGTCCACGTGCAGGCGGCCCGCGGTGTCGAGGATGACCGTGTCGAGCCCGTGCTCCCGCGCGCGTTCGAGCCCCTCGCGCGCGGCCGCGACCGGGTCGGCGCGCTCCTCACTGAAGACGGGCATCTGGAGCTCGCGACCGAGCTGCTCGAGCTGGTCGATTGCGGCAGGTCGCTGGAGGTCGGCTGCGACGAGCCCCGGCTTGCGGCCTTCCTTGCGCAGGAGCAGCGCGAGCTTCGCGGCCGCGGTGGTCTTCCCCGAGCCCTGGAGACCGGCGAGCAGGATCACCGTGGGAGGTCGGCCTGCGAAGGCGAGCTTGGAGTCGCCCGCGCCCATCAGCGCAGTTAGCTCCTCGTGGACGATCTTCACCACCTGCTGGCCCGGCGTCAGGCTCTTGAGCACGTCTGCGCCAACTGCGCGCTCGCGCACGCGCCCGACGAAGTCCTTTACGACCTCGAAGTTGACGTCGGCCTCGAGCAGCGCGAGCCGCACCTCGCGCATGGCGCGCGAGATCGCCTCGTCATCGAGTCGTCCTCGCTTGCGGAGGTCACCGAGTGCGCCCTGAAGCCGGTCTGAAAGCGTGTCGAACACGGCCAGCCAGTGTACCGCCGCGGTTTTCCGGGACCGGGTCCCGGGGTAGGGCGAGCATCATGGCAGACCGCCTGCGGAAGTTCGTGAAGCTCTGGGTCGACCTGTTCGCCAAGCACCAGCTGCTCGACCGGGCGAGCGCGACGGCCTTCCAGGTGTTGAAGAGCCTCGTTCCGCTGACGCTGCTCGGGCTTGGCCTTCTCGCGGTGCTCGGCCAGGAGCGCGCGTGGAAGAATACGCTCGCGCCGGGGATCAAGCCGCACGTGCAGCCTGCGACCTTTCATGCGATCGACGTCGCCGTCCAGAGGATCTTCTCGACCGGGGCGAGCAGCCTGATCGTGTTCGCCTCTGTGCTGGCCGCCTGGTACATCTCGGGCTCGGTCCGGGGCGTGATGACCGGGATGAACCAGATCTACGAGACGGACGAGACCCGGCCGTGGAAGGTGCGCTACGCCATCTCGATCGCACTCGGAGCGGCCATCGCAGTGTGCGTGATCGGCGCGATGCTGGCCGTGCTGGCGGGACCGGCGCTCGCGCGGCACGGGGCGCTGCAGGTGGTCGTGGGCATCGGGCGCTGGCTCGTGGGAGTTGCGCTGCTGGCCGTGGCCGTCGGGCTCTTGATGCGCTTTGCCCCGGCCAAGCCCCGGACGAAGCGCTGGGCCAGCATCGGCTCGCTGATCGTGATCGTCGCCTGGGTAGCGGCGTCGATCATCTTCAAGCTCTTCGTGGCCCACCTGGCCAACTTCAAGACCGCGACCGGGAGCCTCGCGGTCTTCCTCGTCCTGACCGGGTACATCTACACGTCCTCGATCATCTTCCTCGTCGGCGTCGAGCTGGACGAGCTGCTCCGCCGGGACGCCACCGCGGGCGAGCGAGGCGTGCTCGAGCTGCTCGGGATCGGGGTAGGCACGCGTTAGTGTGCGCGACCCAGCAAACCGAAAGGAGCATCACATGGCCGACATCGCCAAGGTGATCACGATCATCGGCTCGTCCCCGGAGAGCTTCGCGAAGGCCGCCGACGCGGCGGTTCAGGAGGCGGCGAAGACGCTGCGCGGGATCACGGGCGCCGACGTGATCTCGATGAGCGCCGTCGTCGAGGGAGACCACATCACGGAGTTCCGCACGACCGTGAACATCGCCTTCGCCGTCGAACGCTAGGAAGCACGGAGGAACCCCTGGTTCCCCCGTGAGCCCCCTCCTCGCGGACGGCGACTCGAATCTGAGGTTTCAGGAGCCGCCAACTGGAAGGTGTGTCCCAATTGGTTTGGTCGTGGTGAGCCTCCCGCCGGGCAAAGCCCGGTTCCGGCGGCTGATCTAAGGCTCGACCAGGGCGCGGGCGAAGTCGCCCGGATCGAACGGCCTCAGGTCGTCCAGGCTCTCGCCGATCCCGATCAGCTTCACCGGGAGGCCGAGCTCGTGGGCGATCGCGATCGCGATGCCGCCCTTCGCCGAACCGTCCAGCTTCGTCAGCGCGATCCCCGTCACGTCCACGGCCTCGCTGAACAGGCGCGCCTGCTGCAGGCCGTTCTGGCCCGTGGTGGCGTCGATCACGAGCAGCGTCTCGTGCGGCGCGCCCTCGAGCCGCTGACCGATCACCCTGCGTACCTTGGCCAGCTCCTCCATCAGGTTCGCCTGCGTGTGCAGCCGGCCGGCCGTGTCCACGACGACCACGTCGCGCCCGCGCGACTCGGCTGCGGCGATGGCATCGAACGCAACGGCGGCCGGGTCGCCGCCGCGCTCCGAGCCGACGAAGTCCGCATTCGCCCGCTTCGCCCAGATCTCGAGCTGTTCCTCGGCTGCGGCACGGAAGGTGTCCGCCGCGGCGACGAGGACGCTGCGCCCGTGCTCGTCGAGCTTGGCCGCGAGCTTGCCGATCGTCGTCGTCTTGCCGGTGCCGTTGACCCCGACGACCAGGATCACGCTCGGGCGGGTGCCCAGCTCCAAGCGCGCCGGCTCCCCCAGCAGCCCCGCGATCTCCTCCTGCAAGGCCGTGCCGAGGTCGGCGCCGTCGCCTCGCGCCTCCAGCCGCCGGACGAGCTCCGCCGTGGCGGGAACGCCGACATCGGCTGCGATCAGCGCTTCCTCGAGTCGCTCCCACGACGCCGAGTCGCCGGGATCGAAGGCCGCGACGGCGATCTGCTCGGTCAGCGCGCGGCGGCTCTTGCCGAGCGAGTCCCGCAGGCGCGAGAACAGCCCCGAGCTCTCTTCTGCCTCTGCACCGGCGTCCGCCCCAGTGTCGTCGCCGAGGAGCTCTGTCCAGCTACGGCTCACGCAGCAGCGTGAGCATTTTCACGCGGCAGGCGCCGCGAAACGATCTGCGAGACGCCGTCGCCGCCCATGGTCACGCCGTAGAGGATATCGGCGGCCTCCATCGTCTTCTTCTGGTGGGTGACGACGATGAACTGCGCGCGCTCTGAGTAGGAGCGCAGGAGCTCGACGAAGCGGCCGATGTTGGCGTCGTCGAGCGCCGCCTCGACCTCGTCCAGGAGGTAGAACGGGCACGGCCGGGCGAGGAAGAGCGCAAACAGGAACGAGATCGCGCCGAGCGCCTTCTCGCCGCCGGAGAGGAGCGACAGACGCGTGACGCGCTTGCCCACCGGGCGCAGCTCGATTTCCACGCCGTGCTCGGCCTCTGCCTCTGCACCGGCGTCCGCCCTGTCTTCACATCGCTCGGTCAGCCGCAGGCGACCGTGGCCGCCGGGGAAGAGCGTGGACGCGACCTCCTCGAAGTGGGTGCTGACCGCGTCAAAAGTCTCGTCGAAGCGGCGCTCCACGGTCTCGGCAAGCTCCGTGCGCAGCTCCTCGAGCTCCTTCAGGCTGGCCTCGAGGTCCGCGCGCTGCTCGGCCAGCTCGGTCAGGCGCTCCTTCTCGCGTTCGTACTCCTCCTTGGCGAGCGGGTTGACCTGACCCAGGGTCTCGCGGCGGCGTTCGAGTCGCTCGATCCTGGCGGCGAGCTCCTCGCGGTCGTCGCCCACCGAGGGCTCGGCTCCCGCCTCCTCGAGTCGGCGCCGCGCCTCGGCCGCCTCCGCTTCCAGGCGCGCCCGTTCGACGTCGATCCCGCCCGCGCGCTCACCGGCCTCGACGGTCACGCGGCGCACGTCGGCCTCCGCGCCGCCGAGCCGCCGCAGCTCCGCGGCCAGCTCGCCGGCCTTCGTGGCTCCCGCGTCCACCCGCGCGCGGAAGGGCGCCTCGAACCGTTCGACCGCCGCGGCAGCTCCCGCCAGCGCGGCAGCCAGCCGCTCGGCAAGCGCGACCAGCGGCTCGAGCGGCACCGGCGCCGCCTCGGCCGGAAGCTCCTCGGCCTTGCGCTCGAGCTCCCCGGCCTCCTTGGCGAGGCCGCGCCGGCGCGCGTCGAGCTGGAGCAGGACCGCTTCCGCAGTCTCCCCGGAGAACCAGAGCTCGCCCCGCTCGGCGTCGTAGCAGTGCCCCTCACGCGTGACCAGGACGCCGCTCTCCGCGCGGGCTAGGTCGCTTGGCTCGGCGAGCCAGACGTCGGCAAGCAGCTCGGCCACCCGCTCGCCCCCCGGCCGCGGCTTCACGCGGGTCGACAACGGCTCGGCGCCCAGCAGCGGCGGGCGCGATGGCTGCTTGCCGTTCCCCCGCGGCGGCACCAGCACTCCCAGGTCGCCGAGCCCGGCCGTGCGCGCCCGCTCGACGAGCCCTAGTGCCGCAATCGGATCGGTGGCGACCACGGCGGCAGCCCGGCCGGCAAGCGCAGCGGCAACCGCGCGCTCGTACCCGGCTTCGACCTCCAGCAGCGAGAGCGCCAGCTTCTCCCCCTCCTCGGCGAGCGCCCGCGCCGCGGGCGGTAGGCCCTCGCGCTCGGCGAGCGAGTGCTCGAGCGCCCGCAGCCGTTCGCGGGTCAACCGCGCCTGCTCACGCACCGCCTCTCGCTCGGGATTGGCGCGGGAGCGCGGCA
>JBBRZN010000007.1:0-75975 GCA_038236705.1 Gaiellales bacterium
AGAACGATGCCGGCGAACGAGCCGACGAAGGTCAGCCAGTCCGGAACGTCGAGGCTGAAGACGTTGCCGACGACCGCACCTAGGAACAGCTCGATCAGCGCGACCGAGAAGCCGACCTCGACAGAGATCATCGAGGCGACGAGAATCGTCGCTGCGAGTACGGCGGCTATGGCGATGCTGCTCATCTCTACCTCCGGTAAGCGAACGTCAGGGGTAGAGGCCATCAGCTCCCGCGGGAGCGGTTGAGCGCGAGCCTCATCGCGCTTGCAGCACGCTCACTATAGCCGTGGGGCGAAGCGGTGCTAGGGCGCCGTGCGGTCGTTCGCGACGAACGCGGCGTAGGTGACCGGCATGCGCTGCTCGAGGAACAGCTCACAGGCCTGCGCGTAGCGGCGGATCTCGCGCTGGGCCGTCTCCGAGTTGCGCAGCGAGACGAAGTTCATCAGCGAGCGGGCGTTGACCGTCCAGTAGAACTCGGTGTAGGCCCCGACCGGGAGCACAGCCCGCGCTAGCTCACGCGCTACGCCCTGCTCGACCAGCTCCTCATAGGCCCGGTACGCAGCCTCGTAGAGCTCTTGGAGGCGCTCGCGCGTGCTCTCCGCGAGCTCCGGCTCGACCGGCTCGAACGAGTACGAGCCCGGCTTGCCGACCTGCGTCCGCACGTCCTCGGGCGCGGGCACGTAGAACTCGTCGGTCGCCCGCGCGTAGCGCATCGAGAACTCGTTGAACGAGCCGACCCGGTGCCTGAACCACTCGCGCGCGACGAAGATCGGCGTGCGCACGTGGAACCGGAACGAGTTGTGCTCGAAAGGAGTGTTGCCACACCAGACCGCGTAACCGTTCCTGCGCACGTACAGGGTGTTGTTCGGAACCTCCACACAGTGGATCGCGCCGTCGTACCGCTCGACACCCATGTGTGACTCCGCCTGCTCGCGCGTGCGGCAGAGCGCAGGACGAGTGTTTCGACCCGAGTAGATGCTGACCCTCCAGCGCGGCTTCTGTCCGTAATGGCCGTCTCCGGGAGCCGACGGATGCGGACGGACGCTTGCGCTCCTGCCGATCTTGAGAGCCAATTCCTGGACCCCGTCGGCGAGGCGCCGGCTCGTCGTCGAATAGCTGTGGCGGTCCTGGCGCCCTTCTCGACGGTGGATGGAGCCGTCAGAGTTGAGCAGGCCCTCGAAGAGCGCCTCTAGGGATGCTGGGTCAAGCCGGAGAATCGAGGGCGGGATGACTTTCTCGCGTTCGCTGTAGCAGTCGGCGAAGAGGGTGCGGAGTGAACCGCTCACCGGGACCGCAAAACGTTTGTCTCGTCCCCACTCGCGCAACTCCAATCCAGCCTCTGCTACCGCCTGCCGCAGGAACGTGATCTCTCGAGCCTTCCTCAGATTGAAGACGATGTGATTGGACGTCGAGAGGCTGCCGTCACCGATGAAAAGGCCGAGCAGCCGGAGCAGCGATTGCGCCGGGAATTTGTCTCGGTCGAAGGAGAACGAGTTCGTCTGCTCGCCCGTCCAGGTCGCCGTGCTCGTGTGGCGGTGCGAGCGCCAGAGAACGGCGTGGGCAGGCATGAGGGAAAAGCGCGGATCTCCTCGCTCCGGCCTCGTGGTTTGGGGCGAGGCGAGAATTCGGTGATCGGGCGTCACCAGCAGATCAAGGCTCATTCCCTGAAAGCCGATCATGTGCCCGCGATACTCCTTGCGGACAAGCCGCAAGGCCGGCTGATATTCGAGCATTCCCTCCCGCGACCGAGTAGCGAAGAGTTCTTCACCGGTGATGTCGGGCCACGCCTTCCAGCCGTCGGCGGTTAGGACATCCGTCCCGTCGTCGTAGCAGCCATGGCGCTCCCGCATCAGGAAGCGGATCAACCCCTGGTCTGACTCGTCCATCTCCTCGACGCGCCGTGCGAAGCTGACCCGCGCCCCGTTCACGACCGAGAGATCGTCGGCCATCGCGTCGTCGAGCCGCACGAAACCGTGATCGAGGAGGCGGACGGTGTTGTCGGGTATCACTTCGGGAATAGTGACCGCCACGCGGGCGAGTGTACCGGGGGCATATGTCGGCACTTCAGGCTGGTCCTACCCACCCTGGCGGGGCGGGTTCTACCCCGAGAAGGCGCGGCCGGCGGACTTCCTGCGGCTCTACTCCGACCGGCTTCCGTCGGTCGAGCTGAACGCGGCCGGGTACCGGCTGCCGGCCGAGGGAAGCTTCAAGGCCTGGGCCGAGCAGGTGCCACCGGAGTTCCGATTCGCGGTCAAGCTGCCACGCCAGATCACGCATGCCGGCCGACTCGATGGCGTCGGCACCTTCTGCCAGCGGGTGCGGCTACTCGGAGAAAAGCTCGGTCCGCTCCTCGTTCAGCTCGTCCGGCCGCGCGACGACGGCTTCCTGCTGCTCCTACGCGAGTCACTCGACCCCGAGCTCGAGGTCGCGTACGAGGTGCGTCACGAGTCGTGGCAGGACGTCGAGTTGCCTGTGCGCGTCAACTCGCTCGAGGGCGAGGGGCCGTTTCGCTACTTACGCCTGCGGGAGCCTCCCTACGACGAAACGGCCCTCGCCGCCTGGGCCGAGCGGCTACGGCCGCTGCTGGACGACGGCGCGCGCGTCTACTGCTACTTCAAGCACGAGGACGAACCGACGGCGCCGCTCTACGCGCAGCGCCTTCTCGAGCTCCTTAGTGGCTGATCTCCTCGATCACCTCGTAGAAGCCGTCGGCGCCGACCGAGTCGATGTGCGGAGCCATCTCCTCGTTGCGCGCCTTCTGCTCCTCTTCCATCCCTTCGGCGCGGAGCTCGTCCGGGGACCGGTCGGTCAGCCCGAAGGCGATGATCTCGTCCGGGTCGTTGAGGTTCCTGAGGATGTAAGCGTGCACGCCCTTGGGCCAGTTCTCCGGGTCGCCTTCCCAGGCGGCGCGCCACTCCTCGTAGCTGCCGGGCTTGAGCTTGCGCACGGTCAGCGCTGCGTACTTCGCCATGCCGGGTTCCTCCTAACTAGGGGTTCCGGCGATCCTACTCCCGACGATCTCGGAGATCTGCTCGACCGCGTGGCGCAGCTCGTCGTCGGTGTTGAAGAAATGGGGCCCGAGCCGCAGGCCGATGTCGGGCCGGTAGTCGCAGAGGATGCCGCGCGCGGCCAGCTCCTCGCCGACGCGCTCGAAGTCCGGCGTGCGAACGACCACCGTGCCGCCACGCCGGGCCGGGTCGCGCGGGCTGCCGACCTGGAAGCCCGCCTCGGCGAGCAGCTCGACGAGCAGCGCCGTTTGCTCGACGGAACGCTCGCGAATCCGCTCGACGCCGACCTCCTCGATCACGTCGTAGCCGGCCGTCGCGGCATAGAGCGCGGGCACGTTCGGCGTGCCGGTGAGGAAGCGCGCGGCGCCGTCGGCGTAGTCCTGCTCGGGCTCGAAGGCGAAGGGCCGCGCGTGCGCCTGCCAGCCGGTGAGGGACGGCTCGAGGATCGCGGCAAGGTCGGGCCGCACGTACAGCCACCCGGCGCCGGGGCCGCCGCAGAGCCACTTGACCGACCCGCCGACGGCGAAGTCCACGCCGAGCGCCGTCACGTCGAGTGGGACGCTCCCGACCGACTGGTAAGCGTCGAGCACGACCAGCGCGCCGTGCTCGTGCGCCCGCCGGACGATCGCCTCGACGTCCTGGATCTCGCCCGTCTTGTAGAGCACGTGCGACACCGGGACGAGCAGCGTCCGGTCGTCGATCGCCTCGACCACGCCCTCGTCGTCGGCCGCCACAACCACGTCGGCGCCGCGCTGTGCCTGGTAGAGGTAGCGCACCGAGGGGAAGTTGCCCTCCTCGTAGACGATCCGCCGGCGCGGCCCGTCGAAGCCGAAGCACGAGAGCACGACCGCTTCGGCGATCGTGACGTTCTGGTGCATCGAGACGGTCCCGGGCGGAGCGCCGATCAGCCGCGCGATCTGGTCGCCGACGGTCAGGGGCAGCTCCCACCAGCCCTCGCCCCAGGCCCGGATGCCCCGGGTATTCCAGTCGCGCGCGTACCTGAGCACGCGCTCCTCGGCGGCCGCGGGCATCGCCCCGAGCGAGTGGTTGATCAGGTACGTCGTCTGGGCGAGGATCGGGAAGCGCTCGCGGTAGCCGAGGAGGTCCGTCACCGGGCGCGAGTATAGGGCGGCCGCGCCGGCGGCTAGCTCAACCGCTTCAAGACACCGAGAGCACGCTGGTCCCAGGGAACGCGATGCGTGAAACCGGCCGCGGCGATGCCCTCTCGGTTTGCCAGGTACCAGTCGTACGTGTTGCACAGCGCCTGCTCGTTCGAGAACCGTGGCGCGTAGCCGAGCAGCCGTTGCGCCTTCGAGACGTCCACGAACGAGTCTCTGTGGGCGGTGCGGTAGTGCCACTCGGCGAGCGGTGAGAGCCGGGCGAGCTCGAGCGCGCGCAGCGCGAGCTCGGCCGGGCGGGCGGGCACCGGGCGCAGGCGGCTGTCCGAGCCCGCGTGGGTGATCAGGCCCTCCAAGTCGGAGCGAACGGTGCCGAACTCGGTCGCGCCCACGTTGAAGGTCTCGCTCGCCGAATCGGCGCCGGCGGCGCTGACCGTCGCATCGACGAGGTCCTCGACCGCGAGCAGCTGGTAGCGATTCGAGCCGTCCCCGAGGATCGGGATGCGGCGGCCCTCGCGGATCCAGTCGAAGAGGATCTCGAAGACGCCGAGCCGCTCCGGGCCAATGAAGGTCTTCGGGCGCACGACGACCACCTCGAGCCCCCGGCGGCCCGCTCGGCGCGCGACGCGCTCGGCCTCGATTTTCGACTCGCCGTAGGCCCCGACGCCGACGAGCGGCGCGTCCTCGCGCAGCGGGTGGTGCTTCGGGACCCCGTAGACCGCGGTCGACGAGATCAGCACCGCCCGGGCCACGCCTGCCTCGAGGGCCGCCGCGAAGGTGACCGCGGTGCCGTCCACGTTGCTCGAGCGGATCGCCTCGCGCGAGGCCTGAATCGGCAGCGCCGCGGCGGCGTGCACGAGCACGTCGGCTCCGTCCACGAGGCGAGCGGCGGCGGCCGGGTCGCGCACGTCGCCGCGCAGCTCCTCGACTCCGCGCTCGAGCTCGGCGTCGTCGAGACGCGCGAGGTCGAGCGTGCGCACCTCGTGCCCGTCGGCCAGAAGCCGCCGCGCGAGGTGCAGGCCGAGGAAGCCAGCGCCGCCGGAGATCGCCCACCGCATCGAAGTCACGCTAGCGGGAGGAATCGCGAGGCGACGGCAGAACGGGGTCCGTCCGTGGCCGGCAGATCCGTCGCCCTGTGCGCGGCCGTCCTGGCGTCGCTTGCTCTCGGCGCGGCCGCGAACGCTGCAAACCCCCAGATCGCGGGGCTTCAGGTCGCCCTGCGCGCGTACGGCCTATACGGCGGGCCGATCGACAGCATCGCCGGGCCGGCGACGGTGCGCGCGACGAAGGCCTTCCAGCACCGCGCCGGGCTCGTGGCCGACGGGCGCGCCGGGCCGGCCACTCGCCGGGCGCTGGGGCCGCTCGGCCGCCCGCTTTACGGCCGGAGGACGCTGCGGCGCCGGATGTTCGGTTGGGACGTCTCCGTGCTCCAGTTCATGCTCGCGCGCCGAGGCGCGCTCGTGCCGGTCTATGGCTTCTACGACGCCGCCACGGAGCGGGCGGTGCGCCACTACCAGCGCGCGCGGCGGCTCGCGACGGATGGAATCGCCGGGCCCCGGACGCTGACGGCGCTGGGCCGCGGCCGTCCTGCGCTGACGCTCGTGAGCCGCAGCGTGCCGGCGCCGCCGCTCGGCGTGCGCGGGCTGCTCGGCCACTGGGCCCGGATCTACGCCGTCGACCCGAGCCTCGTGCGAGCTCTCGCCTGGATGGAGTCGGGCTTCCAGGCGGGGCTTGTCTCGTCCTCCGGAGCGCGCGGCGTGATGCAGGTCTTGCCGAGCACGCGCGACTACGTCGAGACGGTACTGCTCGGCAAGCGGGTGCCGAACTCGGTCTCGGGCAACATCCAGATCGGGGTCGTCTACCTGCGCCAGATCCTGCGCGAGTTCCACGGGAACGAGTCGCGAGCGCTCGCGGGCTGGTACCAGGGGCCGAGCTCGGTCAAGCGCCACGGCCAGTTCCGCGGCACGCGGCAGTTCGTCGCGAACGTCCTGGCCCTGCGCGACCGAGGGGTCTAGCGCTGCTGCTCCGCTAACGGCGCCTGCGGGGCCGGCCGCGCAGGCGGCTTCGAGTCCACCAGCACCGCCGCCGCGAGCAGGATCGCCATGCCGACCGCGCTCTCGCCCGCGAGGCTCCGGGGCAGGCGGGCGAACAGCGGCGCTCCCCGCTCGAGGGCCGGACGCACGAGGAAGTGATGTGCCGCTCCCCACAGGAGCGCGAGCGAGACGAGGGCGAGCTTCACCAGCAGCACCTGGCCGTAGCGCTCGGTCCAGAGGTCGTCCAGCTGCGGCAGCCGGAGGACGCTCAGGTAGATCCCGGCGGAGAGGATGACGACGATCAGGCCGGTCGCGAGGCGCGAGAAGCTCAGGAAGGCACGCCGCCTCAGCTCGGGCTCCAGCGGCCAGACCACGAAGGCGAGCTGCACGAGGCCCCCGACCCAGAGCGACGCTGCCGCGAGGTGCGCCCAGTCGGCGAGCTGCGAAAGCCAGGACGACCCGGCGTCGGCGGCGGAATGGCCCGAGAGCGAGAGGCCGGAGGCGAACGCCAGCGAGAGGGCGAGCGCCGGCCAGAGCGGCCAGGTGCGGTCGGTCAGCCAGGCGATGAAGACGAGCGCGCTGACGAGCGCGAAGCCGAGGGTCATCGCCACGAAGGCCGTGCCGAAGCGGGTACCGCCCGCGATCGGCGTCAGGTCCCCGTAGAGGAACTTCCCGAACGGGAGCTGGAGCGCATCCTCGGCGCGGAGCAGGAAGGCGACGATCCCCACCTCGATCGCCCCGATCGCGCCCACGCCCAGCACGCGGTAGAAGCGGCGTTCGGCCGCCGGGCCCAGAGGGCCGCGCAGGACGAGCAGCCGGAAGCCGAGCCCGCCGGCGAGCAGCGCGAGGGCGAGGAAGTAGAGCCAGCGCACCACGTGCTCTTCCGTCGTCGGTCCCGAGGCACCGAAGGCCTCGGTCGCGGGCGGCGCGCGGTGGCGGACGCCGAACGTGAAGACGCCGGCGATCACGTGCCCGTCGGCGGAGACGGCGGTCCACCTGACCGTGTATGCGCCTCGCGGCAGCCGGCTCACCGGCGCGTCGATCGTTCGCTTGTCCGGGCTCCTCAGCGTCTTGCCGGAGACGAGGCCTCCCTTGGCCGTGTAGATGCGAATCGCGTTCGGCAGCGCCTTCACGCTCTGGTCGAAGCTCAGGCGCACGACCCGGGGCGAACCCTTCAGGCGCTCCTGGAACCCCGGGGTCGAGCGAACAAGCGTCGCGTGCGCCGAGGCCGCGGCCGGGAAGACGAGCGCGAGAAGCGCGGCTGCGAGCAGGCGTCTCACCGGTGCGGCTCACCGGCAAGGGGCGAGAGGTGACCGAAGATCGGCGCAACGTCGCGGTCGGAGTAGAGCAACACCGAGATCACTACGAGCGTGAGCGCAAACCCCGAGCTCCAGACGGGCGAGCGGCGGCGGAAGGCTCCGACGAGCGGGAAGATCGCGCCGACGAAGGCCGCCCAGCCGAGCGCGTGGTGGAGGAAAGCGGCCCGGGCGAAGAGCCAGCCGTTCTGCTCGTGGATCAGCAGCGCCGTCCCCGAGACCGCAAGCGCCAGCGGCATCGCCAACCGCCAAGCGGTGTGGTGGAGCTTGCCGCGAACGAGGCCGAGCTCCGCCGCCCCGGCCAGCATCATCGTCTGAGCCCAGGCTCCGTGGGCGATCATGTGGATCGTCGAGTTGGTGTAGAAGACCATCACGGGCCACATCAGCACGCCCAGCCCGAAGAGCAGGGCCGGCCAGAGATAGGCGCGCCACGGGCGCCGGCTCCAGATCTCCTCCCCGACGAGCGCGCGGGCGAGCAGGCAGAGCCCGAGGAGCAGAAAGCCGGTCGCGAAGAGCCAGTGGACGTGCTCTGCGGGCGGTTCCATCAGCGCTCCTCCGCCTCGAGGTCGTCGATCACGCCGGGCGCGACGAACAGCGCGAAGACAACACCCACGGCGATCGCGAGCAGAGGCGGCTCGACGAGCAGCCACCAGAACCCCTGGCCGCGCGGGTGCAGGAGCGTGATCCGATCGGGCTGGAGGAACGCCCAGCCGACACCGCCGAACATCGTCAGCGGGCCTAATGAGCCGACGGCTTTTGCGCGAAGCGATCTGTGACCGGCCGCGACGCGCTCGCTGATCAGTTGAGTACTCATCTCCACCTCCCCGTCGTTGGGACACTCACGGGGCCCGCGGCGCTGGGCTGTGACCGCGGGCTAGGCGGGAGCGGGAGGCGGCCGGCTCTCGAAGGCGAGGCCGAAGAGCTTGCGCGGAGGCGCGGAGGCGGTCTCGGTGCGCCGGCTGCGCGGGGGCGGTGAGGCCGTCCGGATCCGCCCGGCGCGGGCGCACGTTTCCTGCGCGTACCGCTCGTACTCGCTCAGCCAGCATGCGACGGCGCTCCAGGCGAGCGCCACGAACACGGCGAGCACCGCGAACACCGGCAGGGCCGAGCTGTGCAGCCAGGGCGAGAGCAGCGGCCAGCGCCCTACCGCGGCCTGCTCGGCGTCGTGCTGAAGGAGGTAGAAGACCGAGGTGGCGAGGAAGGCCGCGAACCAGAGGCGCGGCGAGAGGTCGAGGCGCACCCGCGGCGCCGGCGCGGGCCGGGAGCCGACCGTGGCCAGCACTCGCCTTCCCGCGCGGGCGGCCGCGTGCGCCCGGACGAACCGCCACGCGAGGCGGGCGAAGAGCAGCGCCACGCCCAGCTTCACCCCGGCGAGCAGGAACGGGTAGTAGTCGGCGCCCGAGTAGCTCGGAGTGGCCACGTGGCGACCGAAATCGAGGCGGTGGATCAGACTGCGGCCGGCAAGCTCGGCCACGAGGGCGAGCAGCGCGAAGGCCAGTCCGGCCGACAGGCGCTGATGCCGCCTTGCTTGCTGCATGTGCGCAGTGTGCCTAAGACGGCACAGGTGATCAAACGGCCGGATCAGCCGAGGACGGTCAGATTCCAGCGCGGGCGGCACGGGCGATCGAAGCCCATCAGCAGGATCCGCTGCCACCGGCCGAGGCTGAGCTCGCCGTCGCGGAAGGGAATCTGCTCGCTGCGCGGGCCGAGCAGCCCGCAGAGCAGCCGCTCCCGCTCGCGCTCCTCCTGGGGCACGAGGCGCGTGAGCAGGTCCTCGAGATCCGAGAAAAAGCCGGTTTCACGTTCCTGCACCCGCACCAGAGCGACGTCGTCCAGCGGCGAGACGTAGGCGATCCCGCTCGCGTGGCCCGCCCCTGCGAGCTCCCGCTTCACGTCGTTGGTGATGTCGAGCACAGTGAGCGACGGCAGCGCCGAGGCAATTGAGTACGGGACCTCGACGCTGGTCATGCGGTGGTCACTTCCCGCGGAAGGCGGAAGCTGACGTTCTCCCGGGCCACCTCGACCTCACCGAGCTCGTCGAAGCCGAAGGAGGCGAGGCTGCGCAGGACGGCCGCGACGAGCTCCTCGGGAGTGGAGGCGCCCGCGGTCAGGCCGACCGTCTCGTGCCCGGCGAGCAGTTCGGGGTCGAGGCCGCTCTCGCCGTCGATCAGCCGCGCGGTCGCTCCGTTGCGCTCTGCCACCTCCACGAGGCGGCGCGCGTTCGAGCTCGTCTCGGAGCCGATCACGAGGATCAGCGTCGCGCCGCCCTCCGCCAGCGCCTTGACCGCGTCCTGGCGGT
Source organism: Gaiellales bacterium (assembly GCA_038236705.1). Taxonomy (GTDB): domain Bacteria; phylum Actinomycetota; class Thermoleophilia; order Gaiellales; family Gaiellaceae; genus AC-32. The sequence goes on from JBBRZN010000007.1 coordinate 9,775, forward strand.
TCTGGGTCGCATAGCAGATGTCGTCGGCGGCAGGCCGCTTCAGGTCGCCGAAGCGCTCTCCGAGCGCGTCCACGGTCTCGGCGACGTCGTCGAGCGAGAGCGTCGTCTGCGTGATCACCGCGATCGGCTTGCCGCCGGAGTCCAGCTTCGCCGCGTCCTCGGGCGACTCGATCACGACCGTGTCCTCCGGCCGCTCGCCGCGGGTGCCGATCACCTCGACGTGATCGGCGTGGCCGACGAGCGCGACGAGGTGGCCGCTGTCGGCGTAACGCCGGGCCTCCGCGTGCACCTTCGAGACGAGCGGGCAGACCGCGTCCACCACGACGAGCCCGCGGCTCTCGCAGGTCTGCCGCACCGACGGCGCGACGCCGTGCGCGGAGAGCACGCAGATCGCCCCGGGCGGAATCTCGTCCTCGTGGTCGACGAACACCGCGCCGAGCCGCTCGAGCCGCTTGACCACGTGGTCGTTGTGCACGATCTGGTGGCGGACGTAGACCGGCGCGCCGTGCTTCTCCAGCAGGATCTCCACGATCTCGATCGCGCGGTCGACTCCGGCGCAGAAGGAGCGAGGGGCGGCGAGGAGGACCTGGCCTACGAGGACCACCCCTTCGCCGCTGCGCCGAGCCGGTCGAGCGCGCGCTTCGCGTCGGAGGCGGCGCGGGCGAAGCCGCGAGGCTCTCGCGCGAAGGCGCGGACGAGGCCGGGCCAGTCGTAGGCGCCGGCCGGCTTCACCGAGTCGCAGATTCCGTGCAGCGTCCGCTCGGGGGTGTCGCTGACCGCCCGCAGGACGCCGCGCAGACGTCCGCTCCGGGCCAGCGGCCCGCTCTCGAGATCGACCGCGTCGGCGCCGGTCAGCTCGTGCAGCCGGCGGCGCTCGGCCGGGTCGTCCACGACCTCGTCGGAGGCAAGCATCGTCACGGCCTCTGCGCCCGGGACGCCGAGCGGCCCGCCCTCCCAGAGCACCGAGCCCTCCCGGTCCACCACCCGCGTCGCGTCGAGGACGGTGCCGGAGGCGAGGCCGTCGCGCAAGGCGCCGGCGAGGCCGAACGAGACGACAGGCCCCTCGGGCACGCCGTTCGCCGCGCCGAGCCCGACGAGTGCCGAGCGCGCACCGGCGCGGCGAGCGACCCGCCGCTCCGCCGTTGTGGCGCAGGCGAAGAGTGGGTCGGCGGGCAGCGTTGCCGGTTTCCGGGCGCGCGAAAAGCGAGCCAGGGGAGGACATAGGGAGTGCCCATGCTCCGTTGCATGGGCGCGACTGAGGACGCTGCCTGGCGAAGTCTTTGCAGCCGCACGGGAACCGGTGGACGTTGTTCGCCGGCCCACTGCTACCCCGTCAGCGTCCACGCCGCGCTGCGCACGGTTTCCCTGACGCTGCCGGTCGCCTCGAAGGCTGCCGATGGCTCGAAGCCGGAATGGATCGCGCAGTGCTCGCAGCGCGCGTCGTTGCCGGGCCCGTACTCCTCCCACTCGATCCCGTCCAGCAGCGCCTCGTAGGTCGGGAAGATCCCGTCGGTGAGCAGGTAGCACGGGCCTTTCCAGCCGTACGGGTTGCGCGTGATCGAGCCCCAGGGCGCGCAGGCGAGCTTGCGGTCGCCGGTCAGGAAGTCCTGGTAGATGGGGCTCGCCAGCCAGCGGTAGCCGTTCTGGCGCGCGGCCGACCGGATGACGCGGAACTTCTCCTCGTGCTCGGCGCGCGTCATCGTCAGGTTCGGGTCGATCTGCGAGTACTGGTAGCCCGGCGCGACGAGCATCCCGTCGATCCCGACATCGTCCGTGAGGTAGCCCATCATCTCGACCACCTCGGCGGGATCGGTCTCCTTGAAGATCGTCGTGTTCGTGGTGACGCGGAAACCGGCTTCGCGCGCCTTGCGGATCGCGTCGACGGCGACGTCCCACAGGCCCGGGTAGTCGCAGATGTAGTCGTGGATCTCGCGCATCCCGTCGAGGTGCACGACGAAGGTCAGGCGCTTGTTCGGCTCGAAGACGTGCAGGAACTGCTCCAGTCGGAGCGCGTTGGTGCAGAGCTCGATCGTCTTGTTCAGCTCGAGGAACCCTGCGACCACCTCCTCGATGCCCTTGAAGACGAGCGGCTCGCCGCCGCAGATCGAGACGACGGGCGCCGGGCACTGCTCGCCGGCGTCGACGCACTCCTCGACCGAGAGGCGCGCCTTGTTCGACTCGTACTCCCGGATCTTCCCGCAGCCGATGCAGGCGATGTTGCAGGCGAGCGTCGGCTCGAGCATCAGGACGAGCGGGTACCGCTCGCCCTTGCGCTGCTGCTGCGTCACGTAGCGGGCGATCTGAACGGTGGGAGCGAGCGGAAACTTCATCGACTGAGCCTTTCTCGTAGACGGCCGAGAGCGAGCAGCGGGAAGTGGAGACGGTACAGGTGGTAGCGAATCATGAAATCAAGCGGGAAGCCTGTGCCGGTGAACTGCCGTTCCTCCCAGTCGCCGTTTTCCTGCTGTGCGTTGCAGAGCCACTCCGCGGCGCGCCGGGCGGGCCGGCACTCCGCCTCACCTGCAGCGACATAGGCTAGTAGCGCCCAGGCCGTTTGGGAAGGTGTGCTTTCGCCCCGGCCTCGAGAGGCGAGGTCCGAGTAGGAACGGATGTTCTCGCCGAAGCCGCCGTCCTCGTTCTGCACCGAGTCGAGCCACGCGACCGCGCGGCGCATCGCGGGGTGCCCGGGCTCGACCCCGCAGGCCTCAAGCGCGGGCAGCGCCGCCCCGGTGCCGTAGAGGTGGTTGACCCCCCAGCGCCCGAACCAGGAGCCGTTGGGCTCCTGCTCGGCCAGGAGCCACTCGAGCCCGCGGCGCACCTCGTCCTCGTAGCCGTGTTCCGGCGCCAGGGCCTCCAGCGCGTGGGCGGTGACGTCGGCGGTCGGCTCGTCGGTGACCTTGCCGAAGTCGCAGAACGGCAGCTTGTAGAGCCAGAAGGCCTCGTTGTCGACGTCGAAGGCGCCCCAGCCGCCGCTGCGCGATTGCATTCCGGCCGTCCAGGCGAGCCCCCGGTCGACTGCGTCGCGCCCGCGATGGGAGCGGCGCAGTACCAGCGCGACCACGGCCGTGTCGTCAACGTCCGGGTAGAGGTCGTTCTCGAACTCGAAGGCCCAGCCGCCGGGCGCGAGCTCCGGACGGCGGATCGCCCAGTCTCCCCGCACGGTGACCTCCTCGTGCTCGAGCCACTCGGCTGCGCGTACGAGCGCGGGGTGCTCGGGGCCGAGGCCGGAGTCGCGCAGCGCCAGCACGGCGAGGCCCGTGTCCCAGACCGGCGACTGGCAGGCCTCCGGGCGCAGGCGGTCGCCCTCGTCGATCACGAACCCCTCCCAGCCTTCGACGGCGCAGCGCAGAGTTTCGTCCTCGAAGCCGTGCCCGAGCGCGACCAGCATCAGGATCGACCAGACCCACGGCGGCTGGATCCCGCCCCACGAGCCGTCGGCCTCCTGATGCGCCCGCACCCAGCGCTCGGCCTCCCGCAGCGCGGCTCGCCGCAGGCCCGAGGGCCGCGGCGCGGGCTTGCTCTGTCCCGGGCACGCGCCGATCTCGCGCAAGTCGATCCGGGCGGGGCGCACCGGCCGCAGCGCGCGGCAGGCGGCGAGCGGGACGTACGTGCCCCGGGCCCAGCAGGAGAAGTCGTAGATGGAGAGTGGGGCACTTGGAGGAAGCAGGACCAGTTCGACGGGGATCGGCGTGATCCGCTGCCACGGCCACTGGCCGAGCAGGGCCAGGAAGCACTTGGTGAAGATGCGCGTGCATGCTATCCCGCCCTGCGAGCGGATGAAGTTCCGCGCCTTCTCGCCGGGATCCACACCGGCGAGCTTCAGCGCCGCGTAGGCCTCGACCGAGGTCGAGAGGTCGGGCGGCCCCTCGAACCAGATCGACCAGGTGCCGTCCTCGCGCTGCCGCGCCAGCAGCTCGTTCGCGATCTTGCGGTCGAGCTCGGGGCTGCGCAGGCCGAGGACGTGGTGCCAGAAGAGATGCTGCGCGATCATGGTCGCGTTCGACTCGAGCTCCCCGACCCAGTAGCCGTCGCCGTGCTGGAGCTCGAGCAGGCGCGCCGTGGCCGCGTCGATGACCCCGTCGAGGCGCGTCTCGATCCGTTCCGGCGCGATGGTCAAGCCGCCACCTCGTGCCGCGCCGCCTCGAGCGCCCGCGCGGCCGCGAGGCCGCTGCGAACCGCGCCCTCCATCGTCGGCGGCCAGCCCGTGCCTGTCCACGCGCCCGCGCGCGTGACGTTGGGCCTGGCCGTTTCCGGCCCCGGCCGGTGCGCCTCGCTGCCGGGCCGGACGGCGATCGTGGCCTCCGGCTCGCGGCTGACGCGCGACCAGAGCAGCTCCGCCGGGCCGAGCCGCTCGGTCACCGCGCCGGCGATCAGCTCGACGAGCTCGCGGCCGCGCAGGGCCTCGAGCTCCGGCGCGCCGCTCGAGACGACGGTCAGGTACTGGCCCGTCTCGGGCTCGTGGCCGGTCAGGCGCCCGCGGTCGAAGACCCAGTGCGCGGGGCTCTCGAGCAGCGCCGCGAGAGGGGGGCGCAGCAAACGGCGGTCGACGAGCAGGTGCACGCTGACGATCGGCGAGTGACCGAGCTCCGGCTCCGGCTCGCCGAGCAGGCGCGCGCCCTCGGCCGGCGGGACGGCCACGATCACGGCCTCGGCGTCGAGCTCGGCCAGCTCGTCCACGCGGGTGCCGGTACGAACCCTCGCTCCCGCGGCCTCGAGCGCCCGCCCCGCCGCCTCGCCGTGCATCTCGCCGAGCGGCCGCGTGGGCAGGATCAGGTCGGAGGCGCGCTTGCCGGCCAGCAGCGCCGTCTCGACGGTGAAGCTCCCGGCGGCTGCGCTCGCCTCCTCGGCCGGGAGGTTCAGCGCCGGTCGGATGAAGACATCCCAGAAGCGGTCGATCGCCTGCTGCGACTGGCCGCGCGCCCGCAGCACCTCGGCGAACGTCGCCCCTTCGGCGTCGCCCCAGCGCGCGAGCGAGCGCAGGATCCGCAGCCGGCCCCCAAGCGGCACGTGCCGGTAGCGCAGGAGCGCGAGCGGCGAGGGGCGGATCACCGCGTTTCGACCGAGCTCGTCGATCACGCTCAGCGCCAGCGGCAGCCGCTGCACCGAGCCACTCTCGCCGATCCGCTCGAGAAACCGCAGGTACTCGGTGAAGCACCCGAGCGCGATGTGCTGGCCGTTGTCGGGCGGCGGCTCGGGGTCGCCCTCGCGGCGAGGCAGCGTCTGCACCGCGCCGCCGAGGGTCGGGCGCGCCTCGTGCAGCGTCACCTCGTGACCCGCATCCACGAGCTCGAGCGCGGCGCTGAGCCCGGCCAGCCCGCCGCCGACGACCGCGGCTCTCATCGCAGGAACCCCGCTCCCACGATGCGCAGCTTGATCAGCGGCGAGAGCCGCACCGAGCCGTGGAAGACGTCGAACTCGCGTGCCTCGATCCGGTCGAGCGTCGCCCGGTAGAGCCCGGCGAAGGTCGCAACGCAGGCCGAGCTGCGAGAGTCGAGCGAGCCGAGCAGCTCGAGCCCCTCCTCGAGATAGGCGCGCGCCCGCGAGGCCTGGAAGGCCATCAGCGCCCGCCACTCGGGGCCGGACCGGCCCGCGGCGATGTCCTCCTCCGAGACCCCGTAGGCCGCCAGCTCGTCCTGCGGCAGGTAGACGCGACCGAGCTCCCAGTCCTCGCGCACGTCGCGCGCGATGTTGATCAGCTGGAGCGCGACGCCGAGCGTCTCGGCGCGCTCGACCTCCTCCGAGCCGTAGACCGCGACGCAGGCGACGCCGACGGCGCCCGCCACGTGGCGGCAGTAGCCGTGCAACTCGCCGAAATCCGCATATCGGGTTTGCTCGGTGTCCTGGAGGCCGCCGTCCACGAGGTCGTGCAGCGCGCCGTCCGGGATCGGGTAGCGCGAGCGTGCGTCCGCGAGAGCCACGAGCACCGGATTCTCGCCGGGAGCCGAGTCGAGCGCCGCGTGCAGCTCCTGGAGCCGGGCCCGCTTCTCGTCCACGGGCAGCTCGCCGTCGGCCACGTCGTCCACTCGCCGCGCGAAGGCGTAGATGGCGGCAATCGCCTGCCGCTTCGGCCGCGGCAGCACCATGATCCCGTAGGCGAAGTTGCGCGCCTCGCGACGGGTGAGCCGCTCGACCTCGGCGTAGGCAGCCTCGACGGTCACCGTATAGCCGCCAGAGCCAGTCGCGCGCGCGAGGGGCGCGGCCGCTGGGTGAACACATCCCAGTCGGCTCGCTCGAGCGCCTCGAGCGCAGCGAGGCCGCCTCGGGCGAAGAGCGCCACGCCGCGGCCGACGCGCCCGCCGAGCCGGCGCCCGAGCTCCTCGCCGGAGCCCAGCAGGCCGCGCGCCCGCTCGGCCTCGAACTCCAGCAGCCACCGCAACGGCTCGTTCGGCTCCGTCAGCTCGGTGACGCCGAAGCGGCGCCGGTCCTCGGCCGGCAGGTACACGCGCCCGAGCGCGAGGTCACGTGGCACGTCCTGGAGGAAGTTCACGAGCTGCAGCCCTGTGCAGGCGTCGTCCGAGAGGGCGACCAGCGCCGGCTCGGTCCGCCCCACCACTCCGAGCACGAGCCGCCCGACCGGGTCGGCCGAGTGCACGCAGTAGCCCTTGAGCTCCTCCCACGTCTCGTAGCCGGCCACGCGCTGGTCGATCCGGTTGGCCTCGATCAAGCGCAGGAACGGCCCGCGTGGAAGCTCGCACGCGCGGATCGTCGGTTGCAGCGCCCGCATCACCTCCCACGTCGGCTCGCCCTCGTAGCAGGCCTTGACCTCGGCCTCGAGCTCGTCCAGCGCGGCGAGCCGGTCGCCTACGACGTCGCTTGTCGACGTCGTCTCAGAGGAGGCGCGGGCTTTGCCCGCGTCTCCGGCCAACACACGTCCTTTGAGCGACGAACGCTTCGTGCTACCGAGCCAGTCGGCTGAAAACTCGTCGCCGAGGATGTCCACGAGCCGCGCGAAGCCGTACACCGCTCGCAGGTGCGGGCGCAGCGCGCGCGGGAACAGGAGCGACGCGACGGGGAAGTTCTCCGTGCGCGCACGGGCTGCGACCGAGCTGGCGGAGGCCGGATCCATGCACAAACCATGGCGCTCAGCCATACGGCTAGTCAAACGGCCTATCGCTCGCCTGCTCGGGCTGAGGCTGAAGCAGGACGGGCACGGGGAGGTGTTCGCAGGCGATGCGGTCACGGCCCTCACGGTCACCCGCAAGGCTCAAGAAGCTCGCCGAGCGAACCGGCACCGCCGAGCTCTCGTCATTCGTGCGCTCGATCATCCAGGCCGACCAGCTGGGCATCTCCCTCGGCCGCATCCTGCGCGTGCAGGCGACCGACAGCCGGAACAAGCGCCAGGCCGCCGCCGAGGAGAAGGCGATGAAAGCGCCGATCAAGATGCTCTTTCCGACGGTGCTCTTCATCTTCCCGGCCATGTTCCTGGTGATTCTCGGGCCGGCGTTCCTCAACCTCTCAAAGATCTTCTAACCGGACCGGAGGCGTCGATGTCCGACCAGCCCGACAACCAGGGAGCAGAGACCGAAAAGGGGTTCGGGACCGGCCTGAGGGCGCAGCTGCAGCGCAGGCGGGACGGTGAGGACGGGCAACCGGAGGCGACAGGGGCGACGAACGTCGAGCTGCGCTTCGAGCTGACGGCGAGGCCCGCAGGCGACTCGCTCGAGGCCACCGTCAGCCCGGATGTCCAGGCGCTGAAGGCCGAGCTCGAAGCGTCCCGGGCGCGCGAGGCGACCCTGCGCGACTCGCTCAGCGAGCGCTCGCAGGCCCTTGACCAGAATGTGGGCTCCGAGAAGCAGCTCGCCAACCGGGCCGCGACCCTCGACGAGCGGGCGGCGAAGCTGGCGGAATTCGAGGCCGACCTCGAGGAGCGCGAGCGGCGTGTCCGGGACCAGCGCGAGGCGATCGAGGCCGAGCCCACGCGCGTGGCCGACCTCCAGGCGGAGCTCGCTTCGGAGCAGGCGCTGGCCGCCGAGCGGCAGGAAGCCGCCGAGGCGCGCCTCCGGGAGCTGAAAGGCGCCGACCGCGAGCGTGACAAGACAAAGGCCGAGCTGACCAAGCAGCAGTCCGCTTTCGCCGACCGCGAGAAGAAGCTGTCCAGGAAGGAAAGCGAGCTGGCCGCGCGGGAGCAGGCCTCGACCGTCCGGCTTCAGGGCCGCGAGCGCTCGCTCGAGAAGCGCGATAACGAGTGGCGCGGCCAGGACAAGGAGCTGGGCGAGCGGGAGCGCAGGCTCGCAGCCCGCGAGAACGACCTGAGGAAAGAGGCGGCGCGCGTGACCGCCCGCGACGAGGCGATCGGCGAGCGCGAGGCCGAGCTCCTGCTTGAGCAAGGGCGTCAGCGTGACACGCCGAGCGCTTCGAACGCGAGCTGACGGACAAGGACGAGCTCGCGCGCGAAGCCGTCGCCCGCTCCAGCGACCTCGACCGGCGGGAGCTCGACCTGACCCGCGAGGCGGAGCTGAACCGGCTCCAGGCCTCGATCTCCCATGCCGAACGCGACAGCAACCGCCGCGACCTCGAGGAATGGAACGTCCGCCTGGAGCAGCGCGAGCGCGAACTGGCCGCGCGCGAGGCCGAGGTCGCCAACTACGAGAACGTCACGGACTCACACAAGAAACGCACCGAAAAGCGCGACCAGCGCCTGGCCACGATGGAGGAGACCATCCGCGAGCGGATCAGGGAGCTCGACGACCGCGAAGGTGAGATCGAGCTGCGCGAGGCCGGTCTCGAGGCCGACGTCGAGATCCGCACGGACAAGCTCGAGCAGCGCGAGCAGGTGCTGGCTGCGCTCGAGGAACGGCTCCGCAAGCAGGAAGCCGAGCTCGCCACGTACGTCGCGCAGGCCCAGAGCGAGATCCAGCGGCGCGAGTCCGAGTGGTGGCAGAAGCAGCTCGGCACAGACGCCGAAGTTCCCGCCGCCTGAACTAAGCTCGGCCCGTGCAGGGCCGCCGCGAAGTCCTCGCCGTCGGCCTCGTCTGGCTCGTCTGGCTCGGGGCCGTCCTCCTGACGGTTGCGGTCGGACTGGCCGCCGGCGCGTACACCTTGGCGCCGGGATGGTCGATCCACCGCGGGCTCTGGCCGCTCTTCGCGTGGGACTACAACTGGTACCACTTCGTCGCCTACGGCGGCTACCCGGACGCGCAGGGCGGCCGGCAGTACGCGTTCTTCCCCCTCTGGCCGCTGCTGCTCCGCTTGTCCGGCTCGATTCCAGACGTGGTCGCGGCCGCCGCGTTGGCGTGGGCGGGGAGCGCGGCGGCGTTCTTCGGCGTGGCAGAGGGCACGCCGCAGGCCCGGTTGCGGTCGGCGCTGGCGCTGGCCTGCTGGCCCGGTTCGTTCGTGCTCGCGGTGGCCTACCCCGACGCGGTCGCGCTCGCGGCGGCGGCCTGGGCAGCGGCGCTCGCGCTCCGGGGCCGGTTGCTCGCGGCGGGCCTCGTGGGCGCGGTCGCTGCGCTCGCCCGGCCGAGCGGCGTCCTGATCGCGCTGCCGCTCGCCTGGCTCGCCTGGGCCAAGGGGCCCCGCGCCTGGATCGGCGCGGCGGCTCCGGTCGCCGCGGCGGCCGCCGTAGAGGCGTACTTCTGGTCGCACAGCGACAACCCGAGGGTCTTCTTCGACGCTCAGCGCCAGTGGGGCCGCGGTGGGCCGGGCCGCTTCGGCGACTGGACCGGCCACCTCCTCGACGTGCTCGAGCGCCACGGACTGCTGATCGCGCTGCTCGCCGTGGTCGTCGTGACCGCAATCGTGCTCGCCTGGCGGCGATTCGGCCTGTGGCCGACCGCGGCGATCGCCTACGCCTGCGCGGTCCCGCTCCTCCTCGCCGCGACGCAGAGCCTCGAGGGCTTCGTCGACAGCGTCCGCGCTGCACTCATCCTGCCGCTGCTCGCGGTGCTCTGGCGGCTTGGTCCTCGCTACCGGCCCTGGGCGGCCTTCGCGACGGTGGTCGTCGGCTTGCTGCTCCTCTCCGGAACGATGCAGAGCTTCGGCCGGCAGAGCCTGTTCGCGTTCCCGATCTTCTGGGCGATCGCGGAGGGGCCGCGCTGGCTGCGCTACCCGCCGCTGGCCGTGGTCGGCTTCGCCGGGAACCTCGGGCTCGCGCTGCTCCTCACGCGGTACGCCCCTTAGAGGGCTTGGCGGAACCTCGCTCGTCCTCGGGGTGCTCTGCTCGTTCCGAGACAGGGACGCAGGGAGTGCCGATAGCCGTAGCTATCGGTGCGACTGAGGACGCCGTATCGGGGCGGGCAGGGCGGCCCGAGGGCACAGACTAGGTTTCGTCAAGCCCTCTTGGCGCGCTCGCGATAGGCGGCGGCCGCGATGCGATCGGCGCAGAGCTGGCAGCAGTAGCGGCGGCTGCGGTTGCGGGAGCGATCGAGATAGACGCAGCGGCAGGGGAGCGCGTCACAGACGCCGAAGCGCTCCCAGCCTTCGGTCTGGATTGCAACGAGCAGCGCTGCGGCGACCCGCGGCGCGAGCCGGTCGGCGAGGTCGCGCGCCCGCCGGGGCTCGTAGTCGAAGCGCCAGCCCTCCTTGCCGGGCCGGAGCTGAGGCACCGATTCGGCGAGCAGGTCGTTCAGGATCTCGACGGCCTCGGCCTCGGTCTCGGCCTCGAAGACGCTGCGCACGCGTCGGCGCAACGAGCGCACGCGCTTGAGATCCCCTTCCGCGGCAACGCGCGCCTCCCGCTCGAGCCCGTGCTGCTCGAGGAACTCGCGCAGGTTGCCAACGCCGCTCAGGAACTCAGGCTCGTCGTCGAGGACGTCCCACGTGTTAACGAGGCCGACGGCCAGGTCGATCTCCCGCTGCTGCAGATTTCCACCGTTCATGCTAACTTCGTCAGTAGCGTAGCCGTCTAAGCTCCTGACGGAGAAAATCCAAGGAGGCAGCGGTGTTCCGATACCTGATCAGGCGGATCCTCTGGGCGATAGTCCTGTTCTTTGCTGTCACGATCGTCACCTACATCATCTTCTTCGTCATCCCGGCTGACCCCGCTCGCGCGTTCGCCGGCAAGACGGCCACGCCGGAGCAGATCGTGCGCGCCAGGCATTACCTCGGGATCGACAAGCCGGTCCCGGTGCAGTACGCCCGCTTCGTCTGGCGGTTGACCTACCACCACTCGCTCGGACGCTCCTTCGCAAACCGAGAGCCGGTGAACAACCTCGTCCTCTCTGCGGCACCCGTGACTGCTTCCCTCGTGATCGGCGGCGCGGTCCTCTGGCTGATGATCGCCCTCCCCCTCGGGATCCTGTCTGCCCTGAGGCCGCGCTCGCTGTTAGACCGAACCTCGATGACCTTCGTGTTGATCGGGGTCTCCGCGCATCCGATCTGGATCGGTCTCATCTTCAGCTACTTCCTCGGCTTCAGGTTCCACCTCACGCCGATCGCCGGCTACTGCGACTTCTTCAACCCCTCGATCGGCGCCGAGTGCGGCGGGCCGACTCAATGGGCCTACCACATGATTCTGCCCTGGATGACCTTCGCCACACTCTACGCGGCGCTGTATGTGCGGATGATCCGCGCCAATGTGATGGAGGCGATGCACGAGGACTACGTTCGCACCGCGCGCTCCAAGGGCGCCACCGAGCCGCGTGTGATGCGGGTTCACGTCCTGCGCAATGCCCTCCTGCCCGTCGTGACGATCCTCGGGATGGACATCGGCACCGCGCTCGGCGGAGCGATCTTCACCGAGTCGATCTACGGCCTCCCCGGCCTCGGCAGGATCTCGCTCCAGGGCTTGAGCAACCTCGACCTGCCCACTGTGATGGGCGTGGTGGTGTTCGCGACGACGATGATCATCCTGTTCAACCTGGTCGTGGACATCCTCTATGCCTGGGTCGACCCGAGGATTCGCCTCGCGTAAGTAACCTCCCGGCCGTGGCCGAGAGCGTCCTCATCACCGGCGGCGCCGGCTTCATCGGCTCGCACCTCGCCGACGAGCTCCTGGGCGCCGGTTACCGGGTGCGCGCGCTCGACAGCCTCGCCGAGCAGGTGCACGACGGTGCAGGCCGGCCCGACTATCTGAACGCCGACGTCGAGCTGATCGCCGGCGACGTGCGCGACGCAGAGGTCGTGCGCGGCGCCATCCGCGGGGTCGACGCCGTCGTTCACCTCGCCGCCCGCGTCGGGGTCGGGCAGAGCATGTACGAGCCCGCCGGTTACGCCGCGGTGAACTCGGTCGGGACCGCGGTCCTGCTCGAGGCGCTGCTCGAGCAGCCGGTTCGGAAGCTCGTCGTCGCTTCGAGCATGAGCATCTACGGCGAGGGAGCCTATGAACCGGCGCCCGCAGTCGAGCGCTCGCGCGAGCAGCTCGAGCGCGGCGAGTGGGAGCCGCGCGGGCCCGGCGGCGAGGAGCTCCGGCCCGTGGCGACCCCGGAGTCGAAGCGGCCCTCGCTCGCCTCGGTCTACGCGCTGACCAAGTACGACCAGGAGCGGATGGGCCTCCTGTACGGAGCCGCCTACGACGTGCCGGCGGTGGCGCTGCGCTTCTTCAACGTGTACGGGCCGCGGCAGGCTCTGTCGAACCCGTACACAGGGGTGCTGGCGATCTTCGCCGCGCGGTTGCTGAACGACCGGGCGCCGGTGGTCTACGAGGACGGGGGCCAGCGGCGCGACTTCGTCCACGTGACCGACGTCGCCCGCGCCTGCCGTCTCGCGCTCGAGCGCGACGGCGCCGACGGCCGAGCGGTCAACATCGGCAGCGGCCGCAGCGCCTCGGTGCTCGAGATCGCGCACGAGCTTGCGCGCGGGCTCGGCAAGGAGATCGACCCCGAACTGCCCGGTACCTTCCGCGCCGGCGACATCCGGAACTGTTTCGCCGACGTGTCGCTCGCGCGCGAGCTGCTCGACTTCGAGGCCGAGGTGGCACTCGAGGCCGGCCTCGCCGAGCTGACCGAGTGGCTCCAAAACCAGCAGACTGCGGACCGGTTCGACCAAGCCGCCGCCGAGCTGGCGGAGAAAGGACTCACCCGATGACAGCTGCCACCCTGCACACCAATCACGGCGCGATCGCGATCGAGCTCTTCGACGAGGACGCGCCCAAGACCGTGGAGAACTTCCTCAAGCTCGCCGGCGACGGCTTCTACGACGGCGTCGTCTTCCACCGGATCATCCCCGACTTCATGATCCAGGGCGGCGATCCGACCGGTACCGGCACGGGCGGCCCCGGTTACACCTTCGAGGACGAGTTCAACGAGCGCAAGATCGAGCGCGGGGCGCTCGCGATGGCCAACGCGGGCCCGAACACGAACGGCAGCCAGTTCTTTATCGTCACGACCTCGGCCGCGCCCTGGCTCGACGGCAAGCACACCGTCTTCGGCCGCGTCACCGAGGGCATGGACGCCGTGGACGCGATCGAGCAGGTCGACACGGACGCCCAGGACAAGCCGCGCGAGCCGGTGGTGATCGAGCGGGTGGAGCTGGTCGAGAGCTAGCCCGGCGTCAGCTATCTGGATCACCAGAGACCGGGTACGAGCCGAACGGTCGTTCGCGCGTAGCCCACGAAGGCCTCCCCGAGACGATCAGCGGCGGCATCTGCGAGACGCGACCTAGCTCGCGCGGTAGAACAGCCAGGCGTCGTGCATGCGCTGCGCCTGCCCGGCGGTGAACTCCGTGTAGCAACTGTCGTACGAGTAGTCCATGTAGTTGTGGATCGGATCGAGGCCCGGATCCGCCGGGCACGTGTCGTTCCCGACCGGACAGCCCGACGACGGGCTCCTCTGGGCCGGCGTGTCGGCCACGAAGTCGCCCTTCGCGTTGCAGCCGCCGTAGAAGGTGTGCTCGAGGTTCAGCCAGTGGCCGACCTCGTGTGTCACCGTCTCGCCCTGGTCGTACCTGCCCGCGTAGGTCGTGGACGTGCCTGGCATGGACTCCCAGTCGATCACGATTCCGTCGAGGTAGGCCTGCCCCGGCTTGGTCACGATGTCCGGCAAGAAGGCCCAGCCGAGATATGCGCCGGCCGTGGTCGAGTACAGGTTGAGCGCGTTGTTGCCGCCGTCGTGGAGCGTCTGCTTCATCGAGTGCTCGTTCGTGCCCCCGATTCCGCCGTAGAACCAGTCTGCATTGTCGGTGCGGGTGACGCCTGCGAGCGTGAAGGAGAAGCCGGTGTTGACCCCGCCCTCGAAGCCTGCGTACGTCATGTTCAGCACGCTCATCTGGTCGGAGATCTGCTTGCTCGTCAGGCTGCCGATCGAGCCGTCGGTGATGACGTGGAAGTAGACCGGCACCGTCGCTCGGAAGTTCTTTCCGGCCTTGCCCTGGGCCGAGGCGGGCAGGTCCGCCACCGCGTCGTTCGAGAGCGGCTCCCGCGCATCGAAGCCCCGCCCGAACGCTGTGGGCGTCAGCTTGTTGTAGACCGAGAACAGCTCGTCGCCGGCCACGGCCGGGCCGGCATGCAGCTCGTGACCTGCTTCGCCAGGCTCGGCGCCGCCTTACGCGCCACTGCCGCAGGCGAAACCGTGGCGGCGGTGTACAGCCCGACCGCAAGCGCCACGAAGAGAACCAGCTTGGCTCGCTTCATCCTCTCCCTTTTTCTCGTAGGTGCTTGGACTCAGATTTTCGACGCAGAGTAGACCGACTTGCATCGCGAGTCCAATATCCGCCCTGGCGTGGGATAGATTCGACCGGTGCACCGGGATGACGACGGCTACTTCGACGAGCGCGTCGCGGCCAGATACGACGAGTCCTCCGCGGAGATGTTCGACCCGGAGGTCGTCGACCCGGTCGTCGACCTCCTCGTCGAGCTAGCCGGCAGCGGGCGCGCGCTCGAGCTGGGGATCGGCACCGGCCGGATCGCGCTACCGCTTGGGCAGCGCGGAGTGCCGGTGCACGGGATCGAGTTGTCGAAGGCGATGGTCGCGAAGCTGCGCGCGAAGCCGGGCGGCGAAGAGATCGGCGTGACGATCGGCGACTTCGCGACGACGTCCGTGGACGGGACGTTCTCCGTCGCGTACCTGGTCTTCAACACGATCATGAACCTGACGACGCAGGAGGCGCAGGTCGCCTGCTTCCGCAACGTTGCGGCGCACCTCGAGCCCGGCGGCCGCTTCGTCGTCGAGGTCGGCGTGCCCGACCTCCGGCGCCTCCCGCCGGGCGAGACCTTCCGCGCCTTCCACGTGAGCGAGCGCAGGTGGGGGATCGACGAATACGACGTCGCTGCCCAGGGCCTCACCTCCCACCACTTCCGGATCGTCGACGGAGAAGCCGACCGTGTCTCGGTTCCCTTCCGGTACGCGTGGCCGGCGGAGCTCGACCTGATGGCGCAGCTCGCCGGGATGAAGCTGCAGGACCGCTGGAACGGCTGGAAACGGGGGCCGTTCACGAGCGACAGCCGCAAGCACGTCTCGGTCTGGGAGAAGCCGTCATGACGGGGTCAATCGAGTGATTCGAGGGCGAGCGTGACGGCCTCGTCGATCGTCAGCGCCCGGCCTTGCTCCCATGCTTCGGCCAAGGCGCTTTCGTCGAGCCAGGCGCGGATCTCGGAGAGCGTTTGCTCGTTCATCCTCGCGACCCAGGCCTCGCTGACGCCGATCTGCTCTCGCTGAGCCTCGAAGCAGAAGAGAAGCCGGGCGGCCGTATCAGCTTTCCCGGGGAGCACGGCGAAAATACTGGCGCTGCGACAGAGACTTTGCGCGATTTCGTGAAGAGAGCCGAGGTCGCGACAGGCGAGAAGGTTCTGCTTCCCAAGCGCGAGGGCGTCCTCGATCCGGCCCTGCTCGAAGGCGATCATCGCCAGCGAACCCAGCGTCCCCGCCTCCGTCTCCTTGAAGCCGAGTGCTTGCGCCTGAGCAAGGTTCGATTCGTGCAGTATGCGGGCGCGCTCGAGGTCGCCACGGCTGTGGTAGGTGAAGGCGAGCGTACGCGTCGCCGAGACCGCCTCACGCTCGTCGCCGGCCTTGCGGAAGAGGGCGAGGCTCTCCTCGGCGAGCTGCTCCGCCTGCTCGACGTCTCCTTCCTCGATGGCGGCCACGCAGAGCACGTTGAGATTGAAAGCGGCGCCTCGCGCGTCGCCAAGGCGGCGATGCAGCTCCAGTGCCTGCCCCGCGATCGACCTGGCCGACGGAACGTCTCCGCTCCCGTACGCCATGAGGGCTGCTCCGGTGAGAGCCCTGGCACGCGCTGCTGTCGGGCGCTCCTGGCCTCGGAGCGCGCTCTCTAGACGACGTCTCCCTTCGGCGACGTGCCCCCCCTCGTGCCAGAACTCCGACAGGACTCCTGCGAGTTGCAGGACAAGCTCGTTCTCCCCTGAGGCTGCGAGGTGATCGAGCGCTGCGCGGAGGTTGTCGTGCTCGGCCTCCAGCCGCCCGATCCATTCGACGGAGTACGCGCGTGTATTGGGCTCGGCTTCTTCGCCGAGCGCAAGGAAGTGTTCCGCGTGACGGCGCTTCAACGTCTCGGCCTCGCCGGAGTCCTCGAGCCGCTCGGCGGCGTATTCGCGGATCGTCTCCAGCATCCAGAAGCGGTCGCCCTCGCGGACGCGAACCAGACTCTTGTCGACAAGCGACTCGAGCGTGTCGAGATCTGCGTCGCAGACCGCTTCCGCCGATTCGAGCGTACAGCCGCCCGCGAAGACGGCGAGGCGCGCGAAGAGCCCTTGCTCGTCCTCGTTCAGCAGCTCGTGGCTCCACTCGATCATCGCGCGCAGCGTCTGCTGGCGCGGGTCGACGCCGCGGCCGGCCTTGAGCAGATCCAGCCGTTGCGAGAGCCGCTCGACGAGCTGCTCGGGCGAGAGGACTCGGACCCGCGCCGCCGCCAGCTCGAGCGCGAGCGGCAGGTTCTCGAGCCGCGCGCAGAGCTCCGGCACCATGGTGCTTGCGACGAAGCCCGGCAGGGTTGCACGCGCCCGGTCCACGAAGAGCTCCGTCCCATCCTCCGGCTCGAGCGGCGGGACCGGATAGGCCTGCTCGCCGGGAACCCGAAGCAGCTCGCGGCTCGTCACGAGTAGATGGACGTTGGGGCAGGAGCCGAGCAGCTCGGAGAGGCGGGGGGCTGCCTCGACGACGTGCTCGAAGTTGTCCAATAGAAGGAGCAGCGATTTGTCGGCCAGGTGCTCCGCCAGACCGTCCTTGGCTCCGAGCACCTGCCCCGCCGTCGTCAGGACGAGCTCGGGGTCGCGCAGCGGCGCCAGCGGTACCCAGAAGATCCCGTCGGGGTAGCGCTCGGCAACCTCGGCGGCCGCCTGCAGCCCGAGCCGCGTCTTGCCCGTCCCGCCCGGCCCCGTGAAAGTGAGCAAGCGAGCGTGCTCCAGCAACCCGCACACCTCGGCGAGCTCGTGCTCGCGACCGAGGAACGGCGTCGCCGGAATCGGCAGGTTCGTTCGGTAGAGACTCTTCAGCGGCGGGAACTCCTCGTCGCCGAGCTGGTAGATCCGCTCGGGCGCGGACAGGTCCTTCAGCCGGTGCTCACCGAGGTCCCGCAGCCCGTCGGTGTCGAGGAGAGCGGCCGTCGAGGCCGAGATCAGCACTTGTCCTCCATGGCCGGCGGCGGCGATCCGAGCGGCACGGTGGACGTCGACCCCGACATAGCCTTCCTCGGCCAGGTGGGGGGTACCGGTGTGAAGGCCCATTCTGACCCGGATCGGGCCGTGGCTGAGTCCTTGGAGCGCCTGAGCGGCCGCCCGCAACGCACCCGGCGCGGTCGGAAAGGCGACGAAGAAGGCGTCGCCCTGGGTGTCGACCTCGACGCCGCCCTGGGCGCCGAACGCCTCCCGGAGGACACGGCGATGCTCGCCGAGCGCCTCGCCGTACGACTCGGCGCCGAGTTCGTGCAAGAGCTTGGTCGAGCCCTGCACGTCGGTGAAGAGGAAGGTGACGGTTCCGGCGGGGAGGTCGCGCATCCGCTCAATGATGAGAGGGGTGGCCGCCTTCGTCCAGCGAACTAGGCCCAGCTTCAGACAGACACATCAGGCAGGGCCGGGCTAAGACTTCCACTCCGAGCCCGTCCCCGCCGTGTTCGCTGGACGACTAGAGGAGCCAGATAAGCAGCAGAATGATGATGATTACCGCGAGAACGCCACCACCGATGTACATCCGCAACCTCCTTTCGGTGCCGATTCCGGCGAATACCCGCTCGAATCGAAAACCGAACGTCTTGTGGATAGGAAATCTCCTCCATAAAGGGGTATCGAAGTGGATGTGCTCGCCTCCGAGACGATTTGGCGAGCAGGGTGAGAAGAAGGCCCGGCGCGGGCGCAGGCCCAAGGCCGCCGGCTAGCGAAACCAAGCGAGAACTGTTTCGATGGTGGGCCCGTTCGCAACAATAGGAAGGCCGGGTGGTTTTCTCTCTCTCCCCTGGGTGGTTTTGCCGCCACCTAGCTCCAGAGGCGGCCACCCGGCCTCTCCTGAATAGATGCCGCCTCGGAGCGCAACTTGCAGTCTCCAGTCGCTGCCTCCCGCGAGCCCCTTGTCACCCGCGCCCTCACGGGCACAGTCGGAGCCGCCCCAGTTCAGCAAGAGTCAGCCGCGACGGCAGAAGAGCCCACCTTCGCTAGCACAGCAAGTCACTGACGTAATTGCGGCTGGTCCTTTGCTAGCCTTGTCGAGCCGGGCCGCCCTCGGTGCTCTTCCTCTCCCCGGATGCTCTCCCGAGTTTTCGAGGTCGCAGCTTTGGAGACCCACGGCGGCTCGGCTTCTTACTGGGTCGAGGCAGCGGCCGGGCCTCTGAGGTCCACGCACGAGCGTCACCGGTTTGACTGACTAGTCAATCGGGGAAGTCGTCCAGCGTGAGCGGGGTTGGGGGAGGCCGCTCCAAGCGGCCCCAACTGCGGTGCCGCCCGGCGTGTTGCCGCAGACACGCTGGGTGGGCGGGGCCGCCCTAGGCGTTGGTTCGGCTCGCCCGCCCGGACGGTCGGTCTGCGAACTCGGTTAGCGGGAGCCCCTAATGCCATTCGGTCGCTCTGCCGACAATGGTCATGAGTCGGGGCACCGGCATCGTCCCTCCCCGCCGGGGCGGGGCGTCGGCTAGCCGCAGACCTAGGCGCCCCCCGCCCCGGCTCTCTCCCTTTGCTCGTCCGGGGAAGGTGAGATGATCCCCTCTTCTGCGGCAACAAGAAAGGATCGGCCCATGAATGGGATCCGACTGCTCCTCGCGGCCGTCGCTGCGCTCGCGCTACCGGCCGTCGCTGTAGCTGGCGCGACACCTGTCCCACAGCAGTTCTGCCAAGTTCAGTTCGTGGCGAGCGGCCCGTTGTATGACGGGGTTGGCATCACCGTCCGAACGCCGCGTGGCTCCAGCATGATCGTCTGCCGGGTAAAGGTGCCCCCGCCGCCGGAGACGATCCTGATCACCTTCCCCGGCGCGAACGGGGACGTCGTCGTCGTCACGCGGAGCGGCACGGCAATCGCGGTTTTTCACTCATCGTTCAGGTAGCTCGGCGTGAAGATTTCAGCTGGCAGCGGGAAGAGAGCCCGGTAACGGCGCTTCTCTTTTGCCCAAACCGCTGATTGAAGGGAAGCCGACGCGCGGATTCGAACCGCGGACCCCTTCATTACGAGTGAAGTGCTCTACCAACTGAGCTACGTCGGCGTGGGTCGGCGCAGTCTAGCGCGGCCCCGCGGCGCTTAGACTGCCGCCTGATGCTCCGTCTCGTCGTCGCCTGGGCGATCAACGCGGCCGCGCTCTGGCTCGCCGACGCGCTCTTCGAGAGCGTTCGGATCGACGGCTGGAAGGCCTACCTGATCGGCGCCGCGGTGCTCGGGATCGCCAACGGGATCATCAAGCCGGTGCTCATGTTCCTGACCTTCCCGCTGATCGTGCTCACGCTCGGCGTGTTCATGCTCGTGATCAACATCGCGATGCTGGCGCTGGCCGAGTGGATCGCGCCCAACTTCGCGATCACCGGCTTCTGGAGCTACGTGGGCACCGTCGTGATCATCTGGCTCGTCAACTGGGTCGCCCAAACGGCGCTCGACGCGCTCGAGAGCCCGCGCACGCGACTCGCCTAACGCACGCGACTCGCCTAAGAACTCATTTCTGAATTAAGGGACCCGCCTGCTAGCGACGAAGCCATTGGCATCCGTCGTCAAGCTAAGGGGGTGCCGATGGCCGCCGCGCCGTGGATCGTCTCGGACGAGCTGTGGAATTTGGTCGAGTCGCTCTTGCCGAAGCGGGAACGCCGTTTTCGTTATCCGGGCCGCAAGCGCTTGCCCGATCGGCAAGCGTTGCAGGGGATTCTGTTTGTGCTCCACACCGGGATCGCCTGGCAGCATCTGCCGGCCGAGCTCGGCTTCGGCTCAGGGGTGACGTGCTGGCGTCGCCTCGACGAGTGGCAACGGGCTGGCGTCTGGGGGCGGCTGCACCAGCTGCTGTTGACGCGGCTACAGGCCCCAGGCGAGCTCGAGTGGTCGAGGGCGATCGTCGACTCGAGCCAGGTGCAGGCGAAAAAGGGGGCGGCGAGACGGGCCCGAGCCCGGTCGACAGAGGCCGTCCTGGCTCCAAGCACCACCTCCTCGTCGACCAGAAGGGGATCCCGCTCGCCTTCGCTCTCATCGGCGCGAACCGCAACGATGTCACGCAGCTGATCCCGCTCGTCGACGCGGTGCCGGCGGTACGCGGCATGGTTGGCCGACCGCGTCGGCGGCCCCAATGCGTGATCGCCGACCGCGGCTACGACCACGACAAGTACCGGAAGCTGCTCCGGAAGCGGGGGATCAAGCCGGTGATCGCCCGTCGCCAGACCCAGCACGGCTCCGGCTTGGGCCGCTACCGCTGGGTCGTTGAGCGCACTCGCCTGGCTGCACAACTTCAAGCGCCTGCTCGTCCGCTATGAGCGGCGCGCCGACATCCACCGCGCCCTGCTCGGGCTCGCCTGCTGCCTTGTCTGCTTCCGCCGGCTCACGAACCTCACGCTCGGATGAGGGCCTGGCGACCCAGCATGGGGCTATCCGTCGTGCGGCGAGGAGCCGTGGATCTGTACCAAGAGCCAGCGGCCGTCGCGCTTCTCGCAGACTGCGCTCATGCGATACGGGTGCTTCTCCTCACGCCCTTCCGCCGCCGCGGTCTCCGCCCCCTCCGCAAGAAGCCATCCCACTGCCCCCGCAGCAGAGACGTCACGGCGGTCCCAGGTCCAGGAGTACGTCGTCGTCCCCCGCGCGTAGCGATGAAGAAAGGCCCCCATCTCCTCGGGGCCGCGAAGAAGCGATTCCTCGGACGTGACCATCACGATGTCGGCATCCGGCGCGAAGAGCTGCATGACACCCTCGGCATCCCGCGCCGAGAACGCGGAGCAGAAACGCTCCAGGATCTCAAGCAACGCGGCCTCCGTCTCCACATCCGCCCTCAAGACGAGGCATTCTCGCTCTTTCTGAAATGAGTTCTAAGAGGGGTTGGCGGAATACCGCTCGTCGCCGGGGCGCGATGGTCGTTCCGAGGCAAGGACGCAGGGAGCGTTCGTACCTGGAGTACGGGCGCGACTGAGGACGCGGCATCGGGGCGAGCAGCGCGTCCCGGCGGCTCAGCCGTTATTTCGTCAAGCCCTCTTGTTAGGCCGCGAGAGGACACCGCTGAAGGCGCGGCGTAGCTCGATGAAGAGCGCTTCCAGCACGAGCGCCGGCGCGAGCTGGAACTCCTCGAAGGAGCGCCACGACTCGCGTACCAGCTCGGCTGCGCGCTCGGCGCCCTCGAGCCGTTCGAGGTTGCCGTCCTCCTGCAGCGCCTCGGCCAGGTCGACGTGCACGAGCGCCTTGTCGGCACCCGCGGCGGCAGCGACCAGGTCGCGGTACCAGGATGCGAGCTCCTCCAGACAGGCCAGCAGCTCTTCCCGCTCGGCGCCGCGCCCGGCCCGGCGCACGCGCTGCTCGGCTTCGCGCGCAGTCAGGTCGAAGCCCTCGATCGCCGTCTCCTCCAGCTCCTTGGCCTCCGCTGCGCGCTTGCGCGCGCCCTCGAGGAGCAGCGCCGCGGCCTTCGCCGCATCGAAGCTCTCGGCCGCGTAGACCGAGCGCGCCGTCTCGAGCAACACCTCCCGCCGTTTGGCAGCCGCCGGATCCAGGAGCCGCTCGGCGCGGTCGAGCCGCCCGCTCGCCACGCGCGCGATCGAGGTCGCCTGCTCCACGGTCAGCTCCGGCGCGCGGGCCTGCACCGCTTCCCGCACCGCCCGCTCGGAGAGCCTGCGGAACGGAATCGCCTGGCAGCGCGAGCGGATCGTCTCCGCGAGCGAGCCCACCTCGTCGGCCACCAGCACGATCACCGCGTACTCTGGCGGCTCCTCGAGATCTTTTAGAAGCGCGTCGGCGGCCTCCTCGTTCAGCAGATGGGCGCCGAAGATGAGGTAGATGCGGCGGTCGGCCTCGAACGGGCGCATATGAAGGTCGCGGCGCAGCTCGCGCACCGCATCGATCCGGATCAGTTCGCCGAGCGGCTCGAGCACGTACAGATCGGGGTGCGAGCGGCGCTCGACGCGCGCATCGCCGCCGAGGAGCTCCGAGGCGAACGCGACCGCCGTCGCGCGCTTGCCGATTCCCGCCGGGCCGTGGAAGACGTAAGCGTGCGCCGGTCCGTCGGCGAGCGCGGCCGCGAGCAGGCGCTTGGCTTCGGCCTGCTCAGGAATGCTGTCGAAGCTCGCCAATGATCTCCTCCGCGATCTCCCTGGGCGGCCGCGTGCCGTCGATGGTCGTGATCCGCTGCGGGAAGAACTCCGCGAGCTCGCGGTAGGCCGCGTCGACCCGATCGCGGAAGTCGTCGTCCTCGCGCTCGATGCGGTCGCGGCCCTCGCCGACGCGCCGCGCCGACTCCCGCGGGTCGACCAGCAGCAGGAAGGTCCGGTCGGGAAGCAATCCGCGGATCGCCTGCAGGTTGAGCTCGAGCACGCGCTCGAGGCCGAGGCCGCGCGCGATGCCCTGATAGGCGAGCGAGGAGTCGAGGTAGCGGTCGCAGACGACGTCGGCTCCGCGCTCGAGGCCGGGCGCGATCACGTCCTCGACGAGCTGCGACCGCGCGGCGAGGAACAGCGCCGTCTCCGCCCAGGGCACGACCTTCGCGTCGGCGAGCAGGAGCCCGCGGATCCGCTCGCCGAGCTCGGTGCCGCCGGGCTCGCGCGTCGACACCACGTCGCGTCCGTCGGCGGAGAGCGCCTCGGAGAGGAGATTCGCCTGGGTCGTCTTGCCGGAGCCGTCGAGCCCTTCGAACGTGATGAACACCATGTCTAGGATACGAGCCTTGCGGGCGATCGTCACAGGGGGCGCGGGGTTCATCGGCTCGCATGTCGTCGAGGCGTTGCTCGCGCGCGGCGACGAGGTGGTCGCGCTCGACGATCTCTCGAACGGCAAGCGCGAGAACGTGCCCGAGGGCGCGCGGCTCGTCGTGGCCGACATCCGCGAGCCGTTGGACAAGGATTTCGACGACGTGCGTCCCGAGGTCTGCTTCCACCTCGGCGCACAGGTAGACGTGCGCGTGTCGGTCGAGCGACCGGCGCTCGACGCCGGCGTGAACGTCGTGGGCACGATCCGCGTGCTCGAGGCCGCACGGCGCCACGACACGCAGGTGGTCTTCAGCTCCACCGGCGGCGCGATCTACGGCGAGTGCGACGGGCCCGCCCCGGAGGACGCGGAGCGCCGGCCGCTCGCGCCCTACGGCGTCTCGAAGCTCGCGGGCGAGGAGTACCTGGCCGCCTACAACCGGCTCTACGGCACGCGTCACGTGTCGCTGCGCTTCGGCAACGTCTACGGGCCGAGGCAGGACCCACACGGCGAGGCGGGCGTGGTGGCGATCTTCTTCGGGAAGCTCGCGGCGAGAGAGCCGCCGAAGATCTTCGGCGACGGGAGCCAGACGCGCGACTACGTCTACGCGGGCGACGTGGCGCGGGCGACGCTGGCCGCGGCCGGGCAGGACGGCGGCGTGTTCAACGTCGGCACCGGCCAGGAGACCTCGGTGCTCGAGCTGTATGAGCTCTGCCGGCGCGTGGCCGGCGCCGAACTCGAGCCCGAGCAGGCGCCCGCGCGCCTCGGGGAGCTTCAGCGCAGCGTGCTCGACGTCTCGCGCGCGGAGCGGGAGCTCGGCTGGCGGCCGGAAATGCGGCTCGAAGAAGGTCTCCGGCAAACCTGGGAGTCGATCTCGAGCTAGAAGGAGCTGCCGCGGTGACGGCGAATCGAACGATCCGCCGTGGAGCACGCTCTTACCACCCAATCAGGCCATCCCTGGCGCACGATCGCGGTCGTGGCCGCTGGGATCGCCACGCTCGAGCTGTTCGGGCTCGTCATCGTCGGCGTGACGCTGATCGCCAAGCCCGTGATGCATCGCGCGCAGGCCGAAGCCTCTGCCGCGCCGGCGAAGCACCAGCAGACGGGAACCCCGAAACGGCCCCTCCTTCCGCGCGGCTCGATCTCCGTCACCGTCCTGAACGGCAACGGCCTTGCGGGAGCCGCGGCGGCGCAGGCCTCGCGTGTGCGCGCGCGTGGATATGTCGTGGGTGAGGTCGGCAACGCGCCCCGGACGGGCTACGGCCGAAGTGTCGTCATGTACCGGATTGGCCGCCGCCCGGAGGCTCTGCGCCTCGCGCGCGACCTGCAGATCCGCCTCGTCTCACCGCTGGACGGCCTGCGTCCGCGCGACCTGCTCGGCGCCCAGCTCGCGGTCGTCGTCGGCGGCTAGCGCGGGTTCCGACACGGTGTCTGACACCGTTCGGTCCCGAGCCGGCGGTGGGAATTCCCTGCAATCCGCCGGGCGGTGACACTCTCGTCACGTTCTCGTGACGCTTTCGAGCTGGTGTCTGACACCGGGGCTTCGGGGCCTATGATCTGGCCGTGGCCGGGGATGAGCGCAAGCAGGCGGAGATCGACTACCCCCAGGCCGTCGGCGAGGAGGGCCGCGACTGGATCCGCGGCAAGCCGTTCGGGAACGACCCGCGCGAGTCGGCCCGTTTCCTGATCGACTTCGGCTACGTCCTCCAGCTGCTCGACCTCCACGCCGGCACGAGCCTCGTCGAGCTCGGCTGCGGCTCCGGCTGGATGAGCCGCTTCGCCGCCCGCCACGGAGTCCATGCGGAGGGCTACGACATCTCGCCCGAGATGATCGAGATCGCGCGCGAGCAGGCGGCCGCCGAGAACCTCGACGTGCGCTTCGAGGCAGCCGACATGGAGCAGCTCGACCTCGGCCGCCGCTTCGACGCCTGCCTGCTCTACGACGCCCTCCACCACAGCCGGCGTGCCGACCTCGTCCTCGCCAGCGCCCACCGAGCCCTCAAGCCCGGCGGCCGCCTGCTGCTCGCCGAGCCCAACTGGAAGCAGCGCTTCCAGGGGCGCGACGCCTCCGCGGAGTACGGCGTCAGCGAGCTCGGCTACAGCCCGCGCAAGCTCAAGAAGCTCCTACGCGAGGCCGGCTTCACCGACATCCGCCGCTTCCACAACAACCGCAAGCGCCTCTTCTCGAACTCCCCGCGCGAAACCGCCGCCCACCTCGCCGAGCCGTTCGTCTACCGGTTGCTCGCGCCTTTCTGGACGCAGATCTGGCTCAGGGCGCGAGCTTCGTGACCGCCGCGAGCTCCTCCTGAGCCTGTGAGCCCTGCGGGTCGAGCTCGACCGCGCGCTTCAGCGCCGGGATCGCGCGACCGTAGTCCTGCTGGCCCTGCTCGAACTTGCCGAGGTAGTACCACGCACGCCAGTTGAGCGGCTGGAGCTTCACCCCGTCGATATAGAGCTGCCGCGCTCCCTGGAAGTCGCCGAGCTGCACGAGTGCCGCCGCCTGCCAGAACAGCGGGTCGAGCGCGAGCGGGTTCAGCGACCGCGCGTCCCGGGCGTCGCGGTACGCCTGCTGCGGCCGCCCGTCGGCGAGCGCCGAGATCGCGGCTTCGGTGTCCCGCTTGGCAAACCACGGCGTGAGCAGCGAAAGCGCGATCGCCACGGCCGCCACCACCGGCAACGGCGCCAGCCACGGCCGCGACTCGTCCCGCACCACGCCGCCGCCCAGCAGCACGCCGACGCTCATGAAGAACGGCGCGCTCACCGCGACGAAGTCCCAGTCGAAGTCCACCAGCGAATGCAGCAGGTACGCGACCGCGAGCACGGATAACGCCACCGCCGCATCGACCCCCTCCAACCGCCGCACCGCTCGCACCACCCCCAGCGCGGCGGCGGCCAGGAACCCGAGGAACAGCAGCAGCCCGACGATCCCGGTCTCACTGAGGAACTGCAACGGAACGTTATGCGGCTCGGTCACGACGATGCTGTTCGTCCGCAACAGCCGGTGCGTCAGCTCGAAGGTGCCGGTGCCGGTCCCGTGCAGCGGCTGCTTCTCGAACGCCTGCCAGGCCTCCTTCCACCAGAGCCAGCGGCTCGACGAGCTCGCGTTGATGATGCGGCCGGGACCCTCCTGCGCGCCCGCGTTCGTCGGCTGCGCGGCGAACTCCTTGAACCACCCCTGCGGCTTGGACTCGACCGCGAGCACGATCAATCCGGCCGCCACGCCGACCACCAACACGGCGAGCGCCGCCTGACCCACGAGCAGCCGGCGCCGGTCGCTCAGCGGACGCCGCTCCTCCACGAGCGAGCCCAGGTACGCGAGCGCCCCCACGGCCAGGGCCGCCAACAGGAACACGACCGCGAACCACGCGCCGTCGTGCGCGCGGACCGACGACGCCTGCCCGTCCTCCGCCAACCCCGGCCGCGAGAACGCCCAAACGGCCACGCCCAGCGCCGCACCGCCGCCGAGCAGCAGCGCCGCCGCGCTCTCCACCCGCGGCCGGCCGAGCACGAGCCAGAGCACGATCGCGACGCCACCGGCGAGCACCCCACCGCGCGAGTAGGTGAGCAGCAGGCCCACCACGAGCGCGTAGGCGTAGACGACCCCGAGCGCCCGGAGCCAGTGCGCGTGCTCCCGGCGGACCGCGAGCCACAGCGCCAGCGGCAGCGCCATCGCGAAGAGCAGCGCAAGCGCGTTCCAGTACCCGAGCGGCGCGCTCAGCCGCGCGACCCGCCCAGTGTCCGACCCGATCGCGGGCACCGCCTTCGTCAGCAAGGCCCAGCCGAGCGGCAAGGCGAGCGCCACAGCGAGCACGTATGCCCAGGCGCTCGCCGCCCGCGGCACGAACGAACCCACCGCAACCCCCACCGCCGCGAGCGCCAGGTACACGAGCCCGCGGTTGAAGTAGTCCCACGAGCGGGCGAGCTCGATCGACCAGAGCACCGAGACCCCGTTCCAGGCGACGAAGGCCACCAGCAGCGACAGCGCCACCGCCGCCTCCCGCGAAAGCGCCGGGCGCGGCAGCCCGAGGAACGCGCAGGCTCCCACGACGGCCGCCACCACAACCGCGGCGAGCCCGACCCAGACGAGGCGTCCGTTCGACGAGCCCGCCGAGAACAGTGTCGAGACCGCTACGAGGAGGCCTCCGGCACCGAGCAGCGATGGCGCCGCCCAGCGATCGAAAGCCCTGCGCATCAGGTGCGGAGGCTAACATCCACTCACGCCGAATCTCGTGTTTACAACTTGTTTACGCGACCAACACTCCCGCCACAAGGACGGTCTTCAGACTCCAGTAACGGCCTTAGGCCGAGCCATCACATGCGCAACCGTCCCGCCGCCACAATCTCGCTCCTCACCGCTCTCGTAGCAGCCGTTGTCCTGCTCCTGGCCTTGCCGGGGCAGGCGGCCGCCGCGACGCCGTGCTGGAAGAGTGTGATGAACGACTGGCTGAAGGACGGCCGCATCGACGGGACCTACTCGGTGAAGTGCTACCAGCAGGCGCTGAAGAACGTGCCGGAGGACCTGCGCGACTACTCCAACATCACCGACGTGATCCAGGCGGCGATGCAGGACGCCATCAGCAACCCCTCCAAGACGGGAACCGGCAACGGCCCGGGAGAAACCCCGGGCGGCCCCGCGAACGGTAAGCCCCGCACGACCCAGGGCGTCCCTCCGGCCTCGTACTACCGCCGGGGTATCGACAGCCTCGGCACGACCAAGGCAGACTCGCTGCCGATCCCTCTCCTGGTCCTCGCCGGCCTCGGCAGCCTCTTGCTCCTGACCGCCGGCGGCCTCGCCGGCGCCAAGCGCTTCAGGGCCGTCCGCGGCCGCCCGAAGCCGCCACCAGAAGCCTAAGAAGCCGCGCCCTTCAGCGCCTCCGAGACCGCCGCCTCGAACGACAGTCGGCGACCGTCCTCGCATGCGCGCTCGAACTCCGGTCCGTCTGCGGCCAAAACAGGTTCCGCGTACTTCTCCCGCTCGGCCTCCCACTGGCCCACGGGCGCACGCTCCGCCTCGGCCTCGAGAGCGCCCCAGAGACGCCCCGCGCGGCCAGCCTCGCCACGGACCGCAGCGTTCCGCGCGATGTGCGCCAGGGTGAAGATCAGCGACTGCCTGTCGTCGATCTGCCTCGCCAGCTCCAGCGCACGGCGGTCCTTCCTCTCCGACTCGTCGATCCGGCCGAGCTCGAACTCGCAGTCGGCTCCGTAGGAGACCATGCTCAGCTCCCACCAGGTGAAGCCGACCTCCGCGGACATCTCCTCGCTCCTATCGAACAGTTCGAGCGCGCGCTCGAAGTCGCGCGCGTCGTGCGCGACGTAGCCGAGCGCGCCGATGGCCTCGGCCTCGCCTCGGGCGGAGCCGAGCTTGCGGAAGAGCGCCAGGCTCTCCTCCAGCTGCTGCTGTGCCCGCTCGCGTTCCCCGAGCATGAGCGTGTTGATCCCGATCCGGTGGAGAAGCTCCGCGATCCCGGGTTCGTCCTCTGCCGCGCGAAACAGGGCCAGGCTCTCCTCGTTGGCCCGCTGAGCCTGCTCGAACCTACCGGCCAGGAATGAGCAACCCGCAAAACAGCGGAGCGCGCGGGCGCGAACGATGTCGGAGACACCGCCCGCCCCGAGCAGCGTCTCGAACCTGCGCATGCCCTCGAACGGATCGGCAATCACCCAGAAATTCTCGAGCGCGATCGCGAGTTGGAGGGCGAGCTCGAGCTCGCCCGCGGCGGCGAGCCAGTCGATCGCTGCCCGCAGGTTTTCCTGCTCAGGCGGCAGGACGTCGTAGCGGCGGCCGTAGTCATGCTCGGCGGACATGGCAGCTGACTCCGCTAGCGCGAGAAAGAACTCAGCATGGCCGCGACCGAGCTCGTCCGCCTCGCCGGACTCATCGAGCCGCTCCCGCGCGTACTCGCGGATGGTTGCGAGCATCGAATAGCGCTCTTCGGCGAAACGCAGGAGGCTCTTGTCGACGAGCGACTGCAGGCCGTCGAGGTCAGCACCTGCGATCTGCTCGGCGGCCTCGAGCGAGCAGCCGCCTGTAAAGACGGACAGCGCGCGGAAGAGGCGCTGCTCGTCCGACGCGAGCAGGTCGTAGCTCCACCCGATCGTCGCGCGCAGCGTGCGCTGCCGCTCGGGCGCGTCGCGCGCGCCGCCGATCAGCAGCGGCAAACTCTGCTCCAGCCGCTCGAGGATCTGCGCGGGCGAGAGCGCCTTCACGCGAGCCGCGGCCAGCTCCAGCGCGAGCGGCAGGTGGTCGAGGCGCCCGCAGATCGCGCGCACCGAGCCGTCGTCCTCGAACCCCGGCCGGACGGCTCGCGCGCGCGAGAAGAAGAAGCCCACCGCCTCCTGCTCGACGAACGGCGGCACCGGGTACTCCTGCTCGCCCGAGAGGCGGAGCGGCTCGCGGCTCGTCACGAGCAGCCTCAGCCGCGGGCAGGACGAGAGCAGCGACCCGAGACCAGGCGCCGCCTCGACCACCTGCTCGAGGTTGTCCAGGACCAAGAGCATTCGCCGGCCGCCGATGTGCTCGGCAAGGTCGTCCTTCGCTCCGATCGTCGAGCCGATCGCCGGCAGGACGAGCTCGGCGTCGTGAACTGCCTGCAGCCCGATCCACCAGACCCCGTGCTCGTGCTCCTCGACGACCTCCGCGGCAGCCTGCACAGCGAGGCGCGTCTTGCCGGAGCCGCCGGGACCCGTCAGCGTGAGCAGCCGCACACGCTCCTGGCGCACGAGCCCGAGCAACTCCCCGAGCTCCTTCTCGCGCCCGACGAACGGCGTCGGCTGCACAGGCAGGTTCGACTGGTTCAGCGTCTTGAGCGGCGGGAACTCCGCCTCGCCTACCTGGTAGAGCGGCTCGGGCGCCGTCAGATCCTTGAGCCGGTGTGCCCCGAGCGACCGCAGGTCCCCGGCCTCGACAACGAGCTTCGTCCGCTCGGAAACCAGGATCTGGCCGCCGTGCCCGGCCGAGCAGATGCGAGCCGCCTTGTGCACGTCGACCCCGACGTAGCCCTCGCCGGTCAGCAGCGGCTCGCCCGTGTGCAGCGCCATCCGCACGCGCACCGACCCCGCCGCCAGCGCTTCCTGCGCCTCGCGGGCCGCCCGCAACGCTTCCTCCGCGTCGGGAAACGCGACGAAGAACGCGTCCCCCTGGGTGTCGACCTCGACCCCGCCGTGCGCGGCGAACGCGTCGCGGAGCGCCCGCCGGTGTGAGTCGAGCGACTTCGCGTAGCCCGCGGGCCCGAGCTCGTGCAGCAGCGCCGTCGATCCCTCGATGTCGGTGAAGAGGAACGTGACGGTGCCGGCCGGAAGCTCGCGCATCGCGTGCATGATCCGTCAGCTGCCGGGGCTCGGCACCGGGCTCTGCTCGTCCCGGTTCTCGGCTTCGATCTGGATCCTCGGCAGCCATTCCAGCCAGCGCGGGAAGTACCAGTTCCACGAGCCGAGCAGCCGCATCGCCGCGGGCAGGAGCACCGAGCGGATGATGGTGGCGTCGATCAGGAGCGCCACCGCGATCCCGAAGCCCATCTGCTGGAACATCACGAGGTCGCCCATCGCAAAGCCGCTGAAGACCGCGACGATGATCAGAGCCGCGCCGGTGATCAGCCGCGCGGTCGAAGCGACGGCGTGGGTGACAGCCTCCGTCGTCGAGCCCGTCTGGTCGTAGCGCTCCTTGATCCGGCTGAGCAGGAACACCTGATAGTCCATCGAGAGACCGAACAGGACCGAGAACAGGAAGAGCGGCACCCACGCCTCGATCGAGTCGACCTTCTGGAAGCCGAGCAGCCCGCTCCCGATCCCGTGGAGGAAGACGAGGATGACGAGGCCGTAGGCGGCTCCGACCGAGAGCAGGTTGAGCGCGATCGAGGTGGCCGCGACGACGAGCGAGCGAAAGACGAGCGTCAAGAGCGCGAAGCTCAGACCGAGCACGAAGGCGAACACGATCGGCAGCCAGGCGTTCATGGCGTCGATGAAGTCGACGTTGTCGGCGGTGTCACCCCCGACCAGCACGCGTACGTCGGTTCCACGGAACGCTCGAGGGATCACGACCGAGCGTAGGTGCCGCACCGCATCGAGGGCTCGAGGCCCGGTTCTGTCGCCGCCCACTGCAACGCCGATTGCGGCCACGTCGCCGCTCGGCTGCGCAACGCGGAGATCGCTACGGCCGAAGACCGGCTCGGCCGCGAGATCCTTGCGCAGCCGAGCGATCGCATTTCGCACGCGCGGCGATTTCACGTCGCCGGCCACCGCGATCAAGGCAGGGCTCGCGCTGGCCTGCGGGAAGTCGCGCGCGAGCGCCGCGAACCCTTGCTTGGACTCGAGGCGGTCGGGCAGCGTGCTGACGCCGCTCGCCCCGAGGGGCAGGCCGAAAACCGGCACGGTCAGAAGGATCAGCAACGCGGCGGAGCCGACCAGGCTGACCACAGGGCGGCGCATGACCGCCCGCACGACGCCGCCCCAGAAGCGCCCTTCCTGCCCGCCGCCGATGTTTCGTCCAACCCAGGGCAGGCGCAAGGCGTTCACCCGGTCGCCGAGTAGCCCGAGCAGCGCCGGCAGAAGCGTGAGCGCGGCGAGCACCGAGACGATGCCGACGGCGATCGCCCCGACGGCGAGGCTCTTCATGATGTTCGAGGGCACGAGCAGCATTCCGGTCAGGGCGATCACGAACACCGTGCCGCTGAACAGCACCGCACGGCTCGCGGTGGCGCCGGCGGCGGCGATCGCGTCGGGTTCGGCCCGGCCACCGGCACGCTCCTCGCGGTAGCGCGAGACGACGAACAGCGAGTAGTCGATTCCGAGCGCGAGCCCCATCCCGGTGAGCATGTTCACGACGAAGACGGAGAGCGTGAACGCCTCGGCCACGAGCGCGCAGAGCCCGAGCGCGACGACGATCGAGACGATCGCCATCAAGAGCGGGACAAGCCCGGCGACGACGGCGCCGAAGACGAGGAGGAGAACGACGAGCGCGGCAGGCAACCCGATTTGGAGCTCGCCCGACTTGAGGTCGTGCTGTGAGAGCTCGTTGAAGTCGTGGTCGAGGGTCCCTTCGCCGGTCATCGCGACGCTGAAGCCCTCCCGCCCGTCGTCTTGCTCGACCACGCTCAGGAGCGGATCGACGTCTGCTCGGCGCTGCACCGCGATCAGGGTCGCGTGGCGGTCTCGGGAGACCTGCGAGGGATCATGCGTCTCGTAGTAGGTCAAGGCGTGGAACACGACCCCGGTCGCCCTTCCTTGCGCGACGAGCCTCGAGACGAACTCCTTGAAGGCGGGCTCGTCGACCTTTCTCTTCGGTGAGCGGACGAAGATCAGCTCGTCGACCGCGTTCCGGTCGGGCGGAAAGCGCTCATAGAAGAGGCGCTCTGCTTGGCGGGACTCCGGATTGCCGGTCACGTGCCCGTCTGTGGTCAGGTTCCCCGGCAAGAAGACGACCATGAAGACGAGTGCGACGACGATCGCGCCGAGCCAGGCGCCGAATACGCGCCACGGATGGCGGCTTGCCGCGCGAGCGAGGCGCTCGGTCACACCCATCCCGGAGCCAGTATGCCCCTCGTCGGCCGGCCTGAGAAGACCCCCGGGAGCGACCCTCAGGCGACGGGCGCCGAGGTGTCGTCCGTATAGATCTTCTCGCCGCGGTGGAGGCGACGCGCGATCTCGTACGTCTGCCGCTGCGCGCGGGCGGTCGGCGCATGCGCGGCGAGGTAGCGCGCGGCGGCGATGAGCGGCAGGCCGGCCTCGTCGCTGCCGCGCAGTAGCTCGTGCTGGCGAACCGCGGCCTCGACGCACTGGATCGTGTGGAAGTTGCGGTCCTCGCGCAGCAGGCAGGCGCCGAGCGCCGCGATCAGGGCGTCGGGATCCCCTGCGGCGAGGTAGGAGGCGACGAGCTGCCCGGCCTCCTCGACGTGCTGCTGGCCGTCGAGCAAACCCGGAAGATCCGAGAGCAGCACCTCCTCTCGCGGCTGAGGCAGGCGCGTTGCGGGCACGTTGAGGAAACGGTCGAGGTGAACGCTCATCGCGGCGTCGAGCACACCCCGCAGCAGCTCCGGCGACGGCGAGCGCCGCAGGCCCTGCTCCACCGCGTTGGCGAAAGTGAACGTGTGGAGCGCCGTATCCCAGTCGCCGAACTCGTTGCTCGTCGGGAAGCGGGCGATGCGGGTCGCAGCCGCGAAGGAGACTGCCGAGGCCAGCTCGACCTCGCTCGCCCCGGCTCGCAGCGCCGCGAGCAGCGCGTCGATGCTCTCCTCCGCCTCGCCGTTGAGGACGACCTCGACCAGGGAACTGCGGTCGCTCCAGGCGCCTTCCCCGGCGCGCGCCGCGGGCAACTGCCCGAACGCGTTCTCGAGCAGCGCGACGAGGTCGACCGGGTTGCGCCAGGCGTTTGCCTCCTCCATCCGCTCGGCGAACGCGAGCTGCGCCGGCAGCGAGGCAAGCACCGCCTCGGCGCGATCCCAGCCCGCGGTGTCGAGCGCCTCCAGCGCCTTGTTGACGAAATCGAGCGTGTGACCGCCGTCTAGGTAGCGGTGGTCGGTCGCGGCTGCGAAGAGCATGTCGGCGAGCTCCTGCGGTGAGGCGCCGGAGCGAACCGCCGAGACCAGCGCCCGCTCCGCGCCGTCGGCGTCGCGCACCTCGATGAAGTTTCTGAACCAGCGGCCCAGCCGTCCAGGATCCACGTCGCCCGGAAGCGGATCGAGCGGAAATCGCGGCGGCTCCAGCGCGGAGTCGGAAGCGACATCCGCCAGGCCGTGGTAGAGGGCGGCAGCGCGCTCATCGCGCTCCAGCCGCGGCACGAGGTTCATCAGGCACGTCAGCGTCGTCAGCCCTCGGAACCAGCCGCCGCCACGCCGCAGGGTGCCGAACTCGAGCCCGGCGCGAAAGGCGTCGGCGCCGCTACGGTCGGCGTCGGCCAGCGCGATCGCCGCCTTCGCGAGGACGAGCGGAATGTTCCGCCGGAGCCCGTCGTGGAGGCGCTGCCGCTGGTGCGCGAGCGGGTCGGCCGGCGGCGTCAGATCGACGTAGACGTCGTCGCCGTCGACCTCCACCGGGAACCGGCGCAGGTCGTCCGCCCACTCGTCGAACGTGCCGCCAGTGCAGAGATCGAAGCGCGCGTGGTGCCAGTGGCAGGTGAGGATCCCGTCGCCCACCGACCCGCGGTGGAGCGGGAAGCCCATGTGCGGGCAGCGGTTGTCGACGGCGTAGACCTCGCCGCCGTCCACGAGCAGGCAGATCGTGTGGCCGTCGAGGTGAACGACGAGGCGACCTGCGCTCCGAAGCTCCTCGAGCGAGGCGGCGCGCTTGCGCGCTGCGGTCTCCACGACGGCCATCGAACAAGACCCTAAAACCTCAACTATGGTTTAAGTCAAGTGGCGACCAACCTGTCGATCGGTGAGGTCGCGGCGCGCAGCGGCGTCGCGCCCTCGGCCCTGCGTTTCTACGAGCGCGAGGGCCTGATCGGCTCCGAGCGCACGCCGGGCAATCAGCGCCGCTACGAGCGAGCCGTCCTCCGCCGCCTCGCCTTCATCCAGGCCGGACGCGCCGCAGGCGTGCCCCTCGAGCGCATCCGCACCGCGCTCTCGGCGCTTCCCTCGAACCGCACTCCCACGCGCCGCGACTGGGAGCGGCTCTCGAAACGCTGGCGCGAAGATCTCGAGACGCGCATCGCGACGCTGCAAGCGCTCCGCGACCGCCTCAACACCTGCATCGGTTGCGGCTGCCTCTCCATCGACAAGTGCGACCTCCTGAACCCCGAGGACGAGGCGGCCACCGAGGGTGCGGGCGCGCAATACCTCTTGGGCTGAGGCCTCTAAAGAAAAACGCGCCACACTGGGTCGTTGTGGTGGTGGAAGAAGGCGAGATCGAGCGCATCTACCGCGACCGCTATAGCGCGTTCCTACGCGTAGCCGTCGCGATCGTACGCGATGAGCAACTCGGGGAGGAAGCCGTCCACGACGCTTTCGTACGGGCGCTGCGGCACAGGCGTGGCTTCAGCGGCCGAGGCTCCGTCCAGGGCTGGCTCTTCAGGATCGTCGTGAACGAAGCTCGGCGCCGGCACGCAGCCGAGCGGCGGCCGGCGCCGAGGCTCCGCACCATCACCCACGAGCAAGACGCGTCTCCGAACGGGCACCGCAAGCACGGGGCGCTCGAAGCGCTCGTGGCGGCACTGCCGGAGCGGCAGCGACTCGCTCTCTTCCTTCGGTACTACGCCGACCTCGATTACGAGGCGATCGCGGTTGTCCTCGGCGTCAAGCCGGGGACGGTGGCGGCGACACTCCATGCCGCCCACTCCGCCCTTCGCCGCGACCTGCTGGAGGTGGAACGATGACTGAGAACCGCATTGCTGAGCTGCTCGAGGAGCTGACACCGAGCTACGACGACCGCCGAGGAAGCTGGGAGCGCGTCGAAGCGTCGGCCGCCGGGCAGGCGCGCCGACGCTTCGCGCCCTTCGGGCTGGTTGCCGTAGCGGTGGCAGCCGCCGCCCTTCTGGTTCTTGCGTGGCCCTTCCACGCGCAGCAGGCCTCTCTCCTCGATCGCGCCCGAGCGGCGATCGGCGACGGGCCTGTGCTCCACGTCGTCCTTCGCGGCGAATGGGGCGGCACGCTCGTCGACCTCGGCACCGGCGAGCGCAGCGCCGTCAACGGTGACGACGAGTACTGGTACGACACCCGGGACGGACGGGTTCATTCGGTGGAGCGCCTCGGAGACGCGGTCCTGAACGAACAGGTCTCCCGTCCTGCGCAGCTGTCGACAGAGCTCGAAGCGCTCGGACGCGACTACAAGCACGCGCTCGAAACCGGCACTGCACACGTCAGCGGCGAGGGGATAGTCGACGGCGAGCCAGTCGCCTGGGTGACGATCCACAGCGAACTGCTCCCGGACGTCGCGGACGGCAAGGATCACGAGGTGGCCCAGCAGGTCGCCGTGTCAAAACGGACCTTCGAGCCCTTGGCGCTGCGGGCGACCCGGGACGGCAAGCAAGGGCCGGACACCTTTCAGCGCGTCCTCGGCCTCGAGTTCTTGCCGGACGGCGCCGGCGACTTCACCGCCTCGCCCGCGCTCTCTCTGGATGGGCAGGGGTTCATGCAGGGCCGCGAGCCGATGCCGCTCGACCAGGCGCACGAGACGCTCGGGCGAACGCCTCTCTGGCTCGGGCGCGAGTACGGCGGATTGCCCCTTGCCGCAGTCGACCGCGTGACGACCAGGATCGGCCGTCACCAGGAAGTCCGGATCACCGGTCGAAAGGTAAGTGCCGCGAAGCGGTGCGCGAAGCTCCGCGGGGCGGCAGGAGGCGACTGCTTCCGCGCACTGGACCGTTCCCCGATCGAGGTGCGCCCCGATGGGGTCTTCACGACGAAAGGCCCGATGGTGTTTAGCGATGCGCAGACCGACGTCGTCCTCTTCTACGGCACCCTCGGCGACGACCCGACCACCTACCGCCGGGATTCGATCCCGCTGCTCGACCAGCCGCACGTCACCGTCACCGAGTCGGCACAGGCCTCGCCGTTCCGGCCCATCGTCGGCAGCTACGTCCCGCCGGCCGGATCCGTCTTCCTCGCCGCCAACGGGTCCGGCTACCTGCAGGTCGACGGTGTCAACGTCACGATCGAAGCCAAGGGCGAAGAGGCGATCCTCGCCGCCACCCGCGCCCTCGCGCCGATGCCGGACTAGCCGCCGTGCATGGGCGGCGCTTGACACGAGCGTGCCTCCGCGAGACGGTCGTTGTGTGATCGATCCGTCCTCCGCTGTCGTCGGTCTCTGGCGCTATCCCGTGAAGTCGATGCTGGGCGAGGAACTGAACGCGACCGAGGTCACCGAGCGCGGGCTCGTCGGCGACCGGCAGTTCGCAGTGGTCGACCGGGAGACCGGCAAGATCGCGGGCGCGAAGAACCCACGCAAGTGGGGAAACTTCTTCGACTTTCGAGCCGCCTACGCCGAGCCGCCACGCGCGGGCTCGGCGCTGCCGGAGGTCCGCCTGACGCTCCCCGACGGCTCGCACGCGACCAGCGAGCAGCCCGACCTCGAGCAGACGCTCTCGCAAGCGTTGGGCCGCGAGGTCGCCTTTGCGCGAATCGAGTCCGGCCGAGGCGACAAGGGTGAGGCGCACTGGCCCGACATGGACGAGCTCGAGTTCCGCGATACGGTCACGGACTTCAAGTTGCGGGAGGGCACGTTCTTCGATGCCGCCGTGGTGCACCTGCTCACCACGGGCACGATCGAGCGTCTGCGGGAACTGCACCCCGAAGGGCGCTACGAGGCGAGGAGGTTCCGGCCGAACATCGTGGTCTCGACGCCGGAGCGGCGCTTCTTCGAGAACGGTTGGATCGGGCAGACCGTGGCGATCGGCGACGACGTGCGCCTGGAGATCACCGCCCCCTGCGGCAGATGCGTGATGACGACTCTCGCCCAGGGCGACCTGCCGAAGGATCCGGGGATCCTGCGCACCGCCGCGCAGAACAACGACGCCAACGTAGGTGTCTACGCCGCGGTCGCCGTCGGTGGCACGATCCGGCGCGGCGACTCGGTGCGCGTCGCCTCATAGACACGCTCAGGTGCGAGACCCGGCCGGTGCGCGCTCGGCCGAGGATCCGTCCGAGCCCCTCTCTACATTGGGCGGTCCGCTCGACCCCGCGCAGGCGCGCTGGCACGGGTCGGAGCAACTACCATTAGACGAAGCACGGGAGGGAAGAAAATGGCGTCAGCAAAGGAAATCGCGACCGTCGAGCTCAACGAGGAGCAGCTCGGAAATGTGGTCGCCAACGACACCGCCGGTCTCGGCGTGCGCCGGTTCTTCACCATCCCGGACCGCGACCCCTTCGAGGAGATCGACTGGGAGACGCGCGACGCCCTGATCCCCGGCAAGGACAGTCCCGTCTTCGAGCAGAAGAACGTCGAGTTCCCCAAGTTCTGGAGCCAGACCGCCACCAACATCGTCGCGCAGAAGTACTTCCGCGGCCGCATGTCCTCGCCCGAGCGCGAGATGAGCGTCAAGCAGATGATCGGCCGCGTCGTCTCGACGATCGGCACCTGGGGACGCGAGGGCAACTACTTCGCCGACGAGGAAGAGGCCGAGACCTTCGAGGCCGAGCTCAAGGCGATCCTGGTCAACCAGTACGCCGCCTTCAACTCGCCGGTCTGGTTCAACGTCGGCTTCGAGGAGCGCCCTCAGTGCTCTGCGTGTTTCATCCTCTCGATCGAGGACTCGATGGACTCGATCCTCGACTGGATCCGCCGCGAGGGCGTCATCTTCCGCGGCGGCTCGGGCTCCGGGGTCAACCTCTCGCGCCTGCGCTCCTCCAAGGAGCAGCTCTCCAAGGGCGGCTACGCCTCCGGCCCGGTCAGCTTCATGCGCGGCGCCGACGCCAGCGCCGGCACGATCAAGTCCGGCGGCAAGACGCGGCGCGCGGCCAAGATGGTCGTCCTCGACGTCGACCACCCGGACATCGAGGAGTTCATCTGGTGCAAGGCCAAGGAGGAGGAGAAGGCACGCGTCCTCGAGCAGGCCGGCTACGACATGTCGCTCGACTCGGGCGACTGGGCCTCGATCCAGTACCAGAACGCCAACAACTCGGTCCGCGTCACCGACGGCTTCATGGACGCGGCCGCGGAGGACGGCGACTGGAACCTGACCGCCCGCACCGACGGCGCCGTCGTGGACACGGTCAAGGCGCGCGAGCTGCTGCGCCAGATCGCCGAGGCCTCCTGGCGCTCCGCCGATCCGGGCGTCCAGTACGACACGACGATCAACAAGTGGCACACCCTCCCGAACACGGGCCGCATCAACGCGTCCAACCCGTGCTCGGAGTACATGTCGATCGACGACTCCGCCTGCAACCTCGCCTCGCTGAACCTGCTCAAGTTCCGCCGCGAGGACGGTGAGCTCGACGTCGAGGCCTTCGAGCACGCGGTGGACGTCGTCTTCCTCGCGCAGGAGATCGCCGTCGGCTACTCGTCGTACCCGACGCCAGAGATCGAGAAGAACGCCAAGGCGTACCGGCAGCTCGGCCTGGGCTACGCGAACCTCGGCGCGCTGCTGATGGCGCGCGGGCTCCCGTACGACTCGGACGAGGGCCGCGCCTATGCAGCCGCGATCACGGCGCTGATGACCGGCCGCGCCTACCGCAAGTCGGCCGAGATCGCCGCGCGGATGGGCCCGTTCGCCGGCTACCAGCCGAACGCCGGTGCGATGATCGGCGTGATGTCGATGCACCGCGCGGCGGTGGGCAACATCGAGAACACCGACGTCGTGCCGAAGGACCTGCTCTCGGCATCCCGCAAGGCCTGGGACGACGCGCTCAACTTGGGCGAACTGCACGGCTACCGCAACGCGCAAGCCAGTGTTTTGGCCCCGACTGGGACCATATCTTTCATGATGGATTGCGACACCACCGGCGTCGAGCCCGACTTCTCGCTCGTCAAGTCGAAGAAGCTCGTCGGCGGCGGCGAGATCACGATCGTCAACCGCACTGTGCCGATGGCGCTC
Source organism: Gaiellales bacterium (assembly GCA_038236705.1). Lineage (GTDB taxonomy): Bacteria > Actinomycetota > Thermoleophilia > Gaiellales > Gaiellaceae > AC-32. The sequence goes on from JBBRZN010000007.1 coordinate 49,384, forward strand.
GACAAGCTCGGCTACGCGCCCACCGAGATCGAAGAGGTGGTCGCGTTCATCGACGAGCGCAACACCATCGTCGGCGCGCCCTACGTGAAGACCGAGCACTACCCGGTCTTCGACTGCGCGATCGGCGACCGCGCGATCCACTACACGGGCCACGTGAAGATGATGGGCGCGACGCAGCCCTTCATCTCGGGCGCCATCTCGAAGACGGTCAACCTGCCCGAGACGGTCTCGGTGGACGAGGTCTCCGGCCTCCTGCTCCAGTCGTGGAAGCTCGGCGTGAAGGCGATCGCGATCTACCGCGACAACTGCAAGGTCGCGCAGCCGCTGTCGGGCAAGAGCGACCAGCTCGAGGTTGCAGCAGTGCCGCCGGTCCCGCTGACCCAGCGCCGCCGGCTACCCGAGGATCGTGTCGAGGTCGGCCGCAAGTTCCGCGTCGGCGACTACGAGGGCTACATCCACGTCGGCCTCTACGAGGACGGCACCCCCGGCGACATCTTCGTGGACATCGCCAAGGAGGGCACGACGCTGGCGGGCCTGATGAACTCGTTCATGATCTCGGTCTCGCTGGGCCTGCAGTACGGCGTGCCGCTCGAGGTCTACGTCTCGAAGTTCGCCCACATGCGCTTCGAGCCGAGCGGGATCACGAACGACACCGACATCCGAGTCGCGAAGTCGATCGTCGACTACATCTTCCGCTGGATGGGCAAGAAGTTCCTGACCACCGACCAGCAGGAGGAGGTCGGGATCCTCTCGCCCGAGGTGCGGGCCCGGCTCGCACAGTCGTACGCAGCGCTGGAGGGAGCCACTGGTAATTCACCAGTGGCCGACCCCGCCGAGATGGCCCCGCCAGGCCAGACCGCCCTTTTCAACAACTGGGAAGACGCGGTCGAGTGCGCCAAGTGCGGCGGGCGGATGGTTCGGACGGGCAGCTGCTACACGTGCAGGGACTGCGGGACCAACACCGGTTGCTCGTAGCTGGCTGCCACACGGTCACTCAACGAAAATCTACGACGCATTCCGGAAGGCTCAAGTCGGCAAGCACACATAGTCGTCGCCCGGGGTAAGCAAAGAGACGAAGGCATCAAGGTGACGAACGATCTGCTAGATCGCGGAGCATCTGCCCGCAAGCGTCCCTGATATCTGACTTCAGACCGGCGACCATCTCATCGACCTCAATACTTTCGATGTGAGGAGCCGTCCGCTGATCGATTTGCAGCTGACGTGTTGCGGTCGATTCCATGTTGCCCGATGCCACATAGCCTGTGCACCAAAATTCACCTTGGAAATCAACGTCAGTGCCGAGACCAACAGATTTTCGTTGGCGAATACGGCTCGCCAAACTCCGCAACTACCCAAATCTGCTCATTCGCCAACTCAGGTTGGGAGCCTATTTCGCAACTTGAATCACCTCCGCCTCTTCCACGTCCAGGCCACGCCGATAGAGACCTTCAAGAAGGCGCACGAGCTCAACGCCCCGACCCTCGAGCGCGGGGGTGAGCATCGACGGAGGAATGTAGGACGGGACGTATGCTGCTTCTGCCTCGCTTGCAGCGAAGACGTCGAGCCGCTCACGGAGCGACTGTTCTAGTTTCAATGGCACTTGTCAGAGCACCTCCGATGGTCGTTGACAGTCGGTCGCGCTCTCGCCTGACGCGCATCGCGTTCGGGGGTCTCGGCCACGTTCCGCGAGCAGGGGAAGCTGATCGAGACTCGGCTCTGGACGGGTGATGTCGACGGCGAGCTCCGACCGGGCGAGGCGGGCACGCTGCCGCGCTTCTCGCCGGACGGGTCGCGCCTCGCCTTCGCGTCCGACCGGGGGCACCAGGGACGCCGGTCGCTCTGGGTGGACGACCGCGAGCTCGGCGAGGTCGCGGGCTCCGTCGAGGACATCCACTGGTCGCCCGACGGCACGCGCCTGCTCGGGCTCAACGGTGTCAGACACCGTTCTCAGGACTGATGGGCAAGAAGAAGCGGCAGACATTCGGGAAGCACGCCCGCGAACGCGCAATCGAGGAGAAGCGCAGGCTCAAGCGCGAGCGGAAGCAGGCGGCCGCAGCCGAGCGCCTCGCTGCCCCTGACCGCGAGCAGACGGACACGATCGTCCCGCTGGCTGAACGCGATTAGCCGGGGCGGGGCGGAGGCGGTTTCGTCGGCCGACGCGGTAGCTGCTTAGAGCCGCTAATTGGCGGTGAGGCGTCGAAGCGATGCGCGAACAGCGCCGGGCGCCTCGACCCAAACGAAATGCCCGGCGCCCTCGGCCACCTCGACCCAGGCGCCCGGAATCCGCTCGGCTCCGTCCGTCGAAGCGGCGAGCGGCATCGGGCTCCGTGAGCCGTGGACAAAGCCGACGGGGACGCGAATCCCCGGCAGCCCCGCCTCGAGCGCCGGCAGCTCGGCCAGGATCGACGACACCATCTCGGCCGAGCGCGCGCTCGCAATTCGCAGCTCGGGCATCGGCGGTGCGCGCTCGGGATCCGCGAAGTATGCGGGCCAGACGAGGCGCATCCCCTCGAGCGCCAGCTCGTCGTCGGCCGCGCCGGCCATCGCGAGCTCGTCGAGCTCGCGAGCCCTCGCGCGCACGGCCTCAGGCGTCCGGCGGAAGAGCTCCTCGTCGAACTCCGGCCAACGTCCGTCGCCGACCGAGCCGAGCGGGTCGACGGCGAGCACGCCGAGCAGCCGCTCCGGCATCGCCTGCGCAACGTGAAGGGCGAGTTGCCCGCCCCAGGAATGGCCGACCACGTATGCCCTCTCCCAGCCGAGCGCATCGAGGACGCGCCGGGCATCCCCGACATCCGCCGCCACCGTGCTCGGCCCTTCCGCCGCCGACGGCTCCTGCCCTCGCTGCTGGTACCACGCGACGTCGTTCTCCTCCGCGAGCTCGTCGGCGAGATCGCGCAGGTAGTCGAAGCCGAGCCCGGGCCCTCCGTGCAGCAGGAGGACCGGTGGCCCACTGCCAGCGCGGCGACCCCCGATCAGCGGCCCGTCGTCGTGCGTCGTGAACTCGCTCCACTCCACCGACGGGGATCCTCTCACGCCCTGCCTGCAACCACGCCCGGCAGCTCTACGCCATAGGATCGACCCGTATGGATGCGACCGCCGCAGCCGTCGGCGAGGTCACGCCCGAGCTCGTCATGGAGCTGCTGCGGCCGAGCGAGGTCGTGCTCTCGCCTGACGGAGCGCGCATCGCGTTCGGGGTCTCGGCCTCGTTCCGCGAGCGGGGGAAGCTGATCGAGACTCGACTCTGGACGGGTGACGTCGACGGCGAGCTCCGACCGGGCGAGGTGGGCACGCTGCCGCGCTTCTCGCCGGACGGGTCGCGCCTCGCCTTCGCCTCCGACCGGGAGCACCAGGGGCGCCGGTCGCTCTGGGTGGACGACTGCGAGCTCGGCGAGGTCGCGGGCTCCGTCGAGGACATCCACTGGTCGCCCGCCGGAACGCGGCTGCTCGTGCTCGCTGCCGACCTCGGGGCTGACCGCGCCGGCGCGGACTCGGCGACGAAGATCGAGGAGGCCGGCGCCGAGGCGCCGGATCCGAAGGTCCTCCGACCCGCGAAGTTCTGGAGACGACTGTGGCTTATCGACGCCGCGAGCGGCGAGACCCAGGACGTCACACCCGAGGGCGTCAACGTCTTCGAGGTCGGCTGGGCAGGCGGCAAGGCGGCAGCCGTCTGCGCCGACGAACCGTCGGAGAGCGCGTGGTACGACGCCTGGCTCGGCCTGATCGACCTTGACGCGCGCACGTTCGAGCGCGTGCATACGCCGAAGTGGCAGCTCCAGGCGCCGCGGATCTCGCCCGGCGGGCAGGTCGCGTTCGTCGAGGGCTTCTCGTCCGACCGCGGCACGCTGGCCGGCACAGTCCACGTGCTTGGCAAGGGCGCCATCGCGCCCGAGCTGCACGCGACCTGGGTCGAGTGGGCCGACGAGAAGACGCTCTGGGTCGCGGGCTATCGCGACGCCGGGACGTTCGCCGGTCGCCTCTCGCTCGACGGCTCGTATCTGGAGCTCGTCGGCGGCAACCTAACCCTCGGCGACCGCCACAATCCGCGCTTCGCGGCCAGCGCCGACGGCTCGCGCATCGCGATGCCGCTCGAGACGCCGGACGAGCCCGCAGAGGTCGTGCTGATCGAGAACGGCGAGCGCCGGGCGCTGACGAGCCTCAATGCCCACCTGGCGGCGCAGCTTGCCAACGTCGAGTGGAGAGACTACCGCTGGACGTCGTTCGACGGCCTCGAGGTCCAGGGCCTGCTCGCCCTCCCACGCAAGCGCGGCGACGGCCCGTTGATGTTCGTCGTCGACGTCCACGGCGGGCCGACCGGCTGCTGGTCGTGGGAGTTCGCTCCCGCCTACGGCTCCCCACAGCTCTACGCCTCTGAGGGGGTCGCGACGTTCCTTCCGAATGTCCGGGGCAGCGTCGGGCGCGGCCCGGACTTCGCAGAGGCCAACCTCGGAGACATGGGCGGCGGAGACCTGCAGGACATCCTCACGGGCGTCGAGGCACTCGTCAGCGACGGGATCGCCGAGTTCGACCGCATCGCAATCACCGGCGGGAGCTACGGCGGCTTCATGGCCTGCTGGGCGGTCACGCAGACCGACCGCTTCGCGGCGGCGATGCCGTTCGCGGTCGTCACCGATTGGGTCAGCTTCCACTTCACGACCAACATCGGGCAGTTCGACCGGCTCTACCTGCAGGCCGACCCGCTCGACCCTGGCGGCGAGTACACGAAACGCTCGCCGCTCTACCACGCGGCGAAATGCAAGACCCCGACGCTGATCCTGCACGGCGAGGACGACCTCTGCACCCCGCTCTCGCAGGCGGTCGAGTTCTACAACGCGCTCGTCGAGGCGGGCTGCGAGACGGAGCTCGTCGTCTACCCGCGCGAGGGCCACGGCTGGACGGAGCGCGAGCACCAGATCGACGCGTGGAACCGCGTGCGCGACTGGCTCGCGCGGCACCTGTAGCCGGCTGAGAGGGAATCCAAGGTCGGGCAGTGCCGACATGCACTGCTACCGTGGAAGCTCCACAGCGCGATCACGGGAACGTCGCGTTCAGCAGGCGCAGGCGCGCGCCGCTCAGGGGAGCGCGCGGCCTCCCACCGAAAGGACACGAATGCGCGGGAAGATGCTCTGGTTCAACGCGGACAACGACTGCGGCCTCATCTGCAGCCGCCGGGGCGACCGGCCCTAGGCGCAGATGGGCAAGAAGAAGCGGCAGACATTTGGGAAGCACGCCCGCGAGCGTGCGATCGAGGAGAAGCGCAGGCTCAAGCGCGAGAAGAAGCAGGCGACCGCAGCCGAGCGCCTAGCCGTCCCTGACCCCGAGCACGCGGACACGATCGTCCCGTCGGCTGACGGTGAATAGCGTGGATCGCGTTCCTCGCCGAGTGCTGAGGGCATCTCCGCGCAAAAGCGCGCCTACCGCGGTGCGAGTGCGAACGCCACCTATCGGCCCGCGAAGCCTGACGTCATCCAGCCCTACTTGAGCAAGCGGCGGGCGCCGGCGAACTCCGGGCGGAGCTGTGCCAGCGGGACGTAGCGGACGCGCTCACCCGTTTGCGGCGCCGAGATCGCTGTCTTCCTCGAGACGACCAGCTGGACGTGGCCGCCGCCCTCGGTGAAGAGCAGGTCGCCTGGCCTGACCCGCGCGAAGCCGACGGGCAGGCCCACGTGGAGCTGGTCCCGGGACGAGCGTGGGATCTCTCGCCCGATCGAGCGGTACGCGGCATAGACCAGGCCCGAGCAGTCGAAGCCGTCGGGGGAGGTGCCGCCCCAGCTGTAGGGGACGCCCACCTGCCGGCGGGCGTAGGCGACGACTTGCCGGGCAAGCTTCTGCGCACGGGTGGCGTGACTCTTCGTGGGAGGAGAGGATGGCCAATCGACGGCCGAAAGAGCGGACGAGGCCTGGCCGGCGGCAATGGTCACGGCCAGCACAAAGACGAGCAGTGGGGGGCGCATCGGGCCTGCATCGGCGCGATGCGGCCATCCTGAAGGGGTACGAGCGTCCCCCACGTGAGGGAATCCATGCCCGCAGCCGGTGTACTCATCTACGTTCGCGCGCTCGTCGTCGCTTCGCGATGGATCCCTCGATCGAGGCAGACGGGGTCTAGCGCGTCGGGCGCCGAAGCCGGGCAAGGTGATACGGAAGCGCGCCGAGGCACACGAGCTCGCGCGCCAGGAGCGCCACGGGTTGCCGGTCGGGAGGCGACGAGCTCTCCACGGAGACGCTCGGTTGCCGCAGGGCCGCGCGGACGAGCGCTCGGGCCCGTGGGGCGTGCCAGCGCGAGGTGACGACGACGACCTGGTCAGCGCCGAGGCGCCGCGCAGTCTCGGCCACTTCCGCGGCGTTCTCTCTCGTGTTTCGGGCCGTCGAGTCGGAGACGAGCGTCACCTCGGGGCCGTTCCACGCGGCACGCATCAGCTCCGCCTCGCCGGTGCCGTTCCTTTGCCGGGCCCAACCCGAGAGGAGGACCGTGTCGCCGTCGCCGGCGAGTTGCTCGGCGTGTTGGAGCCGCCCGGCGCAGAGGTCGTGGAGGCCGTGGTGGCGACGGCCGGAGTTAGCCAAGGACGGCGACGAGGCGCACGCTCAGCGCCGCCGCCGGCGTTCGAGCGCCAGCAGCGTCCCGATGATCGTGATCACGACCATGGCCCCCTTCTTGCCCTGGAGCTTCGACTCGCCGCTCGCACGCGGGCGCATGTCGACTGGCACCTCGTCGACCCGCATCCCCGCCTCCTGGAGGCGCAGGAGCGCCTGCACCTCGGGCGCCTCGCTCGTGTAGGGGCGCGCGAGGAACGGCAGCGCCCTCGCGTTTGCGGCGTACATACCGCTCGTGGCGTCGAGGAACGGCTGGCGCAGCGCCACCTTCATCGAGCGCCGCAGGAGCGCGGTGCCGAACCGGCGCGCGGCACTCGGCTCGTAGCGGTAGGCGGAATAGCCGTCACCGCTGGCGAAGCGCGAGCCGACGGCGACATCGCAGGCGCCCGCCCGCACGCGCCCGAGCAGGCGGGCCAGCTCCTCGACGGGATGCTGGCCGTCCGCGTCGACGCGGCCGCAGAACTCGTAGCCCTGCTCCGCCGCGTACCCGTAGCCGGCGGCGATGCCGGCCGGAAGGCCACGGTTCGTGCCGAACGAGATCACCTCGGCACCGTGGCTGCGTGCGACCTCGGCGGTGCGATCGGTCGAGCCGTCGTCGACCACGAGGACGTCGGCCTGTGGCAGCTCGCGCTGAAGCTCGTCGAGCACGGCCGGAAGATTTTTCTCCTCGTTCAAGCCGGCACGAACACGACCGTGTCGCTCCGGGGAGGCATGCGGGCCAGAGTAGCCCTGGAACACTGAGCCTGTGCCGTATGAGCTACGCGACGTCGCTCCCGGCCTCTGGATCTGGCGGCTCGAGCATCCGACTGGAAGCCCGGCCTGGGTTGGGAGCAGATGGTCACCTCGACCTGGGCCGAGTCCGCCGGTGAGATCGCGCTCCTCGATCCGCTCGCGCCACCGGACGACGCGCGGGAGATCTGGGACCGGCTCGACGCGCGGCCGCCGACGGTCGTCGCCGTCCTCAAACCCGATCACGTTCGCGATGTCGACCCCTTTGTTCGCCGCTACGGCGCGCGGGCGTTCGGGCCGGAGCTCCTTTGGCCCACAGACATCCCGGAGACCGAGCTCGAGCCCATCTGGCCGGGTAACGAGCTCCCGGGCGGGCTAGTCGCCCTCCACGACGGGCGAGGCCGAAACGAGACCCCGCTGTGGCTACCGGAGCAGCGCCCGCTCGTCTTCGCGGACGGGCTGACCGCGCCGGGAGGCAAGCTTCGGGTCTGGGCGACACCGTGGCACGAGGAGCGGGCGCTCCCAGCACTGCGGGCGCTGCTCGAGCTCCCGTTCGAGCACGTGATCGTGTCCCACGGCGAGCCGGTGCACGACCGAGCCGCGTATGAGCGGGCGCTCGAGCCTCCGCCCTGGACGGGCTAGTCCCCCGCTAGCAGCGCGATCTCAGCCGGCCGCGTTGCGCGGGCCTTGCTGCCAGACGCCGACGACGTTCCCCGCCGGGTCGCGGAAAAGCGCCACCCACAGGTCGCCCTCCGGATACGGGTCGGTCACGATCTCGCCGCCCTCGGCGACGATCTTCTCCATGGTTGCGTCGAGGTCGTCGACGAAGACGTACGGCCGCACGCCGCCCTCGCCGGCCACGGCGTGGTCGGCGCGGAAGTGGCCGATCACATGCCCGCTGCCGTCCTCGAAGGCAGGGTCGTCGCGGTCGCGCCTCGTCTTCCAGCCGAAGACCGCCTCGTAGAAGGCGGCCGACGCCTGCGGATCCGGCGCGGGGATGCGGAGGTAGGAGATCCCGCCGACCCTGAAGACCGGGTGCTGGCTCACGGGCCGGCCTCCTTCGCGACGAAAGCCGCGACGTCTCGGATCTGATCCGCGCTCAGCTGGCCCCTGAACGACGGCATTCCGCCGCCGCCCGCCTCGACCTTCACGCGCACAGACGTGAAGTCGGGCCGAGTCGAGTCGAGGTTCGGCCCGATCTGGCCGTCGGCTCCTGCGGCCTCGAGCGTGTGGCACGAGCCGCAGCCGGCGCTCTTGAAGACCTGCTCGCCGGCAGTCACGCTCGCAGCGGTTGGGATCGGTGAGCTCTTCGCCGGCGCTGCGGCGGCGGTGTTCTGGCTGTAGAGCCAGACGGCGCTCGTGTACCAGACACCGATCAGCACGGCGAAGAGCAGGCCGCCGGCGATCGGGAGCACGGGCCTCGGAAAGCGATGCAGCCGGACGATCGTCACCTTCGCGGCGAACGCCCCGTAGACGGCGCAGCCGAGCAGCGAGTGGGCGAGCACGCGCGTCGTCGGCGAGCGGAAGCCGAGCTTGAAGATGCAGTGGTAGGCGACCGACAGCGTGAACGCCAGTGCGAGGCGGCCCGACCAGCGGTGCAAGGGATTGACCCAGGCCAGTTTCTCCCAGGGCAGCTTCCTGAAGATCCAGGCCGCGGTGAAGAGCTGGAGGCACGCGAGCACGGTCGCGGCGCTCGCGAAGCCGGCCTTCAGGTGCAGCGGATCGCTGAAGAACAACCGGAAGTAGCCCTTCGAGCGTGGGTCGTGCGCCGCCAGCACTCCGGCTGTCAGCGAGAAGACGGCAAACGCGAGCAGCGGGGCGGCGACCCAGCGGTAGGAGCGCGGCTCCGGCGGGCCGGCGGTGAGCTCTGACACAGCGCTATCGAATCGCAGTGGCAGCGACCACGCAAGATCCTTCGACGGCTAGGCTCGCCGGATCCTCGAGCTCGACACGCCCCACGGGCTCGCCCGGGCCCACCTCCACCCCGTCGACCGGCCAGTGGCGGCGCTCGTGCTCGGGCACGGGGCGGGCGGCGGGGTCAACGCGCCGGACCTCGTTGCGGCGACGACCGCTGCCAACGCGGCCGGGATCGCCGTTGCCCTCGTCGAGCAGCCGTACCGAGTAGCGGGCCGGCGCAGCCCGGCCCCCGCGCGCCAGCTCGATGCGGCCTGGACGGCGGTCCTCGAACAACTGCGCAACAACGCGCTGCGCGGGCTTCCGCTCATCGCCGGCGGGCGCTCCGCCGGCGCCCGGGTCGCCTGCCGCACGGCCGCGGACGTGGGCGCAGTCGCGGTGCTCTGCCTCGCGTTCCCGCTGCATCCGCCCGGCAAGGGCGACGATCCCACCAAGAGCCGGCTGCCCGAGGTGGACGCGGTTGACCTACCGACGCTCGTCGTGCAGGGAGAGAGCGACCCGTTCGGGATGCCGCCGGACGGCCCGAGCCGAACGGTCGTCCGCGTTCCGGGCAACCACTCCCTTCGAGACACCGTCGCCGTCGCCGCGGCCGTGACCGGCTGGCTCGCGGATTTTTGAGGGCGGCTGCCTGACGGCAGCCGCCCTCGAGCTGTCTGCTGAACTAGGAGCAGGCCGCCGGCGGATCCGCCGGAATGGTTTGGCTCGGTGACCCGCTAGGGAGCACGAACGTCGTGTAGGCGTCGAATCCGTCGTCCCGCGAGACCGCGCGGTGGACGTGTCCGAATCCAGGATCCATGAATCCGGTTCCAGCCGTGTGCCAGCTCGTCACGCACTCGCCCCGCACCTCGTGTTGGTACCCGAGCGACCCGCGCACGACCGTCACGATCGCCGGCCCAGGATGCGTGTGCCAGCCCAGAGCGCTGTTCGGCGCAAGCCGTAAGTGCCAGACGAACACGTCGGCGTGGTGATGCTTGACGGCTCGCGCAATGGGACTGATGTCGAAGTCGCCGACATCGCTGTGCGTCGCTAAGAAGCCGACCGGAACGGTCGCCGGATCGACCTGTGGCACGTGAGCGGCGCCAGCCACGCCGGCGAGCGCGATCGCCGCGACCGCGCTGGCGATCATCCATCTGATGCGCATCGCATTACTCCCTCTCCCCGAGGCGTTCAGAGCCGCTGGGCGACCAAGCCCTGATTGTGGCGATAGTCTCTAACTCTCGCCGCCGCTCGTCAAGCGCTTATGGATGCTGATTGAGGCAGGTAAGTGATGATCGAGGCAACAGCTACTCGTCAACCATCGCGAGTAGGGCCTCGACCGTTGTCCAGTTTCGAGACGTGGCGGTAACGCCCAGGCTCTTGCCGGCGAGCATCGTCCAGAGGCGCGATCGGGCGATCGTCGTCGAGTGCCAGGCGTAGACCTCGCGACCGCTCACGACGACCTGCTCTGACCCCGCGGCGGCGGCCTCGAGCTCGCGCACGACCTTCGCGGTGAGCTTCGCCGACAGGAAGCTCACCTGGTAGCGCTTGGGATCCTTCGCGACTTTCCCGAGCGGGTTCCGCTTCACGATCCTCGCGAGGTCGGCTCGCGTCCGCGCCACGACAGTGATCTCAAGGCCGAAGCGCTTCGCGATTACGCGCTCGCACTTCCGGGCCACGCTCTCGGGTTTCGCGGTGCTCTCGAGCACGACGTTGCCGCTCTGAAGGTACGTCCGCACGTCCTTGAAGCCGGCGTCCTCCAGCGCCTCGCGCAACTCCCCCATCGCAATCCGGTTGCGAGCGCCGAGATTGATGCCGCGAAGCAGGACGACGTGCCGGGCCACTAACGTGACGTTAATTGCATCTAGGATCGCCGGGTGCCCGAGAACAACCGAAACGCCGCTTCCTGTCGCCGAAAAACCTGCCGACGCCGTTCGGGTATAGCCACGTCGTCGATTCGCCGGCGGACCGAATCATCTTCATCTCCGGACAGGTGCCGCTGGACGCGGAGGGTCGATTCGTCGGGGACGGCGACTTCGACGCGCAGGTGCGTCAGGTCTTCGACAACCTGACCGCTGCGCTCGACGCGGCCGATGCCACCTGGCCCGACGTGGTCAAACTCAACTACTACCTCGTCGACGTGGGTCAAATCGCGTCCGTGCGAGCGATCCGGGACGAGTACGTCGACACGAAGCATCCGCCTGCGAGCACGCTCGTCGGGGTGAATCGGCTCTTCCGCGAGGACGTCCTGATCGACATCGACGCGGTTGCCGTCAAAGAGTGAGCGAAGCGCCTGATCTCGCCGATCTCCGGCGCATCTTCAACCTGATCTTCGGCACGATTCGCGCCAAGGCGGTCTACGTTGCCGCGAAGCTCGGCGTCGCGGACGAGCTCGCCGACGGGCCGCTCGCGGTGGGTGAGCTCGCGCGCAGGACGGACGCGGATCCTGACGCGCTGTACCGCGTGCTGCGCGCGCTTGCCGCCGAGGGACTCTTCGAGGAAGTCGAGCCCCGCACGTTCGCCGTCACCGACCTCGGCCGGCTGATCAGCGAGGACGCGCCCGGGTCACGGAAATACCTCTCGCTGATGCTCGCGGAGCAGACCGACCCCGTCTTCGACCACATGCTCGAGGTGGTCCGCACCGGGAAGCCGGCCGCCGTGTCCACCTTCGGTAAGCCGTACTTCCATTGGCTCGGCGACAATCCGGAGGCTGCCGAGATCTTCAACAAGGCGATGGGCACAGGAGCCGCGGCACGGCTCCCGACGCTTCTCCCGCTCGGCATCTGGGCCGAGGCGCGTTCCGTGGTCGATGTGGGCGGCGGCAACGGGACCGCCGTCGCAGCGCTCTTGAAGCAGCACCCGCACCTTCGCGGCATCGACTTCGACCTTCCACAGGTCGGTGCGGAGGCCGAGGCGCTGCTCGCCGCAGAGGGCGTCGCAGACCGAGCGACGTTCGAGGCCGGGAACTTCTTCGAGACCGTGCCGAGCGGTGGCGACGTCTACGTCCTCTTGCAGATCCTCCACGACTGGAGCGACGAGGAGGCGACCCGGATCCTCCGCTCGATTCGCGGAACGATCGGCGACGACGGCCGCCTGGTCGTGCTCGAGGACATCGTGCCCGACGGCGCAGGTGCTGGGCCGCTCCTGCTCGACCTCCAGATGCTCGTCTTGCTCGGCGGTCGGGAGCGGACGGAAACCGAGTGGTGCGAGCTGCTCGCAGGCGGGGGCTTCGAGGTCACCAGAATTACGCCCGGCCCGCGAGCGTCGGCGATCGAAGCGCGGCCGGTCTAGGCTAGGGACGATAGTGACCGGACGAGCATTCGAGACCGCGCGAATCGAGGACCTGGAGCGCCCGGACGGCTGGTCGCCGGTCAGGCTCCACTTCGACGTGCAGGCCTTCGGCATCAATGCCTGGACCGGGCACGAGGCGGACGCGACCGTGATCCCCGAGCACGACGAGGAGCCGTCGGGCCACGAGGAGCTCTACCTCGTCATTTCCGGCCACGCGAGCTTCACCGTGGAAGGCGAGTCGATCCATGCGCCCTCGGGGACAATCGTCTTCGTCCGCGATCCCGCCGCGACGCGTGGTGCCGTCGCGCGCGAGCCCGGGACGACGGTCCTGAGCGTGGGGGGAAAGCCCGGCGAGGCGTACCGGCCCCGATCCTGGGAGACGAACCGCGACGTCATCGCTTTGCTCGACGGCGGCAAGAACGCGGAAGCCAAGCAGCTGCTGACCGACGCCCTCGAGAAGTACGACGACCGCGGGAACCTCCTCTACAACCTCGCCTGCGCCGAAGCGCAGCTGGGCGAGACGGACGCCGCGCTCGAGCATCTCCGAGCCGCTCTGCGCGAGCGTCCGTCCCTTGCCGAAGGTGCCCGCGAGGACGACGACCTCTGTCCGATCCGCGACGACCCGCGCTTCGCAGAGATCGCCGGCGGGGGCTAGGCCTCGCCCTCGATTACATGCCGTCTTTGACGACCCCGATCACGTGGCCCTCGGGATCGCTGAACTGGCCGAGCTCGACCATGTCCATGATCTTCTCCGGGCCCATGATCCTGGTGCCGCCGAGGCTCTCGGCCTTGGCGAGCGCGGCCTCGACGTCGGGCACCGCGACGTAGAACGTGACGTGGCCTTCGTACCCGGGAGGGCCGCCGGCGATGCCGCCACCGATACCGGGATTGCCGTCGGCCGCGAGGTTGCTGTCGCGCGCCACCATCCCGTAGTTCATCTCGTTGTCGGAGTCGATCTCCCAGCCGAAGAGCTCGGAGTAGTAGTTCCGCAGCTTGTCTCCGTCCTTGCCAATGACCTCGAAGTGCACTACCGGCTGACCCATGGTCTCTCCCTTTCACTAGACACCTACTAAGACTGCGGGCCGCCAAGAAACTCATCGCCTCGAGTGGCCACGGCCCGACAGTCGTCGAGGAAGCCGAAGCCGGCAGCCGCTAACTGGAGCGACGTCGCCTTCGACCTTCAACTCGGCGGCTTCTACGCCGCTGCGAAGCGCTCGGCGGCTCGAGCTCGCTTGCGCTCAGCTTCGACCTCGCGGTCCTTCGGGGCCGCGTTGGTCTCGAGCGAGTCGATCAGCCGGCGGGTCGCCTCGGCTACCCCCTCGACCGCAAGTGCGAACGCTTTCTCGTTCGCCTGCGAGGGCTTGGTGAAGCCGCTGATCTTGCGCACGTACTGAAGCGAAGCGTCCCGTACTTCCTCGTCCGTCGCGGGAGGCTCGAAGTTGAAGAGCGTGTGGATGTTTCTGCACATGCGCCTATCGTAGACGCGGGCGGGTTCGCTACGGGGTGACGGGCTCGCGCACCTGCGCAAGCTCCTCCGCGGGCGCGTCTTCCGCTGCCGCAAGCGCGGCGGCCGAGCCGGCCGCACCCGCAGCCAAGGCGGCGAGCGCCCAGGCCGTGCCCCAGCGGGGCCTGCCGAGCGCACCGTCCACCGACCACGGGCCGGGCCCGTTCTCGGTGAGGCCGAACACGGTCACGAGAAGAACGAGGTTGTACTCGTAGCCACCGCTGCTCGACCAGATGCCCTTCTCCCAGTGCACGGTCTTGATCGCGGTGATCATCACGCTGCAGAGCGCCGCAGCCGCAGCGGGTGTGGCGGCCCCAAGGGCGAACAGCAAACCGCCCCCGGCCTCGGCTGTTCCGGCCGCCAGTGCATTTCGGCGACCTGGCCGGAGCCCCATCGACTCGAAGCCCTGGCCGGTCCCTTCGAGACCGCCGCCCCCGAACCAGCCGAAGAGCTTCTGCGCGCCGTGGCCGAAGAAGAGCAGGCCGATCGTGACGCGCGCTATCAGGCGGAACAGACCGATGCTCGAGTCTTTTCTTGCTTGCGCGGCCTGAAACCTCACGCTACGAGCGGTGCACGCCCATGGTGATCGCAGCAACGTAGGCGCCACCGCTCTTGCGCACACTCAGCAACGAGCACTTGCCACCCTGGGCGAAGACGAAGTCGTTCGCGTTGCGGGTCGTCCGCTTCCAGCGCCGGCTGTACGGCTTGCGGCGGAAGACCTGGTCGGTGACGGCGTCCGGGAAGTAGAGCTGGCCGGTGTGCACGACGTTGCCGCCGACGTGCACCTTCACGTGGATGTGCACGGTGCGGCCCTGGTACCAGCCTGGCCAGACCGAACGGAAGCGCGCAAGGCCGCGCGCGTCGGTCCTCTGGATCCCGCGCATGAAGGTGCGGTTGCCCGAGCCCGAGCCGAAGCCCGAGTAGACGCCGAGCGCGTCCGCGTGCCAGATGTCGACCGATGCGCCCTTGATCGGCCTGCAGGTCGAGGCGTCCACGACGGTCAGGCGCAGCAGGAGCGGAACTCCGGGCCGGCCTTCGGTGATGTCGCAGCGCAGTTTTTCCCTGGCGATGTAGTACGGGCCCTCCGTCTGCTCGGGCGAGAGCACGCACGACACCGCGCCCGAGGCGACGGCATCCGGGCCTGCCCCTTCGGCGCTGCCGAGCCGCAAGCCGCCCACTCCAAGGGCGGCCGCGAGGAAACCACCGAGCCGAAGGAGCGAGCCCCGGCGAGTGAGGCGTAGGTCGTCCATTGCCCGAACATAGCGCCCTGTCGTAAGAAGACGTTGAGAATCCTAGGAGGTCTCGGCGAGCTCGGCTTCGATCCGCTCGAGGGCCGCGAGGTTCTGCTTCTTCTCCGCGATCCCGCGAGCGTGCTCGAGAGCCGCACGTTGGGCCTCCGGCCTTCCCGCCAGGCGATCGACCTCGGCCCGCGCGAAGGCCAGGTCGAGGTGGAGCATCACGTAGTCCGTCCGTTCGATGATCCCGGCGGCCTCGGCGACGAGCGCGTCGGCCTGCTCGAAGTCGCCCCGCCGCGCGGCGACCCGCGCGCGAACCAGGCGCTGCCGCAAGTGGGGCTCGAAGTCGTCCGGCGCGGCCACCTGCTCGGTGAGCTCGGCGAGCTCGAGCGCCTCGTCCTCGCGACCCAGTTCGAGCGCGGCCTGCGAGCGCATCCCGACCACCGTCGCGAGGTACCCGCTCTCGGCGCTCGCGGCGAGGTGCTCGTGGCCTTCGGCGAGAGCGTCGTAGGCCGTCTGGGGGTCACCGATCTGCAACTCCAGCTCCGCCTCGATCATCGACGACCCCGCCCACCAGATCAGGTCGCCCAGCTCCAGCAGCAGGGCCCGCCCGGCGGCGATGTCCGCGCGCCCCTCCGCTATCCGCTGCAGGGCGGCTTTCTGGGTGCCCCGGATCACCGTGGCGATGGCCTCGAGGCGCTTGGACGAGGAGCGGGCCATGAACTCGTCGCAGCGGCGGATGCCCTCCTCGGCCGGAATCCCGCCCCACCAGATGTCCCAGCAGCTCCAGATCAGCACCTCGCTCACGAGCCGCGGGCTGAAACGCTCCGCGCGCTCGAGTGCCTGGGCCCAGTAGACCTGGGCCTCGGCGCTCTTGCCCCTCCAAGCGAGGAAGTTGCCGACTACGCGCAGTGCCCAGACAACGCCCTCCTCATCGTCGAGCCGTTCTAGCTCGGCGAGAGCCTCGTCTGCCAGCTTGGCCGAGCTGCTCATGGTCGCGTTGGGGTCGTCCTGGATCTGCGCCTCGGCCTGCGCGATCTTGAGCCGTGCCAGCAGTCGCTCGTCGTTCGCCGCGCCTGCGGCCGCCATCACCTCCTTGCGCAGCGCCCCCGCACGTGGGAAATCGCCGAGCTCGCTGAGGATCACCGCGAGATCGAGCTGCGCATTGCGTCGAGCGGCGTGATCGGGAGGGGCGAGCTCGATGGAGCGCGTGAGCAGGCCCTGGGCGGCCATCGTGTCGCCCCGCTCGCGGGCGCGGCCGGCGCTCGTGAGCAAGCGCTCGGCCCCTCGCTCGCCGATCGCCTTGGCCGTGTCGTCGAGCGGCCCGAGCTCGACCCGGTAGAGGTACGCCTGCTCGAGGTGGTAGCCGGCGATCTCGTCCAGCTCGACCAGCTCCACGCCGAACTCCTGCAGCCAGTCGGCGAAGCGCTCGTGCAGCTCGGCTCTCGTCGCCTTGGGCAGCGCCTCGTAGGCCGTGTCGCGGATCAGGAGATGGCGGAAGCGGTAGGCCTCGTCGTCGGCCACGAGCGTGGCCTCCGGACGAACGAGGTCCTTGCGCACAAGGGTGATCAGGCGCCCATCCACGTGCGGCTCCTCGGGCGCGAGCGCGGCGACTGCGCCACGGTGGAAGACCTGGCCCTCCACGGCGCCGCGCTCGAGCACGCCGCGCTCGGCCGGGTCGAGCTGGTCGAGCCGCGCGGCGAGCAGCGCCTGGATCGTCGGCGGGACGGCGATGTCGCCGTCGCCCTCGGCCGCCATCGCGACCATCTCCTCGACGAAGAGGGGGTTACCGCCGGCGGCGGCGAGGATGCGGTCGCTCAGCTCCTCCGGCATACCGTCCGTGAGCGCGCCGATCAGCTCGCCCGCCTCGTCCGGTGCGAGCGGCTCGAGCAGGACGTTTGCCGCGTTGAGCTTGCCGCCGCCCCAGGCCGGGCGCGAGTCGAGCAGCTCCGAGCGGGCCATGCAGAGCAGGAGGATCGGCGCGTCGCGGCTCAGGTCGGCCACGTGCTCGACGAGGTCGAGGAAGGTGGGCTCGCCCCACTGGATGTCGTCGAAGACGACCACGAGCGGCCGCTCGGCGGCGTGGGACTCGAGCAGCTTGCGGAAGGCCCAGGCGATGTCCTCCGGCGAGCCGGCCGCGCTCTCGTCGCCGAGAACGGAGGCCAGCGCCCCCGTGACGCCATCCGCGTCGCGCAGGAGCTGCTTGACGACCTCGGTGACCGGCCAGTAGCTGATCCCTTCGCCGTAGGAGAGGCAGCGCCCGCGCGCGACGGTGGCCTGCTCGAGCGTTCCGAGGAACTCCTCGACGAGGCGCGACTTGCCGACCCCGGCGGTGCCGAGGATCGTGAAGAGCTGGCAGCTGTTCCCGGCGACGGCGTTCGTGAAGGCATCCTCGAGGAGCTTGCGCTGGCGCTCACGGCCGACCATTGGCGCCTCGTGACGCCGCGCAGGCGCATCGGCGCCGACCGAGAGCAGGCGGAAGGCCGTGAGCGGCTTGGCCTTGCCCTTCGCCTCGAGCGGCGTCGCGGGCTCGGCCTCGACGGCCTCGCGCACGAGCCCATGCGTCTCCTCGCCGAGCAGGATCTCGCCCGGCTGGGCCGCCTGCTCGAGCCGGGCGGCGACGTTGACCGCGTCGCCCGTCGCGAGACGCTCCTCGGTCCCGGTCACGACCTCGCCGGTGTTCACGCCCATGCGCAGCTCGAGCCGCGTGCCGTAGGTCTGCTCGAGCTCGTCGTTCAAGCCGTCGAGCCCGCCGCGGAGCTCGTTTGCGGAGCGCACGGCTCGCAGCGCGTCGTCTTCGTGCACGGCAGGCACGCCGAAGACGGCCATGACGGCGTCGCCGATGAACTTCTCCACGGTGCCGCCGTGGCGCTCGACGATCGTCTTCGCCGTCTCGAAGTAGCGCGCCATGACGCGGCGCAGGCTCTCGGGGTCGATCTTCTCGCCGAGCGCGGTCGAGCCGGTGACGTCGCAGAAGAGCACCGTGACGACCTTGCGCACCTCGCGGACGGGCGCCGCCTCGGCGAGCGGCGCGCCGCAGGAGTCGCAGAAGCGCGCCTCCTCCCGGTTCTCGGCCCCGCAACTCGTGCAGACGACCACATGACGAGTCTAGGGCGTACGATCGGCTCCGATGCCTCGCGAGCGGCTAGTGGTGCGATTTCGAGCCGGCCCGACCTGGGCGAGCGGCTCGGTCCGCGAACAGCCCGGCTGGGACGAGCACGCGGAGTTCGTGGACGGGCTCATCGAGCGCGGGACGATGGTGATGGGCGGCCCGTTCAGCGACAATTCGGGCTCGATGAGCCTGCTCGAAGGCGTCGACGCAGACGAGGCCCGCCGGATTCTCGAGGACGACCCGTTCATGAAGAACGGCGTCTTCGTCCTCGACGAGATCCGCGAGTGGACGATCTTCGTGGACGAGCTGAGCTAGCGCTTGACGATGTTGTGAGCCTCGAAGATCTCTGGTTCGCCGGAGAACTCGATCCCGACTTCGGCCAGCAAGGGCATCAGCCGCTCGCCGAACGCCTCGAGCTGCTCGCGCGAGTCCCAGATCTCGCTGACGCGCAGGTTCCCTTCGGATCCGAAGCAGACGTGGTAGTCGAGTCCGTCCGGGGGAAAGTCGCCACCAAGCCGACGAAGGCTTTCGTCGTACTGCTCCCTCGTCAGGGATGCGGGCTGAAACCGGACAACGATGCTCATGCTGCGCTCCTCCTCGATCGGGTGCGCCGACCTTATCGTTGCTAGCGGCGACAGCGCGCCTTGCGTGCGCCGGGCAGCCAGTCGATCGGGTCGCCTGCGCCGTTGAGCTGCGGCAGCGAGCGGATCCCGGTGCCGTCCGGCTTCATCCAGTAGTACCTCGGTAGAGGCTCGTCGCCGCGGAAGTGGTTGAACGCGATGCGGCCGTTGGGGAGCCACCCGATGGGCCCGTCCGCCCCCGGCCAGCGGGTCACGCGCCGGAGGTTGCTTCCGTCGGCGGTCATCACCCACACTTCACGGCCACTGAACTGGCCGGAGCTGTAGGTGATCCGCGTCCCGTCGGGCGACCACGCGCCCGGGTAATCCCCGCCGGTTCCGGCCGGCTCGACGAGCCGGGGATGCGTGAGCTGGCGCTGGTTGCTTCCGTCCGCGTCCATCGTCCAGATCGCCCAGTTGCCGTCGCCGTTGTGCGCGCCGTAGGCGATCCGGCGGGCGTCGGGCGACCAGACGGCGGTCTCGCTCCCGGTAGGCACGCCGAGGTCGCGCACCCCGGTTCCGTCCGGATTCATCAGGAAGAGCGTGGCGAAGGGCTGGCCGGCGCGGAGACCGCTGAAGACGATCTTGTCGCCGCGCGGCGACCAGGCGGGGAACATGCCGCCGGTCCGCGGCTGGATCTCTCGTTCGTGGGTGCCGTCGGCGTTCACGACGAAGATCCCTTCGAGCCCGTTGCCGTAGCGATCCGGTAGGTAGTGGCCGCGGCTGGTGCGAAAAACGACCCTGCGGCCGTCGGGCGACCAGGATGGGTCGAAGTCGTGACCCTTGCCGGAGCGGGTGACCTGCCGGCGGCAGCTGCCGTCTGCGTTCATCACCCAGATGTCTCCGGCCGGGGTGCTGTAGGCGATCCGGCCGTGCAGATTGCTTTTCGCCACGGGCGGATGCCCGACGAGAAAGGCAGCAAGAATCGAGAGCAGCGCGCTCATGAGTCACGACTTCTACAACGGCCGCGCCGCTTTGGTTCCGTCTAGCGCTGCCCACTCAAAGGCACGCGCGGCTGTCCGCTGAGAGAATCGCGCCGTGGGACGACTCGACGGGAAGGTCGCGATCGTCACCGGCGCCGGCGGTGGAATCGGACGCGCGATGGTGGTCCGGCTCGCCGAGGAAGGCGCACAGGTCGTCGCGGCCGACGTGAACGTGGAGCGCGCCGCCGAGTCGGCCGAGCTCGCGGGCGGCGCGAGCTACGAGGTCGTAGACGTCTCGCAGCCGGAGCAGGTCGAGCAGCTCGTCGCCACAGCCGTGGAGAAGCACGGGAAGCTCACGACGATGTGCAACAACGCCGCGATCTCGATCCCCGGCGACGTGACGGAGGTCTCGGTGGAGGACTTCGACCGCACGATTGCGGTCAACCTGCGCGGCGTTTTCCTCGGCTGCAAGTACGCCGTGCCGGCGCTGCTCGAGGCGGGCGGCGGCTCGATCGTCAACACCGGCTCGGTGAACAGCCTCGTGGCGGAGCCGTTCCTGACCGCCTACGTCGCCTCGAAGGGCGGCGTGCTGATGCTCTCGAAGGCGGTCGCGCTCGACTACGCCGACAAGGGCATCCGCTGCAACTGCCTCTGCCCGGGCTGGGTGGACACGCCGATCAACCACCCTCACGCCGAGCGGATGGGCGGGCTCGACGGCGTGCTCGAGAGCCTCCCGGAGTGGCAGCCGATCGGGCGCCAGGGCTACCCGGAGGAGATCGCCGACGCCGCGGTCTACCTCGCCTCGGACGAGTCGGCCTTCATGACCGGCAGCGCGTTCGTGATCGACGGCGGGATGACCGCCCGCTAGCGGCCGCGCCGGAGGCGGACGCCGAACGCGAGCAAGCCGAGGAGCGCTGGCAGGCCGAGAGCCAGGGGCAGGATCCCGCCCGAGTTGAGGGTCTTGCGGTCCTGGATCCGCACGCGGATCGTCGGGCTGGTCGTCGGCGGCACCGGCGCGCCGCTGCGCGGCAGGACGGCAACGTAGAGGCCGATCGTCCCGGCGTTGACCGCGTTCATCGGCCAGCTCAGGGTCGTCGAGCCTCCGGCCGTGATCGTGGGCAGATAGCGCGTGCGGTGCGACGACCAGTCCTCGGGGTCGACGTAGGTGTGCCCGCTCAGGTCGACCACGTTCAGGTGGGCGACGAGGCCGCTCGCGGGGGTCGAGCCGCCGTTGCGGATCGTCGAGTGGAAGACGAACTTGTGCCCGAGCTTCGTCGTGATCGCGGTGCGGTCGCTCGACACCGCGATGCCGGAGGCCTGCGCGGCCGGAACGGCGGCCAAGAGGAG
Organism: Gaiellales bacterium; assembly: GCA_038236705.1. GTDB lineage: Bacteria > Actinomycetota > Thermoleophilia > Gaiellales > Gaiellaceae > AC-32. Next base: position 70,620 of record JBBRZN010000007.1, read on the forward strand.
GGCTGCGACGACGAGCGCGCGCCTCATTGCGAGCCGCCTCCTCGCAGCCCCATGAACCGGCCGCCGGCGACGAGCGCCGCCGCCGTGAAGACGGCCGCGGCAAGCGCCGGTGAGAGGAGCCAGGCGAGGTCAACGCTCCAGGCGTGGCCGTTGGTGACGATCTTGCCGACGTAATGCTCGCCCGCGGTCATCGGGTTGAGCCGGAGCAGGAGGTCGCCGGCCCAGCCCTGCTGCGCGCTCGAGGGCAGCTGCGTCGGGACGAAGAGCGCTAGCAGCACGAGCAGCGAGAGCGAAAGGCTGACCCGGTTCGACGAGGCGAAGACACTGATCAGGACGCCGAACGAGGCGAGGAAGACGGCCAGCAGCGTCCCGACGAGGAGCCCGCTCAGGACCGCGTCACCGACCAGGCCGACGCCGCGCCCGAGGAACCACACGTACGGCACGGTGAGCACGAGCGCCGCCAGCCAGAGCGAGAGCGCGGCAAGCAGCTTTCCGAGCGTGATCTCGAACCGCGAGACGGGCGTCAGGAGCAGGCTCTCGAGCGTGCCGCGCTCGCGCTCTCCGCTGACCGCGTCGGCGCCGACCAGCAGGGCGAGCAGCGCGCCGACGGCGATCGCGACCTGCAGCGTGAGGTTCACCGACTCGCGCTGCTCGAGGAAGTTGAGCGCGTGATTGGTCGCAACGAGGTAGGCGATCACGCTCAGGAGCAAGCTGAAGGCGAAGCTCAGGACGAGCCCGCGGCCGCCGAGCCAGAGGTCGCGGAGCTCCTGGGCCGTGACGACCCTCCAGCCCATCTAGGGACGCTCCGTCATGGCAAGGAAGGCGTCACTCAGGCGCGCGCCCTCGAGCTCATAGGACAGAACCGGAATGCCTCCGTCGAGGAGCGCGCGAAGGGCCGACTCGGCATGGCCTTCAGCCTGGGCGAGCGTTATGCGGAGAAGACCCGGCCGGCCGTCGGCAGCCGCCGTCTCCACCTCCGGCACCGCTCCGAGAGCCGCGATCGCCCGGTCGGCCTGCTCGGGTGAGACGCGCAGCCTGGCGCTGCGGGGCGCGGCGGCCTGGCGGGCGACCTCGGCGACGGTTCCCTGCGCCGCCACGCGGCCGCCGTTCAGGATCAGCACACGCGAGCAGGTCTCCTCGACGTCGGCCAGGAGGTGGGTGCAGAGCAGCACCGTCGCGCCGCGGTCGCCGGCGATCCGCCGCACCGTGCTCAGGATCTGCCGCTGCCCGGCCGGGTCGAGGCCGAGAGTCGGCTCGTCGAGGAAGACCACGCGAGGCTCGTTCACGAGCGCGCGGGCGATACCGAGGCGCTGGCGCATGCCGCGGCTGTAGGTGGAGATCAGGGAGCCCTTTCGCTCGCCGAGCCCCACTTCCCGGAGGAGCTCCCGGGCCGCGGCGCGGGCTCCGGAGCGGCTCCGGCCGTACAGCCGCGCGTGGTAACGCAGGTACTCCTCGCCGGTCTGCCGCTCCGGATAGCCGGCGCTCTCGGGCAGCACGCCGATCACCCGGCGTATCTCGGCGGGACGATCGTGCGACGATCCGGCGATCTCGAAGCTTCCTCGCGTCGGGGAGAGGATCGTGGTGAGCACCCGGATCGCTGTCGTCTTGCCGGCGCCGTTGGGGCCGAGCACCCCGAGGATCTCGCCGACCTCAGCCTCGAAGCTGAGATCGGCGAGGGCGACGAGGGAGCCGTAGCGCTTCTCGACTCCGCGGGCTTCGATCGCTGCGCTCACGAGCCCCTTCGGAACGAGACGAGCTCGTTCCGTTCTTGGGGCCCCTTGGCCGTCTGCTCGAGCACGGTCCCGACGCCGCGAACGTAGTACTTGTGGTCGATCACGCCCGGCTCGAGGGGTGTCCACTCCTTCGTCAGCAGCGCGCGAGTCGTCGAGATGTAGGGGACGCGCACAGAGGTGCGCAGGGTGAGGACCATGAAGTGATCCTCGGCCTGGCCTTTGTAGAACTCCTGCCGCGCCCAACGGCCGGGCTTCGGGTGGGCGAACATGAAGATCCCGGGCCTGGCGCCGTGGACGCCGGCCAGCCAGCTGCCCGCGGTGCTCTTGACCTTGCCGTTCGTGTCCAGCTCGGCGGTCTGCTCGCCGAAGTACCAGACGTTGCCCTTCGCGTCCTGGGTGTACCAGTCGGTGGTGCGCTCCTCGAGCCGGCCGCTCAGGTAGAGCAGGTCACGGACGACGACGCAGGGCGCGCCCTCGATCACCTTCGTGCGGTGCGTGACCGTCATCACCTCGCGAGACGGCTCGCCGTCCTTGGTGCCTTGGTAGACGTACACCGAACCGGGCTTGAGCGGGTACCACGGATTGTTCACGCGGGCCGAGAAGCCTGCGGACTGTGATGCGCCAGGGCCAGCGATCGAGAACGCGAGGAGCGCGAGCCCGGCTACGAGTGTTCGCTTGGTATCCATGGCCGGAACGCTAGGGATGTGAGATGAACCGTCGATGAACATCCGGTCTTCATCTCGCGTTCATGAACGGACGGGCACCATGAGGCGTAGATGAGGGTTCTCGTCGTAGAGGACGAGCTGCGCATGGCGAGCCTGATCCGCCGCGGTCTCGTCACCGAAGGCCTGTCGGCGGACATCGCACCGACGGGCGAGGAGGCGCTCGTGCTGGCCGAGGCCCACGACTACGACGCGATCCTGCTCGACGTGATGCTGCCCGGTATCAACGGCTTCGAGACCTGCCGGCGATTGCGCGAGAACGGCATCTGGTCGCCGGTGCTGATGCTCACCGCGCGCGACTCCGTCGAAGACCGCGTGGCCGGGCTGGACACGGGCGCCGACGACTATCTCGTCAAGCCGTTTGCCTTCGCGGAGCTGCTCGCCCGGTTGCGGGCTCTCGTGCGGCGAGGCGACGCCGAGCGGCCGAGCGTGCTCGAGGTCGGCGACCTGCGCCTCGACCCGGCGAGCCGGGAGGTCAGGCGCGGAGACGAAGAGATCCGGCTCTCGGCGAAGGAGTTCGCGCTGCTCGAGACGTTCATGCGCCGGCCCGGTGAGGTGCTCTCCCGGCTGCACCTGCTTGAGCATGCGTGGGACTTCGCCTACGAGAACCGCTCGAACGTGGTCGACGTCCACGTTCGCCACCTCCGGCGGAAGATCGACGAGCCGTTCGGGCGCCGCTCGCTGGAAACGGTTCGCGGCAGCGGCTACCGGCTGCGGGGAGACGGCGCGTGAGCGGACTGCCGATCAGGCTGCGCGTCACCGCGGCGCTCGCGTTGGCGATGGCGGTCGTGCTGGCGGCGTCGGGAGCGTTTCTCTACGCGCGCCTCGATTCCCATCTCGCCCTAGCGCTTGACCGGGCCCTCCAGGTTCGCGCGCAGGATCTCGCCGCGCTCGTTCGCGAGCCGGACGGATCGCTCGCGAGCGACAGCGGCGGGCGACTCATAGAGCCGGGCGAGAGCTACGCCCAGCTGCTGGATCGTGAGGGCCGCGTGCTGGACGCGACGGAGCCGCTCGGCTCGTCAGCTCTGTTGAACGCCGCGGGGCTCCGCGCCGCCGCGCGTGAGCCGATCTACGCCGACAAGGGGTCCATCCCCGGCCTGAACGAGTCGTCGCGCCTGCTCGCCACTCCGGTCGAGCGGAAGGGGCGCAGCCTCGTACTGGTCGTCGGCGCCACGCGAGGGAACGATGTCGAGACGCTTGCGGCCTTCCGCAACGAATTGCTGATCGCCGGGCCGATCGCCCTTCTCCTCGCCTCGCTCGCCGGGTACTTCCTCGCCGGACTCTCGCTCCGGCCGGTCGAGTCGATGCGTCGCCGTGCAGCAGAGATCTCCGCCGAGACACCCGGAGAGCGGCTGCCGGTGCCTCGGACCCGCGACGAGCTCGAGCGCCTCGGGGAGACGCTGAACGAGATGCTCGAGCGGCTCGAAGACGCGCTGGAGCGTGAGCGCGACTTCGTCGCAGACGCCGGGCACGAGCTGCGCACTCCCCTGGCGCTGCTCCGAACCGAGCTCGAGCTCGCGCTGCGCCACGGCGAGTCGGCGGACGAGCTCCGCGAAGCGCTGCGCAAGTCGACGGCGGAGGTCGACCGCCTGGCCCAGCTGGCCGAGGACCTGCTGCTGATCGCCCGCGCCGACCGGGGAAAGCTGCCGCTCAGCATCGAGACGCTCGAGGCGGAGGATCTCCTCTCGTCGGTCGTGAGCCGCTTCCAGTGGCGCGCCGAGGAGAGCGCGCGGCCGCTGGCCCACGACGCCGCGCCCGGGCTGCTCATCCAGGGCGACCGCGTGCGGCTCGAGCAGGCGCTCGGCAACCTCGTCGACAACGCCCTTCGCCACGGAGGCGGTCGCGTGAGCCTGCGGGCCGTCACGGTCAACGGCACGGTCGAGCTGCACGTCGAGGACGAAGGCCGGGGCTTTCCGCCCGACTTCTTCGAGCACGCTTTCGAGCGCTTCAGCCGCCCTCAGCCGGGACGGGAGGGCGGCGGTGCCGGGCTCGGGCTCTCGATCGTGCGGGCGATCGCCGAGGCGCATGGCGGAAATGCTGAAGCAGCGAATGGCCAGACGGGCGGCGCGGACGTGTGGCTCGCGGTCGCGAGCAGGACGGGCTAGGCCCCGGTCTCGAAGCGCTCGAGACCGTCGTCTGGAAGCGTCTCCCACGAGGCAACCGAGCGGACGTAGATGTGTTTGCTCGGCTTGCTGTCCAGCGTCGAGTCGATCGCGCTCAGGCGCACGCTCGCCGCGTCGGACTCGGGCCAGCCGCCGCCGAAGAGGTTCGAGCCGCAGACCGAGCAGAACGTCTTCGCGCTGCCCTCCTCGGGCTGGTAGGTGCGGAGGAGCTCCTCGCCCTCGAGGATGTTCACCTCGTCGCTGTGGACACGGCCGTTCGCAGTGCCGACGCCGCCGGAGAGCTTCTTGCAGGTCGTGCAGTGGCAGAAGGTGCGGGCCTCGAAGGTGTCGGGGAGCTCGAACTGCACTCCCCCGCACTGGCAGCTGCCGCGCAACGTGGCCACGATTCGAGCCTATCGTAGGATCGCCGGATGAAGATCCGCGCTGCCGTGCTGGAGTCGTTCGGAGCGCCGCTCGAGGTGCAGGAGCTCGAGCTCGCCGAGCCCCGCGCGGGCGAGGTGCTCGTGCGCCTGGTCGCCTGCGGCGTCTGCCACACCGACCTGTTCACGGCGTCCGGGGCCGATCCGTCCGGCTACTCGCCGACCGTGCTCGGGCACGAGGGTGCGGGAGTGGTCGAGCGCGTCGGCGAGGGCGTCACCTCGGTGGCGCCGGGCGACCACGTCGTCACGCTCTTCTCACCGCAGTGCCGTGAGTGCGTGCACTGCCTCGACCCGCGCACGAACCTCTGCCTCGCGATCCGCGAGCAGCAGGGCCAGGGCTTCCTGCCCGACGGGACGAC
>JBBRZN010000008.1:0-72312 GCA_038236705.1 Gaiellales bacterium
AGGAATGGTTGGCGAACGCGGCCGGCGCCGAGACGGCGGCGATCGCTGCGATCGCCGCGGCGACGAGCAGAATCCGACTCTTCATTTGACCCCTCCAGAGTGATGGTGAACTGCGGCAGCCGCATTCTGAGGGGGCGCGGCCAAATGGTCAACACTTCTGTCGGAGCCGAGGGCGGTGGGAGAGCAAACGGCGAACTCGCTCTCGCTAGCCAGCGCCCCGCGTCCTATGTGATGTGGGGAAGCGTGTCGACCTGAGCGCGGGAGCTGCGCATGGCGGTCGAGAGAGGCGGTCGAGAGAGGTGGAGCGGGCCGCGCTCCGAGTACAACCCCCGGCTGCTGCCTCGGTCGGAGTGCGGCGAGCAACTCACCGCGGCCGGCCCTACTCGTCAGCGGGCGCCCGGTCCTGCTGACCCGGCTGGGTCAAATGTGGGTCGAGCACGCCCAGCCGCATGCCCATCACGACGGCCTCGAGGCGCGAATGCGCACCCGTTGCCCGCAAGAGCGCGCGGATGTGGTTCCTCGCGGTTTCCTCCGCGATCCCCAGCCGCTTTGCGATGTCGTGTGTCTCAAGCCCTTCGCCCAGCAGGCGCAAGACCTCGTGCTGCCGCGGAGTGAGATGGTCGAACGACGGTGTTTCTTTCGGCGCGCTCGCGCGCTCGAGCGGGATCGCGATGCCGAAGACGCCGACCACCTCGCCCTCGTGCCGGAGCGGCGCCGAGGTGGTCCTGAGCGTGACCGCGTTGCCGAATCGGTCCAGCACCTGGAGGTCGTAGATCCTCGTGGTCTTTCCGACCACCTTGCGCGCGAAGTTCGTGCGCGCGAGCGCGCGCTGCTCGGGCACGATCGCGTCCACGAACGGCTGCCCACGCCTGTCGCCAAAGAGCTCGACGTAGGCCCGGTTGAGCCAGAGGTAGCGGCCGTCCCGGTCGATCACGCACGCGGGCGCGGCCAGCTCCTCCAATGCACCCGAAAGGTCCAGAGTGCTGGTCAACAAGTGTTCTCGCGGTTTCTGCTTCGTCACGGGTTCAAAGAGGGAGCCCTATCGGCCGCCCCGCCGCGGGCGACCGATAGGGAAAGCGCTCAAGACGGTCACGGCGGCCATGACTTCGCCGGGCTGGTGGCGAAGCTGGGGAAGGTATAGGCGATCCCTGACCGTCAGGGCGTCACTGACGAGCTTGTCACCGCGCGCCTCCGGTTGCATGACCCAGGTGGGTCAAAGTGCTCGGGGCTTTCCGCAGAGCGGCGAGATGGGCACGAAACTAGACTCACCAAATGTTCGACGAAGGCCTCGCCGAGCTGCACACGCACCTCGGCGCGTCGGTTGCCTCCGAGATCCTCTGGAGCCTCGCGCACGAACAGGGAATCGCGCTACCGGTGAAGGACTACTGGGAGTTCGACGCCCTGGTCACGATCGCCGACCCGCGCCGCGTCGACAGCCTCGACGCGCTCGACCAGATCTACCACTGGACCGAGCTGATCCAGTCGAGCCCGCTCGCGGTCGAGCGCTCGGTGCACACGGCGATCGGCGGCGCCTACCGCTCGCAGGGGATCACGACGCTCGAGCTCCGCTTCAACCCGATGAAACGCAACCGCGGCGGCGAGCGCGATCTCGACCACATCATCATGGCCGCCTCGCGGGGCCTCGACCGCGCGAGCCTCGAGTACCCGCAGGTGCGCGCGGGCCTGATCCTGATGATGGACCGCACCTTCGACGAGCGACAAAACTCGATCGTGGTCGAGAAAGCGATCCGCTACGCCTCCCGCGGCGTCGTCGGCGTCGACATAGCCGGCCCACGCCCCGGGGGCGGGCGCTATCCCTATCGCGACCTCGCGCCGCTGGTGGACGAGGCGCGCAACGCCGGCCTCGGCGTGACCATCCACGTGGGCGAGGAGGGTGAGGAGCACGGCGACGCCGAGATCGCCGAGGTCGTCGAGCATCTGCGCCCCGACCGGATCGGCCACGGCATCCTCGCCGCCCGCAACCCGGAGCTGATGGCGGCCCTGCGCGAGCAGGAGATCGTGCTCGAGATCTGCCCCACCTCGAACCTGCTCACCCGCGCTCTCCGCGACGAGGATGCCGTGCGCGACACCTTCCGCGCCTTCGTCGACAACGGCGTCCCGTTCACGATCGCCACCGACGGGCCAGAGATGATGCGCACCCACCTGCGCGACGAGTTCGAGCTCCTCGAGCGCATCGGCGCGCTGGACGAGGACGAGCTACGCGAGGCGAACCAGCGCGGCCACGAGGCGAGCTTCGTTCACGCCGACTCCGCGAGAAGCGCCTCGCCCTCACGTACGTAGCGCGTCGCGCCGACCTCCCGGTAGAACGCGAGCGCGCGGTTCAGCTCGGCGTCGGCCTCCGCGCGCCGGCCTTCTTCCACTCGCTGCTTCGCGACCCGCAGCCGCGCGTACACCTCGCCGGTGCGGTAACCGATCTCTCCGAGCACGTCAGTGGCGCGCCGTAACTCGCCGGAGGAGATCGCCGATGCCGCCTCGACCCACGGAGTCGGTTGCGATACCTCGAGCAACGACGCAAAGGCATCCTGGAGGCCGAGGTCGCGCATCAGCCACGCGGCGTGAACGATCACAACGTCATTTGCGACCGCGATGAACCTGGCGCCCATCTCGAGCAGCTCGGCAGCAAGCGCCGAGGCTTCGTCCCGACGCCCCTCCTCGATGAGGACAGCTCCACGGCCCACGATCGCCGGGACTAGCAGCTGCCCATCTCCGCTCCGGCGAGCGAGCACTAGCGCTTGCTCCATGTCGGCAGCTGCACCCGACAGATCACCAGAGGCTCGGCGGATCGTCGCACGGAGATAGCGACAAGGGCCATCGAGGTAGTGCGGGCTACCGGCTTCCGATTCCGCGAGGTGCTCGTCTGTTAATCGACGCGCTTCCGCCCAATTGCCGACCATCAGTTGAAACTCCGCGGAGGTGACCGCGATCCAGCGGCGCCTGGTATCGGTGGAATGCAGTTCGGCGTTCTGTCTCATCGCCGCATTCGTCTCCAGGGCCGCCTCGAGCTGCCCCATCGCAATCTGCCTCGCGGCGAGGTTGTTCAGCGCGTTATGGAGTTGCTCGAACGCGTGGATCTCGGTGGCAAGGGCGATGGCCTGATCGAAGTCGGCCTGCCCACCGGTGTCGCCGGTGCTGGTTCGCGCGTAACCGCGCAGCTCGAGCAGCCGGGCTTGAACTTCGCCGAGCCCGAGACCCTTGGCGATGGGTAGGGCTTCGTTGGTCAGCGGGATCATTTCCTCGAACTCGCCTTCGAACATGTGCCTGGCTACCTGGGCGGCAATCGCAGTCACTCTCGCCGCAGATTCGTCTCGGTCGCCGACGAGCTCGAGGGCCCTCCTGATGTACTCGTCATGCCTCGCAATCTCGCCGCGCTGCCAGAGCATGCGTCCCGTCACGACGGCCGCATGGGCGGCGGCCTCCGCATCGCCGGTGGCCTCGAGCTCGTCCACCGCCGCTTCCAGCAGGTCGATACCCGTGCCCTCCGCGTTGAAGCGCGCGCGTCCACAGCGAAAACGTAGGTGCGGCAGCTCCGGGTCGTCCGCAGGCCATAGCTCGAGCGCCTCGGTGTAGAAGTGAGCTGCAGCAGGCCAAGCCTGGAGCGACGACGCGCGGTCGCCGGCGTCACGGAGGGCGAGACGCGCTCGCCCAACCAGGTCGAGGTCTTCGCGGCCGGCCGCCCGGGCGTACTCGAGCGCGCGCGAGTAGTGCGATCCGAGCATCTCCGCGTGGTCGTCGGGCCGGCCGAGCCCCTCGACCCACTCGGCCGCGGCCCGGTGCTTGTCGGCGCGGGCCGCGCGCGGGATCTGGCCGTAGGCGACGTCGCGCACCAGGAGGTGGCGGAACGAGTACTCGGCCTCGCCCTCGACGGACGAGCGCCGCGCGCGCTGGGCGAGCTCCTTGCGCTCGAGCCCGAGCAGCGCCTCCTCCCCCTGCGCGCGATCGATCCCGCCGATCACGCTGACCACGCCTAGCCAGAACACCTTGCCGACCACGGATGCGTCCTGGAGCAGGGCCTTCTCCGGACCCGAGAGCCCGTCGAGGCGGGCGGCGATGATCCCCTGCACCGTCTCCGGAAGAGGCAGCTCGTCGGCGTCGCCGCGCTCGACGAGCATCCGCGCGTACTGCTCCGCATAGAGCGGGTTCCCGGCCGCACGCGCCAGCAGGACGGATTGCGTCTCAGCGGGGAGAACGGCCCGTTCGAGGAGCGAGGAAAAGAGCCGTGCGGTCTCCTCGTCCTCCAGCGGGGGCAGCGAGATCGTCGACGCGTTCGCCTTGCCGCCGCCCCAGCCCGGCCGGCGTTCCAGCAGCTCGGGACGAGCCGTGCAGAGCACGAGTACCGGAGCGGAGCGCGCCCAGTCCACCAGCTGGTCGATGAAGTCGAGCAGGCCGTCGTCGGCCCAGTGCAGGTCCTCGAAGACGAGAACGAGCGGATGCCGGTCCGCCAGCGACTCGAGGAAGCGTCGCCAGGCGGAGAAGCTCTCGCTCTGAGGCGCAGTCGTCTCCTCGTCTGCGCCTTGCAGCCCGACGAGGCTGCCAAGGCGAGCCGCCATCCACTCGGCCTCGCTCGGATCGTCCGCCACCTCCTGGACGGCCGCGCGCAGCTTGCTCTCGACATCCGCCTCCGAGTCGGACTCGAGGATCCCCGCTTGCGCCTTGACGATCTCGGCGAGCGCCCAGAAGCTGACGCCTTCGCCGTAGGGGAGCGAGCGGCCCTGGCGCCAGGTCGTGAACTCCTCGGGCTCGGCCTCCAACGACCGGAAGAGCTCGTAGACCAGCCTCGACTTGCCGATCCCAGGGACGCCCGCGAGCGTGACGAGCTGGAGCTGGCGCTGGGAGCGGGCGCGTACCAGCGCGTCGCGGAGCGCGTCGAGCTCGCGCTCGCGCCCGACGAGCGGCGCGCGGGCATCCCCGAGGTCGACGCCGAACCGGGAGCGCGCCTCGAGCGCCTCCCACGCCGGTACCGGCGCCGCCTTGCCCTTGGCTTCTACCGGCTCCGCCTCGCGGTAGTCGATCACGTGCTTCGTCGCCCGGTACGTCGTCTCGCCGGCGAGGATGCCGTTGACCGGCGCCGCCGTCTGAAGGCGGGCGGCGGTGTTGATGACGTCGCCCGACGCCAAGCCCTCGCCCTCCGAGGTGCGGGCGCCGAGAGCGATCAACGCCTCGCCCGTGTTGACGGCGATCCGAAGCTGCAGCTCGTTGCCCTCCTCGGCGATCCAGTCGCGGATCGCGAGCGCCGCGCGAACGGCCCGCTCCGGGTCGTCCTCGTGCGCGGTCGGCGCGCCGAAGAGCGCCACCACGGCATCGCCGATGAACTTCTCGACGGTGCCACCGAAGCGCTCGAGCTCGCCGCGCAGATGCGCGTGGTACGGAGCGAGCAGCCCGCGCACGTCCTCGGGGTCGAGCTGCTCGGAGCGGGCGGTGAAGCCGACGAGGTCGGCGAAGAGCACCGTCACGACCTTGCGCTCCTCGCGCATGAGCGCCGCAGGAGCCTCGAGCGCTGCGCCGCAGGCGTGACAGAACCGGGCGGTGTCCGGATTGTCGGCCGAGCAGTTTGGGCAGGCCATCACGCGCTAAGCGTACGAGGCTGAGCAAGCTGGGGCGAAGTACGTCCGACGGCGTAATCAAGCGAATACGTCGTCCGGCCAATAGTCGCTGGGTCAGGCCGTTGCTAGCGTCGCCTGCATGGTCACCGTCCTACATGAGGGGCCGCCGATCATCACGGATCGGCAACGCCAGGTCATCGAGCTGATCGCCGCCGGGTGTTCCAACGAAGAGGTCGCCAACCGTCTCGGCATTTCGCCGCGCACGGCGAAGGCCCACTCGGATGTGCTTCGGCAAAAGCTCGGTTGCGCCCGGCGTCGTCAGATCCCTAGCGCGTACCGAACGTTGACCGGTCGCGATCCCCTCTCCCAAAGCCTCGAGACAGATCCCATCGCCTCGGGGGACTAACGACACCCGCGCCTGCGGCCGCGAGGCCGCAGGCGCGCGTCTCCTTCGGACCTCTTGGCCGCGCGCCAACTCAGGTCTAGGCTACGCATGCGGGATCGCGGCGCCCGCACGCAGCATGGGCGAGAACCCAGACCTAGAAATCCCCGCAGGGCGCCGACACATCATCGAGCGGCCGCGCCTTACGCGACTTCTTGATGAGACGTCGGCCCGAGTAATCATGCTCGTAGCTCCCGCGGGCTACGGGAAGACAACACTTGCCCGTCAATGGCTAGCGACGCGCCCTCACGCTTGGTATCAGGCGAGCTCCGTTTCTTCGGATGTCGCTGCACTCGCCCTCGCGGTTTCTGAGGCGCTCGATCCCTTTGCACCGGGGGCGCGACAGCTTTTATTCGAGCGCATTGGCGCAACGCCTGACGTTGACCAGGCACTGCCTGTCCTTGCCGAGATCCAAACCGAGGCGCTTCGAGAATGGCCGAGCACTGCCTGGCTCGCGGTCGATGACTACCAACTCCTCAAGGAATCGGAAGTCGCCGAGTCATACATTCACCGTCTTCTTACGGGCTCACCTCTACGATTGCTCTTGACGAGTAGAGAGCGTCCAGCGTGGGCGACGGCACGAAAGCTCCTCTATGGAGAGATCTACGAGATCGGCAGATCGCCTTTAGCAATGAGCCAGGATGAGGCTCAGAGTGTTTTCCGAGCATCATCAACGGACGGCTTGGCAGGCCTTGTCGCTCTGGCCGAGGGATGGCCCGCAGTCATCGGCCTGGCCTCACTCACCCAACCCGATCACCTTGACGGTGTCGTGCCCGAGACGCTCTACGAGTACTTTGCAGACGAGCTCTACCAAGCTGCTAGTTCGACACTGCAACGAGCACTACCCGAGCTCGCTCTATCGCTACATCTGACACTTGAAATGGCGACGTCCTTTTTTGGGCCTCGCAGGGGACCTCGTCTGCTGGAAGAGGCGTGCAACCTGGGATTCATGACGATGACCACGAGCAGTGCTGAACTTCACCCCTTGCTTCGCACGTTCCTGCTACACAAGCTCGAAGATCTTCCCGATGCTCGGGTGGAAGCTGTCAGGAAGATCGCGGAGTTCCATCTTGAGAGAAAGGCATGGGATGACGCGTTTGCGCTTCTTCGGGAGTGCCCTCTCCCAGATGTGCTTCTCACCCTCGTCGAATCTGCGCTCAGCGTCATGTTGCGAGCAGGCCGCCTCAGCACATTGGCCGAGTGGTTGACGCTAGGAGCAGAACTCGATCTCCGCTCACCAGTCCTCGAACTAGCCCATGCGGAACTAGCTATACGCAAAGGGAGTGTGCGAGATGCCGAGACCCGAGCTCTGCGCGTTACGAAGGGGAAAGGTTCCACAGAGCTACTCAGCTCGCGTGCGTTCTGCTTGGCCGGTCGTGCTGCCCACCTCGACAATCGCGAAGCTGATGCGCTTGCGCATTTTCGCTCCGCAAGAAACCTTGCGGAGAGTGAAGCCGAGCGACGAGACGCGATGTGGGGTTCCTTTCTCTGCGCCCAGGCGCAAGCCTTTGAGAGTGAGGCAGAACTCCGCTCGACACTCTTAGAATTTGTCAGCCAGGACAGCCCGAGCCCCGATGAAACCCTGCGCTCGGCCAACGCCCGGCTAATCGTGGGAGTGACGATCGGCGGCATACCTCAAGCGCTGGAGGAGGCGCAGAGTGCGCGAGTGTGTATCCCCGACGCGGTCGATCCTCTTGTCCGAACGAGTTTCTTGAACTTATTGACGCGGACACTCTCGTTAGTAGGCCGTTACGCAGAAGCAGTCGATATAGCTGAGCAGGAGATCGAGGAGGCTCACCGGAGCCGCTTGGCCTTCGTGCTTCCTCACGCCTATGTTGCGAAGGCCGTCGCAGCCCTTGGGCTCCGTCATTACGGGGAGGCGGAGAGAGCTTTGTCCAAAGGCAGACGTCTAGCCGAGGAGATCGGCGATAAGCACAACCTGCTCGACATCCAAACAGTGCGTTCGAAGATTGCGATCGCGACAGGAGACTTCGCGCGCGCCCTTGAACTGACCCGCGAGGCTCCACCGGGTGTACAGCTAACACCCTTGATGCTCGGGGAATACGCAGCAACAAGAGCGCTGGCGAGCGCATGTGACGGAGACGTTGCGGGCGCTCGTCTTGCATCGAGCAAGGCAGAAGGGCTGAGCGGATTCCCGGAGGTGGCATCACTCATCTCATGCGCAAGAGCCGTGACGAGTGTGAAAGATGGTGACATGAGCGAGACAAATCCTGTCCTTGAGCTTGCTCCCGTCTTTCGTTGGTCCGTTTTTGATCCTCTCGTTATCGCAGTGCGCGGATGCCCCGAGCTCATCCCGGCCCTTACTTCGATGTCCGCCGAACTGCCTCTTCAGTTAGCTCGGGCGTTTACGAATGAAAGGATTGATGTCCCGGAACCGGGTCGCGGAGTGGCACTTCTCTCTCCTCGTGAGACAGAAGTGCTCGATCTGCTGACGCTGGGCTACACGAACAAAGAGATCGCGAAGGCCCTCTACATCGCAGAAGTAACGGTCAAGGTGCACGTGCGGCAGATACTGAAGAAGCTCGGCGTGCGCTCGCGCACACAAGCGGCTCTGGCTGCCGTCCGAAATCTGTGATCTAAGCTACGCCTGCCGCGCGGGGAGCAACGATTGCTGCGCTGGGCACATGACGGCTGAGATGCTCTTTTCGATCAATCTCTTGATCACGGCCCGCCAGAATCGCCTCGAATGCGAGCACAACGTTCGTATCAAATTGGCTCCCGACGGCTTGGGCGAGGCGTAGACGCGCCACCCGACTCGGCATTGGGTCGCGGTACGGACGATCAGAGGTCATCGCGTCATACGCGTCCGCGACAGCGATGATCCGCGAAATGAGCGGGATTTCGCTTCCTGCCTGTCCGTCTGGATAGCCTTGGCCGTCGATGCGTTCATGGTGGTGGCGGACAATTTTCGCGATCTCGGCGTAGTCCTCGACCTTCGCAAGGATCCGCTCACCAATAGCCGGATGCTGTTCCATCTGACGCCTCTCTGCGAGCGTTAGCGGGCCAGGCTTTTCTAGGAGACCCGGAGGCAGGCCGATCTTCCCAACGTCATGCACGAGCCCGCAGAGGTTGGCCAAGCCTTGATCAGCTTCGCTGAGTCCTAGGCGTCTGGCGATCGCACTCGCGTAGGCGGCGACTGCGGCTGAATGGCCAGCTGTGTACCGGTCTCTCGCGTCAAGGGTAGTGACAAGCGCCGTCGCAAACGACAGGTTCGCCGCTTCAAGCCTCTCGTTCGCGACAACAAGCTCGAGAGAAACATCGCGCTGCCGCTGGTAGAGATGAAGGACGCGCTGAAGAGCCAGGGTTGGCCCTAAAAACGTCGCCGCTGTCCAAAACGAGTAATGCTGGTACCCGTAGACCATCAAGGCCACAAGAGGGACATACAACGGCAATGAAAGGATTGTGAGAGGTCCAACCGACTTGATATATGCGCTGATCGGCGCTGATCGGCGCACCAGCAGAGTGCCAACGTTGAAAAGAGCGTCAAAGGCGACGCTCACGATTCCCGCGACGACCGTAGCGAGCGTCGCCCGACCAAAGGACGAATCGGGCCCGATCACTGAGGCCGCGAGAAGCCCTGTAAAGGCCCCGGCGAGTCCACGCGCCGGCACATAGATCGCCCAGCGCAAATAGGGCCGCCGGAAATCGAGCGCGTTTGCGCAAGCACCTACGAGACAAGCAGCAAGAGGTCCGAAGGCGACCGCAGTGAAAACGAACGGGAGAAAAGCCACGGACGTTTCGACATTGCGAGCGACGCGTACGCTCTGACGTTCGGCAACCGATGTAACGACAGCTAGAGCGGAGAACTGCCACCACGACGGTAGTCCATAACCGTTAAGAGCCAGGGCGCTTGCTGTTGCAAGCCAGCCTGCGGTGAGTGCCAGGATCCACGCGAGCGTTCGGCGTTCTCTCACGACGAACGCGTGCGTTGCATTGAGCGAGGCGGCAACTAGTGCGCGCCAGTTGATAGTCCCCCAGAAGGGGTATAGACTCGACTCGTCGTCAGTTCCCCCTATAGGGAGGTATTCCAAAATGGCGGGATTTCGTATCCGCGTTTTCAGCCTCGTTGGCACCCTTGTCGCCCTCGCGTCTGTCGTAGGCACATCAAAGTCCTTCTAGGCGCCACAGCATCTGTTTTCCACAGCGTCCTCACATCACCCTGTTGAGGGATATCCACAAAGCTGGGGAAAACCGAAGTTCCGGGCCGCCCGGCCCGGTGTACGTCCTAGGCGATCAGGCTACGCCTGAAGCCCACGGCTACTGCGTGCGCGCGTGACCTCGCCTGCAATTTCGCAAGCAGGTGTCGTACGTGCGACTTGACCGTCTCCTCCGAGAGGAACAGGCGCACGCCGATCTCGCGATTGACGAGACCGTCGGAGATCAGCTGTAGAACCTCGATCTCGCGCGCCGTCGGCTCCTGCTCCAACTCCTGAAGCGGGCCGGAGAACGGAATCACCTCGCCGCCGCCACTGTCGCCGCGTCGCTTGGCGACCGCGTCGAAGCGGCGACTGTGGTCCTCGTACCGGGACAGGATCTCTTTGCGCTCTGCTGCGTCCACGGTAGGCCTATCGGCCTGGGTGCGCGGTCGCTTTAGCCGAAAGTCCTACCTCGTTTCAGGGATGGCCCCTACCCGCTTTGCGGCTGGGGAGAAAACGGCTTGAGAGCCAGGATTCCCACGCGCCCCACGAAAAGCTAGGGCCGCGGGACCGGACGGGACTCTTCCCTGCCCGGTTCCCTGGGTAGCGCCGATTCGGCAGCGGCTTCCGGGGTGTTCGCCGAGGCCTGCACCCGCGACAGGGTCTCCTTGTCCACGTTGAGCGGGTGGTGGCAAGCGGCGAGGTGGCCGTTGCCGTAATCGACGAGCGGAGGCTCGATCTGCGAACAGACGTCGGTCGCGTAGCGGCAGCGCGGATGGAAGCGGCAGCCGGAGGGCGGATCGATCGGGCTCGGCACGTCGCCTTCGAGGACGATCCGCTCGCGCTTCTCGGCGAGGTCCGGGTCGGGCACGGGCACCGCGGAGAGCAGCGCCTCGGTGTAGGGCATGATCGGCCGCGTGTAGAGCTCCTCCGCCGGCGAGAGCTCGACGAGCTTGCCGAGGTACATCACCGCGATCCGGTCGGAGACGTGCCGCACGACGCCGAGGTCGTGCGCGATGAAGACGTACGTGAGGTTGAACTCGTCCTGGAGCTCCTCGAGCAGGTTGACCATCTGCGCCTGGATCGAGACGTCGAGGGCGGAGACCGGCTCGTCGGCCACGATCAGCTTCGGGCGCAGCGCGAGCGCGCGCGCAACGCCGATCCGCTGCCGCTGTCCGCCCGAGAACTCGTGCGGGAAGCGGTTGTAGTGCTCCGGCGAGAGGCCGACCTTCCGGAGCAGCTCCTCGACGGCCTCCTTGCGCTCCTTGCGGTCGCCGATCCCGTGGATGCGCATCGGGTCGCCGATGATCGTGCCGACGCGCTTGCGTGGGTTCAGGCTCGCGTAGGGGTCCTGGAAGATCATCTGCATCTGCCGGCGAAGCGGACGCAGAGCGCGGGAGCGCAGCTTGCCGATCGATCGGCCGTCGAAGACGACGTCGCCGTCGGTCGGGTCGAGCAGGCGCACGATGCAGCGGCCGAGGGTGGACTTGCCACAGCCGGACTCGCCGACGAGGCCGAGCGTCTCGCCCTCGGCGACGCTGATCGTCACGTCGTCCACGGCGTGCACGCGCGCCACCTCGCGCGAGAGGACGCCCTTCCGGATCGGGAAGTACTTCTTCAGGTGCTTGACCTCGACGAGCGGTGCGCCGTTTCGGTTCTCGCTCACGCGACCACCTGCGCCTCACCGGCGATCGTGGCCTCGCGCAGGCGCCGCTTGTCCTCGACCGAGAGCCAGCAGCGGTCGAGGTGGCCGGTGTCGTCGACGCGCCTCTTCAGCTCCGGCTCCTCCTGGCACTTCTCGAAGGCGTGCGGGCAGCGGGGCCGGAACTTGCAGCCGCGCGGGAGGTTGATCAGCGAGGGCGGCGTGCCCTCGATCGAGTGCAGCTTCTTCGGCTTGGGCCGGTCGAGCCGCGGAATCGAGCCGAGCAGGCCCCAGGTGTACGGGTGCTGCGGGTCGTAGAAGATCTGCCGCTTCGAGCCCCGCTCGACCACGCGGCCGGCGTACATGACGATGATCTCGTCCGCGACCTCGGCGACGACGCCCAGGTCGTGCGTGATCAGGATCACCGAGGAGTCGAAGTCGGCGCGCAGGTTGGCGAGCAGCTCGAGGATCTGCGCCTGGATGGTCACGTCGAGCGCGGTGGTCGGCTCGTCGGCGATCAGCACGTCGGGGTTGCAGGAGAGCGCCATCGCGATCATCGCGCGCTGGCGCATCCCGCCCGAGAACTGATGCGGGTATTCGTCCACGCGCTGCTGGGCGTTGGGGATCCCGACCTGGCGCAGGAGCTCGACTGCGCGCCTCTTCGCCTCGCGCTTGCTCGCGCCCTCGTGGGTGCGGATCGCCTCGACGATCTGGTCGCCGACGGTGTAGACCGGGTTCAGCGACGTCATCGGGTCCTGGAAGATCATCGCGATCTCGTTCCCGCGCACGTTGCGCAGGTTCGACTCGGAGAGCTCGATCAGGTTCTGGCCCTTGTAATGGACCTCGCCCTGGAAGCGGGTGTTCTTGTCGCGCGTGAGCCCGAGGATCGTCATCGCGGTCACGCTCTTGCCGGAGCCGGACTCGCCGACGATCCCGAGCACCTTGCCGCGGTCGAGCTCGAAGTCGACGCCGTCCACCGCGTGCACGGTTCCGTCCTCGGTCGCGAAGCTGACCTTCAGGCCCTTCACCTCGAGCAGCGGCTCTGCCATCAGACCGCTCGGATCCTCGGGTCGAGGAACGCGTAGAGGAAGTCCACGAGCGCGCTGAAGACGACGATGAAGAACGCGCCGTAGAGGGTGACGCCCATGATCGGGGGCAGGTCGAGGTCGCCGACCGACTGCGCGGCGTACCACCCCACTCCCTTGAGGCTGAAGACGGTCTCGGTGAGGATCGCGCCGCCGCCGAGGACGGCCGCGAAGTCGAGGCCGAAGAGGCTGACGATCGGGATCAGCGAGTTGCGCAGCACGTGCTTGAGCAGGACGCGGCGCGGCGCGATTCCCTTCGCGCGCGCGGTGCGTACGTAGTCCTCGTTCATCGTGTCGAGCATGTTCGAGCGCAGTACGCGCCCGTAGAAGCCGATGAAGAGCACCGAGAGGCAGAACCAGGGCAGGATCAGGTGGTAGGCCCACTGCACCGGGCTGACCGTGAGCCCTACGTACTCGCCGTCGGGGAAGGGCGGGTTGTTGGGCTTCTCGGCGAGGAAGTAGCGCATGACGATTCCGAGCCAGAAGACCGGCATCGAGATGCCGATCAAGGCGAAGGTCGTGATTAACCGGTCGGAGAACCTCCCTGCGGTCACCGCCGAGAAGATGCCGACGAGGATTCCGAAGAAGAGCCAGATGATCCCGGCACCGATGCAGAGGGAGAGCGTCGCCGGGATCCCCTTCTTGATCTCCTTGGCGACGTTCTGCCGGTTCTGGAAGGAGGTGAGGATGTCGTACTCGCCGCGCTTCCCGGGCAGGATGCCGTTGGCGGCCTTCTCCATCATCTTCACGTACTGGACGTAGAAGGGGCGGTCGAAGCCCCATTTGTGGCGGATGTTCTGGACGTTCTCGCGGGTCGGGTTCTTGCCGGCCATCCGCGAGGCCGGGTCGCCGCCGGGCACGAGGATGAAGATCACGAAGACGAGCAGGCTGACCGCGAAGAGGACGGCGAGCATCCCGATGAAACGGCGGAGGATGAACGGGAGCATCAGCGGTCACCGCCCGTGCAGGTCGTGCTCGCGAGCCGCGAAAAGCAAGGTGGCCTAGGACGCAGGGAGTGGTCGTAGCCGGAGGCTACGGCCGCGACTGAGGACGACGGCCACCGCCGCTTTGCAGCGCCCTCGCGAGTGCGAGATGTGCGGGCGGGGGCCGCGATCAATGCTCGATCCTCACTTTGGCGCGCGGGTCGAGGGCGTCACGCAGGCCGTCGCCGAAGATGTTCAGCGAGAGCACCGTCAGCACGATGGCGATCCCGGGCACGAGCGTCAGCCACGGGGCGGACACGATCTGCTCCTGGCCGCTCGAGATCAGGTTTCCCCAGGAAGGATCCGGCAGCCTCACTCCGGCGCCGAGGAACGAGAGCCCGGCCTCGGTGAGGATGTTGTTCGCGATGATCAGCGTGAAGAAGACGAGGACGGTCGAGGCGATGTTGGGCAGCAGGTCGGAGAACATGATCCGGATCGGACCCGCCCCCGAGCCGACCGCGGCCTCGACGAACTCCTTCTGGCGCAGCGAGAGGACCTGGCCGCGCACGGGTCGCCCGACGTAGGGGATCAGGACGTACGAGATCACCAGGGTCGGGATCCAGAGGCTGCCGGCGTCGATGTTGATGCCGAAGTGGTGGAAGCCGTTGATCGACAGCGCGCTCCCGAGCGCGATCGCGAGCAGCAGGACGGGGAAGGCCCAGATCAGGTCGAAGGAGCGCGTGATGATCCAGTCCACCCAGCCGCCGAAGAAGCCCGCCAGAAGCGCGAGCACGACCGCGAAGAACGTGCAGATGAGCGCCGAGCCGATCCCGATCTTCAGCGAGTTGAGCCCGCCGTAGAGCATGCGCACGGCGACGTCGCGGCCGAGGTTGTCGGAGCCGAGCACGAACTTCCCGCCCGCGTGCCACCAGGTCGGGCCGAGGATGGTCACTGCCTTGACCGTGAACTCGCCGCTCTTCGCGTCGTACACCGCGCCGCCGCCGATCACGTCCTTGAGCTTGCCGTTGACGCTCACCTGCTCGGCCACGTGCGTCTCGTTCGGGCCTGTGTGGGCGACGTGGTGGGCGTAGACCGGCGCGAGGGCGCAGGCCGTCAGGATCACGACGAAGACGAAGAGGGAGAAGAGAGCGAGGTAGTTGCGCCGCAGGCGCCGCCAGGCGAGGTACCACGGGCTGCGACCGACGATCGCAACCTCGTGCTCCTCGGCCGCCAGGACCGCCGCGGTGTCGAGAGAGAGTTCGGTTGCGGGCTCGGCCATTGCCTGGGTTTGCGGCGAGTCTAGTGAAGTGAGGGCGCCCGCAGGCGCCCTCACTTCGTGTCGTTTCCCTACCTCGCTACTTCCGGCACAGACGTGTCCAGTCGATGCCATACAGGAGCTGGACGTGGATGCAGCCCATCTTCTTGGTGAAGTACTCCGGGAAGACGCGGTTCGACCACGGCGCCCACGGAGCGTCCTGCATGATCGACTTCTCGACTGCCGCCCACCGCTGGTTGACGGCCGTCGTCAGGACCGGAGCCTTCTTCAGGCTCTCGATCGCGCTGTTGACCTTCTTGTTGCTGTAGTAGGCGTAGTTGTTGTTGTCCTGATCGACGATGCGGTTGCCGTTGAGCAGCACATCGAACCAGTCGAGCGGGTGCGGGTAGTCCTCCAGCCAGCGGGCCCAGCCCGTCTGCGCCTTCGTGTCCCGCTTGCCGATCGTCGTGTAGTAGGTCGCCCGCGGAAGCGTCGTCAGCTTGGCGTCGAGGCCGATGCTGTTCAGGACGCTCGTGTAGTACTGAGCGGCCGTCAGGGCATCGGAGACCTCGCGCGTCCACACCGTGACGTTCGCGCCCTTGGCGCCGGCGGCGGTGATCATCTGCCGGGCCTTGGCGACGTTGTGCGTGTACAGATCCAGCTTCCGGTACGACGGATACGTCGGCGGAAGGATGTTCTGTGTCGGCTGACCGAGACCGCCCCAGACGAGCGTCTGCAACGCCTTGCGGTCGATGGCGTAGTTGACCGCCTGGCGGACCTTCAGCTTGTTGAAGGGCGCCACGTTGACGTTCATCCAGAAGTAGTACGTGTTCGCGGTCTTGCGCAGGACCAGCTTGCCCCTGCTCTTGGCGCTTGCGATCCGGTCGGGCGGGATGGCGCCGTTGGAGTAGTCCGCCGAGCCGCTGACCACGCGCTGCGTCGCCGTGTTGGCGTCACCGATCAGGCTGACGTCGACCCGGTTGGGGTTCCCGCGCGGAATGTCCTTCGTCGGCTTGAAGAACCTGTTCCGCAACATCGCGAACCCGCGGTTGGGGTCGTACCCGACGATGCGGTACGGGCCCGTCGCCGGGATGTTGCCGTTGTGGATCGCGGGGGACGTCCCGGCCGGCACCGGCGCGGCGAAGAGCAGTGCCAGGATGGTCAGGAAGTCGCCTCGCGGCTTGGCCATCTTGATCGTGATCGTTCGCTTGGCGTTGTTCGCGGTGATGCCGGAGATGTCCCCGCCGGCAGTCGGATGGGCCGCGTAGGCGGCCGCTCCCGCGATGTCGGTGTAGAAGCCGACACCCTGGCCGGTCGCCAGGAATCCGCGCTTGATCGCGAACTCGAAATCGGACGCCTTCAGCTTCGCGCCGTTCGAGTATCTGATTCCCTTGCGCAGCTTGAACTTGTAGACCTTGCCATTCGCGGAAATCGACGGCAACGACGCAGCGAGTCCCGGCACGAGCTTGTAACCGCCCGGCCCGTCCACGTGCCGGTAGGTGAGCAGCGTCTCCCAGACGTTCCACATCGCCCACCAGCTCTGGCCCGTGTACGCCTGCTGCGGGTCCAGATAGTCGACCGTGTCGAGCACCGCCTTCAGCGTTCCGACGGACTTCTGTGCCTGCATCGGTGCCGCTTTCGTGCGGTTTGCCGCGACTCCGTACGCCGCGACCATCAGCGAGAACCCGGCGGCCAGAGCGAGAACGCTCAGGAGCCAGGTCCATCGTCCCTTCCTAGTCATTGCACCTCCCCGTAGCTAAAACCCCGTCGCTTGCTGGGGCCAATCTTCGCAAAGTGGAGACGTTCTGGCCAGCATTCGGTTAGCTCGGCCTGATCCGGGGGTCGAGGCGCGCGTAGACGATGTCCACGAGCGCGCTCATGATCGTGATGAAGAAGGCCCCGTAGATCACCGTCGCCATGATCACCGGGAGGTCGAGTTGCTGGAGCGACTGGAACGTGAGGCGCCCGACGCCGGGGAGGCCGAAGACGACCTCGGTCAGGAGCGCGCCGCCGCCCACGAGGAAGCCGAAGTCGAGGCCGAAGAGCGAGACGAACGTGATCATCGAGTTGCGCAGCATGTGCTTGAGCAGCACGCGCCGGGGCGGCAGGCCCTTGGCTCTCGCGGTGCGGACGTAGTCCTCGTTCTGGATGTCGAGCAGGTTCGCCCGCAGCACGCGCGCGTAGAACCCGATGTAGAGCACCGAGAGCGTGATCCACGGGATGATCAGGTGCAGGAACCACTGCCACGGGTTCGCGGTGAACGGCGTGTACCCGAGCGGCGGCACCCAGCTGAAGAGGAACGTGTCGTGCAGCCGGTCCTGCGTGATCAGGTTCAGCACCTCCCCGAGCCAGAACACCGGCATCGAGATGCCGATCAGCGCGACGATCATCAATAACGGGTCGACGACCGTGCCCTTGAACGTCACGGCCAGCAGCCCCATCCCGATGCTCACGACCACCCAGAGAACCGCGGCGCCCAGCACCAGCGAGAAGGTCACCGGAGCGGCGCTCGTGATCGCCGGGACGACCTTCAGCGCCTGGTTGCCGTACGAGACGAGGTCGCGCGAGATGAAGAGCCGCTTCATCATCAGGCCGTAGCGCACGGGCAGCGGGCGGTCGAGCCCGAACTCGTGCTTGACCGCCGCGACGGTCTCCGGCGACGGGTTGCGTCCTGCGAGGCGGGCGCTCGGGTCGATGCCGGGGGTGGCGAAGAAGAGCAGGAAGACGACGACCGTGATCGTGAAGAGCACGATCACGAGGCCGATGAATCTCCTGACGACGAATGCGAACACGGCGGGCTACTCCTTGACGCGCACCCTGGCGCGTGGGTCGAGCGCATCGCGGACGCCGTCGCCGAGAACGTTCAGCGACAGCACCGTGAGCACGATCATGATCCCGGGCGCGATCGCCACCCACGGGCGCGTGTAGAGCAGGCCCTGGCCGTCCTCGATGACCGTGCCCCAGCTGGCCTGCGGCGGCTGCACGCCGATCGAGAGGAACGACAGAGCCGACTCGGTCAGCACCGTCGTCGCGATCATCAGCGGGAGCATCACGATCACCGTCGAGATCACGTTCGGGAGGATCTCGGCGAACATCAGGCGCATGTTCGAGGCACCCTGCGAGATGGACGCCTCGACGTACTCCTTCTCGCGGACCGAGAGCACCTGGCCCCGCACGGGGCGGAAGACGTAGGGGATGTAGACGAGCGCGATGATCAGGGTGGGCACCCAGAGGCTCGAGGCGTTGAGGTGGGCGAAGCCGAGGTTCAACCCGCCCGGGGTCGTCAACAGGACGGTCGCGAGCGTGATCGCGAGCAGGTAGACGGGGAACGCCCAGATCAGGTCCATCGCGCGGGAGAGGCCCGCGTCGAGCCACCCGCGGAAGAAGCCGGCGAGCAGCGCGAGCACCAGCGCGAGCAGGCAGCAGATGACCGCCGAGCCGATGCCGATCTCCAGGGAGGCGCGGCCGCCGTAGAGCACGCGCGCCGCCACGTCGCGGCCCTGGTTGTCGGCGCCCAGGAGGTAGTTCGCGTGCCACGTCGGACCGATCGGCACCTCCCCGAGGCCGAGCTCGCCGCCTCCCTGCTGGATCACGTCGACCTTCTTCCCGTCGACGGTCGTCGTGGCCGAGATGTGGGAGTCGAACGGGTCGGTATGAGCGATCCGATGGGCGTAGGCCGGCGCGAGGAAGCTGACTACGACGATCAGCAGGAAGAGCACGAGCGCCGCCAGCGCGATCCGGTCCCGCACGAGACGACGCCCGGCGATGCGCCAGGGGCTCCGACCGGAGATCTCCCTGGCGCTCTCGCCGGGCGCCAGAAGTGATTCGGGTTCCGGCTCCGGCTCGTACGCGAACTCAGCCACGCGCCGTCCCCGTCGTGACTACTTCACCGATCCCTGGTCGAGGAGGAAGTACCACTGCGGGCTGAACTGGTAGCCCTTGACGCGGTTCGAGAGAACGTCGATGTACTTCGGGTTGAACATCGAGACCCACGGCGCCTGATCGGTGACGTCGTGGTCGACCTGGGCCCAGAGCTGGTCGGCCGCCGAGGGATCGGTGATCCCGAGCTTGCCGGCCTTGTCCATGTTCGCCTGGATCCCCTTGACGCAGAACTCGGCGATGTTCGGGCTCGAGTTCGAGTTCGGGTGGAACGAGTTGCACCCGAGCAGGATGTTCAGGAAGTCCGAGGCGGCCGGGTAGTCCTGGTACCAGCTCGAGTACGCGAACTGCGGGTGGTTCTTCGAGTTCTGCGCGTACGGGTACTGGATGTCCGGTGAGAGGGCCTGCAAGGTGGCCTTGTAGCCGAGCTTGTTCAGGAGCCCGACGAAGTAGAGACCGAGCGCCTTGTCCACGTCGTTCGTGGTCGTGTTCACCTTGACCGCGGCGCCCTTCGTCCCCGACTCGGCCATCAACTTGTTGGCCTTCGCCATGTCCGGCCCCGTCCACTTGTCCGTGCCGCCACCTGCGGTGTACGGGCAGTACGGCTTGTAGCCCGGGAAATTCGGCGGCAGGATCTGGCAGGTCGGGACCGCGAGATTCGGCCCGCCGTAGATCTTCACGAGGGCGTTGCGGTCGGTCGCGTAGTTCACGGCCTGGCGGGCCTTGAGGTTGTCGAACGGCTTCTCCCGGACGTTGAAGGCGAAGTACCAGACCGCCGTCAGCGGGTTGACGTGGACCCGCTCGGCGTACTTGCTGCTCAACTCCGTCAGGCGGTCGGCCGGCGGCTGGTCGAACATCCAGTCGGCCTGATTGTTCTCGACCGCGGTCACCTGGGCCTCGGGCGTGAGGCCGAACTTCTGCACGATCGTGTCGGGGTTGCCGTCCGGCTGCGCGTCCTTCGACCACTCCTTGAAGAACGTGTTGCGCACGAGCTTGATCTGCGTGTTCGCACCGTACTGGGCCCACTTGTAGGGGCCGGTGCCGGGCGGCGGGATGTTCACGTTCTTCGTGGGCGTGCTCGACGGAAGGATGAACGCGAACGGGACCGCGAGCTTGTCGAGGAACTCCGGATCGGCGGTGGTCAGGTTGAACGTGACCGTGCTGCCGTTGACGGTGATGCCCTGCGAGAGGTCACACGTCTTCGGCGTCTTGATGCACGCGTCGGCGCCCTGGATGACGTTGTACCAGGTGCCCGCGTTGGGGCTGTTGCCGATCTTGAACAGCCGCTCGAAGGTCGCCTTGACGTCGGCGCCGTCGAGCGTCGAGCCGTCCGAGAACTTGATCCCCGAGCGGAGCTTGAAAGCCCAGGTCTTGCCGCCGTTGGACGGCTTCGGAATCGACTCGGCGAGGTCCGGCACCTTCTTCGTGCCCGGTGCGCCCCCCACGCGCCTGAAGGCGATCAGGCCGTCATGCGAGAGGATCAGCAGCTGCCACTCCTGCAGGGTGTAGTTCACCTGCGGGTCCGGGGAGCCCGAAGGAGCGGCATTCGCGACGGTCTTCAGGTCGCCGCCCTGCCCGCCCGCGCTCGTGCTCTTGGTAGTGCTCTTCGACTTGCCGCCACAGCCTGCGGCGACAAGCGCCAGCGTGATTGCCACCGACGAGAACCCGATCAACCAACGCTTCACCCGGACCATCTCCTTCCGGTCGACTCGCGGTCATCCGCTTGTATCTACGGACGCCGAGGAAGGGCCGGATGTTAGCGGGCTGGGTGTTTTCTGAGCGGGACTACCGAGAGCTAGGCCGCGACGTACTGCAGCTCGCGCAAGGCGGCGAGCCGGGCCAGAGCCTGGCCCTCGAGCTGGCGCACCCGCTCGCGGGTCAGGTCGAGCTCGTGGCCGATCGCCTCGAGCGTCCAGGGCTCGCCGTCGAAGCCGAAGCGCAGCTCGAGGATCCGCCGCTCGCGCTCCGGGAGTGCGTCGAGCGCCCGCCGCACGCCCTGGCGACGCAGCGACTCCTCGGCCTCCTCGAACGGATCGGCAGCCTCGCGGTCGGCGAACAGGTCACCGAGTTCGCCCTCGTCGTCCGCCCCGACGGTCTGGTTCAGAGAGACCGAAGCCTGGGCGGCGCCGAGCGCCTCGTCCACGTGCTGGATCGGCAGCCCGGTCGCTTCGGCGAGCTCCTCCTTCGTCGCCTCGCGGCCCAGCTCGACCTCGAGCCGGCGCGCGGCGCGGCTGAGCTTCTGCTGGCGCTCGACGACGTGCACGGGCACGCGAATGGTGCGCGCGTGGTTGGCGACGGCGCGCTGCACCGACTGGCGAATCCACCAGGTCGCGTAGGTCGAGAACTTGTAGCCGCGGCGCCAGTCGAACTTCTCGACGGCACGGTTGAGCCCGAGCGTGCCTTCCTGGATCAGGTCGAGGAAGGGGACACCGAGGCCGCGGTAGCCCTTGGCGATGGAGACGACGAGCCGCAGGTTCGACTCGATCATCCGCCGCTTCGCCGTGAGGTCGCCGCGCTCGATCGCCTTCGCGAGCATAACCTCCTCGGCCGCGGTCAGCAGCTTGTGCCGGCCGATGTCGGCCAGGAAGAGCTGGAGGCTGTCGGCCGCGCCGACCAGAGCCTGCGGCTGGGCCTGCGCCGGCTCGGCGGCGGCGGGCTCTGCCTTTTCGGGCTCTTCCGCGGCAGGCTCGCGCACCTCGAGACCGGTGGTCTCGAGCTCACGGGTCAGCTCTTCGACCTCGTCGTCTGCGAGGTCGTGCTCGAGCGCGAATGCCTCGAGCTCGGCCGGGAGGACGAAGCCGCGCTCTTCGGCGCCTTCCAGCAGCGCGCGCGCGGGCTCGG
The DNA here is from genome assembly GCA_038236705.1 of Gaiellales bacterium. Classification (GTDB taxonomy): domain Bacteria; phylum Actinomycetota; class Thermoleophilia; order Gaiellales; family Gaiellaceae; genus AC-32. Next base: position 21,786 of record JBBRZN010000008.1, read on the forward strand.
TCCCCAGTAGTTCCTGAAGTTGGTTTTGGGTCAATTTCTCCTCTTGGGTCTTAGACGCGATTCCTGCCTCGATCTTTCGCACTGTAGGGCGATTGTCCTCGACTGGCCAGGGGAACCGGTCCCCGGCGGCTCGTTGAACGAAACGCGGCACTCATTTTTACTATTCCGCTACTGCGGCCTCTTTGGTTTCCTTCCGGGCGGGGAAGTCGAACTCGACTTTGCCCTCCTCGTTCAAGACGAGGCGCGCGCGAAAAGGTTTGCCGGCACGCGAGCGAAAACCCGAGATGACTTCCTTGGTCTTGCCCTCCTCGATCAGCTGGCGGGCGATCTCGGGGGTGAGCGTGCGGCCGGCGACGCGCTTCCAGACGACGAAGCCGCAGCCTGTCTCTTCGCGGCTCTTCCAGCTCGTGCAGCCATAGGCCTTCGAGTTCTCCTTGATGATCTCGCCGGTCTCGGCACCGCAGCGCGGGCACGGGCCGAGCTCCACGCGCTCGGGGCGTAGCTTCTCCTTGTCGAGCGCTGCGATCTGCTCGACGGTGGCCCGCGTGAAGTCCTCGATGTCCTTGATGAACTTGTCGCGATCGTCGTTGCCGCGCTCGATGTCGGTCAGGCGCTTCTCCCAGTCGCCGGTCAGCTCCGGTGAGGTGAGTGGGTGCTCCTCGAGCATCGTGATGACCTGTAGGCCCTTCGGGGTCGGCGTCAAGTCCTTGCCGGCGCGCTCGATGTACTCGCGGCGGATCAGCGTCTCGATGGTCTCGGCGCGGGTGGCCGGGGTGCCGAGGCCGCTCTCCTTCATCGCCTCGCGCAACTCCTCGTCGTCGATCAGCTTGCCGGCGGTTTCCATCGCGGAGAGCAGCGTCGCCTCGGTGTAGCGGGGCGGCGGCTTGGTCTCCTTCGCCTCGGACTCGGCGGCGACGCACTTGACGCTCTGGCCCTGCTCGAGCGGGGGCAGCTCCGCGCTTTCGTCCTCGGAGTCCTCGTCCTGCTGCCGGGCCTTCTTGTCCTCGTCGGACTCGAGCCCGTAGACGCCGCGCCAACCCGCCTCGAGGGTGATCTTGCCCCGGCTGCGGAAGCGCTCCTGCTCGACGAGCGTGACGATCGTCGTGCGCGCGAAGCGGGCAGGCGGATGGAAGACGGCGAGGAAGCGGCGGGCGACGAGGTCGAAGATGCGCCGCTCGTCGGGGGAGAACCGGTCGAGCTCGTGCTCGACGTCGGTCGGGATGATCGCGTGGTGGTCGCTGACCTTCGAGTCGTTGACCACGCGGCCGAGCGGCAGCTGCTGCAGGCCGAGCACGAAGCGCGCCGCTTCGGCGTAGTCCGGAATCGGCTGGAGGGTGGCCGCGGTCGGCTTGAGCTGCGCGACGAGGTCGCCGGAGAGCCAGCGGGAGCTCGTACGCGGGTAGGTGATGGCCTTCTTGTCCTCGTAGAGCGACTGGGCAGCCGACAGCGTGCGCCGCGCGGAGAATCCGTAACGGCGGTTGGCGTCGCGCTGGAGCGAGGTCAGGTCGTAGAGGAGCGGCGCCCGCTCGGACTGCTCTTTGCGCTCGACCGACTCGACGACGCCGTCGGCGCCGGAGACCTTCGCCGCGATCTCGTCTGCGCGCTTGCCGTCCTTGAGGCGCGTCTCCTCGCCCTCGAACCAGAGGCCCTCGTAGCGTGGGTCGAACTGCGCGTGCACCAGCCAGTACGGCTCCGGCACGAAAGCCTGGATCTCGCGCTCGCGCTTGACCATCAGCGCCAGCGTGGGCGTCTGCACGCGGCCGAGCGAGACGACGCCGCCGACCCAGGCGCGGCCGCGGATCGTGGCGGCGCGGGTCGCGTTCATGCCGACGAGCCAGTCGGCCTCGGAGCGGGAGCGCGCGGCAGCCTCGAGCTGCGCCAGCTGCTCGCCGGGGCGGAGCTTCTCGAAGCCTTCCTTGATCGCCTGCTTCGTCATCGAGCTGATCCAGAGGCGCTCGACCGGCTTGTCGACGCCCGAGGTCTCGTAGATGTACGCGAAGATCAGTTCGCCCTCGCGGCCGGCGTCACAGGCGTTGACGATGCGCGTCACGTCGTCGCGCTTGAGCAGCTTGTGGATCACCTTCAGCTGCTTCTCCGCCTTCTTGTCGCGCGCCTGCAGGCGGAACGCCTCCGGAAGGATCGGCAGATCGGCCATCCGCCACTTCTTGAAGCGCTCGTCGTACTCCTCGGGGTTGATCAGCTCCACGAGATGGCCGACCGCGAAGGTGATCACGGTGTCGTCGGACTCGAGGTAGGAATCGTTGTTCTCGAACTTTCCAGGGAGTGCATCGGCCAGGTCCCGGGCGACCGACGGCTTCTCTGCGATCACGAGTGTCTTCACGCGATCCACCTTAGCGAACGCCCAAAGCGGCACCGTAAGGGCGGAAAGCGCGCGGGTGACTCACGGAAATGTGACGATTGCGGGCCCAATGGTCTCACCGCTCTACCTATTCGTCGGCACGGTCAGTTGGCCTTTCGTGCGGGGTCTCTTCCGGCTGCGCGTGCGCGGGCTCGAGCAGCTGCCCGAGGGTGGCTTCGTCCTCGCGGCCAACCACACCTCGAACTTCGACCCGTGGGCGCTCGGGATCCCGCTGCTGCCCCACCGGCAGCTGCGCTTCATGGCGAAGTCGGAGCTCTTCAACCCTGTGCTGGCACCGTTGCTACGGGCCGGGGGCGCGTTCAAGGTGCGGCGCGGCGAAGGCGACCTGGACGCGATGCGCACGGCGGCCGAGCTCGCCAGGGAGGGCGAGATCGTGGTCATGTTCCCCGAGGGGACGCGCCTGAGGAAGGGCCTGCGCAAGAAGCACAGCGCGCGGCCGCACACTGGCGCCGCGCGGATCGCCCTCGCCGCGGGGGTGCCGCTCGTGCCGGCAGCGATCACCGGCACCGATCGCCTCAGCCGGCTCGGGCCCTTGCGGGTCACCTACGGCGAGCCGATCGACCTCTCCGATCTCGAGGGGCTGGACGTCAAGACGGCCTCGGCAGAGGCGACCGAGCGGCTGATGACGAAGATCGACGAGCTGAAGTCAGCAGCGTGAAACCGCTTCTCGCCGTCGACGGCGACTCATTCGCGCACCGCGCCTACCACGCGCTCCCGAAGAGCATCCGCCTGAACGCGGTCGTGGGCTTCGCCAACATGCTGCTGGGCCTCTGGGAGGCGGAGCAGCCGCGCGCCGTTCTCGTCGGCTGGGACTCGCTTGGCTCGCCCACGTATCGCAACGAGGCCTATGAGCCCTACCAGAGCGGGCGCGAGTTCGAGGAGTCGCTGCTCGAGCAGCTCGAGCTGCTACCGCAGTTCTCGGCCGCTCTCGGCTTCGCGATCGCGAAGGCGCCCGGGTACGAGGCGGACGACTTCCTCGCCGCGGCTGTCGCCACCGAGGAGAAGCGCGGCGGCGAGACCCTGGTCGCCACCTCCGACCGCGACCTCTTCCAGCTCGCGAGCGCGCGCACGACGATCCTCCAGCCCGTGCGCGGCGTCTCGGAGATCGCGCGCATCGGTCCGAACGAGGTGCGCGAGCGCTATGGGGTCGAGCCCGAGCAGGTGCCGGACTTCATCGCCCTGCGCGGCGATCCCTCCGACCGGCTCCCGGGAGCGGCCGGGATCGGCCCGAAGAAGGCGGCGGACGTGCTGCGGGAGCACGCGACGCTGGAGGACGCCCTGGCCGCCGGGCGCTTCGCCGCGGAGGCGGGGGATCTACGCCTCTACCGGCGAATAGCCGCGCTAGACGCCTCTGCCCCTCTCCCTCCCCTCGAAGACCAGAAGCCAACGTGGGCAGAGGCGTCCTCCCTCACACGAAGCTGGGGCCTGAACCAGCTGGCCGACCGGCTCGAGCGCTTGGCCTAGGATCGAGCCGTGGACCTCTGGCTCAGTGAGGCACGCGACGCGCTTGCCCAGGCGGCCGGCGTGCCGGCCGAGCAGCTCGAGCTCGACGAGGAGCAATCCCGCACGCTGCTCGACCTCGCCCGGATCGCCGCACACGACTCCGGCGAGCGGACGAATGCGCCCCTGCTCTGCTATCTCGTCGGCCGCGCGCAGGGCGGCGTCGATCTCGACGCCCTCGCCGAAGCCGTCCGCGGCCGATCGACCTCATAAGCCATCCGGCGCTCGCGGAGCTGCATCCGACCGAGCCCCACGTCGAGAGCCGAGAGCGGCTCCTGGCCCTGCTGGAGGCCTTCGAGGTCGTCGAGGGGCGGCCGGCCTCGCGTGAACAAGTAGAGCGCTGCCACTCGCGCGAGTATCTCGACCGGCTCGAGGGGATCGACGCCACGACGATGCTCGACCCGGACACCGTCGTTTCCGAGTCGAGCTACGAGGCTGCCCTGCTCGCCGCCGGCGGCGGGCTGGCCGCGGTCGACCGCGAAGGCTTCGCGCTCGTGCGGCCACCCGGACACCACGCGCTGCCCGGGCATGCGATGGGCTTCTGCCTGATCGACAACGTCGCCGTCGCGGCCCGCTACGCCCAGGCCGAGCTCGGCATCGGCCGGGTGGCGATCGTCGATTGGGACGTCCACCATGGCAACGGGACGCAGGACATCTTCTGGGACGACGACTCGGTCTTCTTCGCGTCGATCCACCAGTGGCCGTTCTACCCGGGCAGCGGTGGCCCCGGCGAAGGGAACGAGACCACGGTCAACGTGCCGCTTCCCGCCGGCTCCGGCGACGAGGACTACCTGCGGGCCTTCGACGAGGTGGTCGCACCGGCGGTACTCGCGTTCGGGCCGGAGCTCGTGCTCGTCTCCGCCGGCTTCGATGCGCACGTGGAGGACCCGCTGGCGGGGATGCGCGTCACGGCCGACGGATTCCGGGAACTGGCACGCCGGTCGGCGGCTCTTGGCCCACGTGTGGCGGCGGTGCTCGAAGGCGGGTACGACCCGAGAACGCTGCCGGCGCTCGTCGGCCCAGCGCTCGATGGGTTCCAGGAATGACAACGGCCGGCCACCCACCCTGGGGATGCGATTCACCCACGAGGGCCACGGCAGGAGCCGATAACTGTGATTTACGCGACGCGGGCCGCTGCGAGGGCGTCGAGCGCCTCGCGGCGGGAGGAGACGCCGAGCTTGCGCAGCAGGCTCTTCACGTGCGAGCGCACGGTGTGCTCGGAGATGTACAGCCGTCCGGCGATCTGGTCGGTGCCGAGGTGCTCGTCCAGCAGGAGCAGCACCTCGAGCTCGCGTGCGCTCAGCGACGAGGCGATCGCGTCGGGCACGCCGCTCCCGGCTCCGCCTTCGCGGACCTGCTCGAGCAGCCGCCGCGCGACCTCGCCGGAGAGAGCCGCCTCGCCCTTGCCCACGCCCCGCAGGAACTCAGCAATTCGCTCGGGCGGTTCGCTTTTGAGCAGGTAGCCGGCCGCGCCTCTACGGATCGCGGCGAGCAGGTCCTCCTCGGTGCCGGAGGCGGTCAGCACCACGACCTCGGTCTCGGGAGCAGCCTCTCGCAGGCACGGCAGCGCCTCGAGCCCGCTCATCCCCGGCATGGAGAGGTCGAGCAAGACGAGCTCCGGCCGGAGTTGCCGGGCCAATTCGATCGCCTCGGCACCGTCGGAAGCCTCGCCCACGACCGAGAAGCCGTGCTGGGCGAGCAACGCGGCCAGGGCGTCGCGCGTAATGGGGTGATCGTCCACGAGCAGGATCCGCATGCAAGGGCTTATCGGCAGGGAGCGGTCTGCCGACAAGGGCTTTAAATGCGGCGCGAACACAAAGACGACTATTACGCCTGGCTCTGGGGCGAGGTGCTCCTGATCGGGCTGCTCGGCGCTGCCCTGGCGCTTTTCGTGGCCTATCCGAGCCTCCGCAACACCTATTCCCTGCCCCACGTCCGCCTGGTGCTGGATACCGCCGTCATGCTCGCCGCCGGAATCGTGGCGGTGCTCGCCGGGATTCGCTTCTCCGTGGACGGGCGCCGACTCGACCTGCTCCTCTGCGGCGGCTTCACCGCAACCGCGGCGACGACGCTGACGTTCTCGGTCGCGCCCGTGCTCGGGAACGAGCCGCTGCACCGGACCGAGGCCTGGGCGGGGATCGGCGGCAAGCTCTTCGCGATGACCCTGATCGCGGCGGCGCCGTTCTCGAAGCGACGCACGAGCGGGCGCGGCCGACCTCTCGGCGAGATGCTGATGGCGGTTGCGATCGTGCTCACCCTCTCCTGGTCCGTGGCGCATCAGGCGGCCTCCTCCCTGCCGCCGCTCACGGACGACAGCGGTGGCGACCAGCCGTTCCTGCTGCTGGGCTCGCTCGCGGCGCTGGCGCTGCTCTCCCTGATCGCCATGGTCGGCTTCGGGCTCCGCTTCCGCTCGCGCGGGAACGACCTCGACCGCTGGCTCTGCCTCGGCGCCACGCTCGCGCTCTTCGCGGAGCTCCACTACGTCTTCACGCCGCTGCTTTCGAGCCGCTTCGTCTCGCAGGGCGACTTCCTGCGCGTGCTCTCCTACAGCGTCCTGCTCGTTGGCGTTTGGCGCGCGGTCCGCTACGCCGAGTTCGGCCGCGCCGTCGCCGAGGAGCGCGCGCGCGTCGCCCGCGAGATCCACGACGGCCTTGCGCAGTACCTGTTCGTGGTCTCGACGCACGCGAGCATGCTCGAGAGCGGAGCCACCGACCCCGCCAAGACGCTGGCCCAGCTGAAGGACGCGGCGGCTGCGGCGCAGCAGGAGGCGCGCTTCGCGGTGCTCGCGCTCTCCTCGGCGGGCGGCTCTGCCCCATTCGACTCGGCTCTGCGCCGGTACGTCGACTTCCTCACGGCCGACGGCCTGCTCGAGGTCGACCTCGAGATCCAGGACGGCATCCGGCTCGCGCCCGACGAGCAGATCGAGATCTTCCGCATCGTGCAGGAGGGGCTCGCGAACGCTCGCAAGCACGCCGGCGCCGGTCGTGCGGTGGTGGAGATCGCCGAGCGTGCGGGCGAGCGCTCCGTGACCGTGGTAGACGACGGCTCCGGCTTCGACGAGGAAGAGATCGCGGCAGGCCAGGGCCTGAAGAACATGCGAGCCCGCGCGGCCTCGATCGGCGGCGACTTCCGGCTCGTCTCGGCACCCGGGCGCGGGACCACGCTCGAAGTCGTCTTGCGCGCCTAGACCACATAGAGAAGCCCCGTCTCCGGGGCTTCTCCGTAGCAGGCCTGTAAGCCGGATTCTGTCGAGGATGACCATCCGTCTTTGCGGCTTACCCGGCTCCTCGGCGGGCCGCCTGCGAGCGGAGCCTGTTCGCCTTGCACCGGACGGGGTTTGGTTAGCCGCCGTGTCGCCACGACGCTGGTGGGCTCTTACCCCACCGTTTCACCCTTACCTTCAGCGTCTCCGGAGAATCGCTGCCGGCGGTCTCCTTTCTGTGCCACTTTCCGTCGGCTTTCGCCGCCTGGGTCGCCCCAGCGTCCTGCCCTGCGGTGTCCGGACTTTCCTCGAGCCACGAGGGCCCGCGGTCACCCGGCCTGCGAGGTCAATTGTAGCCGCGGTTCGGCCGCCTCACCGTATTCCGCCCCGCACTCCGGGCACGCGATCCCGTCCACGCGGTGCAGGACGAACTCGCCGCACACCAGGCACTCGAGATTAACGCCGCGCAGGAGGGCGTTCAGCTCCTGGTCGAGCGTGCGATTGAGCGGCCGGACGGTCATAGAGACCTGAAGACCCCTGTCACCTTGCCCAGCACCTCGACGTAGTCGGTGTAGATCGGCTCGAGCGCGTCATTCTCGGGCTGCAGCCGTATCCGGCCGTTCTCCCTGAAGAAGCGCTTGACCGTCGCCTCGTCGGCGGTCTCGTCCGCCCCGGCGAGCGCGACCACGATGTCGCCGTTTCGCGCATCCTGCTGACGGCGCACGACGACGAGGTCGCCCTCGAGGATCCCGGCGTTGACCATCGAGTCGCCCTTCACGCGGAGCAGGAACTCATCGCCCCCGCGCGCGAGGGGTTCGGGCACCGCGACGTATTCCTCGACGTTCTGCTCGGCGAGCAGCGGTCCGCCGGCGGCGATCTCGCCCAACAGTGGCAGCCGGTGCACGTCTTCGGCGCGAGCCATCTCGGGCTTCGGGTCGCGGCGCAGCTCGAGCGCGCGCGGCTTCGTCGGGTCGCGCTTGATCAGGCCCGCGCGCTCCAGGTTCGCGAGGTGGGCGTGCACGGTGCTCGGCGAGGCAAGCCCGACGGCCTCGCCGATCTCACGAACCGTCGGCGGGTAGCCGTGCTCGTCCACGTAGTCGGTCAGGAACTTCCAGATCTCCTGCTGTCGGCCGGTCAGCATTCGAGACACCTCGGGGTCGGGAGCGTGAACGAACATACGTTCGCCAGCCACGGTAGCTCTCCTCCCGGACGGCGTCAAGAGCTGGACAGCGGAGGCGTCCGTCTCCACGGTGTCTGACACCGGGGCGTGGGCAGCGATAGGCGAGGTTTGCAGACGAAGTCACATTTAGGTCTCGGGGCCGTGACAGTTCCAGGTCGGTGTCTGGCACCGGGGTCGGGCGGGGCTACGTCAAGGAAGCCTGACCGAACCGTCGTCGTCCAGCGTCCAGTGCGAGTTGTGCGCGATCTCCCAGGGGTGGCCGTCAGGATCGGTAAACGCGCCCGAATAGCCGCCCCAGAAGGTCTTGCCCGCCGGCCTCGTGATGACGGCTCCCGCACGTTCGGCCTCGTCCATCACAGAGCGCAAGGATCACCCCGCCCGCCGGGAAGAAGAACGTCCTCCCCCCTCTTCCCAGCCGCTCGCTCGTCCACCCGAGCGCCTCCTAGAAACGTCGTACCCGGTCGACGTCGAGGACGGCGATCATCCGACCCGCGGTGTTAACGGATAGCCCTCGCGCGGACGGTAAGGCCAGAACACACTGGAATCATGCCCGAACCCAAGCGCCGCAGAGCCGGGCTTTGCTCGGCTCTGCCAACCATTGCTCTCTTTGAGAGGAGAGATCCTCGGAAGTCGTCATGGCCCGCGGAGCGGGCCGGACTTCCGAGGACGAGTGCGCTGGAGAGGACTTGAACCTCCACGGGGTATTAACCCCACAAGGCCCTCAACCTTGCGCGTCTACCAATTCCGCCACCAGCGCGCGGCGGCCATTGTAGCGGCGACCCCTTGGCGCCGAATCGTCGCTGAGCCGGGCTTTGCTCGGCTCAGCTCACCGGCGAAGTCGGAGAAGGCACCCGGCCCGAAGGCCTCTCAACCTTGCGCGTCTATCAATTCCGCCACCGGCGCGCGCCGCGGATGTGGCTACGCGTTTCACGGACGGGCCGTTGCGGACTAAGGTACGCACGGTGCGGGAGCTATGCGAGCAGGCTGTAGCCGCGGCTCTCGGTGCGGGGGCGAGCTACGCCGACGCTCGAGTGGTCGTCCGCCGCTCCCAGGTCGTCGGCACGCGCAACCAGCGCGTCGAACGGCTCGACGACAGCGAGACCCAGGGGATCGGCGTCCGCGTGCTCGTGAACGGTGCCTGGGGATTCGCCTGCGACCGGCGCCTGAGCGCCGAGGGCGCGAGCGCGGCGGCACAGAAGGCGTCCGCCTTCGCCAAGGCCGCTCCGGGCGGCCACCGGCGCGACCTCGCACCGGTCGAGCCGGCCCAGGGCACCTTCCGAGCGAACGTGGAGCGCGACCCGTTCGAGGTTGCGCTCGCCGACAAGGTCGAGCTCTGCCTCCGCGCGGAACGCGCACTCGAGCACGACGACGTGAAGGTGACCTCAGCGTCCGTGCGGGCGCAACAGGAACACAAGGTGTTCGTCTCCTCCGAGGGTGCAGCGACCGAGCAGGAGTTCGTCGAGTGCGGCGGCGGGATCGACGCGCTCGCCTCACGCAACGGCGTCACCCAGATCCGCAGCTACCCGAGCGCCCACGGCGGCTCGAGCTCGCAGGCCGGCTGGGAGTTCGTCGAGGCACTCGGGCTGGAGCGCGAGGCTCCGCGCGTCGGCGAGCAGGCGGCGGCATTGCTCCAGGCACCACCGTGCCCCTCGCAGGTGACGACGGTCGTGATCGACGCCGAGCAGATGGAGCTCCAGGTGCACGAGTCGGTCGGCCACCCAACCGAGCTCGACCGCGTCTACGGCACCGAGGCCGCCTACGCGGGCACGAGCTTCCTCAAGCCCGAGGACCTCGGCTCCCTCCACTACGGCTCCGAGCACATGAACGTCACCGCCGACTCGACCACCCCCGGGGGTCTCGGCACCTTCGGCTTCGACGACGAGGGCGTTCCGGCCGGACGTGAGCCGATCGTTGCGGCGGGCGTGCTTAGCGGCTTCCTCACGTCGCGCGAGACCGCGGCCAAGATCGGGAGCGGCTCCGGCGGCTCGATGCGCGCCGACAACTGGAGCCGGATGCCGCTCGTCCGGATGACGAACCTCCATCTCGAGCCCGGCGAGGGTTCGCTCGAGGAGCTGATCGGCGACGTGGACGAGGGTGTCTTCCTCGAGACGAACAAGAGCTGGTCGATCGACGACAAGCGCCTGAACTTCCAGTTCGGGACGCAGGCGGCCTGGGAGATCAAGGACGGCAAGCTGGGCCGGATGCTCCGCGACGCGACGTACACGGGCCAGACGCCGGTGTTCTGGGGCTCGCTCGACGCGGTCGCCGGTCCCGAGGAGTGGGTCCTGCACGGCCTCACGAACTGCGGCAAGGGCCAGCCCGGGCAGCACGCGCACGTCTCGCACGGAGCCTCGCCGGCCCGCTTCCGCAACGTGCAGGTTGGGTTCAAGCAATGAGCGAGGCGCTCGAGCTCGCACACCGCCTGCTGGCCGCAGCGGAGGGCGAGCAGGCGCTTGCGCTCGTGCACAGCGAGCGCTCAGGAATGGCCCGCTTCGCCCGCTCGGAGGTGCACCAGCCGACCCTGATCGAGAACGACGTGCTCGAGCTCCAGGTCGTCCGGGACGGGCGGCTCGGGGTGGCAGCCAGCAACCGCACCGACGAGGACGGCGTCCGTGCGCTCGCCGCGCGGGCGGCCGAGGCCGCCGACAGCGCACCCGCCGACCCGGATTTTCCCGGCCTGGCCCGGCCCGCCGAGATGCCTCAAGTCGAAGGCTACGACGAGGAGACCGCGGCGCTCTCGGCCGAGGACCAGGCGCGCCTCGCGGCGGCGGCGATCGACGCCTCGAAGCTCGACCTCTACGGCTTCTTCACCAGCGGCGTGACCGAGCTCGGGCTCGCGTCGACGACCGGGCTCGCCGTCTCGCAGTCGATGACCGACGCGAGCGTGCTCGCGCTCGCCGCCGTGGACGGCGCCTCCGGCTACGCCGAGCAGACCTCGTGGCGGCTGGGCGGGATCGACCCGGCCGGCGCCTCGCAGCAGGCAGTCGAGAAGGCCGAGCAGACGCGCGGCGCCGTGTCGCTCGAGCCGGGCTCCTACCGCGCCGTTCTGGAGCCGCCCGCCTTCGCCGAGCTGCTCACCTACTTCGGCTACGACGCCTTCGGCGCGCTCGGCCTGATCGAGGAGCGCAGCTACGCCTCCGGGAGGATCGGCGAGAAGGTCTTCGACGAGCGCTTCTCGCTCGCCGACGACTCGCTCGACCCGCGCGGGCTGCCGAAGGCGTTCGACTTCGAGGGAACGCCGAAGAAGCGCGTCGAGCTCGTCGAGGACGGCGTTTTCACCGGCGTCGTCTGGGACCGCACCACCGCGAAGCGGGCCGGCGAGGGCCGGCAGACCACCGGCCACGCGCCGCCGAGCTCGCTTCGACACTGGGGGCCGCTGCCGTTCGCGCTCTCGGTCTCCGGCGGCGAGGCCGCGTCCGGCCAGGAGCTGGCCGAGCTGGTGGACGACGGGATCTACATCACCCGCCTCCACTACCTCAGCATCGTGGACGCGCGCGAGGGCGTGGTCACCGGGATGACGCGCGACGGCACCTTCCGCTTGCGCGGCGGCAAGATCGCGGATCCGCTCGTCAACCTGCGCTTCACGGTCTGCGTGCCCGAGTTGCTGGCGGATCTACCGGGGCTGACGCGCGACTCGGTGCTGCTCAACCAAAGCGCGTACTACGACGAGCGCTACCCGACGGGGATGCTCTCGCCGACGGTCGCGACCGCCCGCTTCGACGTCACGGGCGTCGGCTCCGGACCCGGCGTCTAGGGGACATTCACGCGGGTGTAGTCGACGGCGCCGAGCGCGTCCTCGCGCCAGCCGCGCAGGCGGGGTGAGACCAGGCGCGCATCCACAGCCCACGCGATCGGCACGACCAGCTGCCCCCGCACGGCGGCCGGAAGGGCCGCGGCCTGCGGGTACGGCGCGAAGAGACGCTCGAACCTCGCGACCGGCGGCGCGCCGACGACCGCGCCGAGGCCGAGGTCGCGCCAGGACCCTACGAGCAGGTCGAGCCCGTAGGCGAGGTCGGGGTCGCGCGGCCGCGAGAAGCGGACGGCGATGCGTGGCAGCGACGGGATCTCCTTACGGGCTTCACGCAGGGCGATCACGGCTGCGCTCGCCTTCGGGGGACCGCGGTCGGTCAGGCTCTCCGCGGGCGGAGCCTCGAACTCGGGCACGAGCGCCTGATAATCAGCACGGTCCGCGGTGGCGTCGTAGATGTGGCGCACCTCCGGCGGGACGGTGTCGTCGAAGACGACGATGTCGGCGGCGAGCAGGCGGCGGACGCGGACGGCGCCCGCAAGCTGGGGATCGCGCCTCGCCGCGCGCAGGTCGCCGAGCGGGACCGGCGCTTCGTCGAGTCGACCCGCGCGGAAGAGAGTCAGCGCGGCGTGGGGCTCGAGCCTGCGCACCTCGAGGCGCAGGCCGCGCCGCTCGGCGATCACGCGCCCCGGGCTCGCCGAGATGAGCCTGAACGGGCCGGGCACTCCCGGCGGTGCTGCCGCGACCTCGCTCAGGAGGTACGGGAGCTCCGCTCTCGGCGCGGGCAGGACGATCACCAGCCGCCGCTCGTCGAGCGCCCGGATGCGCCGCGCCGGGAAGAGCCGCGCCCGCCGCAGCTGGGTGGCGATCGCGCCCGCGTGCCGGCAGCGGAGGCGCCAGGTCGAGCCGCTCGTGCTCCAGGCGGAGCAGAGCCCGGGCCGCAGCGCGCCGCTCTCTGGGTCGGTCCGCAGCGGCGTCGCGAAGAGCGCACGAGCGAGCGTCAGCTCATCGCGGCCGCGCGCATGCGTCGGGTCGAGCGGCCAGAGGACGTGCGCGAGCCCGATCCGCACCACCCCGGCTGGCCCGCCAACCGGCAGCGGCTCGTGGCGTTGCGGCGGGCTCGAGTCGCAGCCCGCGACGAGCAGCGCGAGCAGGGCCAGGGCCGCGGCCCGCCGACCCATTCCGCTACTTGAGCAGGTGGAAGAGCAGGACGGTGTTCGCGGTGAACAGGATTGCGACGACCACCGTCAGCCGCGTCAGGTTCTTCTCGACGATGTGCGTGCCGCCCTGCGAAGCGGGCGTGAAGCCCATGCCGCCGAGGCCGGCGTCACGGCCCGAATGCATGAGGATCAGGCCGACGAGCGACGCCGCGAGCAGAACGTGGATGACCGCGAAGATCTGCAGCAAGACAGGGCCAGGATACCAGCGGTCAGTTTGCGTCCAGCTCGCGGATCGCCTCGATCAGCTGGGCGGCAATCCGGTCCTTCGTGATGTAGGCGGCGACCCCGGCCTCGCGGGCCCGTGCGACGTCCGTGCGCGAATTCGAGCCCGTCAGCATCAGGATGCAGGCTTTGCGCTGCTTCTTGCGGATCCGCTTCGTGGCCTCGACTCCGTCCACGACCGGCATCGCGATGTCCATCAGGATCACGTCGGGCTTGAGGGCCAGCGCTTGGTCGACGGCCTCCTCGCCGTTGTGAGCGCGGCCGACGACCTCGATCTCGGGCTCCGAGGCCAGGATCGCCTCGAGTGCGTCGGCAAAGAGGCGATGGTCGTCGGCTATGAGGACGCGGATCTTTGAAGGCATGGGTGGACGGCTCCCTTGCCTACAACGATCTTCGCCCGCTCCGCGTCACGCGGCTCGTTCGAGCACCTCCTCGACCCGACGGGCCTGCTCCTTCACGTCGTGGCGCTCTGCGGCCTCGCGCGCGGCGGGGTTCGGGCAGGGCAGCGACGCCGCAACGCGGAGCGCATCGGCCATCGCCTCCACGTCGAGCGGGTCGACGAGCACACCTGCATCGGGCGGCACGAACTCCGGCGGGCCGCCGACGCGCGTGGCGACCACCGAGCGCCCGCAGGCCATCGCCTCGAGCAGCGCCTGGCCGAACGGCTCGATCAGGCTCGGCTGGCAGACGACGTGGGCACGGGCGATCAAAGCCGGCACCTCGTCGTGCGGGACGCTGGGGACGACCTCGACCCCGGGGCGGCCTTCGAGCCCAGCACGCAGCGGCCCGTCGCCGACGAAGGTTAGGGAACCGGAGCCGAAGCGCTCGAAGGCCTCGGCCAGGCGGACGACGTTCTTGCGCTCGCTGAGCGCGCCGAGGCAGAGGAAGTGCGGGCCGCCCTCCGGCGCGGGCTGGACGCTGAAGCGCTCCAGGTCCACACCCGAGTCGATCACCTCGGTCTTGCCGCGGGCTTCGGGCACCTTCGTCTCGAGCTCGCGGCGGAGGTAGTCCGAGACCGCGATCACGGCCGCGGCGCGGCGGACGGTCAGACGGGTGAGCGCGCGGATCCCGGGGATCGCCCCCACGTTGCGCACGTCGCGGCCGTGAGCGGTGACGACGAGCGGCGCGCGAGCGGCGAGGGCCGCGGTCAGGCCGGCCGGAACGAGGAAGTGCGCGTAGACGACATCGGGCCGGAAGCTGCGTGCAGCGCGGAGCGTGCGGGCCGCAAGGGTCGCGTAACGCCGCTTCCCGCCGGCGCGGCGGTCGAGCACCGCCCGCTCGAGCTCGTGGCCGCGCTCGTGCAGGGCGTTCTCGAGCTGCGCCACGAACACGCCGAGATCGGGGTCGTCGGGCCCGGGGTACATCTGCGAGACGAGAAGGATCCGCACGCCGTTACGGCGAGGGCTGAGCATCGTACATCCCGAACTCCTCGCGCAGCACGTTGCAGATCTCGCCGATCGTGCAGCGCACCCGCAGCGCCTCGCGTAGCGGCGGGAGCAGGTTCTCGGTGCCCTGCGCGGCCACGCGCACCCGGGCCAGCGCTGCCTCCGCCTCCCCCGCCTCTCGCTCGGCCCGCACCCGTGCGGTGCGCTCCAACTGCCGCTTCTCCGCCTCCGGGTCGAGCCGGTGCAGCTCGATCTGCTCGGCCTCCGCCTCCGCGTAACGGTTCACGCCGACGATCACGCGCTCGCCCGACTCGACCTGCTCGGAGTAGCGATACGCCGCCTCGTCGATCTCCTTCTGGATCAGCCCCTGCTCGACCGCGGCGACGGCGCCGCCGGCCTCCTCGACGCGCTCCATCAGCTCGCGGGCGCGCGCCTCGAGCTCATCCGTCAGCGCCTCGATGAAGTACGAGCCGCCGAACGGGTCTGCGGTGTCGGTGCCGCCGGCCTCGTGCGCGAGGAGCTGCTGGGTGCGCAGCGCGATCCGGGCGGCGCGCTCGCTCGGCAGCGCGAGCGCCTCGTCGAAGGAGTTCGTGTGGATCGACTGCGCGCCGCCGGCCACCGCCGAGAGCGCCTGCACGGCGACGCGGACGATGTTGTTCTCCGGCTGCTGCGCGGTGAGGGTCGAGCCGCCCGTCTGCGCGTGGAACCGCAGCGCCTGCGCCTTCGGGTTGGTGGCGCCGAAGCGGTCGCGCATGATCCCGGCCCAGAGCCGCCGCGCGGCACGGAACTTCGCCACCTCCTGGAAGAAGTGGTTGTGGGCGTTGAAGAAGAACGAGAGCCGCTCGCCGAACTCGTCCGGCGAGAGCCCGGCGTCGACCGCGGCCTGCGCGTAGGCGATGCCGTTGGCGAGCGTGAAGGCGAGCTCCTGCACGGCCGTCGAGCCGGCCTCGCGGATGTGGTACCCGGAGATCGAGATCGTGTTCCAGCTCGGCAGCCGCTCCGCGCAGTAGGCGAAGAGGTCCGTGGTCAGCCGCATGGACGGGCGGGGCGGGAAGATGTAGTTCCCGCGCGCGATGTACTCCTTGAGGATGTCGTTCTGGACGGTGCCGCGCAGCTTCTCGGGCGGGACGCCCTGCTCCTCGGCCACCAGCTCGTAGAGGAGCAGGAGCAGCGCTGCGGGGGCGTTGATCGTCATCGAGGTGGAGACCTTGTCGAGCGGGATCCCGTCGAAGAGGAGCTCCAGGTCGGCGAGCGAGTCGATCGCAACGCCGGTGCGCCCCACCTCGCCGGCCGCCCGCTCGTCGTCGGAGTCGTAGCCGAGCTGAGTGGGCAGGTCGAAGGCGACCGAGAGGCCGGTCTGGCCGCGGTCGAGCAGGTAGCGGAAGCGCTGGTTCGTCTCCTCGGCCGAGGCGAAGCCCGCGTACTGGCGGATCGTCCAGGGCCGCCCGCGGTACATGTCCGGATAGGGGCCGCGCGTGAACGGGTACTCGCCGGGCGCCTCGAGCTCGCCCTCGACGTCGTCTGCGGAGTAGACGGGCTTGAGCTCGATGCCGGAGTCGGCCTCGCGGTCCTCGGTCTTCGCCACCCAAACTAGGCTATCGCCATGCCGGTCACCGTGAGGCTCTTCGCCGGGCTGCGCGAGCGCGCCGGCTGGTCGCGGCGCCAGCTCGAGGGGCTCGAGCGCGTGGCCGACGTCTGGCCCGCGCTGGAGCTCGGCGAGGAGCCGGGCGGGCTGCTCTACGCCGTCAACCGCGAGTACGCGGAGCCGGGTCAGGAGCTGCGCGACGGCGACGAGGTCGCGCTGATCCCGCCGGTCTCGGGCGGGGCCTTCCGCGTGACCGTGGGGCCGCTCTCGCTGGACGCCGCGGTCGCCGAGGTGGCCGACGAGCGCGCCGGCGGGATCGCCACCTTCACGGGCACGGTGCGCCGGCAGTCACGCGGGCGCGAGGTGCTCTACCTCGAGTACGAGGCCTACGCGGAGATGGCCGAAGACGTGATCACGCAGCTCGCCGCCGAGCTCGAGGAGGCGCACGACCTCTGCGGGATCGCGATCCACCACCGCGTCGGGCGGGTCGAGATCGGCGAGCCGAGCGTGGTGATCGCCGTCGCGGCGCCGCGCCGGCAGGACGCGCTGAGCGCGTGCCGCGAGGCGATCGACCGGCTCAAGGAGACGGTGCCGCTCTGGAAGAAGGAGGTCTACGAGGGCGGCGAGGAGTGGCTGGGGCGCGGTTCCTAGAAATAGCAGTAGCCTCCGCAACACATAATTGCGGGCCGAACTTCCTCGGGGCTGGAGCCACCGAGACGAACATCCTCGCCGCGAGCACCATTACGGGCGACTTCATGTGTCGAGCGACGAACGTCGTCTATCGACTGGACACCGAGTCTGCGCGGTCGTTCCTCGGACGGTACGTCTCGCTCCCGTAGCGCCAAGCATTGCCTAGCTGCGAGGTGCGAGGCGGTCGGCCAGGGCCCGCCAGCGCGCCGGAACCATCCAGCCCACGACGTCGTGACGCGCCTCGTAGGCGAACAGGCACGCGAACGCCCACGCGGTGCCGAGACTGAGACCTGCGAGCACGTCCGACAGGTAGTGCACCTCCAGGTAGAGGCGGCTGAAGCCTATGACCGCGACGAGCGCCACGTAGGCAATCCCGCACACGACCTGCCGGCGGGGCGCGGCGCCCCTGACCAGCAGGTACAGCGCGACGGCGTAGATCGCCGATGCGCCCGCCGCGTGGCCGCTGGGAAACGAGTACGTATCGACGTGGACGTAGGCGAGCTCCGGTCGCGGTCGGTGGAAGAGAAGCTTGAGGACGGGGTTCAAGACCTCGATGCCCAGGGCGGCCACGGAGAACAGCGTCGCCTCGTTGAACGCCCGCCGACGCAGCAGAAACAGCGCGACGGCGACCGTGAAGAGCGCCAGGAACACGACGTTGCCCGCGAGCGTGACGACCTTGAACAGCGAGACGAGGAAGGGGCTCGAGTGCTCGTGAAGCCAGGCGCTGAACTCCAGGTCCCACCGGACCAGGGGATCCCCCGTGAGGTAGTCCTCGGTGATGTGGGCGAAGGCGGCCAGTGCCGCAACGAACAGCAGGACAAGCGCGACCTGGATCTGAACGTGTGGGTCACGCCGGTGCGACCAGGCGGAGAGCGCGAGCCCTCGCACTCCCGCCCGCCGCGCTCCGCGCAAGCGACCCGCCGGGTGCGAGTACGTCACCGTGTCGCCCTGCGCCGCCACCCCCGTAGAGTACGTTCGATTGCGCAGAGAGCTAGACTCGGTTAGCCGAGGCCGCCGACTCCGCGAAGTTCGTCCGTAGAGCTCCTTCCCCGGTCGCCCAGACTCTTCCTACCGGACCGGAGATGGAGTACTCATGGTCACTGACGAATCCAACGGAAGCGCCTCCAGCGACGTCGAGAAGGCGCAGACGCAGAGCATCTTCCGCGAGGTCAACGAGCGGGTGGCGGAAATCAGCGAGCAGAAACCGCTGTACGCCCCTGCTCACGATGCGATCTGCGAGTGCGCGAAGCCCAAGTGCTCGGAACCGCTCGCGATCACCGCCGAGGATTACGAGCGCATACGGGCGCACAGCACCTGGTTTGCCGTCGCGCCGAGCGACGACCACATCTTCCCCGAGATCGAGCGCATCGTCGAGAAGAACGAGGGCTTCTGGATCGTCGAGAAAGAGGACGCCGCCGGCGCTGTGGCCGAGAAGCTCGATCCTCGGGCTCGACGGACGCCGCTCAAGACCTAGCCGCGGTCACCCTGACGTTGGGAGATCGTGTCCCGCTCAGTACCACTTCCCACGTGCGAAGCCGCCGAAGGCGGCGAGCCCGATCAGGACGATGATCAGCCCGATCCAGAAGCTCCAGAAGATGATCGCGAGGATTCCGAGGAGCACGATGATCCCGCCGACCGAGATGCCGGCCATTCCCCTGCTGTTGTCGCGTGCAGCCATGCGCTCTTGCCCTCCGTGTCGGATGCGCGTCGCGGCACTCTAGTGCAAACCGGCGCGGTTCCTAGGAGGCGCGTGCGTGCGCGAGCCGGGGCGCCTGGCCCGGTGTTTCCAGCGCCAACTGCACGGCGGCGGCGGCGTCGAGGCTTCCCCAGCCGAGCTCGTGGTTCCAGGTGCCGCCCGTCGCGCTCTGCTTGAGCACGCTCGCGATCTGCCGGACGGTGAGGCGAGGGTTCACGCCCCAGACGAGCGCCGCCACGCCGGCGACCTCGGGCGCTGCGAACGAGGTGCCGCTCGCCCACCCGTAGTAGCCGGCGGCGGCCCACGGCAGCTGCGCGCGAGGCCAGTCGGAGTCGGCGGACTCGGCGGCGAAGACGTTGTAGCCCGGAGCGGCGAGCGAGATGTAGGAGCCGGTGTTCGAGAAGGACGCCCTCGTCCCGTCGATGCTGGTGGCGCCGACGGAGAGGCCGATCCCGCCGCGGCCGCGCGAGCCGACAGGCTGAAGCAGGGCCGCCGGGTACTCAACGGGATTGCCCTGGTCGTGCTCGTTGCCGGCCGCAGCCACGACCAGGACGCCGTGGCGGAAGGCCCATTGAAGCGCGTGCTCCTCGATCGCCGAGGTCTCCGAGCCGCCGATGCTGAGGTTGATGATCTTCACGCCGTGCTTGACGGCATAGACGATCGCGGCGGCCTCGTCGACATCGGTGACGTATCCCTCGGCGTCGATCGCCTGGATCGCCAGCAGCCTCGCGTCGCCGCCGAAGCCCGAGATGCCGGTGCCGTTCGCAACGGAGCCGGTCGCAAGCGACGCGACGAAGGTGCCGTGACCGAGCCGGTCGCGAACCTTGCGCGAGCGACTGAGGACACTCCATGTCCTGGGCGACTTGTGAGCCAGATCGGGAGCGTTCAGGTCGGCGCCGCTGTCGATCACGGCGACCGTCACGCTCGAGGCCGCGCGCAAAGCCCAGTCAGGGACCTCTCCGACGCGGGCCGCGTCCCACTGCCATTCCCAGGCGATCCCCGGCTGAAAGGTCTGGGCCAGGGCCGGCTCGTCGACGGTCAGGGCCCGCCTGAGCACCGGTCGCGGGCCAGCGAGCGAGCGGCTCGTCTCGACGACGGCGCTGTGCAGGGCGGGCACCGTGCGCACGATCCGCGCGCCGGAGCGCTCGAGGGCTTCGAGCTGCCCGGTTGAGCGGTACTGAAGGACGACCTGCCGCGTGGCGGGGCTGAAAGCTGGAGTTGCGCTCGGCGCGGCTACACACGTCAGGGCGGCTGCCACACAAAGCACCCGGGCGAAGGCGCTCATCCACGGAGCTATCGGAGCGCATCAATCGAACGAGCACCCTGAGTTGAGGGATGAAACAGCGAGAGGGCCGCTAATACGGCCCTCTCGGCTGGACGGGATGCTCGGAGGCCGATCAGGCCTCGAACCAGACGTAGAAGGCCCGGTTCGCGAGAGCGGCTGCACCGATCCCGTAGGTCGTGACCCGTGCCGGACTGCCGGCACACGTGACGAAGCTTTGTCCCGTCGCCTGAATCGAAGGCGTCGCGAGAGTGTCGAAAACCGGCCCGATGTTGTTCCCCGTGGCGACCATGTTCTTGGGCGTGAACCCGAGTCCGGAGAAGCAGTAGTACCCCGTCGCGGGGTTCGTGACCATTGCGTCCGTGATCCCCTTGCTTTGCTCCTCGACTACGCCGCCGCTGGAGTCGACATACGCATACGCGACCGCAGTTCCGGCGACTCCCTGGATGCCCTGGGTGCCCTGGATGCCCTGGATGCCCTGGATGCCCTGGGTGCCCTGGGTGCCCTGTGCACCCGTGGCGCCCTTGGCACCCTGAGCGCCCGTCAGGCCTCGTAGGCCTCTGTTGCCCTTGAGTGCCGCTCGCGCGGCCTTGCTCAGGTCCTTGGTTTTCAGCGAGCCGTTGACGACTTGCGGCGACGCGACCGTGTTCTTTCCGATCAGTGCGGTCGAGGCCGCGTACGTCGTTCCTCCGAGCGCGAGGAACAACGCAAGCATCGCGATTGTATTTCTGCGCAGGAAGCGCAGGAATCCTCTGGTCATAAGACCGGTCCTTTCGGTATCGAGTGAAGCCCTGACGGCGTGACAGGGATTCTCTTACTCCCACAGGACGACACCCGGCGGCGGGTTCTTCCGCCGCTACGATGAGTGCGTGAGCCAGCTCTCGCCCAGGCCTGAGCTCGAGCCCGACTTTCGCGACTACGAGCCGATCCATCCCGAGCCGGGTTGGAAGAGCTTTGCGCGCAAGCTCTGGGCTCCGATCGTCGCGATCGGCGCGTTCCTCGCCAAGTTCGGCGTCGTCCTGCTCAAGTTCAAGTTCCTGTTCTCGATGTTCGTCTCGGCCGCGGTCTACGTCTGGATCGGCGGCTGGTGGTTCGGGATCGGGCTCGTCGTGCTCCTGTTCGTCCACGAGATGGGGCACGTGTTCGAGGCGAGACACCAGGGGCTACCGGTGTCGGCGCCGATGTTCATCCCGTTCCTCGGCGCGCTGATCACGATGAAGCAGATGCCGCAGGACGCCTGGCGCGAGGCGCGGGTCGGAATCGCCGGCCCGCTACTCGGCTCGGCGGGTGCCGCGGTGATCTACCTCGCCGGCCTCGCCTACGACTCGCAGCACCTGAAGGCCCTTGCGTTCCTCGGGTTCTTCATCAACCTCTTCAATCTGCTGCCGGTGAGCCCGCTCGACGGCGGCCGGATCGTGGCGGCGATCCATCCGGCGCTCTGGCTGTTCGGGGTCCTGGGTCTGCTCGGCCTGGTGATCCTCCGGCCGAACCCGATCCTGATCCTGATCCTGCTGGTCGCGGCCAACGAGACCTGGCACCGCTGGAAGATGCGCAGGCTTCCGGAGGTTCAGGCGTACTACAAGGTCGAGCCGCACCGGCGCCTGCTGATGGGGCTGCTCTACTTCGGCCTCGCCGCCGCGCTCGTTCTGGGCATGCACGCGACGCACGTGCCTCGCAACTTTTAGTGGTCCTCCACTAGTGGAGGACCGAAAGCTCCTCGAGCGTTGGGAGGGCGACCTTGCGGGCCACGCCGCGCGGATCGCGGAGGAGTTCCTCCAGGGGTTCGAGGCCGTCGAACGGATCGGGCGGCCGGCGATCACGGTCTTCGGATCCGCGCGCGTGCGCGAGGACCATCCCGCCTATGCGGCCGCGCGCGAGGCGGGCCGGCGGCTGGCCGAGGCCGGCTTCGCCATCGTCACCGGCGGCGGCCCCGGCGTGATGGAGGCCGCGAACCGCGGCGCGAGCGAGGCCGGCGGGGTCTCGGTCGGCTTCAACATCGAGCTCCCGCACGAGCAGGGCTCGAACCCGTACGTGGACATCGGCGTCACCTTCCGCCACTTCTACGTGCGCAAGACGATGTTCGTGAAGGCCGCCGAAGGGTTCCTCATCTTCCCCGGCGGCTTCGGCACCCTCGACGAGCTGTTCGAGTCGCTGACGCTGATCCAGACCGGCAAGGTGCTGCACTTCCCGGTCGTGCTCTTCGACAGCGCCTACTGGCAGCCGATGCTGGACTGGATCAAGGGGCGGCTCCTGGCCGACGGGATGGTCTCGCCCGAAGACCTCGACCTGCTAGGCGTGACGGACTCGATCGAGGACGCGGTCACGCAGATCCTGCGCCCGCTGCCCGATCGCAGCACTCCTTAGCTCGAGAACGGTGAGACGGTGATCGGTTCGCTTTCGATCGTGAAACCGCTCGAGTCGGTCGCGGTGATCCTCTGCGTCCCCGGCGTGTGCAGGATCACGCCGGTGAAGGTGTGCTGCGCCGTGTCTTTCTGACCGTAGGCGTAGGGGCCCGGCAGGGTCGCGGCCGGATCGGTGCTCGCCAGGGTAACCGTGCCCGCGTAGTCGGCGGCGTTGTTCCCCCACGGGTCGGTCGCCCGGACGGTCGCGGCGAACGGAACTCCGCCGGTGGCGATGCTCGTCACCGTCATGAAAAGCTTCGCGGCGGCGGCCCCGCGCACGCGGACGACCGGCTGCTTGTGCGGCCCGAGCGGCCGGAAGAGCACCTTCTTGCTGGCGCTCGCCGGGCGCGTCTGGGTCAGGAAGACGTAGCCGTCTGCGGAGAGCAGCGGCGCCGAGGCGCGGTGGTAGAGGAGCCGGTAGAAGTGCCGCCGCTGGCACTCGGTGGCGATCGCGATCCGGCGGCCGACGATCGCCGTGATGCGGGTCGCGCTCGTGCAGCCCGCCGGCTGGAGCTCGACGTAGCCATTCCCGGACGAGTTCGTGCGCTGCGGCGGAGTCCAGCCGCGGGGGACGTCGACAATCGTCTGGCCAGAGAGCGCGGCCGAGTCGGCCAGGAACGTGAAGATCAGCTCGTTGGCGGTCGAACCGGCGCTGGCTCTGTCGGGCGTCACGCTCATCTTCCCGACGCCGACGCGGCCGGCGGCTTCCGATGAGCCCGCAAGCGCGAGCACGCCCAGCAGGGCGCACAGCATCGCCGTCGTGAACGTTCCTCGCACCATCGACCCCGCACGAGTCTACTCACGGCGTCTGCCGCCTACACTGACCCCGAAATGCAGTTGCGCGATCTTCCCTCCGTGGACGAGCTGGCCCGCGACGAGCGGCTCGCGGGGGAGCCGCCGGCGCTGGCGGTCGAGGCGGCTCGCGCCGCTCTCTCGCGCGCGCGTGAAGAGATAACGGCCGGTCACGATCCCGGCGACCTCGGCGAGCGGGCGCTCCGGGAGCTCGCGGCGGCACGAGCGCCGAACTTGCGGCGGACGCTCAACGCCACCGGGGTGATCGTGCACACCAACCTCGGCCGCGCGCCGCTGGCGGAGGCCGCTCTGGAGCGCGTCGCCGAGATCGGGCGCGGCTACTCGAACCTCGAGTACGAGCTCTCGGCCGGCGGGCGCGGCTCGCGGCAGGATCACGTCGCCTCGATCCTGCGGCGGCTGACCGGCGCGGAAGCTGCGCTCGTCGTGAACAACAACGCGGCGGCGGTGCTGCTGGCGCTGGCCGCCCTGGCCGAGGGGCGCGAGGTGCTCGTCTCGCGCGGCGAGCTGCTCGAGATCGGCGACGGCTTCCGGATTCCCGACGTGCTCGCGCGCTCGGGCGCGCGCCTGCGCGAGGTCGGCACGACGAACCGCACGCGCGCCACCGACTACGAGCGAGCGATCGGCCCCGAGACCGCCGTGCTGCTGCGCGTGCACCAGTCCAACTTCCGCGTCGTCGGCTTCACCGAGCAGGCCTCGGTGGAAGAGCTCGCGGCCGTGGCGCGACGCCACGAGCTGCCGCTGGTGGACGATCTCGGCTCGGGCGTCCTCGTCCACCTCGAGGACGAGCCGTCCGCGAAGGAGAGCCTCGCAGCCGGCTCCGACCTGGTCTGCTTCTCGGGCGACAAGCTCCTCGGCGGCCCCCAGGCCGGGATCGTGGTCGGGCGGGCGGATCTCGTCGAGCGTTTGCGCCGTCACCCGCTCCAGCGCGCTTTGCGGGCGGACAAGCTGACGCTGGCGGCGCTCGAGGGAACGCTCGCGCTCTACCTCGATCCCGCGCGCGCCCTGCGCGAGGTGCCGGTGCTGCGCATGCTGCACGAGCCGCTGCAAATGGTGCGAGCCCGCGCCGAGCGCTTGGCCACCGCGGTCGGAGGCGAGGTCGAGGAGACGGTCGGCCGCGTCGGGGGAGGCGCGCTCCCGCTCAGCGAGCTGCCGAGCTTCGCCTGCGCCGTCGAGGAGGAGCTGGCCGTGCGGCTGCGCGAGGTCGAGCCGCCGGTCGTCGGCGTCCTCCGCGACGGCCGCCTGCTGCTCGACTGCCGCACCCTGAACGACGCGGAGGCCGACGAAGCGGCCAGGTCGATTCAAGCCGCCCGTGCCAAGTAACAGTCTGTTACTTGGAGGGTCGAAGCGCCCTCGGGGCGCCAACTTCGGGGCCAGCGCGATTAGTAACAGACTGTTACTAGGACGGTTGAAGTGCCGCTGACGGTCGGCACCGCGGGTCACATCGACCACGGGAAGACCTGGCTCGTCAAGGCGCTGACCGGCAAGGACACCGACCGGCTGCCGGAAGAGCAGGAGCGCGGGATCTCGATCGAGCTCGGCTACGCGCCGCTCGAGCTCCCGGACGGGCGGCGGCTGTCCGTGATCGACGTTCCCGGCCACGAGCGTTTCGTCCGGACGATGGTCGCCGGGGCGACCGGGATCGACCTCTTCCTGCTCGTGATCGACGCAGCCGAAGGCGCGCGCCCGCAGACGCACGAGCACCTGGCGATCCTCCGCCTGCTCGGGATCGAGCGCGGCGTCGTCGCGGTCACCAAGGCGGACGCCGTGGAACCGGAGGCCCTCGAGCTCGCGCTCGCGGAGGCGCGGGACCTCGTACCCGAGGCGGAGGTCGTGGCCGTCAGCGCGAAGACCGGCGCCGGGCTCGACGAGCTGCGCGCCGCCCTGGCCCGAGCCGCCGATGCCGCACAGCCCCGCGAGCGCGCCGGGGCGACGAGGCTGTACGTCGACCGCGTCTTCACGATCGACGGCGCCGGCACCGTCGTCACCGGCACCCTCTGGTCGGGCTCGATCTCTCCGGGCGACGCCCTACGGGTCGAGCCCTCGGGCCTGGCTACTCGCGCGCGCAGCGTCCAGGTGCACGACCTGCCGGTCACGCGCGCCGAGGCCGGACAACGGGTCGCGGTCAACCTCCCCGGCGTCACGCGCACGCAGCTGGGCCGCGGCGACGCGCTCGTCCAGCCGGGCCATTACCCGGTGAGCTGGCGGCTCGACGTCGTGCTCGAGGAGCTCGAGCCGTTGCCGGCCGCGGTCACGGTGCACGCGGGGACGAGCGACGTGCCTGCGCGCGTGGTGCGCGAGGGCCGCTACGCGCAGCTCCGGTTGCGCGAGCCCGTTGTGGCCGCCCGCGGGGATCGCGTCGTGCTGCGCGCGGAGACCACGGTGGGCGGAGGCGTCGTGCTCGACCCGGCGCCTCCTCGGCGGCTCGACCCTGAACGCCTCGAGCTCCTGGAGCGCGGCGACCCGGAGGCGATCGTCCGGGCCTGCGTCTACGGGCCGGTCACGGGCCCTGCGCTGCAGGCGCGCGCGCTGCTCCCGCCGGCCGAGCTCGCCCACGGCCTCGCCTCGCTCCAGCAGGCAGGCGACTGGTTCTTCGCGCCGGAGTGGCTCGAGGAGCTGCGCGGCTCCGTTCGCACCCGCCTGACCGAGCGCGCGGCGAGCTCTCCCCTCGACCCCGGCGTCCCACTCGCCGAGCTGCTGCCGCCGGAGCCATGGGCCGCGTCGGTCGCGCCGCTCCTCCACGTCGAGCGCCGCGACGGGAAGGCCTACGCGTCGGGCGCCGCCCCGCAACTGGGAGATCACGCAGCCGCCGCAGCGAAGCTCGAGGAGCGGCTCGCCGCCGAAGACCTCGTTCGCGTCGAGGATCGCGAGCTCGCCGCCTTCCTGGAAGCCAAGGGAAAGCTCAGGCGGGTCGGCGACGGCTTCGCGGTCCCCGAGCCGCTCTACGAGCGAGGGCGCGAGGCATTGCGGACGCTGTCGCCGATCACCCTCGCCGGCTTCCGCGACGCGCTCGGTATCTCGCGGCGCACCGCACAGCTCTTGCTGGAGCGCTTCGACGCGGACGGCCTCACCCGGCGCATCGGCGACGAGCGCGTGCTCAGGCGCTCGGAGAGCCGGCGCTGAAGGTGACGTCGAACGTGCACCCGCTTCACGGGCGAACCCCTGTTTCCCCTGTGCCCCTCCTTGCGAGCGGCGGACGTCACTCGACCGTTTCAGAGCCGCCGCCGACGAGCGGCGCCTTCAGCCTTTCTTGTCGGACTGAGCCTCTCGCCGAGCAAAGCCCGGCTCCGGCGGCGCTTCGTTGCGAGCCAGTAGCGGAAAACCCTCCGCTAGGCTCGTTGTGGAGCGGCATGGGCCCGGTGGCCCAGCTCAAGCACGGGGGAACCCCTGGTTCC
The DNA here is from genome assembly GCA_038236705.1 of Gaiellales bacterium. Lineage (GTDB taxonomy): Bacteria > Actinomycetota > Thermoleophilia > Gaiellales > Gaiellaceae > AC-32. Next base: position 48,483 of record JBBRZN010000008.1, read on the forward strand.
CCCGTGAGCCCCCTCCTTGGGAGCCGCCGCTGAGGTCGAGACGTTTCAGGAGCCGTCCGTGCATCGCCCGTTTCCAAGGTGTCTGGGCGCAGTGAGCCTCCCGCCGGGCTAAGCCCGGCTCCGGCGGCGCTTCGTTGCGAGCCAGTAGCGGAAAACCCTCCGCTAGGCTCGTTGTGGAGCGGCATGGGCCCGGTGGCCCAGCTGGTCTTCAAAACCGGTGCGGTCGTGTAACCCACGGCTCGGTAGGTTCGACTCCTGCGCCGCTCCGTAAGCCGAAACCGGCGTGATCGGGCCGGTTTCGGGCGAGTCCCGACGTCGGGACTCGTTCCGCTCAAGGGGGCTCAAGACCGCTGGAAGACTGGCGCGACTGGCGCGCAACTGGCGCGCACGGCCCCGCCTCACCGCCCAGCCCTCTTGCGCAGGCGTGAGCGGGAATCCAGACTGGGTGCATGTTTTTGCGAACGCTGACCGCGATAGCTGCGGCAGTCTTTGCGGTCTTCCTGCTACCGAGCGCAGTCGGAGCGGACGATGCGCTGTGGGGGAATCGACTGACGGTGGCCGCAGGGTTTGGCAACCACGGGACGCGAATCCACGTCCTTATCAGGTACTCGGTTTGGCCGCCGAAAAGCTGCCCGTCAATGAAGCCCTCGTTCTACGATCCTCCCGAGGAGATCAAAGCGTTTTGGTCTTCCCGCTGCGCCCGATACCGAGCGCAGCGGGCGCGCCTGATCCTTCGCATCTTTCGCATCTCGCGCCCGCACGGCCTTGCACTGAGGAGAGACAAGCGCGTCCACGGGCCACTCTCCTACGTGCCCAATAACCCGTTTGACACTGGCGGCTCGTGGGCCACGGATGTCTACACCGTGCAGTTTGGACCGGTTGCTATAGCGGCGAGTACACGATTCGGGCGACGCTAGTGGACCCCTACGGCCGCCCCAACTTCTCCGTCCACCACAGGTTCGTGTGCCGCTGAGGACTATGCCCGACACCGACGGCTTCGAGTCGAGCACGTGCTCCACGACCTGCTCGCCGACCCGAGCACCGGTTCCCGTAACCGGTACAGGGCATAAACCCGCTGCTAATGCGGGGGTGCGCGCCAGTCGCGCGCCAGTCGTCAGGCGGCGGCGGAAATCGCGTCGCCAGACGCGGGGTCAGGCAGCGCCGATTGCACGAACCTCACGAATGTAGGGCTCATGCTGCTCTTCCGGCATTCGTGCAATCGAGAGCTCGACAAGCTGAAGAACGAGGGCGCTTACTTCCTGCATCGTGAACGTGTCGAGACCGGGCGGCGACGGAGTGCAAGGTCGAGCACGCGGGAGGCAGCGGCCATTCGCACAGACTCACTGCCCGCATCCTGCGCGAGGTGGAGAATTGATCGTGCCGCCGCGAGCGAGCCGTCGACGAGCAGGCCGCGAACCCGATCGATCATCTGCTCACGCTCCTCGAGGACACGGGACAGGAAGGCAGGCTCGGCCATTCTCCGTGCGACGGTTGCCCTGGAGACGCGGCCTACTCGAGCGGCCTCGGAGTAGCTGGCGCCTCCGACAAGCGCGCTGATGATGACCTCGTCCCGGTGACGCTTTCCGTTCGCATTCGTTCTCATCCGTCGTCACACGAAGTATCGCCTAGGCAAACGCGGACTACTTCGGGTATGCCGCGTTGGAGTCGCTGCTTTCAGGCGGAACCGCGAGGCATCCCGCGGAAGCTCGATGCTTGCAGAACGCTCGCAGTCTCTGGCCCCTACAGCGCTCGACTTCACCCTCCAGACCATCGCCATCAACGACGTGCCTCGCTCCGCACTCGGGTTTGACTCGCAGTGGCCCTGGCTCACCTGCGTCGCTTCGCCCATCGACGAAGAGCTTCCGGGTCGTATGGCGCGCCATTGCCCGTTCTGGCCCGCGACCTCCGACCTGTCACGCCGGAAGTCGCCGGTTCGAGTCCCGTCGCTCCCGTAAAACTCCCTGCAAATCAGCATACTGTGTTGTCGGTTCAGACGCCAGATCTGGGCCGAGTACACAGACTTTCTCGCGCAGCCGCCCGCAAGCAGGCCAAACCGGGTGCGGAGTGCTCGACTTCAAGCCGATTCAGGCCGAGTTCTGGCCGGCCACTAAGGTGGCGTCCGACGACGCGAAACGACCGGAGGTCACGCCGGCGCCGGCAGGTTCGCCGCCGAGGGAGGAAGTGTTCCCGGACGACGCGCTCTCGGGGAGACGAGCGACGCTGCACAGAGGGTCCGGACGCTGATGGAAGTAGACGTGTTGCCGGGAGGGTCGCATGATCACGTGCACATGCGGCGCGACCTTCCCTCCGGGACCGTCACCTTCCTCTTCACAGACGTCGAGGGCTCGACCAAGCTCCTCCACGAGCTCGGCGCCGGGGCCTACGCGGAGAAGCTCGCCGAACACCGGAGGGTCGTGCGGGAAGCGTGTACCGCTCGAGGCGGTGTCGAAGTCGATACCCAGGGCGACGCCTTCTTTGTCGCTTTCTCGACGGCACCCGACGCACTCGAGGCCGCACAGGCGATTACGGAGGAACTCGCGTCGGGACAGATCACCCTCCGGATCGGCCTGCACACGGGAACGCCGCTCCGCACCGAGGAGGGCTACGTCGGCGAGGATGTCCATTTCGCGGCCCGTGTCGCCGCCTCTGGCCACGGTGGCCAGGTCGTCCTCTCGCAGCGGACTCGCGTCCTGCTCGACGAGGGCTACGCGATCGTCGAGCTCGGCGAGCACCGCCTCAAGGACATCCCCGAGCCAGTCGCGATCTACCAGCTCGGCGACGGCCGGTTTCCGCCGCTCAAGACGATCTCGAACACGAACCTCCCCCGGCCGGCGAGCTCCTTCGTCGGGAGGGAGCGCGAGCTTTCCGAGCTGCTTGCCCGCATCGAGGGTGGAGCGAGGCTCCTCACCCTCACCGGCCCCGGCGGCTCCGGGAAGACGCGGCTCGCCCTCGAGGCGGCCGCGACGCTCGTTTCGGAGTACAAGGCGGGCGTCTTCTGGGTCGGGCTTGCCTCGCTCCGCGACCCCGTGCTCGTGACCGACACGATCGCCCGGACGCTCGGCGCCAAGGACAGCCTCGCCGAGCACATCGGCGAACGGGAGCTGCTCCTCCTGCTCGACAACCTCGAGCAGGTGATCGAGGCGGCGCCCGAGCTCTCGAGTGTCCTGCAGCGCTGCCCCAACCTGACCCTGCTCGTGACGAGCAGGGAGCTCCTGCGTGTGCAGGGCGAGGTGGAGTATCCGGTGCCGCCGCTCGCCGAAGTCGAGGCCGTCTCGCTCTTCTCCGAACGCGCCCAGACAACGGCGAGCGACTACATCGCCGAACTCTGTCGGCGCCTGGACAACCTGCCGCTTGCGGTCGAGCTCGCCGCCGCCCGCGCGAAGGCGCTCTCCCCCGCGCAGCTCCTCGAGCGCCTCTCCCAACGCCTCGACCTCTTGAAGGGCGGCCGCGACGCGGACCCCCGCCAGCAAACTCTGCGGGCGACGATCGAATGGAGCCACGACCTACTCACAGAAGAAGAACAGCAGCTCTTCCGCCGCCTCTCCGTCTTCGCAGGCGGCTGCGCGCTCGAGGCAGCCGCAGAGGTCTGCGACGCAGACGTTGACCCCCTGCAGTCGCTCGTCGAAAAGAGTCTCCTTCGCTTTTCGAACGGTCGGTACTGGATGCTCGAGACGATTCGGGAGTACGCGAGCGAGCGGCTCCAGGAATCGGAAGAGGCTCATGCGGTGCGGCGACGCTTCTTCGACTCGCTCCTGGCGCTCGCCCGAGAGATTGAGTTCGGATCCAGGCAACGCGAGTGGCTGGAACGTGTTCAGGCTGAGCACGAGAACGTACGCGCCGCACTGCACGTCGCACCATCTCCGGAGATTGGTCTCCTTCTCGCGGCCGACCTCGTTGAATTCTGGATCTGCAAGGGCCATGTCCGAGAAGGGCGCTTGCGTATCGAGGAACTCCTGGAGGTCGCCACTGGAGCGCCCGAAGAGATCCGAGCGAAGGGCACTCTCGTGGCCGGCGAGCTGGCTGTCATTCAGGACGATTACGCTGACGCTGCAGCGCTACTCAACGCAGCAGAGAGGCTGTTCGCCCGGGCGGACGACGCCGCGGGCCGCGCACGCCTCTTCCTTGTCCGAGGCTGGATGGCGTTTCTCACTGGAGACCTCGAGGCCGCTGTCGCCTTCCTCGAGCAGGGATTGCAGAGGATCGACGCCGCGCGCGGTCGCCATCTCCTCCCCCGCGCACTCCGCATGCTCGCGGTGGTCGAACGCCGTCGCGCCAACGACGAAAGGGCCACGGTGCTCGAGGAGCGGAGCCTCGCTGCGTTTCGAGAGCTGGGTGAGGAGTTCGGCGTAAGCATGATCCTCTCGGACATGGCCTGGACCGCGCTGTGTCGCGGCGACTACGAGCGCGCGAGGCGCCTGGCCAATGAGAGTCTCGCTCCCTTCGGCGGGTCGATCGGGGCGTCGGCCGATCCGGCGACGGAGCACACGCTCGCTCTGGCGCTCTTCGGCGTCGGGGAGCGAACGGACGCGCTCGAGCTCGCGCAGCGGGCGCTCCGAGCCGCGTTGGATCGGCACGACGTCGTCTGTGGTTCGGCGCTCCTGGATCTTCTCGCGGCAGTAGCGGCAGAATCAAATGCCGACGTTCGGGCTGCGAGACTCACAGGCGCGGCGAATGGCCTGCTCGAACGAGTTGGCGCCTCGGCGAAGGAACTCGAAGCAGCCCGAGCGGTCTACGCCCCTATCCTTGACCGCGCAAGCGAACGGGCGGGAAGCACGCTGTGGCAGGCCGAGCTCGCCTTCGGCGCTGCGCTTGGGTTCAGGGAGTCCGTGGAATATGCGCTCCACGGAGATGCCTAGCTGCCGTTCGTTCCCGGCACCTTCCTCCTCACCGCCACGGCGCTGGCAGAGCACTTCGAACCGGCCGGTATCGTCCTGGCTCGCGAGGCCCGCATCGCTCTGTTGGCCGAGATACCAGGCCGTCTACACGCGTACTCCACAGGGCTCTACCGGCGGCAGCGGGCCGTAGCCGGTCACAGCCTGTCGCTGGTCGGGGAGGACAGTGCGGTGGATCTCCTCGCTTCTGGGTACCTCGCGGTCGGCGTTGTCTTGGCAGACGACGAATCGATGGGGCCAGGATGGGGTGGGCCCGTCGTGCAAGGGTGTGCCAAGCCGTAGAAGCGAGCGCTCGACGCTTCGCCAAACTCTCTGTTATTCGGGCTCTTCCGGGTAGTCCGGTGAAGAATCGTGGCGGCGCCTGCGCGGCCTGTCACGCCGGAGGTCGCGGGCTCGAGTCCCGTCGCTCCCGTTCGCCGCCCGAAGTCCGCCCACTTCGTGGGCATGACGACTTCGGCCGGCTTCATCTTTGGATTCCGTCCATCGAGCCGCGTCCGCCTGTCGGCCGCGGCGGCGACCGAGCGAGGATTCACAAACGCGGCGCAAAGGCCCATTGACAGTGCGCGGGGTCCGACACCCTTACTCTTGTCCCGCGCCTCCGGTTTATGGAGAGATCGTCGCCAAGTAGGTGTTGTCCTTGTCCGTCGCCGTCGTCCCGGAGAAGAACGACGTGAACGTTGTGCCGATCGAGTCCAGGCCCTCGTAGTCGCCCAGGAAGTGGCCTCTGGAGATCGGGGCGTTCTCGATGTCGAACGGTCCGCCCACGTGGCTCTCCGCCCAATTCGCCGGGTCGGTGCAGTCAGAGGTCGGATGGCAGTGAATGAACCACTGGTCTGTCGGGAGCCCGGGGTCGGGAGTGTTGTTGCGGAAGTCGTAGTAGGTGACTCCCACCGTGCCGTCGCTCGCCACGTGAACAGACGGCGTGAAAGCCTGGACGTCCCCGGGCGACCGATCGATCCGTGACAGCGGCGACCAGGTGAGGCCGCCGTCGGTGGACTCCGTGAAGACGATCGTGCTGTGCGGCTTCGACTTGGTCTTCCCGCTGCCGAAGCTGTCTCCCCACACGGCATAGAGGTTGCCGTAGCCCGGGCTCGTCGGGTTGAGGTCGACCGCGATGTCTGGCAAACCGCCACCGGCTCGCACAGACCTACCGGTTTCAGGGTCGAACGCCCGCACGGCCCGCTCGGGGGCTACTTCGATTGGCTCCGACCAGGTCTCCCCATGGTCGGCCGACCGCTGGACCTGGATATCGAATCCCGGGGAGTTCTTGCCCGAGCCCTGGGCGAAGTCGAAGATATCGACGAGAGTCCCATCTGGGAGCACAGCGATCTGATTCCCGATCGTGCCTGTGAGGCTGGTCCGTTGCTGGATGGTCCGCGGCGGATCCCAGGTCTGGCCGCCGTCGGTGGTGCGAGAGAACAGCGTGTCGCCGCGGAAGGCAAACGAGTGTTCGGCGTTGACGCTCTTCGCCTCACCCGGCTTCCGAATCCGATCCCATACCGCGTGAGCCGCCTGCCAGCCGCGTGCCGAGGCGCGGAGACGGAACGGCCGTTCCAGCACTGCCCCAGGCCGGCGTCGGGTTCCCCACCATCCCCGGCGTCACCTACAACGGGCGCACGACCACCGGCGACCTGTTCGACTTTGGGTCAATGTTCGTGCAAGGCATCCTGACGACCCTGCCCCCGCTGCTCCTGGGCTCGCCGTATCCGGTCTTCGTGCCGACGACGGATGCCGACGGGAACGATGTCGCCGGCATCCGTCTACCGGAGATCGCCGTGCCGGTGGCGACCTATTCCGGCTGGAACGTGCGCGCGGCCGCGTTCGCCGGTGACGACCTGTGTGACGCGTTCGGCCAAAAGATCGACTTCGCCCAGACGACGGCCGAGCGGCTGGCCTCCGGCGACCCGCGGCTCTCGATCGAGGAGCGGTACCGCAACCACGGGAAGTACGTCAGCGAGGTCGCGCACGCGGCGAACAGCTTGTATAAGGACCGCCTGCTGCTCGACGAGGATGTCGAGCGTTACGTCGATGCGGCGGCCGAAAGCAGCATCGGCAAGTAGTTCGAACGATCAAGCCGCCACGCGCGTCGCGCATTCTCGGCGCTCGTGGCGGCTTTGACCAAGGCGTCCTCGAAGCAGCCGCGACGGCCGCACCTCTTCGTCGGGCTGTCCGTGCATGTTTGCGTCCAGGGCAACGGCTACTGGGCGGGCAGGGCCGATACCTTCGGTTCCACCGCCGCGTGCGCGGTCACCCGCGGCCGCAAAGCGCGCGCCAGTCGCGCGCCAGTGCGTCGGCGTGTCAGGGGGTCCCCAGCCGCGTCAGTGCGCCGCGCGCGAGCGCGAATCGGTGTCGGCGAGCCAACCCGTTTGCCTCGGTTACGCGGTTTCTGGCTCTACGGAGCGGCGCTGGAGTCGAACCTACCGAGCCGTGGGTTGCACGACCGCACCGGTTTTGAAGGTCTGACGAGCGAAGCGCGGTTAGCTACAGGAGCGGCTTTTCGGGCCGCTCCTGTACGTCCAAGTGCGCTCAGGTGCGCTCAGGTGCGCTCAGGTCGGTACCAAATCCAGTACCAGTCAGGCAGGGAGCGGTTTCGTGCCTCCATGGTCTCCTCCGATCAGCCCTGAACGACCTGGTAGCAGATCAGCCGAATTCGCTCCGGGGTCAGCGCCGGTGGCTGCGACTCGTCTCCCTCTGGTGGCCGCAAGCCCTCATCGGCGACCACTTCCAGGACTCCCAGCGCGGCGCCGAGCTGCGTCGTATCGCCCGCTCTCAGCTCCTTTCGGAAGGACGAACGCCTCCGCATGACAAGTGGGCTCCGCGGAACCGAGAGCGACTGCGCCGCCTCCGGCCGGAACCTACTTGGCAAGTAGCAGGCGAACGCATTCAGCCACTGGTTGACCTCCTCCGGGCTCGCTGTCGCCAGCCATATGGGCGGAGCCCCCTCCCCAACAGGCGGCTCACCATCGACGTCCCAGTCCCAGCGCACGGAACGCCCGTCGTAGCCAGGCCCTCCCGGCGGCCATTCATCCCGTGCTTGCTCGATGGCCTCGAGCGCGTTCTCGGCCTCGATGAAGTCGGTTGTTGTGCCGCACGCTGAGCCGTGCCGCCTGACTATTGCCAACGACGTGACCAGGGCAGGCGCTGGATTTCGCCTTGCAGGCGCTGGATTTCGCCTTGAAAAGCCGGTCGATGCGAGTTACGATCGCGGAGAGATTTTGCGGCTGCGGCATCTGATCATCTGCTCGCTCGTGCTGGTCTTTGGCGGGCTTTGGTCAGGCACGGCGTTCGCGGCCGGGGCGCCGCAGATTCAGACGTTGCACGTGGACGACACCATCCCGGACCCCTACGCAAACTGCGGGTTTGCGGTCCAGGATCACGAGGTCGGTACAGTCCGGATGTTCAGCTTTCCGGACGGCCGAACGAGGGTCACCGAAAACCTTCATGTCACGTCGACGAACCTTCAGACGGGCCGCTCAGTCGATTGGTTCATCTCACTGGCGTTCACGACGACAGAGATCGAGAAGGCACGTCACGACGAGACACGGATACTGCGGCTCACCTCCACGTTCACCGGACTCAACTTCCGCTTCTCGTTGCCAGGCTCGCCGTCGATTTCGGCCGGCCGGGGAGAGATCTCCTCGGTCCTTGTGTTCGACGCCGATGGAAACCTGATCGATTTCAAAGCGACGGACATCTCGACCCCGCATATTCCGCATTTCAGCGACACCATCTGTGGGGTCATGTTCGGGACCGGTAACAGCATCAGCGGGACGATCCGCGACGAAAGGACGCACAAAGCGCTGCCGAACATTTGCGTCGTCGTCCACGATTCGAGCGGCGCGCCTGTCGGCTTTGCAATCTCCGGAAGCGACGGTAGCTACAGCGCGCGCGGCGAAACGACGCCCCTGGCAGGCAGCTACAAGCTCGAATTCAGCGACTGCACGCTACGGCAGATCTATCTCCACGAGTGGTATCGAGACAAGGCGAGCTCCGCCTCGGCCGATCCCGTGCGCGTCGTTGCGGGTTCCGACACACGCAGAATTGACGCGAACCTGGCGCGCGGAGGGACGATCAGCGGCACGGTCGTCGACGCCGCGACCGGCGAGCCTGTCTTCGATCTTTGCGTGGAGATCTTCGACAGCGCCGGCTTCTTCTACGGCGGCGATCTGACCGCGAGCGACGGAAGCTATACAGCCGGTGGCGGCTTGAGATCCGGAAGCTATCGCGTGCTCTTCGCCGACTGCGACCGGTTCTCGCCCGCCTATCAGTTCGAGTGGTACAAGGACAAGCCGGACCTTGCCTCGGCCGATCCGGTCGCCGTTCTCCAGGGCAAGGACACGGCGGGGATCAACGCCAGAGTCTCCGAGCTCGGCAAGATCACCGGTGTCGTGCGCGACGCGAGCACGGGCCAACCCATCTCGGCGGGGGGTTACCTCTGCGTGTCCGCACAACAGCAAGACGGCCAGACGCTCAGGGTCGGGATCGTGATCGAGAACGGCGTCTACACGATCGGCGGGCTCTCGACGGGCGAGTACAAGGTTCACTTCTACGACTGCGGCCTGCACACGTACGTTGGCGAGTGGTACGACAACAAGCCGGATCAGGCTTCTGCTGACGTCGTGCACGTCTCGGTCGGGCAGACGACGACCGGCATCGACGCGTCGCTCGACGTCGGCGGGAGCATCAGCGGCACAGTCACCGACGCGGCGACGGGCCTTGCACTCCCGGACATGTGCGTGCGCGTCGACGGCCTCGAGAGCTTTACCACCACAGGATGGGACGGCACGTACCGGTTTGGTGGGTTGGGAACGGGTAGTTACAAGGTCGAGTTCAGCGACTGCTACAGCGGCTTCTACGCCCCCGAGTGGTACGACAACAAGCCCGATGCCGCTTCCGCGACCCCGGTGAACGTCAGCGTAGGCACGGACCGAACAGGGATCGACGCAGCGTTGGGGGTCGGCGCCGTCCTGCACGGAACGGTGACAGACGAGGTGACGGGCGCCCCGCTGGGCGGAATCTGCGCAACGCTCGTCGGGCCGGCTGGAGATTCTCCGGTCGCTACGCAGACGGACGTTGACGGCACCTTCAGCATGGGCGGCTTGGGCACCGGCGGCTACAAGCTTGTCTTCCAGGACTGCGCCGGAACCGGCTATGCGCCGGAGTGGTACGACGACCAGCCTGATGTCGCGAGCGCAACGATCATCTCCGTCGTCGCTGGCGAAGTCATCGAGAACGTCGACGCCGCTCTGGCTGTCGGCGGCAGCATCACCGGCACGGTGACCGACGAAGCATCAAGCTCGCCCGCCGAGGGAATATGCGTCGCCGTGATCGGCGGCTTCTTCGGCGGCGAAGAGGTTCTCGGATTTGCGCAAACAGGCGTCGACGGCAGGTACCAGATCACAGGGCTGCCGACTGGAAGCTACAAACTCGGCTTCTCGGACTGCGACGCTGGCCGGTATCTCGGCGAGTGGTACGACGACAAGCCCGACCCGACCACGGCCGACCCCGTCGCGGTCACCGCGGCGCACGCAACCGAGGGCATTGACGCGGCACTCACGCCCGTCCAGTAAGTCGCAGCAGTACCAGTACGAAGCGGCGAAGCTAGCGGCGCCACTGGGGCGAACCTCAAGCCTGACGGGCATGCCCTAGCGAGGCCGGCACCGAGATGTGCGCGGCTGCAGCGCTCGAGCAGCTTGCCGACCGGGAGCCCGCGCAGCTCTTCGCGCAGTTGGTCGGGAGCTGTGACGATCACGCCGCGTAGCTGTCCGAGCGCTTCGCGACGCACGTGGACGGCTGCGACGCGCGACCAAAAGCAGCCGCAGCGCCTGCTTGGGGTCGGCGCCGCGGAGGTGGCTCGCCTTCTTGATCGCGGCGTCCGCGATGGCGTTGAGCTTTAGCGGCTCACGTGAGCTTTAGCGGCTCACCAGCCGCTTTCAGCACCTCGATGGCTGCCTGCCTCGCGCTGATCGTCGTCTTCGCCATGACGTCTCCCTTCGGTCCCGTGGCCCGTCGTGGGCCATCACTGAACCGAGCATCAACCAACGTAGTCATGGCAGACAACATCGCTCGCGGCTCCGCGAGGAGTTGGTCATCTAGTGAACCAGGTCGCGCCGACAATGAGCCGAGCGACCCATTGACCATTGTCCGCAGATGCGGCATCGTGGCCCGGACGGTCTAAAGAGGAGCACGCTCGATGCGATCTCAGCAGCGAAAGCAATGGGAGGCCTTGGCCTCGGCGATGCACTTGCCCTGTGCGTCGTCATCGCCGAACGTGACCCGACCCAGTACCAGCGAGCAGCGACCCGCTGGCTGACCCGCTTCCTCGAAGAGACGGCCGGCGTCTCGCTCGAGGAGACGCAACTCGTCACGGCCGCGCTCAACGCGATGCCCACCGCTCCCGAGCTGGCGCGTCCGGTCCTTCGCGAGCTCGTCCGGACAAGGCAGCTAGTCGGCAGGAGCGCCGAGCGGCCCTTCCAGCCGGCGAGCGTCGCCGCGCGGGCCGAGAAGTCCTGGAAGTCGCACGGCCTCGAGCGGGTGACGCTGCACGAGTGTCGGCACGCCTTCTCGACCTTCCTCGACGCGGCCGGTGTCTGGCCGACCCGCGCCGACCGCTACATGGGTCACGCCGACCACTCGACCCCGGGCCGCTACCGCCACCAGCTGGATGAGCACTACGCGAGCGACGCGAAGCTGCTCGACGACTACCTGACTGGCGCGCAGGCTGGCGCGCAAGGACTAGAAGCCGCTCCGTTGAGCCAAAACTGACGAGCCTTCAAAACCGGTGCGGTCGTGTAACCCACGGCTCGGTAGGTTCGACTCCTGCGCCGCTCCGTTTACAGGGAGGAATACGGCACAGAGCCCCGAACCGGAGCGCATGAACCTAGGACTCAGAGCAATCCTGCTCGCCGTCGCGATCTTGCTCTTCGTGATCGCAGTGTTCTCCACCAGCAGCTATGCAGACCTGCTTGCCTGGGGCCTCGCGGCCACAGCGGCAGCTCTGCTGGTCGAGGAGCTCGGTCTCGGAACGGGGATCAACATGGGCGAGCGACGCAACAACCCATAACTTGACCGCATTCGCGGCGGGCGCTACCGTCGAACGGCTCCGATGAGGATCCGGACGGGGGTCGCGCTCGCCGCATCGGTCGCTTTGGCGGCGGCCGCGAACGCGCACGCCGGCACCTTCACCGTCACCCGCCTGGACGACCCCACCCCGGGCGCCTGCGACTCGGACTGCTCGCTGCGCGAGGCCGTGCGCGCCGCCAACGGCGGCTCCGGTGGTGACACGATCGCGATTCCGGCGGGCCACTACCGGCTGAGCATCGCGAGCCCCGGGGAAGACGCCGCGGCTAGCGGGGATCTCGACCTGACGAAGAGCATCACGATCGCCGGCTCCGGCGCGCGCGCGACCGTGATCGACGCCGGCGGCGGCGACCGGGTCTTCGACGTCCGGAGCGGTGTCACGGCGCTGATCTCCGACGTCACGATCGCGGGGGGATTCGTCGACGGCAACGGGGGTGGCATCGCGAGCGCGGGCGTGCTCACGCTCGTCCGGGACACCGTGTCCGGAAACCACGCACTGCTTGCCTCGAACCGGAGCGGCGGCGGGATCGACTCCACCGGCACGCTCACGCTCACCCAGACGGAGGTCTCGGGCAACGGCGCCTACAACGGCGGAGGCATCAACTTCGGCGGCACCCTCTCGCTGACGAACAGCACGGTCAGCGGCAACACGGCCGGCGGCCCCGGCTCGAACGGCGACGGCGGCGGCATCTCCGGCTCCGCCGGCGCCACGCTCATGGCGACCGGCGGCACCATCGTCGGCAACAGCGCCTTCAACGGCCTCGGCTCGGGCGGCGGGATCAGCGCCTCGATGGCGACCCTGGGCGGGACGATCGTCGCCAACAACCTCGCGCACGCGAGCAACCAGAGCGCGACCTACGCCGACAACTGCTCGATCGGCACCGTCGCCACCCAGGGAAGCAATCTCTCGGACACGACCGACTGCAACCTGGTCTCGCCGAGCGACCAGCAGAATGTGCCCGTGCTGCTCGGCCCGCTGGCCGACAACGGCGGCGAGACGGACACCCACGCCGTGCCCGCCGCGAGCAAGGCGCTGAACGCCAGCGCCGTCTGCCCCGTAACCGACCAGCGCGGAGCGACGCGCCGGGCGGGCGTGCCCTGCGACATCGGCGCCTACGAAGTCGCGCCGCCGACTCCGGGCGGCTCGCCGGCCACGAGCGTGACCGCCACGAGCGCGGTGCTCGAGGGCGCCGCAGAGAGCAGCGTGCTGCTGACCGCCTACCGCTTTGCCTGGACGGTGGAGGGGACGACCGTGGGCGGCACGACGACTTTGCAGTGGGTCGCGCCGCAGACCACCGCCCACCTCTCCGCCCGGCTCACCGGCCTGGTACCCGGCACTACCTATCGCTACGAGCTCGTGGGCCTCAACGCCGACGGGACCGGCTCGAGCGCCCCGATCACGTTCATGACCGCCCAGGACCGGACGAAGCCGGTGCTCAGCCTGCTTCGGGTGGCACCCGGGATCTTCCGAGCGGCGAAGGGAACGACGATCTCGTTCACGCTGTCGGAGCCGGCGACCACCACGCTGCGGTTCGACCGGGTGCTACCGGGCGTTCGGCGGGGCAAGAGCTGCGTCGCGCGCAGGGCCCGCCGGCGCGGCCGGGCCTGCACGCGCTACGTCCCCGTCGCCGGCAGCGTCGCGGTCGTCGGCAACCTCGGCGCCAACAGCACCCACTTCGACGCCAAGATCGGCGGAAGGCCGCTCCGGCCGAGCGCGTACCGCCTGCGCGCAACGCCGAAGGACGGCTCCGGGAACGTGGGCAAGGCCGTGATCACCGCGTTTCGCGTCCGGCGCTAGGAACTTTTCGTTTGCCGCCGAAGAAGAATGCCCTCACAATGTGCACGCACTCCTGCAGCGGCACTGCCCAGATGCATCGGAGGTCGCATGGCCAAGAAGGTTCTCAGCCCGGCTGCAAAGCGGCGGGACGCCCGTTCCAAGAACGGCTCCAAGGGTGGCGGCAGCCCGCAGCGCGGCGCCCTCGTTGCCGACATCATCATCGCCAACGCGCCCGACCCGGTGTTCGTCTCCGACCTCGAGGGCAAGATCCTCCAGGCCAACGACGCCGTCTCCGAGCTGCTCGGCTTCCGCAAGGACGAGGTGCTCGAGCAGTCTCTGCAGCGCTTCATCAGCCCGGAGGAGACGCGCGAGTTCGTCGCGGCACTCGGCGAGGTGGTCGAGCGCGGCGTCACCCGCAACGTCGTCCTGAACCCCCGCAGCGCCTCGGGCGAGGTGATCCCGACGAGCCTCAACGCCTCCGCCCTGCGCGACCCGGACGGGAAGGTGATCGGGGCGATCGGCGTCCTGCGAGATATGCGCGAGCTGGACAAGGCCCGCGCCTACGCGGAGAGCTTGATCAAGAACGCTCCCGACCCGGTGTTCGTCTCCGACCTCGAGGGCAAGATCCTCCAGGCCAACGACGCGGTCTCGCAGCTGCTCGGCTTCCGGCAGGACGAGGTGCTCGAGCAGTCGCTCTCGCGCTTCATCAGCGCCGAGGAGACGATGGAGTTCACGGCGGCCCTGCGCGAGGTGGTCGAGCGCGGCGTGACGAGAAACGCCGTCCTCAATCCACGCAGCGCCTCCGGCGAGGTGATCCCGACCAGCCTCAACGCCGCCGCTCTGCGCGACCCGGACGGAAACGTGATCGGCGCGATCGGCGTCCTGCGAGACATGCGCGAGCTGGACAAGGCCCGCGCCTACGCGGAGAGCCTGATCGAGAACGCGCCCGATCCGGTGTTCGTCTCCGACCTCGAAGGCAAGATCCTCCAGGCCAACGAAGCGGTCTCGAAGCTGCTCGGCTTCCGCACGGACGAGGTCGTCGAGCAGTCGCTCTCGCGCTTCATCAGCCCGGAGGAGACGCGCGAGTTCACGGCCGCCCTGCGCGAGGTGGTCGAGCGCGGCGTGACGAGAAACGCCCGTCTCAACCCTCGTAGCGCCTCCGGCGAGATCATCCCCACCACCCTCAACGCCTCCGCCCTGCGCGATTCCGACGGCAAGGTGATCGGCGCGATCGGGATCCTGCGAGACATGCGCGCCTACGAGGAGGTGGTGCGCGACCTCGAGCAGTCGAAGAGCGAGCTCCAGGAGAAGATCCTCGACCTCGAGAAGTTCGAGGAGGTCGTCGTCGGCCGCGAGCTGAAGATGATCGCGCTCGAGAAGGACCTCGAGACGCTTCAGCAGGAGAACGAGAGGCTCAAGACCGAGCGCGCGGTGGGCTGATGGCCACCGAGCCTGACCCGCGCTCGCTGCGCGAGGAGGTCGCACGCCTCCAGGCGCGGGTGGAGAAGGGCGAGGAGCGCCGGCGCGCACTCGTCCACATCATGGGCGACCTGAACGAGTCGAACCGCCGGCTCGCCGACCAGCGCAAGGCGATGCTGCACATCCTCAAGGACTCGCACCGCTCCAACCAGCGGCTCGGCGACAGCCGCAAGGCGATGATCCACATCATGGGCGACCTGCGCGAAACGACGCAGGAGATGGAGCGCCGCGAGCAGGAGCTGCGCGACAAGCAGGAGCAGCTGGTTCAGGCCGGCAAGCTGGCGACGCTGGGCGAGTTGACCACGGGTGTCGCCCACGAGCTGAACAACCCGCTCAACAACATCGGGCTCTTCATCGGCAATGCGACCGACCAGCTGCGCCTCGGCCTGCTCGACCCGAAGCGGCTCGAGCACGAGCTCGAGAAGGCGCTGGAGCAGGTGCGCAAGGCGACGGCGATCATCTCGCACCTCCGGACCTTCGGCCGCGCGGCGCCGGTGAGCGTCGAGCGCGTGGACGTCGACGAGGTGATCGAGCGGTCGCTCTCGCTGATGCAGAAGCAGCTGCGCCTGCGCGGGATCGAGGTGGAGCTCGACCTCTGCGCCGGCGAGCTCGTCGTGCTCGGGAACGCGATCCAGCTCGAGCAGGTCTTCATCAACCTGCTGACCAACGCGCGCGACGCTCTCGAGGAGTCTCCGCAGAAGACGATCCTGATCGGGACGCAGAGCGACGGCGAGGAGATCCGGATTGCATTCGCCGACACGGGCTGCGGGATCGCGCCGGACGTCGAGCAGCGCATCTTCGACCCCTTCTTCACGACCAAGGACGTCGGCACCGGCACCGGCCTCGGGCTCTCGATCACCTACAGCATCGTCAAGGAGCACGGCGGAGAGATCAGCGTCAGCAGCGAGCCGGACGGCGGCGCCAGGTTCCTGGTCACGCTGCCGGTCTCCGACGAGGATCCTGTCGAGGAGCCGCTGCTCTGAACGCCGCACGAATCCTGATCGTCGACGACGACCCGGCGCTGCTCGAGGCGCTTCCGCGGGCGCTCCAGCTTCGGCTGGACGGGATCGGGATCGACACCTCGGAGACCGCCGCCGACGCGCTCGAGCGGATTCGCCGGGAGGACTACGACGCGATCGTGACCGACATCAAGATGCCCGGGATGGACGGGCTGGCCCTCCTGAACGAGATCCGCAGCGTGCGGCCCAAGACGCCGACGCTCCTGATCACCGGCCACGGCGAGCACGACCTTGCGGTGCAGGCGCTGCGCGGCGGGGCCTACGACTTCGTCCAGAAGCCGATCGACCGCGATTACTTCATCGCCTCGCTCGAGCGCGCGATCCAGCTGCGCCGGCTGGACCGCGAGGTCGAGCGCCAGCGCCTGGCGCTCGAGCGGCACGCGCGCGTGCTCGAGCACGTGGACGACGGCGTCTTCCTCCTGGACGAGACCGGCGTGATCCGGCACTGGAATCCAGCCGCTCGCGCGATCACCGGCCTCGCCGAGGAGGAGGTGCTCGACAGACCGGCCGAGGAGGCGCTGCCGGGCTGGGAGACGATCGGCAGCCTGATTCCGGTCGCCACGCTGCCCGGCCCAGGGAGCCGCGGGGCCAAGACGGTGCCGCTCGAGCTCGACGGCCGCGAGCTCTGGCTCTCGATCTCGGGCGTGAAGTTCGCGGACGGCATCGTCTACGCCTTCCGCAACCTGACCGAGGAGCGCGCGCTCGACGAGCTCAAGGGCGAGTTCGTCGCCACCGTCTCGCACGAGCTGCGCACGCCGCTCGCGGCGATCTACGGCTCGGCGCAGACGCTGCGCCGCAAGGACCTCGACCTCGACGACGAGCGCCGCGAGAGCCTGCTCGAGGTGATCGCCCAAGAGTCGGAGAGGCTCACGCGGATCGCCGGCGACATCCTGCTGGCGAACACGCTCGACTCGGACCGCCTGCGGCTGGAGCGCGAGCCGGTCGATCTGGACGGGCTCACCCGCCAGGTGGTGGACGAGATGCGCACGTGCTTCGCCGAGCGCGACGACATCTCGATCCAGTTCTCGAGCGCGCAGCTCGACGCCTCGGTCGCCGGCGACGCGGACAAGCTCCGCCAAATCCTGATGAACCTGATCGAGAACGCGGTCAAGTACTCGCCCGACGGCGGGCGCATCGAAGTCGGGCTGGAGGCGCGAGACAGCCAGGTGCGCGTGATCGTCCGCGACGAGGGCATCGGGATCCCGCCGGGCGAGGAGCAGCGGATCTTCCGCAAGTTCTACCGGGTCGACCCGCAGCTCAGCCGCGGCGTCGGCGGCACCGGGCTCGGGCTCTACATCTCGCGCGAGCTCGTGCGCCGGATGCAGGGCCGCGTCTCGGTCGCCTCGCACGAGGGCAAGGGCGCGACGTTCGTCGTCGACCTGCCGCTGGTGCCCGCCGCCGCGCTCAGCGAGACCGGCTAGTCACCGGCCGGTGGCCGCGCCAATCCGCATCGGCACCTGCTCCTGGGCGGACGAATCACTGACGCGCTACTTCTATCCGTCGGGGGTGAAGGGCGCCGAGGAGCGGCTGCGCTACTACGCCGACCGCTTCGACACCGTCGAGGCGAACTCGACCTACTACCGCCTTCCGGACGAGGAGATGGTCCGGCGCTGGCACGAGCGCACGCCGGAGGGCTTCGTCATGCACGTCAAGGCCTTCGGCGTGATGACGCGGCATCCGGTCAAGCTCGAGCAACTCCCGCCGGACCTGCGCGAAGGTGCGCCGGTGGACGAGCGTGGCCGCATCGACCGGCCGCCGCGTGAGTTTCGGGCCGAGGTCTTCCGCCGCTTCCACGAGGCGCTCGAGCCGCTGCGTCGGAACGACAAGCTCGGCGGGATCCTGATGCAGCTGCCGCCGTACGTGGTCTTCAAGCCCGCGTCGCTCGAGTACCTCGAGTGGGCGCAGCAGCAGCTCGGCGGGGACGAGATGCTGGTCGAGTTCCGGCATGCGAGCTGGCTCGACGAGGAGAATCGCCTCGAGACCCTCGCCTTCCTCGAGCGCAACCACATGAGCTACGTGATCGTGGACGCGCCGCGGACGCAGGCGCGGAACGTATCCCCCACCGTGGTCGCGACGACCACCCCGACCGCCTACGTCCGCTACCACGGCCGCAACGCGGAGACCTGGAACAAGCGCGTCCGCAGCGCCGCCGAGCGGTTCGACTACCTCTACTCGGAGGACGAGCTCGGGGAGTGGGTCGGGCCGCTGGCCGAGCTCAGCGGCCAGGCGGACAGCCTCTACGCGATGTTCAACAACAACGGCCGCTCGACGATGCCGGGCCTGCCCTCGCTCGAGAGCCCCGCCGAGGAGGGCGCCGAGGTCGCGCAGGCGCCGGTCAACGCGCAGATGCTGCGCGCGCTGCTGCAGCGCGAGGGCCTACCGGTCACACCCGCGCCCGCCTCTGCATAGCATCCGGGCCATGCAGCCCTGGTCGTACGAGCTCGCCGGCCGCTTCGACGAGCACCAGTTCGAGAGCGAGGTCCTGAAGGACAACCCGCTCGGTGACCCGCACGTGCGGCCGCTCTGGGTCTACGTGCCGCCCGGCTACGACGAGGATTCCGAGCGCCGCTACCCGGTGATCCACGTGATCCAGGGGCTGACGGGGCAGATCGACATGTGGCGCAACCGGACGCCGTTCCGCAAGAACTTCCCGGAGCTCGTGGACGAGATGTTCGCCCGCGAGGAGTCGCCGCCGTGCCTGCTCGTCTTCGTCGACGCCTGGACCTCGCTCGGCGGGAGCCAGTTCGTCGACTCGCCGGGAACCGGCCGTTACCACACGTATATCTGCGAGGAGGTCGTGCCCTTCGTGGACGCGCACTACCGGACGATGGCCGCGGCCGAGCACCGCGGGATCGCGGGCAAGTCGAGCGGCGGCTACGGCGCGATGGTGAACCCGATGCTGCGGCCGGACGTCTTCGGCGGCCTGGCCACCCACGCCGGCGATGCGCTCTTCGAGATGTGCTACCTGCCGGAGTTCCGGCACTCGGTGCGCGCGCTGCGGGAGCACTACGACGGCTCGTTCGAGCGCTTCTGGGAGGACTTCCGCAGCAGGCCCGCGCTCTCGAAGGACAGCGACCACAGCCTCCTGAACGACTACTGCATGGCCGCGTGTTACTCGGCCGACGAGGACGGGACCGTGCAGCTGCCCTACGACACCGCGACCGGGGAGCTGCGGCCCGAGATCTGGGAGCGCTGGCTCGCGTGGGACCCGGTGCGGATGGCGCCCGAGCGGGCCGACGCGCTGCGCTCGCTGAAGGCGGTCTACGTGGACTGCGGCAAGCGTGACCAGTTCTATCTCGACCTCGGCGCGGAGGCCTTCCGGCGGAAGCTCGAGGAGGTGGGCGTGACCGACTACTTCTTCGAGCTCTTCGAGGGGACGCATTCGGCGGTCGAGTACCGCTACCCGCTGGCGATCGCCTACCTCGCGGAGCGGCTCTCGTGATCCTGAGCGCCGCGGGCGTTGCCGCCGCGGCGCTGATCTGCCTCGATCCCGGCCACGGCACCCCGCCGCCCGTGGGCCGGCAGACCGAGCCGATCGGCCCCGGCTCGAAGGTGCTGAAGATCAAGGACGGCGGCGGCGCCGCAGGCGAGGCGGGCGTGGCGCTGGCGATCGCGCGCAGGGCGCGGACCCTCCTGCTGGCACGCGGCTACCGCGTGGCGATGACGCGCACCGGCTCGACCTTCCGCTACGGCAACGGCGGGAACATCGCCCGCGCGCAGTTCTGCAACCGGCGGCACGCGGCGCTGATGGTGCGCATCCACGCCGACGGCTCCGGCGACACCTCGCTGCACGGGGTCTCGACGCTCGTCCCCGCCCTGCACCGCGGCTGGACGGACGACGTCTACGCGTCGAGCCTGCGAGCCGGCCGCGCGCTCCAGCGGGCGGTGCTCAGCGCGACCGGCGCGGCCGACCGCGGACTCGTGCAGCGGGCCGACCTGACCGGGTTCAACTGGTCCGACGTGCCCGCCGTGCTCGTGGAGACAGGGTTCCTCTCGAATCCGGCGGAGCGGCGCCTGCTCCGCTCGGGCGCCTACCAACAGCGCGTGGCGCGGGGCTTGACCGCCGGCGTGGCGGCGTTCATCGCGCTGCCTCCTAGCTAGCGCTCGATCCTGACGCCCGCGACCGCCTCGAGGTACTCGAGCGCACCCCGTTCGATCCGCTCGTCCACGGTGGCACAGGCGTCCGCCAGCACGGTGACCTTGAAGCCGAGCTCGCGCGCGTCAATCGCGGTCTGGGCGACGCAGCCCTCGGTCGAGGCTCCGGCGAGCAGCAGCCGCTCCACCTCGAGGTCGCGCAGGATCAGCTCGAGCGGCGTGTGGTCGAACGCGGAGTAGCGCGGCTTGACCACGAACGAGTCGTCGTCCTGCGGCGCGACCGGCTCGACCAGCTCGGCCCCGCGGGCCTCGAGCGCCTGCCGCACGAGCCGCGGCCCGTCACCGTCCCAGACGCCGAAGTTGTCGTTGGCGTAGACCACCGGCGCACCCCTCCGCCCGCGCGTGCTCGAGCGCACGCACGAGCCCCTCGTGGCGCGCTCGAAACGAAGCCAGCAGCCTGTCGCCATCCTCGTGCTCGAAGTCGTTGACCACGTCGACGAGGAGGAGGGCGTCTTTCACTCGGGCGAGCGGCCGCGCATCTCGTCGGCGGCCGCGCGACCGCGTTCGTGCACGGCGTTGCGCCGGTCCTCGACATCCGAAGCCTCCGGCCCGGTCACCTCGTCCACCGGAGTCTCGGCCGCTTCGAACTCCTCGCGCTCCTCGACGATCGTGCGCGACTCGTCGAGCTTGCGCCGCAGCTCCTCGGCGCGCGGGTCCTCGACGGGTGCGGGGACGCGCCGCAGCTTCCGGTAGACGGCGACCCCGGCTCCGACGGTACCGGCCAGCCAGGCGATCCGGGCTCTCACGAGGCCGATGCTACACTGCCCGCCTTCCTGCCTCGCCATCGCGCCGTCCGCACCCGAGCGGCGCTTGCCGGCCAGGCCGACTCAGACCGAAGGAAGGGAGGAATCGGGAGCATGACCGACTATGAGATCCTGCTCATGCTCGACCCTGAGCTGCCGGACGAGCGCCAGAACGAGATCGTCACCCGCTCGCGCGAGGCGATCGAGCGCGACGGCGGACGCTTCGACGCGCACGAGCCGTGGGGCCGGCGCCGTCTCGCCTACGAGATCGGCCACAAGGGCGAGGGCTCCTTCCACCTTCTGACCTTCGCGGCCGAGCCCGCGACGCTGACGGAGATCTCCCGCGTGCTGAAGATCACCGACGGAGTCATGCGCCACATGGCCGTGCGCCGCGTGGTCGGCGCATCGACCCGGCCGCCCGAGCCTGCCCCCCAAGAGCCAGTAGCGGCGGCGGCCGTCGCAAGTCAGGATTCCGAGACCGAGATGACCGAGACCGAGACCGAGACCGAAAGCGCCTGAGAGGAGAGGGAGGAATGGCCAACATCAACCGCGTCGTCCTCGTCGGCAACCTGACCAAGGATCCCGAGCTTCGCCACACGCCCAGCGGCACGGCCGTCTGCAAGCTGCGCCTGGCCGTGAACACGCGCCAGAAGGACGGCGCCACCGGCGAGTGGGGCGACAAGCCGAACTACTTCGACGTCACCGTCTGGGGCAACCAGGGCGAGAGCTGCGCGCAGTACCTCGCGAAGGGCCGCCCGGTCGCCGTGGACGGCCGGCTCGACTGGCGCGAGTGGGACGCGCAGGACGGCACCAAGCGCCAGGCCGTCGAGATCATCGCCGACAGCGTCCAGTTCCTGGGTGGTCGGCCCGAGGGGGCCGAGGGCGGCGCGCAGCCGCAGTTCGTCCCCAGCGGCGCCGCCGCCGAGAAGGCCGACTTCGGCACCGCCGCGGCCGACGACGACATCCCCTTCTGATGGCGCAGCGAGACCAGCGACAGCAGCGCAAGGGCAGGCCCGCGCCCGGCGGCCCGATCCGGAAACGGAACTGCTACTTCTGCCGCGAGAAGATCACCGAAGTGGACTACAAGAACGGGAACCAGCTTCGCCGCTACGTCTCCGAGAAGGGGAAGATCCGCTCGCGGCGGATCACCGGCGCCTGCCGGCGCCACCAGCGGCAGGTCGCCCTCGCGGTCAAGCGGGCGCGCGAGATGGCGCTTCTCCCCTACTCCACCGGCTAGGCATGCAGGTCATCCTCCGTCAGGACGTCGAGAAGATCGGGCTGCGCGGCGAGGTCGTGGACGTCGCCGCCGGCTACGCGCGGAACTACCTGCTGCCGCGAAAGCTGGCGGAGACGGCGACGCCGGCCAAGGTGGCCGAGTTGCGCAAGCACGAGGAGAAGCGCGCGCGCCACGAGGCGCAGAGCTTCGAGCAGGCCCAGGAGATCTCACAGAAGGTCGAGGGCGCCGAGCTGCGCTTCGACGTTCCCGCCGGGGTGACCGGCACGCTCTTCGGCTCGGTCACCGCGACCGACATCGCCGAGCAGCTCTGGCAGTCGCAGCGGGTGCGGGTCGACCGGCGCAAGCTCGACCTGCCCGAGTCGATCAAGCGGATCGGGCGCTACCAGATCCCGGTCGAGCTCTTCCCCGACGTGACCGCCACGCTGAAGGTCGCGGTCGTGCCCGAGGGCGGCGAGCTGCCCCCGCAGGAGGAGCTCGACGCGATCGCCGCGGCCGAGGCCGAGGCGGAGGCCGCCGTGCAGGCCGCGGCCGAGGCGCAGCACGAGGAGGCCGAGGCCGAGATCGAAGCCGTCGTGGCGGAGGAAACCGGGCCGGAGGCAGAAGAGGTCGAGCCCGAGGACGTCGGGCCGGAGGCGGAGGCCGAGCAGGTGCCCGAGGACGCATTCGACCGGGCCGCCGACGCCGCCGATCCCGAGCGGAAGTAACGAAAGCGCACAGCCTTCTCCACAGGTTGCCCCCGGCCTGTGGAATTCCGTAGGCACTTCCCGCTCCGAGCGACAAAATTGCCCACAGGCGCCGTCCGGAGGCGGTGGGAACCTGTGTTCCCTTATGCCTGCAAAGCTCCCGCGCCCGGCTTCCAGAGACCTGTCGAAAGGCGGATCGTCCAGACCTACCGCGACGGCCTCAGGAGTGCTTTCGTAACCGGATGGCTCAGCTCGCCCAGGCCTCGCCGACCGCCCCGGTTCCGCCGCAGAATCTCGAAGCGGAGGAATCTGTCCTCGGCGCGATGATGCTCTCCCCCGGCGCGATCGGGGCGGTCAGCGAAGTGCTCGACGCAAGCGACTTCTACCGCGAGAGCCACGCGAAGGTGTACCGCGCGGCACTGGCGCTCTACTCCAAGGGCGAGCCCGTGGACGCGATCACGCTCGTCGACGAGCTCGAGGAGCGAGGCGAGCTCGAGGGCGCGGGCGGGCGAGTTCGCATCCACGAGCTCGCCGCGCTCGTCCCGGCGAGCGCGAACGCAGGCCACTACGCCCGCATCGTCCGGGAGATGGCGACGCTCCGCGGTTTGATTCGGGCGGGCGGCGAGATTTCCCAGCTGGGCTGGGAGCGGCCGGGAGACACCACCGACCTCGTCGACCGCGCCGAGCAGGTCGTCTTCGACCTCTCGCAGGCGCGCGTCACGAGCGAGTTCACACACATCGAGGAGCTGCTGAAGGACAGCTTCG
>JBBRZN010000009.1:0-65689 GCA_038236705.1 Gaiellales bacterium
CCGGCTCGCCGAGCCGTTCGTCGAGGTAGAACTCGCTCCCGTCGGCTTCGACAACTGATCTGTCGCGAGTTCGCCGACCCGGAACATGTGCAACGAGGCCTTGTGGCACACCGACAACACCCACACGGCTAGGTCGCGGCAGTCCCGTGCGCGCGGCCGGCGACTCGTTCCGCCTCGGCCGCGATCGAGGCGAGCGAGCCCCGGACGGCCTTCTCCCAAGCGTGGGAGACGCGTCCGCCCCACCAGGCGCCGAGGCTCCACAAATCAGTTCCGAGTTCGCCCTCCCAGGTCAGGTCTGTGCTGTCCTCGACGGCCGCGAGCAGGAACGACTCGACCACGTGCGGCACCGGTCCTCGCACGAGGCGAAAGTCGATCCGCTCGGGCCGTTGGAAGCGAACCGTCTCCACCGTCGTGGTAACTCCGCACTTGACCGGCGTGAAGTGAGCCGCCAGCACCATGTCCGCGCTTCGTTCCCAGACCTGCAGCTTGTCCTCGAGCGCTCGAGGTGTCCGTTCCAAATACGGTGCAGCGATCACGTCGAAGACGATTTCGCGTGGTGCGGCGATCCGCCAGACAAGTGGTCCCAGCGGTTGCACTCGCCGGCCGATGCCGAGATCGACCGTGATCGCGCCCGCAGCGTGGAGCCGGTAAGCGCGCCATCCGGCCATGACGATGCCGACGCCGAGAAGAGCCTTGCGCACTGCGCCAGTGTACGGCTTCAAAATTTACTGGTGTTCACCGGGACTCCTAGAAAAACCCCCTCGACGGGTAGTGCGTCTGCCACGGCGACCACGCGGCGCGCCGCCTCGACCAGCTCGGGCATCGCGCTGACCTGATCGAGCTCAGCGGCGAACGTCAATACATCAGCGAGAGAGGTAGGCCGTCTGCCGTCGATGCGCGGGCCGCTGTACTCGCCGTTCTGGCTGCGCTCGGCGGGTGGGCTGTCGGCACGGTACGAAAAGAGCGAGCGCGCCGCGTCGAGCTGCTGCTTGTCCACGTCCTCGCCGGCTAGTGCGCGCTGGAGCACCTCGCGCGCCTGCTCGCGCAGGGAGTCATCGGCGCCGGCGGCCTCGCGCCGCAGCGCCGTCTTCTTCGGCGTGCGGCCACCGAGCCGGCCGATCTCCCGAAGGTTGAGGCGGCCACTGTGTACGACGCAGAGACCGTCGTCCGAAGCCATGCGCCCACATCGCTCGCCGCGGCGGTTTGTGCCTCGACAGCGTGAGCCGTTCAACGGTTTCGTCATGGCCAACAGCATAGAGACGCCCGAGGACGTGGACATGCGCCGGAGTAGAAGAACGCGGTAGAAAACCGCCTGTTTGCAGGGATTAGACGGGAACAAGGATTCTCGCCGAGCGTCAAGTGCGCCTGTTCAAGCGTCAGCGGAAGAGCGTGAATCGCCCGCGTCTCCCGCCGCACCCATGACTCGGGCACGTTGAGCAGCTTCGCGACGTCGTCAGCAGTGAGGAGGCGATCGGTCATCGCCAGCTTCTCGCGCGGGGGAAGTCGGACATCCAACTTCGAACTTGGATGTTCTCTCTAAACCCCTCTCTAAATGGCTTGAATAGACAAGATGGATGTGGGGTGTGTAAGGAGTTCACGGCCACTCGACCAAGTTGGATGTTCCGGCCTCGTCCAGCGAGAGTCGCCAGCACCAGGGGCCGTCCGGCCCGTCCTTGCGCGCCTTGATCCGGCCCTCCTCGCGTAGCGGCCCGAGCCCGCTCTTGTAGACGCTGTCGGGGTTGGCGCCGGTCGTCGTCTTGACCGCGTCGTCGAGCTGCTGGCGTGAGCGCTCCCCCTGCTCTAGCTCGCGCAGGATGACCTCCCGGACCTGCTCGGCCGGTACCCGCCGCCCTGACGGCTGCGGCTGGCCGATCAGCGTCTCGATGTCCTTGCTCGAGTCGCCGAGCCAGTGAGCGCGGGTGACCTCGTTCTCTAGCTCGGGTAGCTTCTCGCCGACGATCTGGAAGGTGCGCCCGGGGGTGTCCGGCGGGAGTCGGTTTCCCGCGATGCACTGGATGTGAGAGACGCTCGTGTCGTCGTCGTCGCGGGCCAGGCCGATCACCGCCCGCGGGACCTGCACCCAAGCCGACGCGCCGAGGATCGCCCCGAGCGCGCCGGCCTTGACCTCCTTCTCGGTCAGATGCCGAATCCCGACGATCATCGTCTCCTGCTTGTCGGCGAGATCGTTCAAGGGCGCGATCGCGTCGCGGATGTCGGTGTCGCTGTTTGAGTCCTTGCCGGTGATGTGGTTGCCGAGCGGGTCGATGATCACGAGTCCGACCCCATCGAACTCCTCGATCGTGCTTCCGAGCTCCTCGAAGTCACGCGGGAGCTGAAGCCAGCCTTTCTCGACGACGAAGACGCGGTCAGGGTCGCCGCCGGCGGCGACCATGCGGGGGTGAATGTCGATCGCCGCACTGTCCTCGCTGCCGATCCAGAGGACGTCGCGCTTCTCGCCTAGCTCGCCGCGGGTGACGTGCGCGGCCAGGCTGGCCAGCATCGTGCCCTTGCCCACCCCTTTACGCCCGACCACGAGGTGGAAGGCGTCTGCCTGCCAGAGCGGCTTGTCCAGGAAGACGATCGAGCGCATCTGCACGTCCGAGAGCCGCTGCCAGCTCAGCGCCCGTTCCTCTGTTCCCGGAGTCACCAAAGCCGGCGCTCGCGCCGGCTTGGCCCGTTCGCCCGCCTCTTCGCGCCGGCGCGAGCGCGATCGCCGCCGCTCCTGCTCTTCCTGCCACTCCCACCAGGGCACGAGCTTGGAGTCGGGCACCGGCGGCGGAAGCGTCACGCCCTCGGCGAAGGGGATGTCCTCCGCGTCGCTCGCAGCCCGCGTGAGCCACGCGTCCCATGTGTCACGCGCTGGCGCCGGCGGCTCCTCGCCGATCCACTCCCTCTCGGCTCGAGGTCCGGCGCCGTTCGCCTCAGCCGGCGCGAAGGGGCTGGCCTCCGCCTCACCGCCGCGGAGCTCGTCCGGCCAGACGCCCTGAAGCAGCTCGTCCTTCACGCCGACAGCCCCAGGTCGAGGACCCGCAGCTCGACGATCTCGCAGGTGCAGGCCAGCATCGGCCGGCCGTGCTCGGTGCAGGGGCAACCGTCGTCGTGAAGGATCGCGACCCGCGTGAGGCCCGGCTGGGGGCCGATCGATCCGATGCCGCCAAGGAGCGCCTCGGGCGGAAGCCCACCTGTCGCGAGCTCGAGCTGAACGGCAACGTGCGCTCGCCGGCGACGCTCGCGTTCTTGCCAAGAGCTCATGCTGCGCGCTTCTCAGCGACGGCCGGCGGCTCCTCGCCGATCCACTCCTTCGGCGCGGGCTCCTCCCATTCCAGGGGCCGGCTCCTGGGCGGGCAGATCTCACGTCGCAGCTCTATGAGCGCGGCCGTCGACGGCCCGTAGCTGGTGCGTCCATAACCCCACGAGGGATATCGCTTGTGGGCGCTCGGCCAGAGCGTCCAACAGAACAAACACGTGCGCAGGACCCGCCCGTTGTCGAGCACGACCTGGCGGAAGTCGGCCGGGCCCTCATCTTTCGGGATCGCCTGCCCGCAGACCTTGCACCCCGCCGCCGCGGGACGCCGGCGCTCGTTCCGCGCAGCGATCTCGCCGGCGATCCCCTCGACGCTGACGTGCACGCGGGTCTCCCCAACGGGATCGCGTCGGCGTCAGGGTCGCGCCAGATTCCCTGAGCGGAGTCGAAGTAGGCGCTCGGGCCGAAACCGAAGGGACGCGGCTCGTGCGTGTTCACTGCTCTCGCCTCCCAGGCAACTCGCTGAGGTCGCCGCGCGGTCGCACGACGAAGCCGCCGCGATCGCCCTCGACGACCTCGAGCTCGACCGCACCGCCGCTCTCGACCCAAGCCTCGAGCTCGTCGCGGCGGAAGAGCACCCGCCGAGTGCCGGGCAACCGCCGGCAGGGAAGCTCACGCAGCCGCGTCCGCTCGTGCACCGAGCGCGTCGAGCAGCGCAGCAGCTCCGCGGCCTCCTCGACCGTCAGGAAGCGACCCGTGCTCGGCGCCTCTGTCACCGACGACCCCTTCCCCAGCTGTGGCCAGGTGCGATCGCGCCGCGCTCGCGACGCGCCCGCTTGTGGACCGTCGCATCACCGCCTACGATTGCGCGGCGCGTGAACGAGCCCGACGCCCTGCTCATGCTCGACCTCGCCGAGCGTCATCTCGATCAGCTGCTGCGTGCCGAAGTCGCAGCACGCGCCGGGCGAGCCGCAAAGCCCGAGCTTCGACTTCTCGTAGGCGGCCGGCCAGCCGGTCCCGCTCCGCCTCGAGCTGCTCGGCTCCCTCGACGGCAGCGCTGAGATCGACCGCAGCTTCGTCGAGCTTAGTCGCCGTCGTGGTTCGATCGCCGAGAGCGAGCGCCGAGAGCTCGGTCTCGATCCGCGCGGCGAGGTCGCGTAGGAGCGTGCTGAGGCGGCCGCGGCCGCTCGCCGTGACCTCACTGCACAACGCCCGCCGCCGCAGCGGCGGCGGCGGCGGCGGGTCAGGTTCTGAGGATGGAGAGCTTCGGCTAGGGGCGCGCGTGCGTCTTCGGGCCGGCCGCCGAGATCCTCGAGACCGCGGCCGTGTCCGTGCCGCCTTCGGCGGCCGGAGATGATGGTGTAGACGAAGAGTTGAGCGTGCGATGCTGGCCGCGTTGGTCGCCCGTCGGCCCGCTCTAGCGACGACTGCGCTGAGTGCTTCGGCCGCGGCGACCTCGGCAGCGTCGATCAGTGCCTGCTGAGCCGGCGCGTCTTCTCGAGCAGGAAGTCCGTCTACAACCGCGCGCGCGGCCTGCTCCGCCTCGTCCGAGCCGAGCCCGTCGTACAGCGCGTCGTACGCCGCGGCATAGGCGGCCTCGTACCGGGCCCCATAGACGACGACGTTGGTCGATCCTTCGCGTCGTTCGTCGGCAAAGGGTTCGGCGATCTCACGCGCGAGGCTCTCGACAAGCCCCTCCCTGCTCGCCGCTCCAGGCGTGCGACGGAAGAGCTGCTGGCGCGAATCGAGCTGCTGCACCGTGAGCCAGTTGTACCAGGCGAGGTGGACGACCCCTGAGACGCGAAGACCGCCCCCCTACAAGGCGGTCGTCGCCAGACGTGCAGCGCTCTCGACTACTCGACAGCACGGGGAGCGTACCCAACAGGCACGACGACACTGCGCCAAATCGGACCGACAAATTGTCGGGGACGGCGCGGGCCCGAAGGGTTCCACGCCATCGGAGGGCGCCGCCCCCGGCCGCATCGTAGCGCCCGCTCTCAGACCGGAAAGACCGCTCCGAGGCGCTCCGCCTGAGCCTTCTCTGCGCTGCGCGCCCACGATCCGTAGAGGTCGACCGTCAGGGTGATCGACGAGTGCCCGAGCTGCTTCTGGACCCAGGTGATTTCGGCGCCATTTTCGAGCGCAATTCGCGCGAACGTGTGCCTGAACGAGTGGAAATCTCGCTTGCGCCCGCGCTCGCCGATTCGCTCGACGCCGGCCCGATCGAGCGCCGGATAGAGGACCTGCTTCGTGCTGTAGCCCGAGTCGACGTAGCCGCCCGTCTCCCGCTCGAACACGAGGCCGTCGCCGCCCGACTCGACGAGCCACTGCTCGAGCAGCGTCGCCGCCTGCGGCGTCAGGTCGATCGTGCGCGGCTCGTTCGACTTCGTCGGACCCACGCCGAGGCCGTGCGTGTACGCCTGCCGGACGTGCACCTCGCGGTTGAGCAGGTCAACGTCGCTCCACTCGAGCCCGGCCAGCTCGCCGAAGCGCATCCCGGTGGCGACGGCCGTCTTGCAGAGCGCGAGGAAGAGCGGCCGCTCGGCGAGTTCCGGCCAGAGCCTCGCGAGCTCGTCGTCGGTGTAGTAGGCGGGCCGCGCCTTGGCCACCTTCGGCCGCGCGGTGTTGTGCAGGTCACGGACCGGGTTGCGCTCGGCATAGCCTTCGGCGATCGCGGCCTCGAAGCAGGCGCCGAGCTGGCGCAGGTGCTTCGCGAGCGTCGCCGGCGAGAGCTCCCTTCCGCGCACGGCCTCGTCCCTCGATCCTGTGCGCCGGCGGGTGTGCTCGTCGCGGATGTGGTCGAGGTAGCGGCGCACATCGAACGGGCCTAGGTCGCGGACCTTCGTCTCGCCGAAGACCGCCTTGCCGTAGTCGATCGAAGTCGCATAGACGCGGCGGCTGTTCTCCTTGCCGGTGAAGCCGGCGAGCCAGCGGTCGCCCCACTCGTCGAAGGCGATCTCTTCGATGACCCGGAAGCGCCGGCGGGCGACGTCGCCGCGGCGAGCGTCGAGCGCGCGCTTCGCCTCCTTGCGGTTGTGCCCAACCGGCTCGCGGACGAGCTTGCCGCCGTGTCGGAGCACGACGTGGAACATCGGCGTGCAGGTGCAACCTTCCGCCTTCGTCGCGCGATCGAACGGCGTCCAGGGGTGTCGAGCTTGGTACAGCGCGCAGCTGCGGCTGTGTCGAGCTTGGAGAGATGCCATCGCGGGCCTCCTCGATCGTTTTGGCGTGGAACCTGGGCCGAGTGTACGTCGCCTGGTACGCGCAGTCAACGTACGCGCAGTTCCGGCCAAACAAAAGCCCCGCCTGAGCGGGGCTTTTCTAGTGGGCCCGCCTGGATTCGAACCAGGGACCAACGGATTATGAGTCCGCTGCTCTGACCAGCTGAGCTACGGGCCCCGCGCTGGTCAAGCGTAACGCCGAACGCAGTTGGCTCACGAGGACCGGCGGCCGGAGCCGGGCTTTGCCCGGCGGAGGCTCACGACAACCAGACCGATTGAACCGAACTGAGAAAGGGCGGGTCCTGAGGGAACCAGGCGGTTCCCCCATGGCTGAATTGGCGTATGATCCCGCGCCATGCGGAAGCTTCTTTTGCTCATCCCGCTCGCGTTGCTCATCAGCGGCTGCGGCGGCACCAGCGGCGGCACCAACGACCCGAACCAGGGGCATCTTGGCGAGAAGGCCGGGCTCGTGGGCACCACGCTGACCTTCATCCTCAAGGACTTCACGATCACGCCTGCCAACGTCACGCTCCCGAAGACCGGGAAGTACACGATCGTGATCTACAACGAAGGCTCCCAGCTGCACAACCTCGAGATCGAGGGCAAAGGGGTCGACATGAAGGGCAAGGACATCGGCTTCGGCAAGAAGGAAACCTTCACGGTCGACGTCAAAAAGGCCGGCACCTACGACACGTACTGCCCTGTGCCCGGCCACAAAGAGCTTGGAATGACGGGCACCCTCACCGTCAGCTGACGGTTTGCTCTCGACCCGAGAAACCCTCACAATAGAGCGGCGCGCGCTCCAGGGGCCGTCCACGAAGGAGGGTGGCGAACGGTGAAGGTCTTCCAGCACGAACGGCAGCTCCGCACGACCGGCGGCTTGGCCGTCCGGGACATCACCGAAGAGGTGACCGACGCCGTTCGGGAAAGCGGCGTCGTCGACGGGATCGCCTGCGTCTACTCGCCCCACACGACCTGTTGCGTGCGGGTGAACGAGTTCGAGAGCGGCTTCCTCGAGGACTTTGCCAACCTGCTCAAGCGCCTCGTCCCGAGCGAGACCTACTACGCACACGACGACTGGGACCGGCGCACCGAGAACATCTGCGAAGAGGACATGGACTTCGGCAACGGCCATTCGCATTGCATGGCGATGCTGCTCGGCACCGCCGGCGAGTCGATCCCGGTGCGGGAAGGCGAGCTCTGCCTCGGCACCTGGCAGCGCGTGCTCTTCCTCGAGCTCGACCGCGAGCGCGACCGCCGCTGGATCGTCCAGGTAGTCGGGACCTAGTACTCGGCCGACAGCGCCTCGACCAGCTGCTCCTGGAGCCAGGAGAGGTAGGCGTACAGCGCGAGCTCGGGCGCCCGTGGGTCGTCCTCGGCCAGGCCTTCGAGCAGGCTCTCGTCGCTGACCTCGAGCCGAGTGCCGAGCACCAGGCGCAGGTCGTTCAGCGCGGTCAGCCAGGCCTGCGCCTGCTCGCCGGTGAGGCGCTCGGCGTTCGCCGTCTCGGCCAGCACCTCCAGCGCATGCCTTCGCCCGTCCAGGAGCTCGTTGCCCATCAGCTCCCGGTAGGCCGCCTCGTCCTGCTCGTCGTCGTAGGCGGGCGGAAAGAGCCGGCGCAGACCCGGATCATCCGGCGCAGCTTCGAGCAACGATCGCAGCTCGGCCGGCAGGAAGCGCAGGAGCGCGCGCTCCTCCTCCGGTAGCCGCAGCGCGTACAACCCGTCGCCGGCGCGCTCGATCCGCCACTCGCTCCACATCACTCGCGCTGCATCGTCGCCCACAGCCCGTGGCCGTGGAGCCGGGCCACGTCGTGCTCGGCTTTCTCCCGCGACCCGGTCGAGACGACGGCCTTGCCGTCGTTGTGCACCTGCAGCATCAGCTTCGTCGCCTTCGCCTTGCTGTAGCCGAACAGCTTCTGGAAGACGAGCGTCACGTACGACATCAGGTTGATCGGGTCGTTCCAGACGATCACCACCCACGGGCGGTCGTGCTCGAGCTCGTCGCCGCCGCGCGGCTGCTCGACCTCGATCTCCGCAGGGGCGAGCGTCGTCATCGCCGGGATGCTAGGCGACCTTGAGCGCCTCGATCTCGCGGTTCACCGCGAGCTGCTCGAGCGCGCTGGTCTCGATCTGGCGCACGCGCTCGCGCGTGAGACCTAGCTCGCGGCCGATCGTCGCCAGCGAAGCCGGGTCGCGTTCCCCGTCGAGCCCGTAGCGGCGCTTGACCACCTCGCGCTCCCGCTCCGGGAGCTGCGCGACCGCGCGTCGCAGCACGTCTTCCTCGAGGCTGACCGTGAGCTCTTCCTCCGGCTCCGAGTCTGCGCTCGCGAAGAGATCACCGAGCCGGCCTTCGTTGCCGGCGCCGAGCGGCTTGTCGAGGCTCGTGATCGCCCGCGCGGCCTGCCGCACCTCGCGCACCTGCTTCAGCGGCAGCTTGGCCTGATTGGCGATCTCCTCTTCGGTCGGCTGCCGGCCGAGCTTCGGCGCCAGCAGCCGCTCCGCCCGCGCCATCTTCTGCTCGCGGTCGGCGATGTGGACCGGCAGGCGGATCGTCCGGGACTTGTTCGCGACGCCGCGCTGCACCGCCTGGCGGATCCACCACGTCGCGTAGGTGGAAAACTTGAAGCCGCGCCGCCAGTCGAACTTCTCGACCGCTCGAATCAGGCCGATGATCCCCTCCTGGATCAGGTCGAGCAGCGAGAGCCCGTGGCCCTGATAGCGCTTGGCAATCGAGACCACGAGCCGGAGGTTCGAGTTGATCATCCGCTCCTTCGCCTGCTCGTCGCCGCGCTCGATCAGCTTGGCCAGCTCGATCTCCTCCTCCTTGGTCAGCAGCGGCCAGCGGCCGGCCTCGTTCAGGAAGAGCTGCAGCGCGTCGGTCGTCGCGACGGCGAGGTCGCCGTTGACGTACGTGCTGTTGCCGTTCTCCTTGCCACAGTCGTCGCTGACCTCGAGCGCGCACTCCTCGAGGTGCTCGTAGAGCGCGCGGATGTCCTCGTCGTCGAGCTCGTGTTCCTGGACGAGCTCGTTCAGGTGGGAGAGGTTGACGCAGCCCTTCTCCTCGCTCCTGGAGATGAGGGCGTCGACGT
Source organism: Gaiellales bacterium (assembly GCA_038236705.1). GTDB lineage: Bacteria > Actinomycetota > Thermoleophilia > Gaiellales > Gaiellaceae > AC-32. The sequence continues at coordinate 9,555 of JBBRZN010000009.1, forward strand.
GATTGCTCGTGATCTCGGTCATCGTCCCTTTCTTATCCCCGATCGCCGTCCTCTAAATCGCCCGGGAGCAGCGAGAAGATGATGCAGTCCTGGCGCTGGCCGCGGCGCTCGATGTATGAGCGGAGGACGCCTTCTTGCCTGAACGCCGCGCGCTCGGCGACCTTCTGCGAAGCGGCGTTTTCGGGATCCGTGACCAGCTCGAGCCTCGGCAGCCGAGCCTCTTCGAATGCCCAGTGCGCCAACAAACGCAAGGCGGTTGTCGCCACCCCTGTCCACGTGCCTCCTGGGCGACCCAGTAGCCGATGCTTCCGTTGACCGAGTAGTGGTGGTGAAGTCGGAGACCGATGGCACCGACGACCTCCCCACCCCCGTCGGTGATCGCGAACGTGGCGTGCGTGCGGTCGTCCCAGTCCCGGATCGTCTGCTGGATCCACGTGCGCGCATCGCTTTCGTCGTACGGGGAGGGCACAAGCGTCCAGCGTGCGATCTCGGGGTCCTGGCAGATTCTGGGTCACGCGCGGCACGTCCTTGAGCCGCCACGGACGCAGCACGATGTCTCGGTCCCGCAGCTCCGTCGCGGGTGGTAGCTCCATTCAACAAAGGTTAGAGCAGGCCGCAGTACCGGGCCGTGTTCGGCCAGGGGCCGTAGCCGCGCCCGCTGCGATGCGCGCGCTCGGCGACCCACATCTGCTCGAGGGGTGACCAGCGGTCGGCCCAGCCGCGGCGCAGAAGCAGCCGCGGGGCGTAGCTCCGCATGAAGCTGCGGTCCATCTGCAGGCCGCCCCAGTACGGATCGCTCCCGTCGCCCCAGCCGCCCTCGAAATGGTGGATGCAGAGCCAGCCCCGCTTGTGCGGCGGTCGAGCCGCGACCTTGCGGATGTAGCTCGCGTGACGGCGCCAGTAGCGCAGCGCCCGGCGGGTGTCGAGCGGCGCGACCGAGTGCGTCCGGCGCAGGCCGATCACGATCTGCCACCGCCAGGTGGCGTCGCGGAGCCTTCGTGTCACCGCCGGGTTGATGTGGCGCTTGGACGCGATCTTGACCGGCGTCTTGGGAACTGCCCGCTTCCTCGGAGGCCCCGATGCCGCCGCAAGAGCGGACGCAGCGGCCACCACGGCCAGCAGGACCGCGAGCACAGGCAGAAGCACACGCTTTTGATTCACCGCAGAGACCCCTCCTCCGGAGCCCGACACTATTCGGCTCGACTCGAAGCGCGTCCGCGGACGGCGCGGCACCCGTGCTTCCGTAGCCTGGTCGGTACGACCTGTTCCGAGAGGCGTTAGACGCCAAACCTGACAACCGGTTAGTCGTGCTTGTGCGCCCCGGCACGAAGATCGGCAGAAACCCGCTTGATACGGTCGAAAGATGCGTCGGCTCGTCTTGCTGCTGAGCGCGATCGTCGCGCTCGACATCATGTTCTTCGCGGCGCTCGCACCGCTGCTGCCCCACTTCGTGAGCGAGTACGGCCTCTCGAAGAGCGCGGCCGGGGTGCTCTCGGCCACCTACGCCGCGGGAGTTCTCTCAGCCTCGGTGCCTGGAGGTGTCGCCGCGTCGAGGTTCGGGCCCCGGCAGGCCGCGCTCGGCGGGGTCGCGCTGACATCGGCGGCGAGCCTCGCGTTCGCCCTCTCGCACGACGTCTGGATGCTCGGCGCCGCTCGGCTGCTGCAGGGAGTCGGCAGCGCGTTCTCATGGTCCGGCGCGCTGGCCTGGCTCGTGGCCGCTGCGCCGCGCGAGCGCCGGGGTGCGCTGATCGGGGCGACCATGGGCGCGGCGGTCTTCGGGGCGCTGCTCGGACCCGTGCTGGGGGCGATCGCCAGCGTGGCCGGCGTGCGCCCGACCTTCCTGGGCGTGAGCGGGCTCGGGCTGGGGCTGGGGGCCTGGGTGCTCGCGACGGCCGGGGTGCCGGCACAGCCGCAATCGCTCTCGGCCTTTCGGCGCACGGATCGGCACCTGCTCGGCGGGCTCTGGCTCCTCGTGCTCCCCGCGCTGCTCTTCGGCGTGCTGGCGGTGCTCGTGCCGCTGAAGCTGCACGCGCACGGCTGGGGCGGCGTCGCGATCGGAGCGGTCTTCCTCGCGACGGCCGGGCTCGAGGTGGCGCTGAACCCGCTGCTCGGGCACTTCAGCGACAAGCGCGGACGGCTGCTGCCGGTGCGGGTCGCCTTGCTCGGGTCGGTGGTGGTCTCGCTCGGGTTCGCGTGGGCCGACTCACCGGCGCTCGTGGCGGGGCTCGTCGTGATCGCCGGGCTCACCTACGGGGGCTTCTACACCCCGGGCATGGCGCTGCTCACCGACGCGGCGGAGCGGCAGAACATCGCCCCGGGGCTGGCGTTCGGGGCGATGAACGGCGCCTGGGCAGCCGGCAACGTCGTGGGGCCTGCCATGGGCGGCTGGCTCGGAGAGGTCGCGGGCGACTCCGTCCCATACCTGCTTCTCGCGCTCGTCTGCGTGCTGACGTTGGCGGCGACGATGCCCTGGGCACCGCGTTACCTCCAGGCGAGATCGCGGCCCAGCAGTTCGTAGAGACGCTGGTTCGGCTCGGCGAAGTAGGCGGCGAGCTCCGCCCGGGTCTCCGGTTTCATCCCCTCGTACTGTCGCTCGAAGACCCGTGGGTAGGAGTCGAGCCGGTGCGGAGGGGCGCCGAGGAACTCGAGCACCTGCGCGTGCGCCCGTTCCGGCTCGCCGAGCAGCTCCTCGCTCGGGAGGATCAGCAGCTGCTCCCGCGGGAAGACGTCGAGCCAGCGCTCGAGCTGCTCCGCGTACCTGCCGCGCGCCCTGTAGGTGTGACTCCACGATTCGCTGCTGAAGTAGCGCGGGTCGGCGCGGAGGTGCGAGTCCTCGCCTTGGAGGCGCTCATCCTCGGCGGCGAGCGCATCCTCGAACGAGAGCGACTCCCGGACGAGCGCCACCTCGTGGTGGTAATGGGAGAGCGCGCGGTCGATCGGGTTGCGGACGAGCGCCAGGAGACGGGCCTCGGGCACGAGCTCCTCGACTCGCTGCGGGGCGAGCGGGTGGAAGAGGTAGCTCGGGCTGGCCTCGCCGACGAGCTCGCCGCGGGTCCGCAGGAGATTCGGAAAGTTGCCGCGGTACCAGTTGGGCCCGCGCGCGTAGTGCCGGTCGAAGTAGCTGACCTCCTTCCAGGAGGGGCCGGTGATCCTGGGGTGACGGCGCAGGTAGGCGTAGAGCGCGGTCGTGCCGGCCTTCTGCGCGCCGAGAATCAGGAAGTCCGGGAGCGGGCGGATCTTCGCGGTGGCCTTCCCGTAGGTCCAGACCGCGTTGCGCAGGACCTTCCGCGCCGGCTCCGGGATCGTCGGGATCAGCTCGGCGGGTAGACGGAGCACCTGGCTAGTAGCCGAGCTCGCGCAGGAGCAGGCCCGCTTCGGCCTCGACGTCGGCGAGCTGCTTCTCGGTGAGGTCGCGGCGCCAGCGGCCGACAGACTGGGAGTGGACGGCATGGAGGGCCTCGGCGAGGGCCGCCGGGTCGGCGTCGATGTGGGCGGCGATGCGAGCCGCGCTCGCCTCCGGGTCGGCGGCGAGCTCCCCGTAGCGCACCTCGAGCGTGACTGCGGGCGCGGCCACCCTGGCCGCGGTGAGGTAGCGGCGCCAGGCCCAGCCGGCGCGGCTCGCCTCGCTCGCGGCGTTGAACTCGTGGACGCGCTCCGGCTCCACCCAGAAACGGGCCTGCTCCCCGTACGGGTTCCCCACATCGTCGGCTCCTCCCCGCTCTGTGCGGAGCCAGCCCTTCTCGAGCAGCGAGCAGACGACGTCGCGCCCGTCGCGCACCATGTGCACGGCCTTCGCCTGCGGGTAGGCGCGAAGCGCGGCCCCCAGGACGAAGCTCATCTCCGGGGTCTGCTCGACCGCACGCAGGCGGCGTGCCAGGCCGAAGCGGCGCACGCGCTCGAGGGTGCGGCGAAGACGTGCTGCCGCCTCGTCCTCCGGGAGGGCCGCAAGCTCGTCGATCGCGACCTTCAGCGGCCCCACCTCGCCGAGGTCGACGAAACCCGGAAGCCCGCCGAGCGAGGCGCCCATGAACGTCGTACCCGAGCGCGGCGCTCCGACGACGAAGACCGGCCGCTCGGTCGCGTCCGTCGCTTTCGTGGCCGCCTTCTTCCGCCCACGACGCGCGACGCGCGCGGCGGCACCGCCGTAGAGTCGCAGGAGGTTTCCGGTGTCGGAAGCGGCCACGGCGCGGAAGCCTACTCAGGGGTCACGTAGGCGGCGGTGAGGCCGCCGTCCACCAGGAACGTCGTCCCGGTGACGTACGAGGACTCGTCCGAGGCGAGGAAGAGCGCGCCGTTCGCGATCTCCGCCGCCTTCGCCAGCCGGCCCATGGGCAGGTGAATACGTCGCCGCTCGTACGCGGCGGGATCGTCCTCGAAAAGCCGCAGCAGAAGCGGCGTCTCGACCGGGCCCGGGCAGAGGGCATTCACGCGCACGCCCTGCCGCGCGAACTCGACCGCGAGCTCCCGCGTCAGCGACAGCACGGCTCCCTTCGACGCCGTGTAGGCGATCTGCGAAGTCGCCGCGCCCACCAGAGCCACGAACGACGCCACGTTGATCACCGAGCCGCCGCCGCGCTCGAGCAGGTGCGGAATCCCGTGCCTGCAGCACAGGTAGACGCCCTTCGCGTTCACGCTCATGACCCGGTCCCAGGCGTCCGGCTCGGTCTCGAGCACCGACGCGTCGTCGGGCGGCATGATGCCGGCGTTGTTGTAGAGCACATCGATGCCGCCGTAGCGCTCCGTCGTCGCGGCGTACATCGCCTCGACGCTCGCAGGATCGGCGACGTCGACCTCCTGGAAGAACGCCTCGCGGCATTCGGCCGCCACCGCCTCCCCGGGCTCGCGGCTCACATCGGCGACGCACACCGAAGCGCCCTCGGACGAGAACAGGATCGCCGCCTCGCGCCCGATTCCGCCGGCAGCGCCGGTGATCACGGCCACTCTTCCGTCGAGCCGCCCCATCAGTCGGTGGCGACGAACACGTTCTTGATCTCCGAGTAGCCCTCGAGCGCGTGCATCCCGAGCTCGCGCCCGAAGCCCGACTGCTTGAAGCCGCCGAACGGCGTCGACACCCGCACGGACGTATTCGCATTGACGGAGAGGACGCCGCTCTCGAGCGCCCGCGCGACCCGCAGCGCACGCGCGCCGTTCTCGGTCCAAATCGAGCCCGAGAGGCCGTAAGGGGTGTCGTTCGCGATCCGGACGGCGTCAGCCTCGTCCTCGAAACCGATCACGGCGGCGACCGGGCCGAACACCTCCTCCCGGGCAACGCGGTCGTCGTTGGACGCCTCCACGAGGGTGGGTGGGAACCAGAAGCCGCTGCCCTCAGGTGTGTTTCCACGATAGGCAACGGTACCATCGACGTAGGACGACACTTTCTCGCACTGCGCAGCCGAGATCAGCGGCCCCATCTCGGTCGCGTCGTCCTCGGGATCGCCCAAGCGCACACCCTTGGTCGCCTTCACGAGCAGCGCCAGGAACCGGTCGTAGGCGGAGCGCTCGACGAGGATTCGCGAACGCGCGCAGCAGTCCTGGCCCGCGTTGCCGAAGACCGCGTACGGCGCCGCGGCGGCCGCCTTCTCGAGATCCGCGTCCGCGAAGACGACGTTGGCGGACTTGCCCCCGAGCTCCAGCGTGACGCGCTTGATCGTGCCCGCAGCGGCCTGCATCACCCCGCGGCCCACCTCGGTCGAGCCGGTGAAGGCGATCTTCGCGACCTCGGGGTGCTCGGCCAGCCGCTGGCCCACCACCCGGCCGGGGCCGACGAGGACGTTGAGCACCCCTTCCGGAATCCCTGCCTCGAGCGCGAGCTCCGCCAGCCGCAGCGCCGTCAGCGGCGTCAGCTCGGCGGGTTTCAACACGACGGTGTTCCCGCAGGCGAGCGCAGGCCCGAGCTTCCAGCTCGCGATGTTCAGAGGGAAGTTCCACGGCACGATCAACCCGACCGCTCCGAGCGGCTCCCGGAAGGTCAGGTCGACCCCGCCCGCGACCGGAATCGTCTCGCCGTAGTGCTTGTCCACCGCACCCGCGTAGAAGTTGAAGACCTCGGCCACCATGCCGACCTCGCCGCGCGAGTCCGAGATCGGCTTGCCGACGTTGCGGGTCTCGAGCAGCGCCAGCTCCTCGCCGTGCTCCTCGACGAGCGCGGCGAGCCGCCGCAACAAGCGCGCTCGATCCGAGGGCGCGACCGCGCGCCAGGCCGGGTAGGCGGCCCGCGCTCGCGCCACCGCGGCGTCGGTCTCCTCCACTCCAGCCTCTGCCAGCTCCGCGATCGGCTCCTCGGTTGCCGGATTGACGACCGTGACGCTCAGCGCCGCTCCTCCCGGTAGCCCCGCGCCTCCTCGACCAACGCTTCGAAGAGCCGCATGTCCTCGCCGGCCTCGGGGTGCCAGAGCACGCCCAGAGCGAACCGGCGCGACGGATCCTCGAGCGCCTCCAGCGTCCCGTCCTCGGCCCGCGCGGATTCCCGCAACCCCTCGCCGAGCCGCCCGAAGCCCTGATGGTGGTGCGACTTGACGGGAGCCCGGTCGCCCAGGAGGGATCCGAGCCGCGTCTCGGGCTCGACGGTGACGTCGTGATCGGCGTATACCCCCGGCGTGTGCTTGTGCTTCTCGTCCCCGACGACCTCCGGCAGGTGCTGCACGAGGTCGCCGCCGAGCGCCACGTTCAGAACCTGGCTGCCACGGCAGACCGCGAGCACGGGCATGTCGCGCGCCAGCGCCGCTTGCAGCAGCGCGAGCTCGCCGCGGTCGCGCTCGGGAACGATGCCTTTCGTCTCCGGGTGGGCCACCTGCCCGTACAGCTCGGGATCGATGTCCGCGCCGCCCGAGAAGATCACGCCGTCGAGGGAATCGAGCGTCTCCTCGATCGCCTCCTCGCTCGGCGGCACGAGCAACGCTCGCCCGCCGGCGCGCTCGATCGCGCGCACGTAGTCGGCGGGCACAAGGGCGGTGTCCTCCTCCCAGGTCCCGAACCTCGCCCGCGTCAGGTACGTCGTGATTCCGATGACCGGTTTCATCCGCGCTCGTACAACCGCTCTCGCTCCCAGCAGGTCACGGCCTCGTCGAACAGGCGCTGCTCGACCCGTCCGTAGTTCAGGTAGTGCTCGACGACCTCGTCGCCGAGGGCCGCGCGCGCCATCGTCCCCTGCTCGAGCGCCTCGATCGCCTCGCGCAGCGAGCCGGGGAACCGCTCCGCATCCGACTCGTAGGCATTGCCCTCCAGCGGCGGCGGGAGCTCGAGCTCGTTCTCGATCCCGTCGAGCCCCGCCGCGATCAAGGCGGCGAACGCGAGGTACGGGTTGACGTCACCGCCCGGGATCCGAGACTCGGTGCGCAGCGAGCTCCCGTGGCCGACGATGCGGAAGCCGCAGGTGCGGTTGTCGTGGCCCCAGGCGAGCGTCGTCGGCGCCCACGAGCCGGCCGCGTAGCGCTTGTAGGAGTTGATCGTCGGCGCGAGGAAGAGCGCGAGCTCGCGCGCGCGGGCGATCTGACCCGCGAGGTAGCGCTTGAAGATCTCGGACTCGCCCGCGAAGGCGTTCTCGCCGTCGGCCCAGAGGCTCGAGTGGATGTGGCACGAGCTGCCGATCCAGGTGTGGTCGGGCTTGGCCATGAACGTGATCGAGCAGCCGTTCTGGTGGGCGATCTCCTTCGAGCCGTTCTTGTAGATCACGTGGTTGTCGGCCATCGTCAGCGCGTCGGCGTAGCGGAAGTTGATCTCCTGCTGCCCCGGCCAGGCCTCGCCCTTCGAGCTCTCGACCTTGATCCCGGCGCCGTGCATCGCGTTGCGGATCTCGCGGATCAGCGGCTCGTCGAAGGTCGTCGCGAGGATGTGGTAGTCGAGGATGTACGGCACCGAGGGCGTCAGGTCGCGGTAGTGCTTCGCGTAGGCCTCCTCGTAGCTCTCCTTGAGGAGATAGAACTCGAGCTCGGAGCCCACCATCGGCTCGAAGCCGGCCGCCCGCGCCCGCTCGACCTGCGCGCGCAGCACCTGCCGCGGGGAGACCGTCAAGGGCGTGCCGTCGCCGAGGCCGACGTCGCAGAGCACGAGCGCCGTTCCGTCCAGCCAGGGCAGTTTCCGGAGTGTGGCCAGGTCGGGCGTCAGCGCGAAGTCGCCGTACCCCTGCTCCCAGCTCGCCATCGCGTAGCCGGCCTGCGGATCCATCTCCATGTCGAGGGCCAGCAGGTAGTTGCAGCCCTCGATCCCGTGCTCCGCGGATTGCTCGAGGAAGAACTCCGCGTGCTCGCGCTTGCCGAGCAGGCGCCCCTGCATGTCGGTGAAGGCGGTGACGACGGTGTCGATCCCGCCCTGCTCGACCTCGGCTCTCAGCTCGTCGATCGTCAGCAACGTGGCCTCCCGAAGACCGGGGGAGCCGGCCCTCGGGGCGCCGGCTCCCTCTGCGATTTCAGTCCTGCCGGCGAGTCTACGACGCGGGCGCGGGGTCGGCCCTCGTGTCCTCGCCGTACTTCGCCTCGATTCGCGCCAGCTCCTCCTCGGTGCCTTGCACGATCGGGCCCTTGAACCAGTTCCGCGCCGAGAGCATCCACCAGCTCGAGACGAGGAGCAGCGTCCCGAGCACCGCAACCGGTGCGTAGTTGAACGACGTCCAGGCGAACTTGTCGGGATGCCACGGAACGCCCGCGGGGTTCGTCGGCAGGATGAACAGGATCGAGATGAACGCCACCCAGGTCACGGCAGTCCAGCCGACGATCTTGTACCGGCGACCGAGGCTCCATTCGCCCGGTTCCCAGGCGTCACCTGCCTTCAGCCGCAACCAGATCGGGATTGCGTAGGCGATGTAGAGGCCGATCGTCGCGATCGACGTCACCGCCGCGTAGGCGATCGCGCCGTTGGTGCCGAAGTACGCCGGAAACGCCGCAGCGAAGGCGAGCACTGCGATCGCGATCGCGGCCATGTACGGCACTCGCTGTTTGTTCAGGCGTCGCCAGAGCTGGTGCCCCGGTACGGCCCGGTCACGAGAGAACGCGTACATCATTCGCGAAGCCGAGGTGATCGACGACATGCCGCAGTAGAACTGGGCTCCCACGGTGATGAAGAGCATCACCTTGGCCGTCGTGGTGCCCAGCGACTCGATGAACACCTGCTGCACCGCGAACGTGCCTGCTCCCGTAGTTGTGGCGATGTCCTGGATCGCGAAGGTCACCCCCAGCGCCAGGATGTAGCCGAAGATCGCGGAGACGACGATCGACATGACGATGCCCCGAGCCGCTCCGCGCGAGGCGTCTTTCGTCTCTTCGCTCATGTGGGCGGAGGCGTCGTAACCCGTATAGGTGTACTGCGCCTGCAAGAGCCCGAGGAGCAGCACGAACCAGAGCCAGCCGTGCCCCCAGCCACTGTTGTTGATCGTGTGCGAGAACACCTTCCCGACCGACTGATGGTGATCGGGCTTGAAGGCGAGGAAGCCCACGATGATCAGCACCCCGAGACAGTGCCACCAGACGGAGATGTCGTTCAGCATCGCCACCAGCTGGACGCTGAAGATGTTCATCAGGGCGTGCAACGCGAGGATGACCGCGTAGACGTAGATCACCTCGTGGGAGTCGCCATTGAACGTGCCGGGCCAGAGCAGCTGGAGCAGCGCGTCCGTGAACGTCGCGGCTCCGTAGTCGATGCCGGCCGTGATCGCGATCTGCCCGATCAGGTTGAACCAGCCGGTGAACCAGCCCCACGCCGGGCCGCCCATCTTGGACGACCAGTAGTAGAGCCCGCCTGCGGTCGGGTACTTCGACGCGATCTCGGCCATGCCCAGCCCGACGATCAGGACGAAGAACGAGACGAGTGGCCAGCCGTACGCCTCCTCGACGAAGCCGCCGTAGTTGAGACCCTGGTAGTAGAGGGTCAAAGTCCCGGACAGGATCGAGATGATCGTGAACGAGATGGCGAAGTTCGAGAACCCCGACATCGTGCGGCGCAGCTCCTGCGCATACCCGAGCGCATGGAGGACGCGACGATCCTTGTCGTGCGATTGATCCGCCAACATTCCCCCTTACTCGAATTGACGCGTGGGATTCTCTCGCGTCGAGAGGGTCGGCGCTAGCGGTACTGCTCGATCAACAGGCGGCCCATCGCCTGGGCGCGCCGGGCCGCATCGCGATCGCCTTCGCCGGCGGCCACGATCGAGCCCTTCATCAGGATGTGCCAGGAGTGGGCGAACTGCTCGGGGTCGCGCAGGCCGGCCTCCTCGGCGAGCGAGCGGATGATCGAGCGAATGGTGTTGAGGTGACCGGCGCTCGCCTGGCCGATCAGGGTCTGCCGGTCGTTCATCTCGAGCAGGACGTTGATGAAGGAGCAGCCTTCGAAGTCCTCCTTCTGGAACCACTCGTGGAAGAGGTCGAAGATCGCGAGGAGCTGCTCCTCGGGAGTCTCGCCACGACGCCGCGCCTCGGCCTCGACCCAGCCCTTCGTCCAGAGCTGCTCACGGTGCTGGAGGAAGGCGAGCACGAGGTCGTCTTTCGACTTGAAATGCCGGTAGAGCGTCGCCTTCGCCACCGATGCGCTATTGATCACCTCGTCGACGCCCACGGCCCGAACTCCCCGGCGCGAGAACAGCTCATAGGCGCTGTCGAGGATGCGCTGGCGTGCGGGAACGGCTACTGCGGCTTCGGGCATCGGTTCGCGGATCCTAGCGCCGTCGGCAGGTAATTGACAGACCAGTCTGTCTGCGCCGCAGTCGGGCGCCCAACCGGCCGGCGCGCGCTAGCCGCTGAGGCGCTCGATCCACTCCGCGAAGAGCGGGTCGACGACGACCTGCTTGCGGCCGTCCGTCTCGATCTCGGCTCTCGCGGCCAGACGCTGGAGCGCTTTCTGCGCCATCGTCTTCGTGAGAGCCAGCCGCTCCAGCACGGCCGCCCGGTAGGGGGAGCCCTCGCCGGTGATGACCGCGCGCATTGTCTTCTGCTCCGAGGTGTCGAAGCCCCGCCACTGCGCCTCGAACTCGGGCCGGAGCTCATCGAGCGCGGCGCCGTGCGCGCGCTCCCAGTCGTCCAGGGTCGCCGTGCCGCCCCGCTCGACCTCCTCCCAGAGCCGGTGCGCGAGCAGCATCGCCCGCTGCGGATGGCCCTTCGCCGAGCCGAGCAGCGGGTTCAGTGCCTCCCCCACGTTGCGCTTGCTCTGGCGAAACCGCGCCGCGACGTACTCGGCGATGTCCTCGTCGCGCAGGCGCCCGAGGCGTACCGGCACCGCCGCGCCGTACAGCGGCGCCTCCTTGGTCTCGAAGAGCTGCCTCATCAGCCCGGGCTCGGAGCCCGCGAAGACGTATGAGGCGACGTCGCCCTGGAACTGGATGTGGCTCCTGAGGATCCCGTCCAGCGAGGGCACCTTGCCGATGTCCTGGAACTCGTCGAGGGCGATGAACGCGCGGAAGCCGCCGGCCTCCTCGAGGCGCAGCGGCAAGTCGAGCAGGGCGTGCAGCGCCGGCAGCGGATCCGTCTTCGGTTCGAGCTGGAGCCTCGCGCTGATCCCGAAGGCGCCGAGCGAGAGCCCGAGGCCGGTCTTCTGCAGGAACTCCTCGACGCGGCCGCGGATCGCGCCCCGCAGCTCTTTTGCGTAGGCGCGCTCGAAGCGCACGGCCACGTCGGCGAGGGAGACGGCGCCGTAGAGGTCGACCAGCACCGGCACGAGGCCCTCCTGCTTCTCGCCGTCGGCGAGCGCCCGTCGCAGCAGGCTCGTCTTGCCGTACTTGCGCGGCGCGTAGAGGCGGACGTAGTGGCCGCCGACCGCGTGCTTCAGCAGTTGCTGGGTCTCGTCGTCGCGGTCGACGATCTCCTCCGGAGAGATCGGCCGCGAGTAGACGAACGGGTTGACGTCCGTGATCATGGGTCCCGGAGGATACCAGGGGGTAGTCCCAGCGGATACCGTTGAGTATCTTGTCGGACTACTGCCGAAGACCCGCGGGTCTTTGCTCTTCGTCTCTTAAGTTGCGCTGGCCGCGAAAAACCTGCGCTCGAGAGTGGAATCTCCCTCGGACGAGTGACCCGCCGCAAGCTTTGGGCGTCGACACGAGTTAGCTCTGGTCGTTTCCTCAGGAACAGTCGTTGACTCCGCCAAAGGAGATTCGAATGAAGATCGCATCCGCCACGATCCGAGGTCTGAACCGGGCCTGGGCCATCATCGCTCTAGCCGTTGCGCTCGTAGTCGTCCCGTACGCCGTACCCGCCTCTACGCCGCCGCTCCTGCAGTTGGGGCCAATCGTCGTCGCCGGGGGCACCGCCGTGCTCGCGGGCACGGTCGGCCCCCAGGCCGCGGGCAGCACGCTGACCGTGAATGGACAGCCGCTCAGCGTCGACGCGTCCGGCGCGTTCGCCGGCAGCGTCGATCTGAACGGAGCCGGCTCGATCTCGCTGGCACTCTCGGACGCGGTCGGCGGGCAGACCGTGTTCACGGTTCCGCTGACACTCGCCGGGCTCGGCGGCGTGATCCCCACGGGGGTGCTCGACTCCGTCCAGCGAGCCGGCGTGTCGCTGCTCACCCCAATCGTCGGCGACGGAGGCCCGCTGACCGTCGCGGGATCGGTGCTCGACAAGACCCAGCTCGCAGGGCTCACCGTAAACGGCACGGACATCCTCGGTGCGCTCGGGTCCGACGGCTCCTTCGCCATCCAGCTTCCGGGCACAACGAAGGTCGTCACGGCCACCGCAACCGATACGCGCGGGACGACGGAGACCATCGTGGCCGGCGTCGGGCACCAGACCCTGAGCTCCAGCACGACGGGCGCTGCAAGTGCCGTGGGGGTCCGGATCGTGAAGGTGCGCTTCTACAAGCAGAACGTCCTTCGAAAGCACTTCATGCGCATGGTCGTGACCGTCAAGGACCGGCGGGGCCTGCTGATCCGAGGCGCGAAGATCAACGTCAGCTCGACCAAGCCCGGCCGGCTCTCGCATCGCCCGAGGATGCACCTCAGCGGCAGCAAAGGGCGAGCGACCTTCACGCTCCGACTGCGCAAGGCTGCCTTCGGCAGGCGCCTGATCGTCGTAACGCTCGCGAAGACGCCGCAGGCAAAAGCCACGAAGCGGAGTGCGGTGATCGTGCCCGGCGCGAAGAAGACGAGTCGCTAGCTACGTGAGGGCCTTGCACGGCCCCAACCACCCCCGCGCGCCGGAACGCGACCAGGTCGCGGCCGATCCCCAGGTCGAGGACTTCGCCCAGTTCTGGCGCGCGGGGGAGCCCGCAAAGGGTTGGTTCCGTTGCGTGGATTGCGGCTTCGGGGTCGCGACCCTCTACCGGCTACCGCTCTGTGCGCGTTGCCACGGTCGGGTCTGGGAGCGACCCGAAACGAGCCCCTTCGAAACCGGGCCTCCTCCTCCCCCGCTCGATGCGGACCTGCACGCCGTTGCCGCAGCCGTGCGCGGCGCAGTTCTGGCCGTCATGGTCGGAGCCGTCCTCTGGCTCGGCGTCGCAGGTCTCGCCTTCGGGCTCTTCAAGCTGATCCACGGCTGACAGGCGCGCCCAGGAATCTAGCCTCGCGTCTGCATGTTCGACCCGACCGAGACGGGGTTCCTCGCAGACCCATACCCCACGCTGAACGCTTTGCGCGAGGAGACGCCGGTCTTCCACGAGGAGTCGCTCGGCCGCTGGTTCGTGAATCGGCACGCGGACGTGCGCGCGTGCCTGCGCGACAAGCGGCTCGGCCGCAACTTCCGGCACGTGGGCAGCGAGGAGGAGTTCGGCGCGGAGCCGCTCGACCCGCGGCGTCAGGCGTTCTGGGACTCGAAGCGCTGGAGCCTGCTCTGGCTCGAGCCGCCCGAGCACACGCGGATCCGGAAGCTCGTTGCGGCGGCTTTCACGCCCCGCAGCGTCGAGAGCCTCCGCGCCCCGGCCGAGGAGCTGGCTCGCGAGATCCTCGAGCCGCAATTGGAGTGCGCCGGCATGGAGCTGCTCCGCGACTACGCGCAGCCGCACTCGATCGCCGTGATCTGCCGCATGCTCGGCGTGCCCACCGACCGGCAGCGCGATCTCCTCGACTGGTCGCACGCGATGGTGAAGATGTACGAGTTCGACACCACCGAGGAGCAGGCGGCCGCCGCCACGCAGGCCGCAGCCGACTTCCGGGGCTACGTGCTCGAGCTGATCGAGGCGCGGCGGCGCGAGCCGCGCGACGACATGGTCACTGCTCTGGCCGAGGCGCGCGTGGACGGCGAGGGACTGAGCGAGGCGGAGATCGTCTCCACGATCATCGTGCTCCTGAACGCCGGCCACGAGGCGACGGTGAACACCCTCGGCAACGGCGTGGGAGCCCTGATGCGCCACCCCGACGAGTGGCGCCGGCTGGTGGACGGCGAGGTGTCTCCGGCCGACGCCGTCGAGGAGCTGATCCGCTGGGATCCCCCGCTCCAGCTCTTCGAGCGCTGGGTGCTGGAGGAGGCCGTCGAAATCGCCGGCCGGCCGATCGCTCGCGGGCAGAAGCTGGCGCTGCTCTTCGGCTCGGCGAATCGCGACCCGCGCGTCTTCGAGAGCCCGGATCGCTTCGACCTCGCGCGACCGAACGCGGCCGAGCACATCGGCTTCGGCGGCGGCATTCATGTCAGCATCGGCGCGCCTCTCGCTCGCATCGAGCTGGAGGCGAGCCTACGGACGCTCGTCGAGCGCGCGCCCGGCCTGGAGCTGATCGAGGAACCGCGCCGCAACCCGGCCTTCGTGATCTGGGGCCTGGAAGGCGTGCACGTGGCGCTTCAGTCGAACGCCCACAGATCGACGTCCGAGACCGGCCGGTAGCCGATGCGCTGGTAGATGCTGTTCGAGGTCGGGTTCGAAAGGTCGGTGAAGAGGAAGCAGAACCGCCTACCGCCGTCGAGCAGCTGCTGTGTCAAGGCCGCCGTCAGCGCGCTCCCGTAGCCGCGGCCGCGTAGATCGGGCGGCGTGTAGACCGGGCCGATCCGGATCCCGTTCGGGGTCGGGCCGCCGAAGCCGGCGATGCAGACCGGCTCTCCGTCTTCCCAGAAGACGTACCCGCCCTCGTGATCGGCAAGACGATTCTCGAGCGCACCGGCCGGGGACCCCGGATGCGAGTCCGGCAGCGCCTCGGTCCCGAATGCGTCGAGCCACCTCAACGCGAGCTCGCGGTCGGGCTCGGCGTACGGCCGCATGAGCCCGGCCACGCCCCGTGGCGGCTCGACCTTCTCCGCTCGGAAGATCCGCTCGGCGATGGCCCGCCGACCGCGCGCGCCGGTTGTCGTTTCCCAGAGCTCGACGAAGCGTGCCACGTCCTCGGTCGGCCCGGTCGCTCCGGGCAGGGCGCCGAACGCGAGCAGCACGTCCGCGCAGAGCGGTTCGAGCGCGGCCCGGTCATCGATCTCCGAGAGCACGAGGTTGTGCGGGGGCGTGCGCAGCGCAGCGGCGACGACGCGCCTGGAGTCCTCCACCACCGCGAGATAGGGCGCCTCGCCGAAGGCCAGCGGATCCTGCCGCAGACGTGAGGAGAGCCCGAGGATCAGGTTGTGCTCGGCCTCGCGCGCCGCAAGGAACTCACCCGCGTCCTCCAGGAAATCGGCGACCTCGTCGTAGCGGTGAACCTCCACGAAACACCCAGGAGAACGTTAGACGAGCAAAGCCTTGGTAAGGCCCTGGACAAATCATCCTTCCGCGTCATCTAGGCGTTCCAGCCCGGGCGGGGTCGGCCGGCCGGCCCCCGCCGCGCGGCGGGGATCTAGTCGGGGAGCCAGCCCTCGCGGTACCGAGACGGTTCCCGCTTGGGGACGGGCGCGTATGCCTCCTTCGGGTCGGTCGTGTCCTGCTCGACGCCCGCGCCGTGCCGCTGCGCTGCCTCGTCTGCGGTGTAGCCGCCCCAGTCGGCGCCGACCGAGCGGTCGCGGGCGCCAACCGCGAGCACGAGGCACGAGGCGTTTCCGGTCCCGACGATCACGTGCCTCGTCTCGGGCGGGCAGTGCACGAAATCCCATTGCCGCAGCGGGCGCTCCTCGCCCTCGACGATCAGCAGCGCCTCGCCGGCGAGCACGAGGAAGGCCTCCTCGTCGTTCTCGAAGTGGTACATCGCCATCGGCTCGCCCGGTTCGAGCCGCTGAACGTTGATCCCGAGCTTCCAGAAGGAATTTTCGTCCCCCTCGAAGGTCTCGAAGCTGCAGGAGACCCCGCGACCTTCGCCGCGGTCGACCCACCGCGCGTCACGCACGTTGAGGACGAGCCACCCGTCCCCCGAGGGAACGAGCCCGTGCTCGGTCTGTTCGAGCGGCGCTTCAGGAGCCATAGTTGGATCCTGCCAGAGGCCCCTACACGAGGCCCCGCGCTGCCCAGGCCTGGGCCGGGGGTACGAACGGGTCTGCCGGCAGCAGCTCGCGGCAGAGCTCGCGCAGCTGGGCTTGCCGCTCCGCGTCGAGACCGGCCGCATAGGAGCCGGCCAAGCCCACGCCGAGCTCGAACGGCTCCCACCACTCCTCGAAGCTCTGATGCTCGACGCTGACCGAGAGAACGCTCTCCTCGATCTCGCGCAGCCCGGCCGCCTGGAATAGCTCCCCGAGGTGGCCCTCACGGGCACCTGCAAGCTCCGACTCGTCCTCCGCGCCGGGATCGAGCTGCCGCGCCGCCTCCCAGAACACGCTGAGCGGTCCCTTCCCGCCCGCGTGATCCCAGACGCACGCTGCCACGACACCGCCCTCGCGCGTCACGCGCGCCAGCTCGCGAAGCCCCGCGACGGGGTCTGTCATGAAGTGAACGACGAGTTGCGCCAAGGCTGCGTCGAACGCCCCGTCCTCGAACGGCAGCTCCTCCGCAGCCGCGCGTTGCACGCTCACGCCGGGGTGGCGCTCCCGAGCCGCCGCGACGAAGGGCGCCGAAGGATCCACCGCCGACACGGCGGCCGGCCCGAGCCTGCTGACCAGCTCGGCCGTGAGCGCGCCCGGGCCGCAGCCGACGTCGAGCACACGCTGACCCGCGCCCACCGACGCGAAGTCGGCGAGCTGGGGCGCGAGCGGCACCGAGTACCTCCCCATGAACCGGTCGTACGCGTCGGGCGGAACGGCGAAGCTCATCGGCGGAATCTACGTTGTCCCCGACGGTGGCTTAGGGTTGACCCATGCTCTGGGCGATCGTTCTCGGCGTGATCGTTGTCCTGCTGCTGATCGTCGTCGTGGCGATGTACAACAGGCTCGTTCGGCTGCGCAACCGCGCGGAGAACAGCTGGGCCCAGGTCGACGTCCAGCTCCGCCGGCGTTACGACCTGATTCCAAATCTCGTCGAGGCCGTCAAGGGGTACGCCGCCCATGAGCGCTCGACCTTCGACGAGGTCACCCAGGCGCGCACGGCGGCGCAACAGGCGCAGGGCGTCGAGGACAAGGCGCAGGCCGAGAACGTGCTCACCACAGCGATCGGCCGCCTCTTCGCGGTCGCCGAGGCCTACCCGCAGCTACGCGCGACCGAGAACTTCCAGCAGCTTCAAGGGCAGCTCGCCGAGACCGAGCAGAACATCGCGATCTCCCGCCAGGTCTACAACGACACCGTCCTCACCTACGACAACGCGCTCGAGACGGTGCCGACGAACATCGTCGCCGGCATCTTCAGCTTCCACCCGCGAGCCTATTTCGAGACGGAGGGCGCCACGCGGGAGGCGCCGTCCGTGCAGTTCTCGACCTGAGGCGGCTCAACCGAGCCCTCCTCGCGCTCGGCGCGGCCACACTGCTGTGGCCTGCGACGGGAGCGGCGAAGACCTATTCGCTTCCGCTCGCGGACGTGGGCGTGCGGATCCAACCCGACGGATCGCTCCTCGTGCGCGAGCAGATCACCTTCGACTTCGACGGGCCCTTCAGCGGCGCCTATCGCGACATCCCCCTCCGCAAGGGCGAGTCGATCGACCATGTCACCGTCAGCGAAGGAACCACGCGTTATCGGCCCGGCGCAAATACGGAGCTCGGTGGCTTCGGCTTGCCGGACACCTTCGGGGTGGAGCGGATCGACAAGGCCATCCGCATCGTCTGGCACTACGCCGCGAACACCGAGCGGAGAACGTTCGCCATCGCGTATCGCTTCCGCGGCCTCACCGTCGCCTATGACGACGTCGTCGACGTGAACCTTAACGTCTGGGGCGACACCTGGCCGGCCGGCCTCGGCCGCTTGACGGCATCAATGCAGCTCCCACAGCCGACGCAGCTTTCGCCCTCCTACCGGGTCTGGGGCAGCCCGGTGTGGGTGCATGGCACCGTTACGCGCCGCCCCCAACGCGCGCTCCTGCAAGCAGAGCCCGTTCCCGCCAAGCAGTTCGTCGAGATGCGCGTGGTCTTCCCGCGGAGCCTGCTCACCTCGACAACCGGGGCGCAGGTCCGCCACGGGAACGGCCGGCAGAAGATCGCCGCCGAGGAGCTCGGCTCGCAACGCGCCTATGAGCACGACCGCGAGCGCATCGACGATGCGAAGCAGCACCTCGGGCGAACGGCGCTGTACCTGCTCCTGCTCGGGCAGGGGCCGGCTCTCGCGCTGATGCTGGTCGTCTGGCTCGCCTACGGCCGCGAGCGCAGGACGGGCTACGACCGCGAGTACGAACAGGGGCCGCCGACCGAGACCGAGCCCGCCCTCGTGCCGCCGCTCCTGCGCCAGGAGAAGACGCCCGGCTCGAACGAGTTCACCGCCACGCTCTTCGACCTGATTCGTCGCGGCCGGTACAAGGCGACCCCGGTCACGACCGAACGCAAGATCTGGGGCGGCGTGCGCCACCAGGAGGTGGCCGACCTCCAGCTCACCGCCGGCGACAAGAGCGTCGCGCTCACCGCCTTCGAGGAGCCGGTGGCCGAGGTGGTCGACTCGGTCGTCGGCGACGAGGGAGCACGCCTGACCGAGTTCCGCGACAAGATCGAGAGCAGCCGCGCGACGAACAGCAAGCGCTTCACGAAGTTCAAGGAGAACGTAACGTCGGCGATCGATGCGCGCGGCTGGTACCTCAATGACGGCGTGCGCCTGCTCGGGCTCGGCATCCTCGCGTTCGTCGTCACGGCCATCGTGCTCCTCTGGCTGGCCATCCACGGCTTCCGCTCGGCCGCGCCCCGCTGGAGCGACGTCGTCATGGTCGCGCTCGGCGTCTGCGCAGCGGCCAACGCAGTCACGCTGATCGCCGCGGGGACGAGAACGCGACTCTGGCGCCGCCGAACCCAAGCCGCCCAGGTCGAGGCCGAACGCTGGGAGGCGTTCCGGCGCTACCTGACGGATTTCCCGCGCCTGCAGGAAGCCCCTCCGGCCACCCTCGAGCTCTGGGAGCGCTTCCTCGTCTACGGGATCGCGTTCGGGATCGCCGAGCGCGTCCTCCAGGGCGCGCACCTCCATATGCCCGAAGCACTGCACGACCAGAGCACCCTCTACTGGATCACGCCCAGCGGCGATCTCGGTTCGGGCCCGACCGCGCTTGCGATCGGCGACCTGTCATCCGGCTTCGGCTCGGCCCTCGCGCCGCCGGCCTCGTCCGGCTCCGGCGGCGGCTTCTCGGGCGGCGGCGGAGGAGGAGGCGGCGGTGGCGGAGGAGGTGCCTGGTAGTAAGGTCCGCGCATGTCCCTCGACGAGAACAAAGAGCTGATCCGCCGCTACGTCCAGGCGATCGACGACAACCAGACGAGCGACTGGAGCATCCTCGACGAGTACATCGCGGAGGACTTCGTGGCGCACAATCCTCCGATTCCCGGGGTCAGCCTCGACCGCGAGGGAATGAAGCAGGCGGCAGAGATCTTTCGGATCGCCACTCCAGGTCGCCATGAGATCGGGCTGCAGGTCGCGGAGGGCGATCTCATCGTGAGCCAGGTCCTGGGTCGCGGCGTGCACGCAGGCGAGCTGCTCGGCATCCCCGCGACGAACAAGGAGGTCGAGACCGAGGGCATCGCGATCCACCGCGTGCGCGACGGCAAGATCGTCGAGTACTGGTCGGTCACCGACATCGCGCGCGTGCTGCAGCAGATCGGCGTGCTGCCCGGGCCCTAGCGCCCGCGCCGATGAGTTCTTCCCGGGCTGCTGTCTAACGGGAAAAGAAGCGGCGCTAACCAGAGAGAGGACGGCGACATGCAGCACATCACTCCATGCCTGTGGTTCGACACCGAGGGGGAAGAGGCGGCGAACTTCTACACGTCGATCTTCCCGAACTCGAAGATCGGGCACATCGCGCGCTACGGCTCGGCCGGCCCCCGGCCGGAGGGCACGGTCATGACCGTGAGCTTCGAGCTGGACGGGCAGGAGTTCCTTGCGCTGAACGGCGGGCCCCAGTTCGAGTTCAGCGAGGCGATCTCGTTCCAGGTGAGCTGCAAGGACCAGGAAGAGGTCGACAAGTACTGGAGCGAGCTCTCCGAAGGCGGCGAAGAAGGCCCGTGCGGGTGGCTGAAGGACAAGTTCGGCCTGTCGTGGCAGATCGTCCCGACCGCCCTGCCCGAGCTGCTCTCGAATCCGGACAAGGAGAAGGCGCAGCGGGTGATGGCGGCGATGCTCGAGATGAAGAAGATCCAGATCGACGAGCTCGAGCGAGCCGCCGCGGAGGCGTAACCTCGGCAGGAGCCTATGGCCAAGCTGATCTACTCGGTGATCACGTCCCTCGACGGCTACGTGGCGGACGAAGACGGCAAGTTCGACTGGGCCGAGCCGGACGAGGAGGTGCACTCGTTCGTCAACGACCTCGAGCGGCCGATCGGCACCTATCTCTACGGGCGCCGGTTGTACGAGGTGATGGTCGCTTGGGAGAGCATGGACTCCGGCCCGGGCAAGCCGGCCTTCGTGCAGGACTACGCGGAGATCTGGCAGGCGGCCGACAAGATCGTCTACTCCATGACGCTGGAGACGGTCTCCAGCGCCAAGACGCGGATCGAGCGGGACTTCGACCCTGATGCGGTTCGGGAGATGAAGTCGTCAGCAGAACGTGACCTCTCGGTGGGCGGTCCCCATCTCGCCACCCAGGCGATCGAGGAAGGGCTGGTCGACGAGTGCCATCTTTTCGTCGTGCCCACGGTGGTGGGCACGGGCAAACCCGCCTTTCCGGTCGGCGACCACCTGCGGCTCGAACAGCTGGACGAACACCGTTTCGGGAACGGTGTCGTTCATCTTCACTACCGCACCAGGACGTAAAGGAGCCCGACGTTCAGCCGTTGGACCCGAGTGCCGTCGTGCTTGTCGAAGGGACCAGCGACCAGGTCGCGCTGGAAACGCTCGCCGAGCGGCGGGGCCGGAATCTCGCCGCCGAGCAGGTCTCCATCGTGCCGATCGGGGGAGCGCAGGCGATCGGAGGCTTCCTCAAGCGCTTCGGCCCTCAGGGGCTAGACATCAGGCTGGCGGGCCTCTGCGACGCCGGCGAGGAGCGCGATTTCCGCCGCGGCCTCGAGCGCGCCGGCCTCGGCTCCGACCTCACTCGCGCCGAGATGGAGGCGTTGGGCTTCTACGTCTGCGTCGTAGACCTGGAGGACGAGCTGATCCGCGCTCTCGGCGCCGGCGCCGTTGAACAGATCGCCGACGCCGAGGGCGACCTCGGAGCGTTCCGCACGCTCCAGAAGCAACCTGCCTGGCGAGGACGCCCCACGGAGGAGCAGCTACGGCGCTGGATGGGCAGCGGCGGCAGACGGAAGATCCGCTACGCGCGCTTGCTCGTCGATGCGCTCGATCTAAGCGAGATGCCCCGACCGCTCGACCTGGTGCTCACCAATGTCTGAGCCGCGGGTACTGTCTCTCAGAGCTTCTTCGCGGCGTCCCCGAGCTTCTTGCCGCTCTTCTTGACGTCGCCCTTCATCTGCTCCCGCCGGCCCTTGGCCGCGAGGTCGGGATCGTTCTTCGCCTTGCCGACGGCTTCCTTGGTCTTCCCTGATGCGCGATCTTTCTTGTCTCCCACGGGACCCTCCTTGGCGCTTGCTCGCGCCATACCCGCGTCACGGCTTCCAAACCGAGATCCGTCGCTCACTGCCTGACATAGTTGCCACGTGACGACCATGGCCGATCTCGACGAGCTGGCGCGGGCCCTGCCGCAAACGACGAAAGAGGTCTCCGACGAGGGCAGGCCCGCCTACCGCGTACACGACAAGCTCTTCTGCTGCCAGCGCGGACGCCGGGCCGACGCGCTCGATCCGGTTACCGGCGAGCGGCTCGACGACGTGCTCATGTTCCGCGTCGCCGACCTCGACGCGAAGGAGCTGCTGCTCGGCGACGACCGCGGCATCTACTTCACGACGCCCCATTTCGACGGCTACCCGGCAGTGCTCGTGCGCATTCCGCAGCTCAAGCGCCTCGACCGCGACGAGCTGGGCGACCTGGTGGCTGAGGCGTGGCTCACGCGAGCGCAGAAGCGGGTAGCCAAGGCCTGGCTGGCCGAGCACTCGGCGGACTAGACGCAGAAGGGGTGGGAAGGTACTCCTCCCCACCCTCTGCATGCGGCTTCAGCCCGTCGTGTAGGACCAGATGTCGGTCTCGCCAAAGCCTGGCGGACAAACGTCAAGCGGGTTCGGCGGGTTACCGGCGTCGTCCTCCGTTCGGAGAACCATGCGCCAGTCGTTAATCGGGCCGCAGACCTCGCCGGCACGAGCGTCGTTCCAGACGCCGACGCCATACGCGTTGGTCGCGGCCGCGTAGACGTAGTCGCCCAGGAACTCGGCCTGCAGATTGTTCTGGCTCGACGCTCGCGGGTCGCCGACCGGGCTTCGATTCAAGGTCGACCACCCAGAGGGCCCGCCCGCGCCCATCGTCGCGCTCCGGAACACGCCGACCAGGCCACGATCCGTGAAGGTCGTCTCCTGGAACACGGTCGTGTACGCGTTGTAGACCACGTACAGCTTGCTCCCATCGGGCGAGAGTGCGGGAGCGGTGTAATAGCCGCGGTCGGGGTCGGTCGAGACCTGCTGCGGCCCGCTCCAGCTGAGGACCGGGGCCTGCCCCGGTGGAACGCGCCCCGGCTGCTCATTCGCAACGGACGAGATTACGTAGACCTTCTCCTGATTCAGAGCCGGGCCGGTGACGTAGTTGTCGACGATCGTGTTCGGAGCTCCAGCACCCGTCGGCGCTCCGTTGGCGATGTCGATGTTCGGCGAGCCGCTGAGATCGTTGCGCGCCCCGGCGATGCCATCTTCGACACAGCGGCCGATGACGGGGTCGATGACGAAGCAGTTGTCCAACAGCCTGGTCACGAGTTGCGGTCGCGTCCAGCTGTTGCCGCCGTCGTACGAGCGCACGAGATAGTGGCCCGAGGTGCCGGGCGAAGCTGCCTGGAACGTCTGGTACATGACGTAGACGACGCCGTGACTGTTCGTCCTGATCGTGCAGCCCGACTGCCCGAAGTGGATCTTCGATGCGGCGGCGGCACTGGTGGCGTGCTTCTGCTGCCACGTCGAGCCTCCATCACGGGACGTGGCGACGACCAACGGTTCCGCTCCAGCCCCGGTGAACGACCCGTAGCAGACATAAACGTTCCCGAAGAACGGGCTCGACTTCGCGTTGTCTGCCCAGATCTGCTCCTTGTCCGCGAACTGCGTGTTGCTCGCAGCCTTCGACGCGATCACCGGCGCCTTCCAGATGCTCTGGTCGTTGTAGTTCACCTCGGTGACGTTGTCCGCGCGCGAGACCGCGATACCCTCGACGCCCTTCACAGGGCCCGCCTCTGCGAAGCCCTGCTCTCGCAGCGCGAGGCCTCGCTCGGGAGCCTCCTCCTCGTCCAGCTCGCGCGGTGTCGCGCCGGACGCGTAGAGGCCGGCTGGGAAGTTGGAGGTCAAGTTCGCGTAATAGAGACGCGATCCGTTCTCCCACGAGAACTCGCCGTTGTGCAGAATCGGGCCGAAGGCGACTGCGGGGTCGCCGTCCGAGACAAGGCCACTTTCGTAGTACCACGGGATTGTCCCGATCGGGCCCACTTGGGGCGTGCCGTTCGCCGCGGTCCACCCGGTATACGTCGGCTGGACCCAGCTCGCGCCGTTGTTGAAAGAGAATGAGATCCCCGACGTGCCCACACCTGGCGTGAATGGGCACGGTGACTCCTCTGTCGCGAACACGGTCATGCCGCACGGAGCAATGTCGATCTCGTCATTTGCGCCTGCGGCGAGGGTGCTCGGACGCGACGCGTCGATCGCCACCGCCGGCTCGTTCTGCTTGTTCCGTGGGAACGGGCTCGTCGGGCTGCCGGCGGTCACGCGCGCCTCGGTAGCGGCCGCCGCCGCCACCGCCAAGACCATCGCCACGAGCCCAAGGACGGCAACTGTCCAGCCCCGTCGCGCAGAAATCCTCAAGTTCCTCATCTCGAACCTCCTTCTGCGTACGAACATGCGCGATCGCGACGCACATGGCCGTCGCCGCAGACTCATAGTTCTTTCTCTCCCCTTATTACTGGTGCGATTCCTTTCACCGCATGGATAGCGGCGCAAACATCCGGCGACAGGCTCGACGGCCTAGCTAGACTCTCTCGCCGATCTCGTCCCCCTCGATGCGGCGTACTCCTCGGCCACGCTCTTCGGCACGCAGAACGCCCAGGCGTCCTCGACGAGCTCGCGCATCTCCGCGTCGTCGATGGCGTCGAGGCGGACGTGAGCCCAGTGGTAGCGCATGTCGGACTCGCTCGGCAGCGAGAACTTCTCGGGCTCCGACTCGACGAGCGCGACCCGCAACTCCTTCGGGAACGCAAAGCCCATCGTCGAGCCGTCGCGTGAGAGCGACAGATAGACGATCCGGCGAATACGGAACTTCACGC
This sequence comes from Gaiellales bacterium, assembly GCA_038236705.1. GTDB lineage: Bacteria > Actinomycetota > Thermoleophilia > Gaiellales > Gaiellaceae > AC-32. The sequence continues at coordinate 34,195 of JBBRZN010000009.1, forward strand.
GGCCGCGGACGAGCCCCTCGCTGCTCCGAGGAAGCGTCGACGCGAACGCGCGGACTTCGTCGATGGTCACCACGCCGACTCAGTCGTCTGGCCCTGCGACCGCGAACAGCTGCCAGGTGCCGGGGATCCCCTTGAGCTCGTGGATGCCTCGATCTGCGAACCGGATTCCCGATCCGGCAACGAGGTCTCGGACAGTCTGCGACACCAGGACCTCGCCTGACCCCGCGCTCGAGGCCACGCGTGAGCCGATGTTCACGGCGAGCCCCGCGATCTTTTCGTCATGGAGCTCGCACTCTCCGACGTGGATGCCGATTCGCGCCTCCAGTCCGAGCGTGCGGACGCCGCCGGTGATCGCCTGTGCTGCTCCGATCGCGCGTGCCGGGCCGTCGAACGTCGCGAAGAATCCGTCGCCCGCGGTATCGCGTTCGTGTCCGCGGTAGCGGCTCAGCTCCCTTCGGACGATCGCGTGGTGCCGGGCCAGCAGATCGCGCCAGGCACGATCGCCGATCGTCGCGGCGTGATCGGTCGAGCCGACGATGTCGGTGAACATGACGGTGGCCAGCACGCTCTCGGGAACCGACGGAGCCTCTTCACCCGCGACGAACCGCTCGATCTCGTCAGCGATCTCGGGCGAGAGGAACATCTCCAGGTAGTCGCTGCCCGAGACGCGCATCGTCTGCGCATTCGAGATGTACGACGCCACCTCCATCGTGTCGGCTTCGAAAGGAGCGCGGTAGAGAAGCAGCGTAGGCACGCGCACCGCCGGCAAGACGTCGCGCAAATCGGTCTCGTTGAACGCACGGTTGAGCGCGTACGCGACCGCGGGGCTCGATCCGACCCGCAGCCAATTCGCGAACCAGCGGCGGTGCTCCTCATTCCCGGCGAGGGACGGGCACCCCTCCATGAGCAGCTCGTCGCACCACTCCTGTACGCCCCAGCCCTCCCGGAGCTCTGCGAGCTCGCGCTGGTTGGACTCCGATTCGATCCCCGGGCCCTTCGCGATCGCGTGGAAGAGCGCGAGCGCCCGCGTCCGTTCGGGATAGGAGGCGGCGAACAAGGCGGCCATCCCGGAACCCTCGAAGCCGCTGAAGATCACCGGGTTCGATGACCCTGCCGCGTCGAGAACGGCGCGGAGATCCTCCATCCGCGTTTCCAGCGTCGCGAACTGCCCTCCGTGGTCGGAAAGCCCGGTTCCGCGCTTGTCGAACAGGATCAGTCGGAACGAGCGAGCGAGGCGCAGATAGAAGTCGCGCCACGGCGGGTACTCCCAGCCGTAGACGAGGTTCGAGACGAAATCGGGAACGTAGACGAGGTCGACGTCGCCTTCGCCAACGACCTGGTACGCGAGCGCGACTCCGCCGTTTCGCGCGTACTCGATCTCTGCGCGGGGCACCTCTTTCGACTCCACCGCGCCATTGTGCCCGCCTAGACTCGACGCGTGGATACCCGAGAGGCCGCGCAGCGCTGGGCGGACGTGTGGGAGCAAGGCTGGCCCGAGCACGACACCGACGCCATCGGAGCGCTCTACTCCGAGAGCGTGTACTGGCAGCAGCACCCGTTCCGCGACCCCGAGCCCGGCTACCTCGCACGCGTCTTCGCCGAGGAAGAGTCAGCCCGCTGCGAGTTCGGCACACCGATCGTCGACGGCGACCGCGCCGCGGTCACGTGGAGTGCGAAGACGAGACTCACCGACGGCGGCAGCGAGGAGCTCGTCGGGGTATCGCTCCTGCGCTTCGATCCGGAAGGACTCGTGGTCGAGCAACGAGACATCTGGGCAGGCCGCTAGTCGCCCCGTAATAGTCATTGCGAAGTCAATCGGCGGGCCGACCCGGCGTCAGGAAATCGGTGACGATCGGCCAGTAGCGTTCGGGTGCGTCCTTTCAGGCGAAGTGGCCCGCTCCTTGGACCACCTCGAGGCGCCCAACGCCGTCTGATAGCGCGTCGGCGATCTCGCGGGCAGCGGCAACCGTGGTGATGAGGTCGAGCTCACCCACGCACACGAGCGTCGGGCAGTCGACACGCGCCAACTGGTCGAGAACGTCAAAGCGGCGCATCTCCGCGAGACCAGGTGCATTCAGCTCAGAATTGACGACGGTACGTGCCTCCTCCTGCTCACCCGGCACCCAGGGCCCGACCAATCTCCAGCAGGGATCCCATTCGTCCGGAGTCACCGACCGCCTGTCGCCGCCGTAGACGCGCTCGACGATCGCGGCAACCTCGTCGCCATCGGCTCGGCGGAACTCCTCGACGATCCGGCCAAGGTCGAAGCGGGCAAATGTGGACTGGAGCACGAGCGCCCCGGGGTGGCCGGGCTGGCGCGCCGCGTAGACCATGGCGACAAACCCGCCGAGCGAGTGTCCAAAGACGACCGGCCTCGCGATCCCGACGGTTTCGCAGAAGTCGCGGACGAGGTCGGCGCACATCTCGAAGCTCCAACGCACCGGATCGCCCCACTCGGAGCGACCGTGGCCGGGCAGGTCCAGATACACGACCTGTGCGACAGCCGAGAGTCGCGCGAAGTCGGGCTTGAAGTAGGAAAGGCGCCGTCACCCGAGGAGCAGCGGATCCGCCTACTGAAGCTCATCGAGGCGCTCTGCGACTACATCCACATCCGGCAAATCCGCTTCCGCACCCTCGTTCAGGAGGGCGACGACAGAGGCGGCAAGCGCTCTGCGTAGTGCGTCCGGCTCGACCGAGCCGACGTGTGCGCGGTCGAAGCCCGCGAGAGTCTCAGGCGGAAGCTGGTCGTAGCCACGCGCCTGCACGGCTGGCAGCCCGCGATGGAGGCACGCGAGCGAGAGGGCATGATCGCGCACCGCGCCGACGTAATGCTCCGCCTGCCACACCCGGCCACGCTCGATGCACGCCCGTGCGTGCAGCGCATAGATGACGCCCCACCCGAAGATGTCCCCAGCGACCGAGGGCGTGGGAATGAAGAGGCTCCCCGGCGATCGGCGGCGAACCTCGGGCTCCTCCGCAGCCGTCTCGCCAAAGAGGAGCTGGAATCGCGGCCCCGCCGGCCGGAACTCCGTCGCCGATGTCATGGAGAGATCGAACTGCAGTGCGTCTGGCAGTAGGAACACGCGGTAGGTGGTCAGCCCTGCTTCGAGGTCGACGAGCTGTACCGCGTCCAGCTCCTCGGTGAGCGTGCGCGTCCAGCCGTCGAGAACGTGCGCAAGCGGCACACCGTCAGCGATCCCGAAAGTGAGGTCCAAGTCGGAGAAGCGATCGCCGCTTCCGACAGCGAGCGAGCCAACAGCGGCTCCGGCGACGACGCGCTCGTCTTCCTCCGCGAGTTGGAGCATTCGCGCACGCAGCGCGTCTCGCTGTTCGACGGTGAACACGGCTCGGCGATCCTAGCTCGCCGAACTCGCGGGCCAGAGTCCGTTCCAGGTCAGCAACATTAGGCGCCTGCGAGGGAGAAGCGCTACCCCTCCGTCCAGCGGTCGGGCTCATGCTCCTCGCGCCGATGCCGGCTTTGCGGGCGTCGGCCCAAAGGCGCTGATCGCTAGGACGAGAGTCGACCGAAGTCGTCATGGCTCCGCAGGAGCGGAGCCGGACTTCGATCGACGATGGAGGCGGCGGAATCGAACCGCGTCGGCGGCCCACTTCTGAGGAGTCGCCGGAGAACCTGGATGTAGCGACGCCTGACGACCGAGCAATCGGCGTCAGAACAACGTCACGAGACGGCGGAGCCCGAGGAACTGCCGCTCATCCACCGACCTGCTTGACGATGGCTAGGCACGGCCTACCGGAACAACTCGCGCTCTTAGAGTCCTGGAAGCCAAGTCGAGGCCAGAAATATCGCCGCGGCGAGAAGGGTGCTGTCCCATGCCCGATTGGACACCCAGTGAGTTCGCTGCCATCGCGCAGGTGTTGGAGCGGCGTCCAGCCTCGACGCGGGCGCCGTGACCGACAACGGGCGGAGGCCATCCCCGCAGGCGGTCGAAGCCTCGGATCGAGCGGCAGGCGCGGCCGACCCCAGAAGAGAGGCCGGCGCGCGCTGCTGCTCCCCTACTTCGTTTCGCCGTCCTGCACCTCGCCACGCCAGGCGCCGGTCTCGTCGTCGCGGTTCTCGATCAGCTGCTTGAACCGCTCGAGATCTCCGCGCACCTGCCTCTTGACCACGCCTAGAAGGTCGCCGGCGACGTTCTCCGCGGTCGACTCGCCTTCGACGTCCATCTCGACGTTGACGCGCGTTTGACCCCCGGCGATCTGCTCGAAGCTCACGACGCCGTCATTCTTGACTTCGCCGTCGATCGTCTTCCAGGCGACCTTTTCGTCCGGTTGCTGCTCGGTGATCTCGGTTGTCCACTCACGGCTCTCGCCGCGGATCTCGGCCACCCACTGAACGTGGGTGTCGTCGAGCTGCTGGACGGACTGGATGCCCTCCATGAACTTCGGGAACTCCTCGAACTGCGTCCACTGGTTGTACGCCTGCCGCACGGGAACCTGAACCTCAATCGAGTCTTGGATCTTGGGCATGAACTCTCCTCACGGGTTGATGGTGACCATGGCTGTGCCGGGATGCCCCGGCACAGCTCAAAGTCGCGTTGCTAGTGGTTGTTCCGGTTGAGCGGGTCTTCGCCACCGACGTACTTGGTGCCGGACTTGGCGAGCCCGCGGCTGATCATGTAGCCGATTGCAACTGCCGCGACGAGCGTCCAGGCGCGGCGGTCGCCGAACGTGTCGGACACAGCCGAGGCGATGAGGATCGCCGCGATGATGCCAACCATCGCAAAGAACTCGGTGGTCTTGAGCGCATGCTTCGTCTCGTCGGTTGTTCGACGAGTCTCGCTCGCCGGCGCATTCATGCGCCGCCGCTCAGCGGTTTCGGTCGCTGCCATGTGGTGCCTCCCTCTCAGATCGTTGAGGCGGAGGACTCAGACCCATCCCCTCGCTAGCCACCGTGACCCGATACAGGCAGAACCTAAAAGCACTGCTCCGAACGCGGTCCGTGTAGTAAGACCGGTCTGTCCGTTTTCGGTACGCCTAAACATCCAGGCCAGACCAGTTTTTCATTGCGGCCGCCGCCGATGCCGGCTTTGCCGGCGTCGGCTCGCTCACGCTGTTGGAGAAGGCAACCCGATCGAAGTCGTCATGGCTCCGCGCAAGCGGAGCCGGACTTTGATCGGGAGTGGAGGCGGCGGGTTCGACTTGTGCGAATTTCCGTTCACCAAAGCCAATGCTTCGGGGTCGTGCATCCGTGATGCTTCCCAACCACAGCTAAGAAGCTCGCTCACGGTGTCCCACCTCCGTCAACGACCAGGTCGCAAGACTCCGAGGGCCGTTCGGAAGCGATGTAGCGGTCCTCTTCAGGCATCCATTCGTGCAGCCAGCGTTGACGCGCTGCTTCGCCATCACGCCCGACCCCACGCTGAAGACGCACATCGTGCGGCGCATCCACCCAGATTGTGAAGTCGTAGAACTCTCGTAGCCCGGCTCGCGTTGAGTAGTTCCCTTCAATGACGACGATCCCACCTGGCTCGACGGTCTTCCACTCCGCCAATTGGTCGCTGTCCCAGTCGTAGCGCTGGAAGGTGGCGGGCTCGTCCACCGATAACGGCCTGATCACCTGATCGAGAAGCCGGCGCAAATCAAACGCGTCGCCTATCTCCCGATCTCCTCGCCGCCGACGCGCCTCGCGCTCGCTCTCGGATCGATAAAAGTCATCGACCTGGACGACGGTCGTATCTTGGCTCAACCGCGCTAGCGCCTCAGCGAGGGTTGACTTACCTGAGGCCCCACGTCCGTCGATCCCTACAAGCAGCGTCTCCCTGCGACGTGGCAGCTGTAGAAGCCGTTCGCGAACAAGCAATTCGCTCAAGCGAAGCCTCCGCCCGCTTCGCTCCCGCGAACACCGGGCAGCGGCACAACGCTCGGGGCAAAGGCGCGCTTCAACCGCTCTCGCGCTCCATCCTCCGACGGGTGTCCGTAAGTGGACATGACAAGCGCGCCGCCATCACTGTGCCCTAGTTGAACGGCCACATCCGCATGCGAGACGCCCAACTCGAGCAAGTGCGTGGCGCAGAAGTGTCGTAGTTCGTAGAAGTCCATCCCCGGCCGGCCAAAAGCGGCGCGTACCGGGTTCCAGTAGTAGAGAAGGCTGCTCTTGCGAAATTGTCGCCCGCTGCGAGTCACGAACAACCACGGCACATCAACACGCGGCGCAAGATCAAGAAGTGCGTCCCGCGCCGGCGGGGGCAGAATCACCACCCGCTCCTTGCCGTTCTTCGGCAGCTTCAGCTGACCGGTGCCGTCTAGGTTGCGTCGAATCACGACTTCGTCATGGCCGACGTCAGACCGCTGCAGCGCGCACAACTCCCCCGGACGTAGGCCGACATACGCCGCAAACAGGACAATGGCTCGGAACGTCAACCCGTAGTCCTCGTGCACGGCTAGGGCATGGCCGGCGAGTGTCTGTAGTTCCTCTTCTGTGAGCGCGTCCAGGTCTTTCCGGCCGCGCGGCTGCTCTAACCGGAGGTTCGCGAACGGATTGGGCCCCGGATGCAACCCGTCGCTGATCGCGTCGTTGAGCATCGCGCGCACCGCGCGAACATTCGACTGAGGCTGAGCTAGCGCCCATGGCCGCGCTGCGAGCCGGTCAAGCTCATTGAGACGGGCATGACCGAAGTCGGCCACGAACTGGCGCAACGCGTACCGATACGTTCGCCGCGTAGCCGGCGCAGGCCGTGCGTAGTTCGTGAGCCACATATCCACGAACTCACGACACGTCAGCCGTGTCGTTGAACCACGCCGCCGCGAAGCGTTCCGCTCCGCCTCACGCGCGTCCCGCAATGTGTCGAACGTCCCGACCCATCGCTTGCGCTTCAATGCGGAGTCGTAGACGCTGACCCCGAAATGGCCACTGCGTTTGACGATCATGAATACCTCTCTTTCAGCCAGCCCTCGACCGCCGGCACTTGGAATCGCAGCCGGCCGCCCCAACGCTCGCATGGCATGCCGTCTTTCACTTGCAGCTCGATCCACCGCGTCGAGTAGCCAAGATGCGCGGCGAGTTGCCGCTTCGTGAGCCACGGCTCCGCGCCCGGCCGAAGCGGCAACCGGTAAACCTCCGCGCTCACGCGAGCACCATCGCTTTCGTCGGCAGCCGCGTCGCATCCAGCTTCTCGCTCAGGTATGGGACGACCTGGCGGGCGAGCTCGTCCGGCGTCTCCAGCTCAGGCCATAGCTCACGGAACTCGGCCTGCTTCCTGTAGGCCTGACGTTCACCGTCGTTCCAGTACCGCTGGAACTCGGTGATGGTGAACGAATCCTTGCTTTCGTCCCGCATCGCCCAGGCCCAGAGAACGACGAAGGCGGCGACCCGCGAAGCTTTCGGGGTCACGCCCATGAGCAGTTTCATCTGCTTCCACTTACCGGCAGCGGCGAGGTTCTCGGCCTCATCACCCCACTGCGTCTTAGCGGCGTCTTCTCCGCCAGCCTCGGCAATTACTGCCCGTGCGATGCAATGCGCGAGGAGCGAGTCCTTTCTAGCCACTGTTCCACCTGACACGATTTGTCACCTGACGCAGTGTGTCAGGGTGATCGGACGGAACTAGAAATCCAGCGCCAGTGCCTTGTTTTCCGGCTTGTCCGTTACAGACCAGAACTCGCGGTACGCCGCCAATTCCTCGTCAGTAAGTTCCAGGTCGCCGGCGGCGGCAACCATCGTGGTGTCCCACTGCCGGCCGGCATCGTCACGAGGCGTGAGAAGGACACCCACGGTCGTCAGACCCTCGACTTCGTCGATGAGCTGTTGAAGATCGTGATGCCTCAACTCCACCCATGCGGCGAACGCGTCCAGATGAGGAGGTGAAACCTTCGAAGCAACACCAAACGCCAAATGGGTGCCGCCGTCGTTACTGACGAGCCGTCGGAGACGCCACTGCGTCCCGTCAGCCGGAACGTTCGCGGCCTCCGCAAGCGCCTTTAAGAGGAACCGCCCGATTTCAGCACGCAGCCCGACCGGCAGACTGTCGAGTTCGGCGAGAACCTTTAGGCGCTGTTCCTCGCTCAGCTTTCCCTCGGCAGCTGGACTCAATGCGACGTCCTCGAAGATTGAACGTACGACTAGGTGCGCTTCCTCGTCATCAAATCCCACCGGCAGCATCGGAAGCAACGGCCCCGAATACTGCCGCCCCTGTCCGGCCAGCGCGGGATGGAGGTCGCCTGGGGTGGCCTGCTCATCAGCCATCGCCAAGTCGTAGTAACGGCTTGGCTCGTCTCCGAGAGCGTCAGGGCCCAAACCGACTCGCTCAAGGTAGCCCGCAACGGCATGAACAGACTTCAACTGGTCAAACAGAAATTCCCAGTCCCTTCGCAACAAGACAACTGAGGGTAATGCTGCGTTCGCCGGCACCTCAAAGTCGTCTGGCAGGCCTGCATGGTCGATTACCACAGCTGCGATCCACCGGAACTGGTTCCCGTCCACGTAGATCGTTCGTCCACGTTCGTTGGTCATATGTGCAGGGTGCCGCCGCAGAGAACGAACCGTCCCCTTCGCCTGAGCGAGTCCCTTCTCAATCTGCTTCTCGAGCCACCTTCTCTCTTTCGCCGGATCAGACGTTTCCGCCTCCCGAGTCTTGACCTGAATCACAACCCCAAGGCCACCAACGATGAGAATCCGGTCGCCGAGTTCCCTGGTTCCCGAGCCGACCTTGCGGATGGCAGCGTGGTAGACGAAGTCAGGCAGTCCCCAAAGAGACGCCGCGTCCTGCGTTGCTTCCTCCGCCGCATACCCGCGCTCCAGACCGGGCCGCAGTGGCGAGGCGTCGGGAATCGATCTGATCAGCAGACCCTCTTCACGATCAATCATCAACGTCAGAGCACTGCTTCGCTCCGCGCCGGCATCAGCGCCATCGCCGAACGTGGCCGGATTTCGATCAAGGCAGCACTTCTTGTACTTCCTTCCGCTTCCACACGGACACGGAGCATTTCGTCCGACTCGCTTGGCCATCGCGCCAATGTAGCGTCAGCCTGAGACGGCTAAGCGTCTGCCGTTCGGCCTCGCGGCGGCGACTCGCATAGAGAGCCCTGTGCCGAATCTAACCTGGGGCTACAACCTCAACGCGGACCAATCAGATCACCCCGACCGACCCCAGAGCGGCGTTTCGAGCGCCGCCTCCAACACTGCGCCAAGGTCAACTTCGACGGGTGCATAAAAGTCGTCCGCGATCACGTACCCATTGCTCCGAAGCTCCGCCCGCCGCTTGTAGTACGTCGACCGCGAGTAAGGGGCACCTGCTGAGAGAAGGAGAAGCGAGCCCATCATCCGTTCGGCGCGCCGCGTATCCAACTCGCCGGCGTGCACCCGCTCCGCTACATCCTTCGCGATTACAGGCAGTCCAGTCACCTTCACTCCTCTCGCCGATCGATACAGGGGTACGAATCTCTTATGGAACCGGCCTCGCACGTACTCCGCGTGAAACTCCTCACGGCCCGGGCGCTTGCCGCTCGCGGGTCGAAACTGATCCTCCAGCCGGATCAACTTCCACGCGTCTGCTGCGCCTGATTCGCGGCCCTTGTCGTACGCGCGTCCGAGCACTCTTCTGCCGTTTACGTGCACGAACGCGATTGAGTGAGCCGGCTTGCCGCGGACAACCGGATCACAGGTCGGAACGTCGAGCGCCGCGAGCCCTGCCAAGACAGCCTGACCCTCACTTCTAGTCATCCGCTGCGTCACCGTGGAGTCGAGTCGCGCGAGTCCGGCGAACGCGGTCGGGACGTGGCCCCACTCTCGCAGGTCTTGAAGTACCTCCTGATAGGCCGACTCCAGGCCCCACGGCTCAGCAAGCCCGTCGCATGAGGGATGGCCTTCCAGCGCGAGCACGCTATGACCCGCGAACCATTGCGCCTTGTAGCGCCCTACATCAAAGATCGGGCGTTCCGGAGGCGTGTCGAGCGTAGTGCGAAACAGCAACCGCCAGGTATCGACGCCCGCTTCCGTAACCCGGGGAGTCTCTGGTTGGAGACTAGGTCGGGTGCTACTAGACCCGACCTGTCGGTCCGCATCCGTCGCGACGGTCACGCGCCTGCCCTCTCCGTCGCAGGTGTCGCCGGCCCGTCGGCGTCCGTCAACCCGCTGCGCGGGTTCCCCTCGCCTTGCTCGGTGACAGACCCCGCCGCGCCGGCAAAGGCGCGACTACGAGGGCAGCCGCCTTCCCAGCAGCGAGAGCAGAACCGGCGAGGACGGGCTGGGTCGTACGGCTCCAGACGCAGATAGCGCGCAGGTACTGATCCAATCGCGTCGCACGAGCGGTCGACATGAGCCACACCCGAACGTCGGTTGATGTACAGCAACAGCCGGGTCACGTCGCCCCCTTGGGTCGCATGCGACCCAAACGGGCGCGCCGTGCCACCCAGCTGCTACCCACACACCAGACGCCTTCCGCAAACGGCCCACTTTTCGTTCGCAGTCGTTCGCAGGTCTGCGCAGATCTTTCGCCTGCAAGGGGCGCGTTTCCGCACCCCTTCGCAGCTTTCCTACCGAGTGGAGGCGGCGGGAATCGAACCCGCGTCCGCAATCGCACCGGTCAGAGCCTCTACAAGCTTAGGCTGCCGTTTGGTTTCGCCCGCCGGCCGGTTGGCAACCGACCTACCGGCGGACTAGCCATCCTTTAGCGTCGCGCCTCGGGCGATTGGCTCTCCCTTGGCGCCGAGCCCGTTTTCTGACGCCGCTACCCGGAACCACGGGCCGAGTTCGGAGCGACGCGCTCAGCTACTGATTAAGCAGCGAGAGCGAGTGCGGGTGTGTTCTTCGCACTTGCGTTGTGTCCCGGTTGTTTTACGAGGCCGACCGGGGACCTCGGCTTGCAGCTCTGCCGGAGAACCGACCACGTCGAAGCCAGGTCGCCCCCGTATGTCACTCCCTGAATTGTAGCCGTCCGAAGCCGCATTGCCCGTGAGCGACCACATCGGCCGTCGGCAGCTCGAAAACGAAGACCGAGCCTTCTCCCCGTTCGACTCCACCCAGATGCGACCGCCCATGCGGGCTCCGGCCCGCGCGGCTCACAACCCTCTCGGTTCGGCCGGGTACGCTCGGCTCGTGGAGATCCGCCCGATCCGGGATGAGAGCGACCTCGAGCAGGTCGTGGGCATCTACAACCTCGTCTACTCAGACGACCCGATCAGCGTCGAGAACTTCGTCTCGTGGGGCCGGCAGGCGCGTGAGCGGATCGACCTGGCCGCAGACGCAGGCGACGGCAGGATCGTGGGCGGTGGGCGCGCCTTCCTGGACTCGCACCGCCCAAACCCGTGGGTGAACATCTACGTCCGGACCGAGGAACGGAGGCAGGGCGTGGCTACGGCCCTCTTCGCCGAGGCCTCGCGCTGGGCGGAATCGAAGGGCCACAGCTCGTTCGAAGCCTGGGTACGGGCAGATGCCGCCGGCGGCATCGCATTCGCAAGCGGGCTCGGCTTCGAGGAAACCGGACGCGAGCACGCGCTCACGCTCGACCTGACGGCCATCGATGCGCCGGCGGTCGAGGTCCCGGCCGGGATCGAGCTCACGACCTGGGCGGAGCGGCCCGAACTGGCGCAAGGCTTGCACGAGGTCTACGTCGAGGCGGTGGTGGACGTGCCCGGCGAGGAGGACGCCGGGGGCGAGCCCTTCGAGGAGTGGCTCCGGAAGGACATGCAGTCGGCGGGCGACCGGGCCGACGCAACCTTCGTCGCGCTGGCGGGCGACGAGGTCGTCGGCTACGCCAAGCTCGCGTTCAGCGGAGCGCAGCCGACGACCGCACACCACGACCTGACCGGAGTCAAGCGCGCCTGGCGCGGCCGCGGCATCGCGACCACGCTCAAGGCGATGCAGATCCGCTGGGCGAAGGAGAACGGCTACGAAGAGCTGCGAACGCGAAACGAGGAGCGCAACGCGCCGATCAAGAAGCTGAACGATCGCTTCGGCTACCGGCCCTCCGTGGGCCGCATCAACCTGCGAGGGCCCGTGGCGTGAGCACGCCTCGGACGCAGTACGCATCGAGCAGCGGCATCGACATCGCCTACCAGGTGCTCGGCGGGGCCCGCTCGACCTGATCTGGGTCGCCGGCGCGATCACGCACCTCGACATCCTCTGGGAGCATCCGGGCTATCGCCGCTTCTACGAGCAGCTCGCCTCGTTCTCGCGCGTGATCCTCTTCGACAAGCGCGGGATGGGGCTCTCGGAGCACACACGGATCGGAACGCTCGAGGAGCGCATGGACGACGTGCGGGCGGTGCTCGACGCGGTCGGCTCCGAGCGCGCAGTGCTCGCGGGCTCCTCCGAGGGTGGCCCGATGTCGATGCTCTTTGCGGCCTCGTACCCCGAACGCACGCAGGCGCTCATCCTGGCGGGTGCCGAGGTCAAGGAGGAGACCACGGACGACTGGCCCTGGGGCGAGGCGACCCGCGAGGAGTTCGACGAGGCGATGGCCGGGGTCTACGACCGCTGGGGCAAGGGCCTGGGTGCGCTGCGTTCTTCCCGGACGACCCCGATCCGGAAGCGTCGAAGGCCTGGTTCGGCCGGCTCCAGACCGCCGCGATGACGCCGCGCGACGCGATTGCGTTCATGAGCATGGGCATGGAGATCGACGTGCGCGACGTGGTCCCGGCGGTGCGGGTGCCGACGCTCGTCATCCATCGGACGGACGATCCGATCTGTCACGTCGAAAACGGGCGCTTCCTGGCCGCCAGCATCCCCGGCGCGCGCTACGTGGAGCTACCCGGGGACAACCACGTGCCATGGTCCGGCGAACCGACACGGACGTCGTCGACGAGATCCGCGAGCTCCTGACCGGTGTGCGCGAGGCGCCCGAGCCGGACCGCGTGTTGGCGACGGTCCTCTTCACCGACATCGTCGGCTCGACCGAGCGCGCGCACGAACTCGGGGACCGCCGCTGGCGCGAGCTGCTGGAGGCGCATCACACGGCGGTTCAGCGGCAGCTCGAGCGCTTCCGCGGCCGGGAGCTCGACACCGCCGGCGACGGGTTCCTCGCCAGCTTCGACGGGCCGGCGCGCGCGATCCGCTGCGCCCGCGCGGCGTTCGAGGACCGCGACCAGGCCGAGTTGAAGGCGTGCCCGGCGAGTGGCGCTTGTTTGCTGTCAGCGGCGCCGGCTCTTGAGCTCGCGCTCGATCCGGCGCTTGGTTTCCCGTTCGGCGATGTCTCGGCGCTTGTCGCGGCCTTCCTTGCCGCGCGCGACGGCGAGCTCGACCTTCGCGCGCCCGTTCTTGAAGTAGAGGCGGGTCGGCACGAGGGTCAGTCCCTTCTCCGCGGTCTGCGAGGCCAGCTTGTCGATCTGGCGACGGTGCAGCAGGAGCTTGCGGTCGCGGTCGGGCTCGTGCGGCTCGACGGAGGCCTGCTCGTAGGGCGGGATGTGCAGCCCGACGAGCCAGAGCTCGCCGCCCCGCGTGTCCGCGTAGGCACGCTGCAGGATCGCGTGCCCCTGGCGAAGCGACTTGACCTCGCTGCCGGTCAGCACGATCCCCGCCTCGACGCGCTCGAGCAGGTTGTAGTCGTGGCGTGCGCGGCGGTTGTCCGCGATCAGCTTCTCGGCCATGAATGCGATTGTAGGAGCCCCCTAGCGGCGAACGCGAGGGCGCTTGCCGGCAGGCCGAGGAGACCTTGACGATTCCGGGTTGCCCGCCGGCGCCAGCTCGACCTTGCCCTCGGCGCGGCGGATGTCCTGGACGCGCACCTCGATCCGGTCGCCGAGACGATACGTGCGCCCGCCGCGCCGGCCGACGAGCGCCGTCGCGAGCTCGTTCAGCTCGAAGTAGTCGCCCGGAAGCCGCCGCGCGGGCACGTAGCCCTCGAAGACCTCGCCGAAGCGGGCGAAGAGGCCGGACACGATCACGCCCGTGATCTCGCCGTCGAAGGCCGCCTCCCAACCGAGCTCGAAGAGACGCTTCTCGAGCAACCAGGCGAGGCAGATCTCGTCGGCCTGATACTCGAGCTGCGAGGCGTGGCGCTCCCGCACCGACGCGTGCTCGGCGACCTCGGGAAGATCCTCCGGCAGGGGCTCGTCCGAGACGCCGAGCTCGCGAAGGAGCGCGCGGTGCACGACGAGGTCCGGGTAGCGGCGGATCGGCGAGGTGAAGTGGCCGTAGGCGGTGCTGGCGAGACCCATGTGGCCGAGGTTCCGCGGGTCGTAGCGCGCCTGCTTCAGAGCCTGGAGCACGAGCGGCGGGAACGCGTCCCGGCCGCGGCCGCTGCGCTTGACGTATCCCGTGACCGCCTCGCTGGCCGCCCCGGCGACCGCGGCTGCGTCCGTGGAGCTCATCTGCTTGGGCGCGGGCGGCGTCGGCACCCCGAGGTCGGCCAGGCGGGCGAGCATGAGCTGCACCGACTGCGGATCCGGCGGCTCGTGGACACGGTAGAGGGCGTCGCGGCGGCGGCCGGCCAGCAGGCCTGCGACGAGCTCGTTCGCCAGGATCATCAACTCCTCGACGAGCATGTGCGCGTGCGGCTCGCTCTCGCGCCAGGCGTGCTCCACCCCGCCCTTGCCGTCGAAGGCGAAGACCACCTCCCCGCTCTCGATCCGCAACGCGCCGCGGGCGAAGCGCCGGTCACGCAGGGCGGTGGCGAGCCGCTCGGCCCTTTGCAGCGCCTCGGTCAGCTCGGCGTCGGCCTGCTCGCGGCCGCGCAGGATCGCCTGGGCGCGCGAATAAGTGAGCCGCTCGCGGCTGCGGATCACCGAGCGGTAGAACTTCGGCGCGCCGGCCGGAAGCCCGCCCTTCAGGGGCACCTCGACGGTGAGGCAGAGGCGGTCGGTGTTCGGCCGCAGCGAGCAGAGCTCCTCCGAGAGCTCCGGCGGCAGCATCGGCGAGACGAGACCCGGCATGTAGACGGAGAACGCCCGCTCCTGGGCGCCGCGGTCGAGCGGCGAGCCGGCCGGGACGAAGTACGAGACGTCGGCGATGTGCACGTACGCGCGGTCCTCGGTGATCGTGAGCGCGTCGTCGAAGTCCTTGGCCGTCTCGGGGTCGATCGTGAACGCGAGCTGATCGCGCAGGTCAACGCGGCCTTCCGTGCTGATCGCCGGGGGATCGTAGGGCTCGAAGCCGCGCAGCTCGCCCTCTTGCACCAGCAGGCCTTCGAGGACGACCTCGATCCTGTCGGCAGGCCCGAGCACGCGCTCGACCCTCGCCCGCCCACGGCCCTTGTGCACCACGGCGAGGTCGCCAGGCTTTGTCTCGCCGAGCCCTTTTCGGTCGAGCGGGAGCGGCGTCCCGGGGACGAAGTACGGCTCCCCGACGAGGTTCTTGCCTCGCCGAGCTACCTCGACTACTACCGGCTCAGACCTGGAGGAAACGCCGGATTGTAAGCCCGGAGCCAGCAACGCCGAGAGCTAGGCCCGCGCCAAGGACGATCAACACGTGCAGGCCGAAGGGCCAAGCGTGGACGTCGGAGGCGCTCGTCAGGTGGATCAACGGCATGAACAGGGTGCGCCCGAGCAGGAGCAGGATGATCGCCCCGACCGCCCCCCCGAGGCCGCAGAGCAGGCCCTCGATCATGAACGGCCCCCGGACGAACCAGTTGGTCGCGCCGACCAGCTTCATCACCTCGATCTCGCGGCGCCGCGAGAAGATCGAGAGACGGATCGTGTTGGCCACGAGCAGCGTCGAGGAGACCATCAGCACGATGAACGCGATCAGCACGATCACCCAGAGGTAGTTCGCGACCGATAGGACGCGGTGCGTGATCTGGTTGCACTGCTCGCCGAGGGCCGTGTTGGAGGACTTGGAACCCGGCGGCGGCGGACAGATCTTCTCGACTCCCGCGAGCGGCGGGGTGTTCGCGAGCGCGGCGAGCTTGTCGACGTCTTCGCCGCGCTTGGGAATCACTTCGAACTCGGCGGGGAAGGGGTTCGACGTGAGGCCCCTCGTCATCGCCGGGTTCTTCTTGTGCATGATCCGGAGCGCGTCTTCCTTCGAGATGTAGCGGACGGTCTTGACCCCCGGTAGCGAAATCAAGCGGACGCGGGCATCGTTGACCTGCTTCGTCGTGGCCTCCTGCTCGCACCTCAACGGGGCGCAGAGGAAGACCTTGACGAGCAGCTGCCCTTTGTAGTGGTTGCCGAGCGAGAGCGCCCAGCTGCCGAGGCCGACGACCAGGCCGAGCATGAACATCCCGATCAGCACGGTGGTCGTCGCGGCGAAGGTCGTGGAGATGTTCGCGCCCAGCGAGCGCACCGCCTCGGCGACGATCAGGCGGAAGCGGCTCATTCGGAGGTGTACCCCCCGCGGCGCTCGTCGCGGAGGAGCTTGCCCTCCTCGAGAGCGATCACGCGCTTGCGCATCTTGTCGACCA
Organism: Gaiellales bacterium; assembly: GCA_038236705.1. Taxonomy (GTDB): domain Bacteria; phylum Actinomycetota; class Thermoleophilia; order Gaiellales; family Gaiellaceae; genus AC-32. The sequence continues at coordinate 50,484 of JBBRZN010000009.1, forward strand.
TCTCGCGGTCGTGGGTGGCCATCACGATCGTCGTTCCCGAGCGGTTGATCCGGTAGAGCAGCTGCATGATCCCCACGCTCGTGTCGGGATCGAGGTTCCCGGTCGGCTCGTCGCAGATCAGGAGCGGCGGGTGGTTGACGAATGCGCGCGCGATCGAGACGCGCTGCTGCTCGCCGCCGGAGAGCTCGTCGGGAAGCGACGACATCTTGTGCGAGAGCCCGACGAGGTTCAGCACCTCGGGCACCTTGCGGCGAATGGAGTTCGCGTTCTCGCCCTGCACCTTGAGTGCGTAGGCGACGTTCTCGGCGGCGCTGCGGTTCGGGAGGAGCTTGAAGTCCTGGAAGACGCAGCCGACGTTGCGGCGCAGCAGCGGCACCTTCGAGCGCTTGAGGCGCGTCAGGTCGCGGCCGCCGACGAAGATCTTGCCCGCGGTCGGCTCGAGCTCCTTGAGCACGAGGCGGATCACGGTGGACTTGCCCGAGCCCGAGGCCCCGACGATGAAGACGAACTCGCCCTTGTCGATCACGAACGAGACGTCTCGTAGGGCGGCGACGTCCGGCTCGTAGATCTTCGTCACGTTCTCGAAGACGACCATTGCCGAGCTCGAGGGAGCAGGCGGCGGCAATACGGGCTCGTGGGCGAGGACCGCTGTACCTGAGTCTGTGTGCTGGAGGTCGGTGTCCTGCACTGGAAAAGGGGGCGCGGCGTACGCTCGCGCCCGTCGGGCTGGGGCTCAGAACTCTAGCGAAACCTGCGGCTAGAACACCGTTCCGGCGGCCTTGGCGAGCAGGTATTCGCGCACGAAGTCGTCGAGGTCGCCGTCGAGCACCGCCTGCGTGTTGCCGGTCTCGTAGTCGGTGCGGTGATCCTTGACGAGCTGATACGGATGGAGCACGTAGCTGCGGATCTGGCTCCCGAAGCCGATGTCCTGGGCAGCGCCGCGCTCTTTCGCGAGCTCCTCCTCGCGCCGCTCCTGTTCCTGCTCGAGCAGCCTTGACTTGAGGATGCGCAGCGCTGTCTGCTTGTTCGAGCTCTGGGAGCGCTCGTTCTGGCACTGAACGACGATCCCGGTGGGGATGTGCGTGATGCGGACCGCGGAATCGGTCTTGTTCACGTGCTGGCCGCCGGCGCCGCTCGCGCGGTAAGTGTCGATGCGGAGGTCGCTCTCGTCGATCTCGACGTCGGCCTCCTCGGGCAGGAGCGGACTGACGATCACCTGGGCGAAGCTCGTGTGGCGGCGGTGCGCCTGGTCGAACGGGCTCTGGCGGACGAGCCGGTGGACGCCGCGCTCGGCCTTGAGGATCCCGTAGGCGTTCTCGCCGCGCACCGAGAAGGTGGCCGACTTGAGGCCCGCCTCCTCGCCGGCGCTCGCCTCGAGCAGGTCGGTCTGGAAGCCGCGGCCCGCGGCCCAGCGCAGGTACATGCGCAGGAGGATCTCGGCCCAGTCCTGCGCATCGGTGCCGCCGGTGCCGGCGTGGATCGTGACGAGCGCGTCGCCCGCGTCGTACTCGCCGGAGAAGAGCGCGTCTTCCTGCAGGCGGTCGAGCTCCTTGCGCAGAGGGGCGATCGAGGCCTCGATGTCGGCGGCCATGTCGCCGTCCATCGCCAGGAGCTCCTGGGCGTCCTGGTACTCCTGTGTCAGCCGGCGGTAGCGCTCGAGCCGCTTGGTCAGGCGCGCGTGCTCGGACGAGACCTGGGCCGCGTGCTGCGGGTCGTCCCAGAAGCCCGGAGCGCCGAGCTCCTGCTCCAGCTCGGCGATGCGCTGTTCCACGTGATCCGGGTCAAAGGTAATCACGGACCCAGGCGAGCTGGGCCCCGATCTCCTGGAGCTGCTGATCGAGCGGAACGGTCGGCGTCTGATCGGCCATCGCGGTTCGATGGTAGCGAGCGCGGGAGTTTTCCCCAGAAAGACATGTCCTTCGGCCCCGCACGAAAGCCGGACCGACCATCCACAAGCGGCAAAAAACCGCGTCGCGTGCAGCAAGTTCCAGCGGTCGTGGCCACTTCGGACCGGACCCGGGGTCTGACCCCGGTTTGGTGAAATGGGGCGTCGAAACCGGACGCGTCTGGGCGGGACGGTTTTGCTAGGCGCCGTGGCAGCGCTTGAACTTCTTGCCGCTGCCGCACCAGCACGGGTCGTTGCGGCCGACGTTCTTCTCGCGGTCGCTCGTGACGCGCTGCTGCGTTGCGACCGAGCCCCCGCCGGAGCCGATCCCACCTGCGGTCACCGAGGCTCCGTCCCCGAGCATCGTCCCCGCTCCCGCGCCGGCGGCCGCGATCGCCTGGGCGCCTGCGAGCGAGTCGTGCTCGTACGCGAAGCCGCCGCCGTCGAGCGCCTGCGCCGCCTGAGCCTGCTGGAGCTCGGTCGCCTCCTCCATCTCGATCTCGGCGTGGAAGAGCGTCATCACGACCTCCTCGCGGATCGCGACGTTCAGCTCCTCGAACATCACGTGCCCCTCGGAGGTGTACTCGACGAGCGGATCCTTCTGGGCCATGGCGCGCAGGTGCACGCCCTCGCGCAGGTAGTCCATGTTCTCGAGGTGCTCGCGCCAGCGAACGTCGACCATCTGCAGGATCACGAAGCGCTCGATGTCTCGCATCAGCGGCTGCTCGGTCTCAGGGTTGAGCCCGAGAGCCTTCTGCTTCTCCTCGTAGGTGTCGCGCGCGTCCTCCTGGAACTCCTCGACGAGCGCGGCGCGGTCGAGGCCGACCTCGTCGCTCAGCTCCGCCGGCGTGATCGGATCGCTCGTCGCGTAGAGGTCCTGCATCGCCTTGCAGAGCGCCTCGAGGTCCCACGCCTCCGAGAACTCCCCGGTGGTGTACTCGGCGACGGTGCGCTCGATCACGTCGTCGATCCACAGCATGACCTCGCCGGAGAGGTCCTCGCCCTCGAGCACGCGCCGGCGCTGCTCGTAGATCACGGTGCGCTGCTTGTTGAGCACGTCGTCGTACTTGAGGACGTTCTTGCGGGCGACGAAGTTCTGCTCCTCGACCTTCTTCTGCGCGTTCTCGATCTGGTTCGAGAGGATCTTCGCCTCCATGGGCTGGTCGTCCGGCACCTTGAAGCGCTCCATGATGTTGTAGATCCGGTCGCCCGCGAAGAGGCGCACGAGCTCGTCCTTGCCGGAGAGGTAGAAGCGCGACTCGCCGGGATCGCCCTGGCGCCCGGAGCGGCCACGCAGCTGGTTGTCGATCCGGCGCGCCTCGTGGCGCTCGGTGCCGAGCACGTAGAGGCCGCCGAGGTCGGTGACGCCCTCGGCGAGCTTGATGTCGACGCCGCGGCCGGCCATGTTCGTCGCGATCGTGACCGCGCGCTTCTGGCCTGCGTCCGCGATGATCGCGGCCTCCTGCTCGTGCAGCTTCGCGTTCAGGACACTGTGCGCGATCCCCTGGCGGTCGAGCAGCTGCGAGAGGTGCTCGGAGACCTCGACGGAGATCGAGCCCACGAGGATCGGCTGGCCCTTCTCGTGCCGTTCCTTGATGTCCTCGATGACCGCGTCGTACTTCGCCTCGGTGGTCTTGAAGATCAGGTCGTTCTTGTCGTCGCGGGCGACGTTGACGTTGGTGGGGATCTCGACGACGTGGAGGTCGTAGATCTCGACGAACTCCTTCTCCTCGGTCTTCGCGGTGCCCGTCATCCCGGCCAGCGTGTCGTAGAGGCGGAAGTAGTTCTGCAGCGTGATCGTCGCGAGCGTGACGTGCTCCTCCTGGATGCTCACGCCCTCCTTCGCCTCGACGGCCTGGTGCAGGCCCTCCGACCAGCGCCGGCCCTCCATGATCCGGCCGGTGAACTCGTCCACGATCTTGACCTCGCCGTCCTGGACGACGTAGTCGACGTCGCGCTGGAAGAGCGACTGCGCCTTCAGCGCCTGGTTCAGGTGGTTGACGAGCTGCCCGTTGCGCGGGTCGTACAGGTTGTCGATCTTGAGCGCGCGCTCGACCTGCTCGATCGCGCCGTCCATCGGTGAGACGGTCTTGTGCTTCTCGTCGTACTCGTAGTCGGCACCCGCGTCCTCCGCGGCGTGCTTGTTGGGGTCGCCGGGCTTGGCCGCGTGGCCAACGAGCCCGCGGGCGATGCGGGCGAAGTCGTAGTAGACCTGCGCCGCGACCTCGGGCTCGCCGGAGATGATCAGCGGCGTTCGCGCCTCGTCGATCAGGATCGAGTCGACCTCGTCCACGATCGCGTAGTCGTGCCCGCGCTGGACGAGGCCCTCGAGCGAGACGGCCATGTTGTCGCGCAGGTAGTCGAAGCCGAACTCGGAGTTGGTGCCGTAGACCACGTCTGCCGCGTAGGCCTCGCGGCGCTCGTCGAACGGCATCATGTTCTGGATGAAGGAGGCGCGCATGCCGAGCGCCTCCCACACCGGCTTCGTCCACTCCGGATCGCGCTTGGCCAGGTAGTCGTTGACCGTGACCAGGTGCGCGCTCTTGCCCGTGAGGGCGTTCAGGTAGAGCGGCTGCACCGCGACGAAGGTCTTTCCTTCACCCGTCTTCATCTCGGCGATGTCGCCCTCGTGCAGGACGATGCCGCCCATCTGCTGCACGTCGAAGAGGCGGACGTCCATCGTCCGCTTGAACGCCTCGCGGACGGCGGCGTAGGCCTCGAAGACGAGTTCGCTGACCGGCTCGCCGTTCTCGATCCGCTGCCGGAACTCGACCGTCTTGCCGGCGAGCCCGGCGTCGGAGAGCTGCTCGAACTCCGGCTCGAGCGTGCCGATGTAGGCCGCCTGCTCGGCGAGCCGCTTGAGACGCCGTCCCTCGCCGAAGCGAAGGACCTTTTCGAGCGATCCGAGTTGCTGAGCCATTCGCTTTAGGGTAGCGGCTCCGGGATGGTGCGCTCGGCCGCGCTAGAGGGGGGAGGCGGTCACCTCCCAGACGTTTCCGTCCAGTCGTGAGGCGCGGATCACGTAGGAATCGCTCCCGCGGGTGCCCAGGCGCTCGAGCTCCGGGATCGTGCCGAAGGCTCGCGCGCCGTCGACCGTCAACGTGCGCGCACCGTCGTTCACGACGAGTTCGAACTCATCGCCTTCGGCCTCGAACTCGGCCACCTCGACGCGTCGGCCGGCTACGGCCCACACGTCCTCGCCCTGCCGGACGGCCTCGGCCCGGTACGGGGGCTCGATCGTCTGCTCGATCGCGTCGGCGAGCGGCCCGAGCGTGTCGGGAGGCTCGTCCTCGTCCACGACGAGGTCGCCGTTGGGCAGCGCGACGAAGTGCACCTCGTCGCCGGAGACGCCGGGCGCCTCGGCCGAAGCGACGGCGTCCCAGCGACGGGGCCGCGGCACTCCATGGATCCCGGCGTTGCCCCAGTGCGGCCCCGGATCGACGATCGGCGCCGGCTCGGATTGCTCCAGGTGAGCCTCCCGCGCGAGCTTCTTGTGCAGCGGCTCGCGCCGGAAGATCATTGCGGCTCGATCAGGCCGTAGTTCGCGTCACGGCGCCGATAGACCACGTTGATCTCGTTCGTCTCGTCGTTGCGGAAGACGAAGAAGTCGTGACCGATCAACTCGAGCTGAAGCACCGCGTCTCCCGGACTCATCGGTCCGACGGCGAACTGCTTCGTCTTGACGATCAGCGGCTCGTCCTCGTCCGGGACTACGGGGATCGTCTCGAGCGCGGGGCCGTTAGCGCGCGCGGCGCGCCGTCTGCGAGAGCGCCCCTGCTTCTTGTAGCGCGTGACCTGTCGCTCGAGCTTCTCGACGAGCTGGTCGATTGACGCGCGCATGTCGGAGGTGGCCTCACGCGCCCGCAGCACCGGGCCGTTCGTCCAGATGGTCGCCTCCGCAACGTGGTTCTCGGCGATGGACGGATTCTTCTCCACCGCCAGCTCGAGCTCGATCCGCGGATCCGTCAGCTGCCGCTCGAGCTTGCCGAGCTTCTCCTCGGCGTAGCTGCGAATCGCGTCGCTGACCTCGAGGTTCCTGCCCTTCACCTGGAACTGCATCGGCTCTCCTTCGACGCGGGTCCTCGCGAGGAATCTAGCGGACGACCCGTGCGAACGTCACCACCTCGACCCGGCGGGCGCCGGCTTTGCGGAGCGCCGAGGCGGCCGCTGCGGCCGTCGCGCCGCTCGTGTAGACGTCATCCACGAGCGCGACAGCCCGCGGCGCTTTCGAGGCAGGGGCGAACGCACCGGTGACATTGCGCCGGCGGTCGGCGAGTGCCAGCCCGCGCTGGCGCGCAGCAGGGCGTGTGCGGGCCACCAGCGGCAGCACCGGCAGCGACCAGCGCACACCGAGCTCTCGCGCGAGCCGCTCGGCCGGGTGGTGACCGCGCTGAAGGTTCCGGGCTCGGTCCGGCGGGACGAACGTGAGCACGCTCGAGCTCGGCGGCGGCAGCACGCCGGATACGATCTCCGCCGCCTCGGCGGCCAGGCCGCGGAGCCCACGCTCCTTCCACGCGCGCACCAGCCGCCGGACATCGTGGTCGTAGGCGACCGCGGCGCGGGCGGACGCGAACGCCAGACGACGGCCGGAGCACTCCCGGCACCGCGCGACGGGCCAGGCGGTCGGAGCGCCGCAGCGGTCGCAGAACGGCGGTTCGAGTCGCGGCAGCCTCTCGCGGCAGGCCGCGCACAACTGCTCGCCCCCCGCGCCGCACACGGCGCAGCGCATCGGCAGTAAGAGATCCAGGAGTTTCACGTCACACCACACTCACCTCCTCCGACGAAGGTACGGCAGAACGCGTCACGCGTGGGTGACGCCTGTGTGACGGATCCGTGCCAGTCAGTCCCGAGGGGCGAACGCGCGGTCGGCCTCCGCAAGCGTCTCCTTCGAGCCCACGTCGTACCAACGGCCAGGAACACGCCACGCATACACGTCCGTCCGGGGGTAGAGCCACTGCACCAGTCGTCCCGGCTGGTCGGGGTTGTTGCCCTCGGCCAGGTACGCGCCCACGAGCCCGAGAGCAGAGCGCGGGTAGAAGTAGAGCGCGATCCCCGTCAGGGTGCTGGTGGGCTGCTCCGGCTTCTCCTCGAAGAACGTGACGCGGTCGTCGTCGTCGAGCTCGATCGCGTTGTAGCGCCGGATCGCCTCGAGGTCGCCCACGTCGTAGACGCCGAGCGCGGGCGCGCCCTTCGCCCGCCCGAGCTCCACGAACGGCGCGAGACTCTCGCTGAAGAGGTTGTCGCCGGCGAGCACGAGCAGGTCGTCGTCGATCTCCGCAGCGCGGATCGCCAGGTCGAGGTCGCCGATCGCGCCCAGTTTCGTCTCCTCGTCGCTCGTCCCGTCGTCGAAGATCCGCACGGCGCCCGCGCCGTAGCCCCCCGCCCACTCCCTGAACGCAGCCGCGAACTTCGAGTTCGTCACCACGTGGATCTCGTCGAGCCCCGGCATCTCGTCCAGCCGCTCCAGCAGGTGCTCGAGCATCGGCTTGCCGCCCACCGGCAGCAACGCCTTGGGTCGGTCCCGGGTCAGCGGATAGAGCCGCGTCGCGTAGCCCGCGGCCAGGACGACGGCCTTCACGCGCGCACTACGTGCCTTCGTCCCAAGAAGCGAGGTACTTGGCCTGCTCCTCGGAGAGCTCGTCGATGGCGACGTCCATCGTCTCGAGCTTGAGCCGCGCGATCTCGGTGTCGATCTCCTCGGGCACCGGATAGACCTTCCGCTCCAGGCTGGCGGCGTTCTGGACGACGTACTCCGCCGAGAGCGCCTGGTTGGCGAACGACATGTCCATCACCTGCGCTGGATGACCCTCGGCGGCGGAGAGGTTCACGAGCCGGCCGTCTGCGATCAGGTAGATGCGCCGGCCGTCCTCGAGCTTGAACTCGTCCACGAACTGTCGCAGCGTCTGCGTCTCCACCGCGAGCGAGCGCAGCGCCGGAATCTCGATCTCGACGTTGAAATGGCCCGTGTTCGCCAGGATCGCGCCGTCCTTCATCTGGAGCATGTGCTCCCGCGTGATCACCGACTTGTCGCCGGTGGCGGTGACGAAGATGTCCCCGAACTGTGCCGCCTTCTCCATCGGCAGCACCTCGTAGCCGTCCATCGCGGCTTCGAGCGCTCGCAGCGGATCGACCTCGGTCACGATCACGTGCGATCCCATCCCCCGGGCTCGAAGCGCGACTCCGCGGCCGCACCAGCCGTAGCCGGCGACGACGAACTTGCGCCCGGCGAGCAGGATGTTGGTCGCGCGCACGATGCCGTCGATCGTCGACTGCCCCGTGCCGTAGCGGTTGTCGAACATGTGTTTCGTGAGCGCGTCGTTGACCGCGATCACCGGGAAGCCGAGCGCGCCGTCGCGCTCCAGGGCCTTGAGGCGGATCACGCCGGTGGTCGTTTCCTCGGTCGCTCCGATGATGTCGCCGAGCTGCTCGCGCCGATGCGAATGGAGGACGCCGATCACGTCGGCGCCGTCGTCCATCGTCAGCTGAGGCTTGTGATCCACCGCGGCTTCGATGTGCTGGTAATAGGTGTCGTTGTCCTCGCCCTTGATCGCGAAGACGGAGATGTCGAACTCCTCGACGAGCGCGGCCGCCACGTCGTCCTGGGTCGAGAGCGGGTTCGAGGCGCAGAGCACGACGTCCGCGCCGCCGTCCTTGAGGGTGCGCATCAGGTTCGCGGTCTCGCTCGTCACGTGCAGGCAGGCGGAAACCCGGTAGCCCGCGAGGGGCTGCTCGCCCGCGAAGCGGTCGCGAATCGCCGAGAGGACCGGCATCTGCCGGTCGGCCCATTCGATCCGGCTCGCGCCTTCGGCCGCGAGCGCTAGATCCTTGACGTCGAAACGCTTCGTGGTCGCCACGCGCGGCAGTCTACTCACCGGTGCGCCCGTAGCGGTCCTCGAGCCGGACGACGTCGTCGAGCTGCGGCGTCGAGGCCTCGAGGATCGTCGTGTCCTCGACCGCGGTCAGGCGGTGCACCGTTCCCGGCGGGAAATGGAAGGCCGCCCCGGGGCCGATCACCTCCCTGTTCAGCATCCGCTCCCCGGGTGCGCTGAGCTCCAGCTTTGCGCGGCCCTCGAGGATGTACCAGGCCTCGTCCTTGATCTTGTGGAACTGGAGACTGAGCGACTCGCCGGCCTTGACGAAGAGGATCTTGCCCACATAGCCGTCCGTGACCGCCCAGATCAGCTCATGACCCCACGGCTTGTCCACCTTCTGGGGCTCGGATGCAAATTTGTCCAGCCCGCCGAGGTTCGGAGAGGTCAAATAATCGCGCCCCGCCACGAACGGCGCGAACCTACCACCCTCGGGCTACGCATGCGAGCCTGCCGGCCACGTCGGGTTCTCCGCCAGAAAGTCGTTCGCGACCCGCAGGTCCTTCGGTGTGTTCACCGTCAGCCAGATCCCCTCGTGGCGGAGCGCGCGCAGACGGCCCTCCGCCGCGAGCTCGGGGAAGGTCGTGGTCTCGTGGTCGCCGCGCTCGGGGAGGCGCTCGATCGCCTCTTCGCCGAGGACGTAGATGCCGCAGCTGACCCAGTGCTCGAGGCGCGGGGCCTCGCGGAAGCCGGTCACGAGCTCGTCATCGAGCTCGACTATTCCGAACGGCGACCGCAGCGGTACGACGGTGATCGTCGCTGCTCCCCCGCGGCTCCGGTGCAGCGCCAGCAGCTCGCGCAGATCGACGTCCACCAGTTCGTCGCCGTTCAGCGCGAAGAGGTCCCCCTGCTCCTGCCGGCTGGTCGCGGCGAAGCGGATGCCCCCGCCGCGGCCGAGCGGCTCGGGCTCGGGGACGGTCACGATCTCGGGGCCAAGGCCGTCGACGGCGGCAAACAGCTCCTCCTGCCCGGCCGCGCAGCTGACCAGCACGCGCTCGACGCCGGCCGCGGCGAGCTGCTCGACCTGGTAGGCGGCAAGCGGCCGCCCGCCGACCTCCACCAGCGCCTTCGGCCGCCCGGCCGCGGCGTCGCCGAGACGCTCTGCCTTGCCTCCCGCCAGGATGATCGCTTCCACCTAAGGCGCCGCTTGCGGTGCCGTCGTCAGAACGGACGAGCTTTGCTCGTGCGTCCGTCGGGAATGACCGGTCGACCGGAATGAGTTCAAGCCGAAACCGCCCCTAAGCCTCGAGCTGGTGCTCGCGCTCCTCGGTCTCGGGGAGCGAGGCGAGCGGAGACGAGGCCCGGCCGATCCCCTCGTAGTCGAAGCCGGCCGACCGCGCCTGCTCGGGATCGAGGAGGTTGCGGCCGTCCAGGATCAGAGGCCGGCGCATGGCGCTCCGCACCCCGTCCGAGGCAAGCGTCTTCAGCTCGTCCCACTCGGTCACGATCACCGCGGCATCCGCCCCGGTCACCGCGTCGAGCACGCTGTCGCAGAAGGTGACGCCCTGGAGCAGGTGGGTCGCGTCGGCGACCGGGTCCCAGGTGCGCACCTCGGCGCCTTCCGCCAGCAGCCGCGAGGCGAGCACGAGCGACGGCGCCTCGCGCAGGTCGTCGGTGTTCGGCTTGAAGGCAAGCCCGAGCAGCGCGATCGTCTTACCGCGCAGCTTGCCCAGGTGCTTCTCGAGCTTGCCGATCACACGCCGCTTCTGGAGCTCGTTCACCTCGATCACGGCGTTCAGAAGCTGGAAGTGGTAGCCGGAGTTGGACGCGAGCTGCTTCAGGGCGACGCCGTCCTTGGGGAAGCAGCTTCCGCCCCAGCCGATTCCGGCGCGCAGGAAGTGCGGCCCCAGCCGGTGGTCGAGGCCGATGCCCTTGGCCACCTGCTCGACGTCCGCACCGGTTGCCTCGCAGACGTTGGCGATCTCGTTGATGAAGCTGATCCGCGTCATCAGGAACGCGTTGGCGGCGAGCTTGATCATCTCGGCGGAGGCGACGTCGGCGCGCACGATCGGCGCGTCGAGCGGCTCGTAGAGCGCGGCCACGGTGCCCGCGTCGGCCTCGGTGAAGGCGCCGACGACCAGGCGGTCCGGGCTCATGAAGTCCTGGACGGCGCTGCCTTCGGAGAGGAACTCCGGGTTGGAGACGTAGCCCACGTGCGCGAGGCCTCGCGCGTCGAGGGCGGCCCGCACCTTCTCGCCGGTCCCGACCGGCACCGTGCTCTTCATCACGAGGATCGCCCGCTCATCGAGCGCGGGGAGATGGTCGACCACCGTCCAAACCGCGGAGAGATCGGCGTCGCCGGAGTAGGTCGGGGGCGTGCCGACGCAGACGAACATGATCGGCGCCGAGACGACGTCGTGGAGCTCGGTAGTGAACTCCAGCCGCTCGCGGTTGCGCTCGAGCAGCTCGGCCAGTCCCGGCTCGTGCAGCGGCAGGCGGCCGGCCTGCAGGGCCTCGATGCGCTCGGGGAGGACGTCGCGAACGACCACCTCGTGCCCGAGCTCGGCGAAACAGGCGCCGGTGACGAGACCGACCCAGCCGGCTCCGAACACCCCGATTGCGGGCTTTTCTCCGGTCTTCATGCGGAGGAGACTACCGCGCCATCGGGCGCAGGCCCTTGGCGATCGCGAGCATCGTCTCGTTCGAGAGCGAATCGAGCAGGGTGTTCACGACCCAGTAGGTGGCGCCGTTGTCGAAAAGGACGACCATGTGCAGGTGCGAGGCCGAGTAGTAGAGATCGAAGGTGCGACCTCCGACCTTCTGCGTGAGGCTCTTGTCGGCGAGCGCGGGCGCGTCGGCCCAGCGCGTCATCTGGATGCCCCAGTACTCGTTCGCGCCGTAGCGGTAGGTGAGCCGGAGCGCGGGCTGCCCGCCGAGCACGTACACACGCCACGGCGTCTCTCCGGAGGCGTCGTCGAGGTACGAGCCGCGCTCGAGCACGGTCGGCACCTCGAGCCGGAACGGCAAGCGCTTTCGAAGCTTGAAGAGCGTCGAGCGCGTCTCACCAGGGTCGCGGCGGATGTTCGGCGGCTGCTTCGTCGGCCTCGTGGGAACGACGATCGGCGCGAGCTGGTCGTGGAAGGTCGAGCCGACCACGACAACGAGCAGCGCGCCGTTGGAGAGCGGCGCGAACTTCGCCGGCATCGGCTCGACGTCGGCGCTCCCGACCAGGCGCGCGACCTGCTCGGCGCCGATCTTGCCGTCACCCGGGCGCGCCGGGTCGTAGTAGATCTTCGAATGGAAGTAGTTCCAGTTCGGCGCGTTGGCCGGCTTGTTCCCGGGCGGGAGCAGGATCGTGTAGCCCTTCTGGTGGAGCAGGTAGCTCGCGTTCGAGGCCGAGCCGACGCGGCCGTTGCCGTTGAGCACCGTGAGGGTCAGCTTCGCCGGCGCGATCGTCCGCTTCCGGTTCTTGCGGATCTTCTTCCCGAGCGCCACCTCGGTCGCGGACGTCGCGGCCTCGACGTCCGGGTTGAGGAAGCTCTGGACCGCCTCTTCGACGTTCGTCGAGTCGGTGGTCAGCTCGTTCTCGCCGATCAGCCCCTGGATCTTGACCTGGAAGACGTGGCCCGGCGGCAGGCCGTAGGCGAACTTCGCGTAGCTGTAGACGGTGCTCACGGAGAACTGGTTACCACCGCCGACGCCGATCTCGAGGTACTTGTGATGCGAGATCGTGTTCACGATTCGCACGAGGCTGTCGGGGCCGATCGACTTGGCGATCCGCTGGCGCGCGGCGGAGACGAACTGCTGCTGGCGCGCGAGCCGGAAGACGTCGGAGTCGGTGTGCCGGAAGCGGACGAAGTCGAGCGCCTGCTTCCCGGTCATCCGTTGGTAACCGGGCTGGAGGTCGATGTTCGCGAAGTTGGTCGATCCGGTGCCGACGTTCCTGTTGTAGTAGCGCCGGTCGATGTCCATCCACACCCCGCCGAGCTTGTTCACGACGGCGATGAAGCCGAGGAAGTTGACGCTGATGAGGTAGTTGATCGGCAGCTTGGTGTAGTGGCGCACCGTCTCCAGGGCCCCCGTCGAGCCGCAGGAGGCGTACGCGCTGTTGATGCGACCCGTTCCTTGCGCCACGGCCGGCCCGCCTCCCGACGACGGGCAGTAGAGCGGGACGAGGAGATCACGCGGGAACGAGAGCAGCGAGATCGTCTTCGTGACCGGGTCGGCCCGGATCAGCATCATCGTGTCCGAACGCGAGGACAGGCCTTGCTCGCCGGCGCGGTGGTCGTAGCCGATCACGAGCGAGATCGCGGCATGCTTTGCGTCCGGAACCTCGTCGAGCCGTGCCTGGGCGCGCTTGGCATCCACCGAATGGGCCTGGAGGGCGGCCGCGCTCTCGTGCGCCCAGAGGTAGAAGCCGCCGACGAGCCCCACGGCCAGCATCAGCACGGTCAGGAACAGCCAGGCGAAGAAGCGGCCGATCTGCACCGCGAGCCCGCGCCGCGGAGGCGGCGGCTGGCGGTAGAGCGTCACCGGCGTCAGCGAGCCGGGCGGGAGGACCGCGCGGCCGTTGCCGTTGACCTCGGCGCCGCGGCCGATTCCTCTCTTCAGCGTGGTCCGCATCAGGAAAAAACGAAAACGCCCGGGGAGGCGTTCGCCGGGATCAGGATAGCCGACGCTCCGGCGGGGCTAGGCGGCTAGGTGGAGACGTGAGCGCGGTTGAGCGCCTCTTCGGCCAGCTGCGTGCCCTCGACCATCGCCTGCAGCTTCGCGTAGGCGACGTCCCAGCTGCGCGTGCGCAGGCCGCAGTCCGGGCAGACGTGGATCCGCGCCGGGTCGCCGAAGACCTCGACCGCATAGAGGATCCGGTCGCGCACGAGCTCGGCGGGCTCGATGAAATCCGTGTGGATGTCGAGCACGCCGAGCCCGAGGATCGGGTCGTACGGCAGGTCGCGGAACTTCGAGATCACCTCGTACCCGGGACGGTCTGCCCCGGAGGTGCCGAGCTCGGTCCGGTCGTAGTTGGCGAAGCCGACGCAGTACTGGCGGCAACCGCCCATACCCTCGATCGCCGGGAAGAAGAGGTCGTAGTCCGAGAAGCAGAGGTGGGTCGAGAACATGCAGTCCAGACCCTCGACGCTGACGTTGAAGCTCTCGACGAAGAGGTCGAGCTCGTCCTCCTCGGTGGAGGCGCCGGGCTCGTCGATCTGGATCCAGGTAGCGCCGAGGCCGATCAGCGCCTCCAGGTTCGGGCGGATCAGGTTGCGCGCGATGTCGAGCGTCAGCTCCCGGCGGGCCTCGATCTCCTGCGAGCGGCCGTAGCCGGCGCCGAGGCGGCCCTCCTTCGGCGTGTGATGCTCGTCGTAGGACCAGACCGCCAGCGTGTAGGCGCCGGTGACCGGGATCTTCAGCTCGGCCTTGGCGACCGACTGCAGGAACGAGAACTCGTCGTTGTGGTACGGCGCGGCGAGCCCGACCGGGCCGACCGCTGCCGACTTCGAGTAGTACTTGTTGTCGAAGCTGCGGACGGTGCCGCGCGGCTCGAAGCCCTTCGCATGCTCAATCGCCCAGGCGTACATCTCGCTGCGCAGCTGCTCGCCGTCCCAGATCACCTCGACGCCGGCTGACTCCTGCAGGCGCACGCAGTAGCGGCTCGACCAGCGGGCGATCTCGTCCAGCTCCGCGCCGCCGCCCTGCAGCAACTCGACCAGCTCCTCGTGCCCCTTGACGCCGACCTTCTCTCCCCAGGTGCGCGCGTGCTCGATGTCGCTCTCGTCGAGCTCGCGCCCCAGCGCGCTCTTCGTCAGCCAAGGCGGCTTGGCGAGCGAGCCGATCTCGTGGGTGAGGAACTTGACGTCGCTCATGCTGCGGCTTCCGTTGTAGCGGTCCGCGCCTTGCCCAGGCGCGCGAGCTTCTCGCGCGCGATCTTCTCGGAGACGTACTGCAGGTCGCCGTTCGGCACGAGCGCGATTCTCTCCGCCCGCTCACCGAGGCGCTGCGCGAAGGCCGCGAGCTCGCGCGGCTCCTCGAGCAACGAGTTGCGCGCGTCCACGACGCCGGCGAGCAGCAGCTTCGGGAAGTCCTCCGGAACGTCGGTCAGGTGCGTCCCGTAGAAGTCGACCCCGATCCCTTCCACGGGGAGGTCGGCCGCGCCCTGCTCGAGCAGCCGGCGGGCGTCGCCGAAGGTGAACCAGATCGCGAGCCTGGGGCCGCCGGCAAGGCTCTCGAGCGCCTCGGCGAGAGTATCGAGGCCTGCTCCCTCTTCGCGGGCGAGGAACGGCTCTGCGAGCACGACGAGCTCGGCGTCCAGCGCCTCGATCGCGGGCTTGAGCACGCCCTCGGCCATCGTCTTCGGCGTCACCCCGGTGCCGTGCGAGAGCGCGAAGGGCGAGGGCAGCGTGACGAGCCGCGGGCCGGGAAGCGGGACGACGTAGCGCTCGTCCAGCGGCGCCTCGAGCTTCGGCGCGGCGGTCGTCGCCTTGGGCGCGCGGTAGAAGGTGTTGGTGTCGAGG
>JBBRZN010000010.1:0-62951 GCA_038236705.1 Gaiellales bacterium
CCGACGGCCTCGAGGATGCGTAGCTGCTTGGGCGTGTTCGAGACGTGGTCCTGGCCGCGGATCACGTGCGTGATGCCGTCGAGCGCGTCCTCGAGTGGCGAGACGAAGTTGTAGGTCGGGCGGCCGTCGGAGCGGACGAGCACGACGTCCTCGAGCTTCTCGCTCGGATACTCGATCCGTCCGAGCACGACGTCGTCCCAGGCGGTGGTGCCCTCGTCGGGCATGCGAAAGCGGATCGCGCCCTCGTCCTCGTAGGCCTTGCCCTCGTCCACGAGCCGGCGCGCCACCTCCTGGGCGTGCTCCATCCGGTCGAGCTGGAAGGTGACCTCGCCGTCCCAGTCGAGCCCGAGCCACGAAAGGGTTCCCTGAATCTGGTCGACCGCCTCCGCGACCTCGCGGCTGACGTCGGTGTTCTCGATCCGGAGACGGAACTCGCCGCCCTCGTGGCGCGCGAAGAGCCAGTTGAAGAGCGCCGTGCGGGCGCCGCCGACGTGCAGGTAGCCGGTGGGGCTGGGTGCGAAGCGGGCACGAACGGACACGCCGTTAGCGTACTGGCGTGGCCGAGCGGGTCCTGACGCAGCGGGAGCTCAACCGCGCGACGCTCGCGCGCCAGCTGCTGCTCCACCGGGTGCGGCTGCCGGCGGTGCGCGCGATCGAGCGGGTCGCGGGATTGCAGGCGCAGCTCGCCTCGGCCCCGTACGTCGGGCTTTGGACGCGGCTCGAGGGCTTTCGGCCGGCGACGCTCGAGCGCGCGCTGCGGGCCGGGACCGTCGCCCGCGGAGTCCTGATGCGCGGCACCGTCCACCTCGTCTCGACCCGCGACTACGGCCTCTTCGGCACGGCGCTCGACATCGCTTCCCCGGGTTGGATCACACCCGAGGTCGAAGAGGTCGCCCGGCGTGTCGCCGACTCGCTGCACAGGTACGCGGCCGAGCCGCGCACGCGGGTCGAGATCCTCGACTGGCTCGAGCGCGAGCACGGCATCGCATCCGACGGCACGAACCGGGTCTGGTACGCGCTGCGGCTGCGGGCCCGGATCGCCCATGCGCCGGAGGCAAGCCTCTGGCGCGCGCCGATGCACGGGCCGTCGTTCGTCGCGGTCGAGCACGACGAGGTCGAGGGCGAGGCTGCGCGTGGAGAGCTCGTCCGCCGCTACCTCGCCGCTTTTGGGCCTGCGAATAGGGCGGAGATCTCCGGCTGGTCGGGGATGAAAGTCCACGACTTCGCCGACCGGCTCGACGGGCTCCGCGTACTCCGCGACGAGGCGGGCCGTGAGCTGCTCGACCTCCCGCGCGGCCCGCTCCCGGCGACCGACACGCCCGCGCCGGTCCGGTTCCTGCCGAAGTTCGACAACGTTCTGCTCGACCGGCGGCGCGTGCTGCCGGAGGAGTACCGCAAGCTCGTCGTGCGCAAGAACGCCGACGTTCAGCCGACGTTCATCGTCGACGGGCTCGTCGCCGGGATCTGGAGCCTCAAGGGCGGGCGGGTGACGACGGAGCCGTTCGCGCCGCTCCCCCGCGCCGCCAGGCGAGAACTGGAGGACGAGGCCGGCCGGCTCGCCGCCTGGCTGCGCTAGCGTCCGCGTCGTGCAGCTCGGCGCCCACGTCTCCTCCTCCGGTGGGATCCACACCGCGATCGACCGGATCGAGGCGATCGGCGGCGAGAGCGTCCAGATCTTCACCCAGAGCCCGCGCACCTGGCGCCCGACGAACCACGATCCGGCGAACTTCGAGCGCTTCAAGGAGCGGCGCGCGGAGGCCGGGATCGGAGCGGTCGTCTGTCATGCCCTCTACCTGCTCAACCTCGCCAGCCCGGACGAGGGGATCTACAAGAAGTCGGTCGACACGCTCAAGAACACGGTGGACGTCGCCTGTGCGATCGACGCGGACGCCGTCGTCTTCCACGTCGGCTCGCACCTGGGCTCGGGCTTCGAGGCCGGGCTCGAGCGCGTCGTGCCCGCGCTCACCGAGGCGCTCACGCGCTGCTCCGAGACGACCTGGCTCTGCATGGAGAACTCGGCCGGCGCCGGCGGCACGATCGGCCGCTCGCTCGAAGAGCTGGCCACCCTGTACGAGGCGCTCGACCGGCATCCGCGGCTCGGGGTCTGCCTCGACTCGTGCCACCTCTACGTCTCCGGCTACGACGTCACCGACCCCGCCGAGCTCGACCGCGTCCTGAAGGACGTCGCCCGGTTGATGGGGCTCGCCCGGCTGCGCTGCTTGCACGTGAACGACTCGAAGGCGCCGCTCGGCTCGAACCTCGACCGGCACGAGAACATCGGCGACGGCCTGCTGGGCGAGAAGCTCGGCGTCTTCCTCGCCCATCCCAAGCTGCGGGGCCTGCCGGCGCTGCTCGAGGTTCCCGGCGCAGGCCACGGGCCCGATGCGGAGCAGGTTCGGAAGCTGAAGGAGCTCTACGCGCGGGCTACGAAGCGATCTGCGCGAAAATCCGGAACGAAGGCGCGCCGACCGGCAGCTCGTGGAACTCGGGGTTGACGCAGCCGAGCTCCCCGGTTCGCCCCTCGTAGCACGCCTCGACCTCGACCCGGCACATCGGCAGGGCCGGCGCCGTCGCCCTGATCGCCCCGAAACCTCCTCGCTGCGACTCCGCCTCTTCCAGGAGGTCGAAGTCGATCTCGACGTCGAAGACCTTCATCAAGCAGCCGACGTAGGTGCGGCCGAACTCCTCGTGCGCGTAGGCGAAGGGACAGCCTCGCTCAATGCAAGCGCCGGGGTACACGACCTTGTCGCAGTGCGTCTCGCAGCGGCGGCATTCGACCTCGTCCTGAGGCCGGAGCGGGAGCTCGCTCGGCGGGGCCGCCGCCTGCTCGCGTATCTGCATGAGTGAATTGTGAGTGCAAGGACCCATCCTCCGCAAGACTTGACATTCCGCTGCGCTGTCGCTAGCTGGCACGGGGGACCCCTGGTTCCCCCGTGAGCCCCCTCCTTGCGGACGGGGGCTCGCCTCAGGAGCTTCAGGAGCGGGCAGAGCCCGGCTCCGGCGACGACCTCTCGACTGATTCGAGCGCTTACTACTGAAGGCGACGAGCAATGTTCAGCACGTCCAACTGGGTGAATGCTTGGTAGTCGGGCTCGCCGCCGTCCGGGTGCTCGTCGGCCCGGAACCAGAGGGCCTGCACCGTGGTCATGCCGAGCTCGCCGGCGCCGCGCACGTCCTCGTAGAGCCGATCGCCCACGAAGAGGGCGCGCTCGGGGTCGACGGCGAGCGCCTCGAGCGCGCGCTCGAAGATCGCCGGATGCGGCTTGCGCGTTCCGACCTCAGAGGAGAAGACGCTGAAGTCGAGCCGCTGCGCGAGGCCCATCTGCTCGAGGTCGCGGTGCAGGAGCCAGCCGGGATCGAAGGCATTCGAGACGAGGCCGAGCTTGAGGCCACGCCCGCGGAGCGACTCCAGCAGCGCGTGGGTGTGCGCGCCGAGCAGGCGCGCCGGATCCCACGCCGCGTGCTCGGCCTCGAGGTAGCGGGCGAGCTCATCGTCGTCGATCGTCACGTCGAGGTCCCCGAGGAGTTGCCTGACGAGACCGGGATACTCGATCTCCTCGACGGTTCCGGGGACCCAGAAAAGCGGCTCGTAGCGCTCCCGGAAGTGCTCGGTGAGCGCCTCCACCTCGGGCAGCCCGTCCCGCGCGATCGCGGCGAGGCCGGCGCGGTGGCCGGCGCTCACCAGCTCCGGCGAGTAGGCGAACTGCATCAGCGTGTCGCCCCAGTCGAAGAGGACGGCTTCGAGCACGGCTCGCTAGGGTAGCGGCGTGGGCCGCAAGCTCCTCTGGGCGTCGCTGGCGCTGGCCCCGATCACGATTCTCCTGCGGTATGTCTTCCACGTCGGCGACACGGCGCTGTTCATCGCCGCGGCCGCCGCGCTCGTACCGCTGGCGTGGCTGATCGGCGAGGCGACCGAGCACGCAGGCGAGCACACGGGGCCCGGGATCGGCGGCTTCCTGAACGCGAGCTTCGGCAACGCGCCGGAGCTGATCATCGCCCTCTTCGCGGTCAACGCATCGCTACCCGACGTGGTGCGCGGTTCGCTCGCGGGGAGCGTGGTCTCGAACATCCTGCTCGTCCTGGGCGCGGCGCTGATCTTCGGCGGCGAGGGGCATGACGGGAAGCCGCTCGACCGCTTCTCGATGCTGTTCCAACTCGGGCTAGTGCTCCTGGCGGTGCTGGTCTTCCTGGTGCCGTCGGTGCCCGGCTGGACCGGAGATGCCGAGCGGCACTCACTGGCCGTCCTCTCGATTCCCGTGGCGATCGTGCTCCTGCTCGTGTACGCGGCGACGACGATCCGTGGGCTGCGCCGCCACAAGCGGCTGCACGCCGAAAGCGGCGAGACGGCAGGCGAGGGCTGGTCGCTGCCGGTCGCGCTCGGGGTGCTTGCGGCGGCGACCGTCGTGACCGCACTGATCAGCGAGACCCTCGTCCACTCGCTGCATTCCTTCGCGGAGTCGGCAGGTCTGTCGCAGTTCTTCATCGCGGCCGTGATCGTGGCGATCGTCGGCAACGCAGCCGAGCATGGAGGCGCGATCGTGATCGCAAGCCGCGGCAAGCTGCCCCTGGCGACGGAGATCGCGGTCTCCTCGAGCGCCCAGGTCGCACTGTTCGTGACACCCGCGATCGCGCTGCTCTCCTGGGTGGTGAAGCCGGCGCTGCCGCTGAGCTTCCGGCCGATCGAGCTCGCGACGATGGGCGGCGCCGCGCTGCTGGTCGGGATTGTCCTCGCCGACGGCCGCGGTCGCCGCTGGGAAGGCTTCATGCTCGTCGCCGTCTACGCCGGCGTGGCGCTGGCGTTCCTGGCCGCCGGCGACCGCTGAGCCCGAAGACACACTTCCGGCGCAGTCCGTCACAGACACGCGCGCCGGCCCTCGTTACGCTCGCCTCGGGGAGGAGGTTGGGCGAACCGTACTAAGGGACCAAGGGGCCTCTCTCCCGCGAGATCAAGCGCCGAAGATCTCCGGCGCCCGCGTGAACGGGTACGTCGCCCAGTAGAGCTTGACGACCGCGCCCGCGTCGTCTCGCACCACCCGCAAGGCCTCGCCGCGCTCGCCTCCGGAGATCGTGCGGAAGCGGTCCTCGCCCTCCCGCTCGAACACCGATGGGTCGCGCTCGGGTGGCGCAGTGGCAAGTCGTGCCTCGAGCTTCCCGTTGCGCCAGCTGAAGACCGTCTCGCTTCCCTCGGACCACCAGCGGCCGAGCAGCGGCACCATCTCGTCCGGCGGCGAGTCCTCCGGCGACCAAGGCTCGAGCTCCGGCGCGAGCTCCTCGAGCGCTGCCTCCGCCAGGGCCAGGCCGGTCTCGCTCAGCTTCGGCCAGCGTCCGGAGTTCGTCAGCACGACGGCTCCGACCCGGTCGCGCCGCGAGTAGAGGAACATCGAGAGGAAGCCCGGAAAGCCGCCGGTGTGGCCGCCGAAGATCCGCTCGCCGCGCCGCACAAGCCCGATTCCAAGGCCCCAGCCGAGCGTCCAGTCGGGCTCGGCCATGATCTGTAGCTGGTGCATCTCCGCGACGCTCGCCGCCGCCAGCACCGCCTCGTCGGGGTCGGCCAGGAACGAGCCCCAGCGTGCCAGGTCGCCGACGGTGCTCGAGAGGCCCGACTCGCCGCCCTTGCCGCCGAGCTCGAGCTCTGGCTCACGCCGAACCGCGTCCGAGTAGGGCTCAACGAAGTACGGCTTCGCGGCCGGAGCCTCCGGCCCCCAGGTTGTGCGTGCCAAGCCGAGAGGGCCGAGCAGCCGCTCACGCACGTAGTCGTGGAACGGCGTCCCGGAGACGCGTGCGACGACGTGGCCGAGCAGCGCGTACGCGAGATTGGAATAGTGCCAGGCCGCCCGGGGTGCGAGTACCTGCTCCGCCTCGGCGAGCCGCCCGAGCAACTCATTTTCCCCGGGAAACTCGAGGGACTCCCAGACCTCCCCCGGCGGCTCGCGCTGGAGGCCCGAGGCGTGCGCCAGCATGCGCCGCAGCGTCGGCGACCCGTGCGCGGCTTCCGGTAGGTAGCGCGAGAGCGGCTCGTCGAGGTCGAGCTTCCCCTCGTCTCGCAACTGCATCACCGACGCCGCCGTGAAGGTCTTCGTGATCGAGGCCACCGCGTACTGCGTGTCAGGAGTGGCTTCCGCCTGCTCCTCGACGTCGGCGAGCCCAACGGCGTCGCTCCAGACGACCTCACCGCCTCGGAAGACCGCGGCAGCCAGGCTGGGCAGGCGGCCGGCCTTCTGCGCCTCGAGCGCGAGGCGGCGGAATCGCTCAGGCTCGGGCAAGTGCTCCGAGCGCGCCCGGGATCAGCTCGACGGCCCGCTCGATCTCCTCGTCCCCCACGTCGAGGTGCGTGACCGCTCGCACCTTCGTCGGGTGCGCGGTCATCGAGAGCCCGACCCCCTGTTGCCGGAGCCCCTCGAGCGCCTCCTTCGGCTCGAGGCCGAGCGGCGCCAGGTCGACCTGCACGAAATTCGTCTCGACCTGCTCGAGGTCGACCGGAACGCCGGCCTCGTGCAACCCCTCCGCAAGCCGACGCGCCCTGGCGTGGTCGTCCGCGAGTCGCTCGACGTTGTGCTCGAGCGCGTAGACGCCGGCCGCTGCGACGATCCCCGCCTGTCGCATCGCTCCGCCGAAGAGGTGCTTGAGCGACCGTGCGGTTGCCATCAGCTCCCCCGACCCGGCGATCAGGGCCCCGAGCGGGCACCCGAGCCCTTTCGAGAGGCAGAGCGTGACCGTGTCGAAGTGCCCGCCAATCTGCCACGCCGGCACCCCGGCGGCAACCGACGCGTTCATCACCCTCGCCCCGTCGAGGTGGAGGCGAAGCCCGAGGTCGCGCGCCGTCGCGACGATCGCCTCGATCTCCTGTATCGGCCACACGCGCCCGCCCGAGGCGTTGTGCGTGTTCTCGACCGAGACGATGCTCGTGCGTGGGGTATGCGTGGAGTCCCCGGCCCGCACCGTCTCGCGCAGCTGCTCGGGCGTGAAGCGCCCGTTCGGGCAGCGGAGCTGCCGCGTCATCAGGCCCGCGTGCACCGCCGGGCCCCCGAGCTCGGACACGAAGAGGTGAGAGTTCTCCTCGGCCACGACCTCGCCCCCGGGCTCGGAGAGGGTTCGCAGCGCGATCTCGTTCGCCATCGTCGCGGTCGGGACGAAGACCGCCTCCTCCTGTCCGAGCAGCTCGGCCGCGCGGCGCTCGAGCTCGTTGACCGTCGGGTCCTCGCGCCTCTGCTCGTCGCCGACCTCGGCCGCAGCGATCGCTGCACGCATCTCCTGCGTCGGCTTGGTCTTCGTGTCGGAACGGAGGTCGATCATCAGACGCCCTTGGGCGTCTCTACGACCGCCGCGGCCGCGGACTCGCCCGAGAGATCAGGGTGCTGCTCGAACCCGTAGCGAACGACGACCCGCTTCGCCGCCTTCACCTCGTCCAACCGTCCGACCGGGCGGCCGTGAGGCGCCGTCCTCAGCTGCTCGGGCTCCTCGGCGGCCTCGCGCGCGATCGCGAGCATCGCGTCCGCGAACGAGTCGAGCGTCTCCTTGGCCTCGGTCTCGGTCGGCTCGATCATCAGCGCCTCGGACACGACGAGCGGGAAATACACCGTCGGCGGGTGGAAGCCGTAGTCCATCAAGCGCTTAGCGACGTCGAGCGCCGTGACTCCGTGCTCGCGCTTGAGCGGCCGCGCGGAGAGCACGAACTCGTGCATGCAGAGCCGGTCGTACGGCAGCTCGTAGGCCTCCCGGAGTCGCGCGAGCAGGTAGTTGGCGTTCAGGACGGCCACCTCCGACATCTCTCGCAGTTGCGGCCCGTAGGCGAGGATGAACGCGTAGGAGCGGACGAAGACGCCGAAGGGCCCGTAGAAGCCGCGCACCTTGCCGATCGTCTGCGGACGGTCGTAGTCGAAGACGTAACGGTCGCCCTCGCGCACAATCGCCGGCACGGGCAGAAACGGCTCGAGGCGTTTCCCGACCGCGATCGGCCCACCGCCGGGCCCGCCGCCGCCATGTGGCTGCGAGAACGTCTTGTGCAGGTTGATGTGGACGATGTCGAAGCCCATGTCGCCCGGGCGCGAGATCCCGCAGACGGCGTTCAGGTTCGCGCCGTCGTAGTACATGAGCGCGCCCGCGTGGTGGAAGATCCGCGCGATCTCCTCGATGTGCTCGTCGAAGAGCCCGAGCGTCGAGGGGTTCGTCAGCATCAGGCCCGCGGTGTGCTCGTCGACCTTCGCACGGAGATCTTCGACGTCGATGTTGCCGCGCGGGTCGGTCTTGACCGGCGTGAGCTCGTAGCCTGCCATGGTCACGCTCGCCGGATTCGTCCCGTGCGCCGTGTCCGGGATGACGATCTTCCGGCGCTGCTCGTCCTCGCCGAGATCGGCGAAGTAGGCGTGCATCAGCATCAAGCCCGTGAGCTCTCCCTGCGAGCCCGCCGCCGGCTGAAGCGAGACGGCGTCGAGACCCGTGACCTCGGCGAGCACCTCCTCGAGCTCCCAGCAGAGGCGAAGCGCGCCCTGGGCGCCGTCCTCGTCCTGATGGGGGTGCAGGTCCCGAAAGCCGGGCAGCGCGGCGAGCCGCTCGTTTACCCGCGGGTTGTGCTTCATCGTGCAGGAGCCGAGGGGGTAGAAGCCCGTGTCGATCCCGAAGTTCCGGCTCGAGAGCTCGGTGAAGTGGCGCATGAGGTCCGGCTCGGCGAGCTCGGGCAGGCGCGGCGGCTCCGCGCGGCGAAGCTCGTCCGGAACCTCCGGCACGGGCAACCCATGGTCCGGCAGGCGCCCGGCTCGGCGGCCGGGCTGCGACTTCTCGTAGATCAGCTTCACGGCGCCTGCACCTCCGCGAGCACCTCGGCAAGCCGGTCGATCTCCTCCGGCGTCCGTTTCTCCGTCAGGGCCACGAGCAGGACGTCATCCATGCCCGGATAGTCGCGGCCGAGGGCGTAGCCGGGGTGAACGCCGCGCTCGCGTGCCTCGCGGACGACCTCCTGCGCAGGCTGTCCGACGCGTACGGCAAACTCCTTGAACGTTGTCTGGTCCGCAAACAGCAACGGAAGCCCGAGCCGCTCCTTCGCGTGCTCGGCAAGGGCCATGCAGGTCTCCCCCACCTCGCGTAGACCCTCCGGGCCGAGCCACGAAAGGTAGACCAGTCCGGCCAGCGCGAGCAGCGTCTGGTTGGTGGTGATATTCGAGGTCGCCTTCTCGCGCCTGATGTGCTGCTCGCGCGTCTGGAGGGTGAGGACATAGCCGCGGTTCCCCTCGGCGTCTGTGGTCTCGCCGACGATGCGGCCGGGCATGCGCCGGATGAAATCCGAGCGCGCAGCCAGGAAGCCGTAGTGCGGGCCGCCATACGAGAGGTAGTTCCCCGCCGACTGCCCCTCGCCGATGGCGATCGCACAGCCGTAGCGGCCTGGCGCCTCGAGCACGCCGAGCGAGAGCGGGTCGACGTGGGCGACCGGTAGCGCCTCGGCGTCGTTTGCGGCGGCAGCCAGCTCGGCCGCGGGCTCGAGCACGCCGAAGAAGTTCGGATGCTGGAAGATCACGCAGGCCGCGCCTTCGGCGGCTGCACGCAACTCGTCGGGGTCGGTAGAGCCGTCACGGTGCGGCACCTCGACGACCTCGAGGCCGAAACCCGGCGCGTAGGTCTTCACGACGTGCCGCACCTGCGGATTCGTCGCCTCGGTGAGCACGACCTTCGCCCTGCCGGTCGCGTGCTTGGCGATGAAGCACGCGTCCGCTGCGACAGTGGTGCCGTCGTACCCCGAGGCGTTCGAAACGTGCATCCCGGTCAGCTCGCAGATCGCGGTCTGGTACTCGAAGATCGCCTGGAGCACGCCCTGGCTCAGCTCGGGCTGGTACGGCGTGTACGCGGTCAGAAACTCGCCGCGCTGGAGGACGGCGTCCACGATCGCAGGAACGTAGTGGTCGTACATGCCCGCGCCGAGAAACGAGAGCTCTGCACCGACGTGGGCATTCCGGGACGCGAGCTCCTCGAAGTACGCGGTCAACTCCTGCTCGGTCATCGCCGGGCGCAGGTCAAGCTCTCGTTCCAGCCTCACGCCGGCGGGCACTTCGGCGAAGAGCTCCTCGATCGACGAGACCCCGACCTCCTCGAGCATCGCCTCCCGATCGGCGTCGGTCAGGGCGAGGTAGGTCACGCGTCGGCCAGGTGCTGCTTGTACGCCTCCGGGTCGAGCAGTGACTCCACCTCGCTCGCCTCGGTCAGCCGGATGCGGACGAGCCAGCCCGCGCCGTACGGATCGTCGTTCACGGTCTCCGGCGCATCAGTCACGGCGCTGTTCACCTCGAGCACCTCGCCCGAGAGCGGCGCGATCACGTCCGACACCGCCTTCACCGACTCGACCTCCGCGTAGGACTGATCCTTCGTCAGGGTCGCGCCCTCCTCCGGAGGCTCGAAATGCACCAGCTCGCCGAGAGCGTCCTGCGCAAACCAGGTGATGCCGAACACCGCCTCCCCGTCCTCAAGGCGGGCCCAGTCGTGCTCCGGGTGGTAACGCAGGTCGTCCGGGTAGCTCTCAGCCGCGGCCATCAAGTCTCCTCCCGCGAATAGATGGGCTTCTTCACTACGCGCGCACGGCGCGAGCGGCCGCGAACGTCGATCGTCAACTCTGACCCCGGCAGGGCGAGCTCGGCCGGAACGTAGCCCAGCCCGATCCCGCGCTCGAGCATCGGCGAGTGCGAGCCGGACGTGACCTCGCCGCCCTCCGCAATCGTCATCCCCTGGCGCGGGATTCCCGACTCCTCCATGACGAAGGCCACGAGCTTCCGCTCAGAGCCCGCCTCTTTGATCCGCCGCAGCTCCTTCGCGCCGGTGAATTCCTTGTCGAGGGCGCAGACCCAGCCTAGCCCCGCCGAGATCGCGTCGGTTTCCGGGCCGATGTCGTTGCCGTGGAGCGGGTAGCAGACCTCGAGCCGGAGCGTGTCGCGGGCCCCCAGGCCGCACGGAACGACCCCCCGCTCGACGATCCGGTCCCAGAGCTCGGCCGCGCGCTTGGCCGTCACGAGCAGCTCGACCCCCTCCTCGCCGGTGTAGCCGGTGCGATTGACCACGCAGTCGATGCCGTCGATCTCGCCCTCCGCAAAGGTGAACGCGGGCGCCGCGGACAACCCGAGTCGCTCGAGCGCCTTCGGGCCTTGCACCGCGAGCAGGGCGTGGTCGTCGGAGACGTCGCGCACCTCCGCGCCGGGCCCCTCGCGCTCGTGCAGCCACTCGAAATCCGCGCCGCGGTTCGACGCGTTCACGATCAGCAGGAAGCATTCGGGCTCGCGTTCGTAGACGATCAGGTCGTCGACGATCCCGCCTTGCTCGTTCGTGAGCAGGGTGTACTGCGCCTGACCAGGGCCGATCCGGTCGAGGTCGTTCGAGAGCGCAGCCTGGAGGAGCTCCCTTGCGCCCGGGCCTTCGACCTCGAGCTCGCCCATGTGCGAGACGTCGAAGACCCCGGCGTCGGTCCGCACGGCGCGGTGCTCGGGGATTACGCCCTGGTACTGCACGGGCATCTCCCAGCCGGCGAATGGCACGAGGCGCGCCCCGAGGGCGAGGTGACGCTCGTAGAGCGGGGTTCGGAGCAGTGTCTGCATCGGGCTCTGATGCTAAAGGAGCCAATAAAGGAGCCGCCCTGGCTTCGGCTGAGAAAGCCGAGGCCGGGGCGGCCGGACCGGGTCATCGCGGGTCAACCGTCACGGTCGACCCGAGAGGGCACCGTGGGTCTTACCGCTCGTCGCGGTGTCTAAACATCGTCTTGGAGCTCGCCGGAAAGTGGCTAGCCGTCGCGCAGGAAGGACGGCACCTCGAGCACGTCCTCCGAGATCTCGAAACGCTCCGCCGGTACCTCGCGGGGCGTTTCCGACTCGCCCTCTACCGGCTCCTCGGCGCGCTTTCGCCGCCGCAGCCGGCCCGGCCCGAAGCCCGTCGCGATCACGGTCACGCGCACCTCGTCGCCGAGCGACTCGTCGATGACCGCTCCGAAGATGACGTTCGCGTTCTGGTCCGCGGCGGCGGTAACGACCTGCGCTGCCTCGTTCACCTCGAAGAGGCCGATGTCCGGACCGCCGGTGACGTTGAGGAGGATGCCGGTCGCGCCCTCGATCGAGGACTCGAGCAGCGGAGACGAAACCGCCGCGCGCGCTGCTTCGGTTGCGCGGTTCTCGCCACCTGCGACACCGATGCCCATCAGCGCGGAACCGGCCTCGTTCATGATGGTGCGCACGTCGGCGAAGTCGAGATTCACAAGACCCGGGATCGTGATCAAGTCGGTGATGCCCTGCACGCCCTGGCGCAGCACGTCGTCGGCGATAGTGAAGGCGTCCACGATCGAGGTGCGCTTCTCGACCACCTGGAGCAGCCGGTCGTTCTCGATCACGATCAGTGTGTCCACGTGGTCGCGCAGCCCGTCCACGCCGCGAGACGCGACCTCGGCCCGTCGGCGGCCCTCGAAGGAGAACGGCTTCGTCACGACTCCGACCGTGAGTGCGCCGAGCTCCTGCGCGAGACGCGCGACGATCGGCGCGGCGCCGGTGCCGGTGCCGCCGCCTTCGCCCGCGGTGACGAAGACCATGTCGGCACCCTTCAATGCTTCCTTCAACTCATCGCGGCTCTCCTCGGCGGCCGCCTGGCCCACGCTCGGGTCAGCCCCGGCGCCGAGGCCCCGGGTCGCGTCGGAGCCGATCGGCATCTTCACGTCGGCGTCGCACATCAGCAGCGCCTGCGCATCCGTGTTGATGGCGATGAACTCGCAGCCGGACAAGCCGGCGTCGACCATGCGGTTGACGGCGTTCGAGCCGCCTCCGCCTACACCCACGACCTTGATCAAGGCCAAGTAGTTCCCCGTCTGATCCCTCATGCTCAACTCGCCTCTACCTCAAGCTGTAGTGGACAGTACGTCTTCTGCGCACGGGAGGGTACGCCCAGCCGGCACGCCTGTCAACGCCGACTGCGCCGCCGCACCATCAGTCTCAGGTAGAGACTTTAGGGTTCATTCCCGCCACGGGGCGGTCGGGCACGCCGAGATCCACGTAGGCATAGCCCCCGTGCGCAAGGATTCCGGGGAGGATGCGGGTGGCGATCGCGAGCTTGAGCCGGATCGATCTCAACTCCCCCAGCCGGAGCTCGAGACCCGAGGCGAGCAGGAAGGTCAGGTCGTGCTCGCGCACGCGCACCATCCTGACCCGTCCGTGGAAATGCGCGAGGCGCGCGAGCGCGAGCGTGCGCACCGCCCGAAGCCCGAAACGGTCGGTGACCGCGGCGCCAAGTTCCGGCTCGCCGGAGTGAGCGAGCCAGATCCTCGGAAGGGCCGGCCGGGCATGCGCGGGAACTGCTGCGATCACACGCGCGCTCGCCGCGACGAGCCAGGCCTTCGGCCCGCGCCTGGCGACGGCGACCGGATGCTCCGCCCGCACGGTCACGCGCAGCGTGTGAGGGAAGTCACGGTCGTAGCTGAAGCTCGCGACCTCGGGGAGCGAGCCGAGCCGACGCTCGACCTCGGCGGTGTCTAGAGCCAGGAGGCTCTGCCCTTCAAGCGGTGCGAGGGCGGCGCGCACGTGGGCGGCAGCGGCAGGCGGCGCGCCGGCGACCACGACGCCGTTCAGGGCGAACATCGGCGTGGCGCGTGCGAGCAGGTAGAGACCGACGGCACCGGCAACGATGGCGAACCCGAGCAGGAGCGAGCGTCCACTCGGGAGCACTCGGAGAATCGGTGCGCGCTCGACGCTCCCTCGAAGCGGGATCACCGCCGTGCGGGCGCGCGCGTGCTGGGGTTTGCGCTCTGGCACGAGGCGGCTTTCGCCGCGGCGGTCGCCCCTCCTACCCGAGCGCGGGCAGCTCGAGAGGCCCGAGGAACTCGACCTCGTGCCGCAGCTCGACTCCGAACTGCTCGAGTGCGCGCCTCCGCGCCTCGGCCATCAACGCAACCGCATCGGCCGAACGGGCCCCGCCGGCGTTCTCGATGAAGTTCGCGTGGCGCGGCGACATCTGCGCGCCCCCGATCCTGTGGCCCTTCAGGCCGCCCGCCTCGAGCATGCGCCCCGCGGTCAGCTCGTGCTCGGGATTCTTGAAGACGCTTCCGAACGTGCGCTTGTTGGTCGGCTGCGCCCCCTTCCGCAGAGCCTGGAGCCGTGCAACGTTCGCCTTGATCTGCTCCTCCGGCAGCGGCGCCAGCGCGAACTCGGCCCGAGCGACCACCTGCCCGTGGCGCAGCTCGGAATGCCGGTAGCTGAGCCCCAGCTCCTCCGGCGTGAGCCACCTTGCCCCGTCGGAATCCACGACCTGCGCGCGCTCGAGGATCGTGGCCCAGTCGCTTCCGTAGGCGCCGGCGTTCATCCAAACGCCTCCGCCGATCGTCCCGGGAATCGCGCAGGCGAACTCGAAGCCGCCGAGCCCGGCCGCCCGCACGCGATGGAGACAGACCGCATTCGTCGCGCCGCCGCCCCCGAGCAGCCGTTCCTCCTCGACGGTCGCCTCCGCGAGCTCTCCGCCAAGCTTGAGCACGAGCCCGTCGAAGCCCTCGTCGGCGACGAGCAGATTCGACCCGAGCCCGATCGTCGCCACCGGCAGCTCTCGCTCGCCGGCCCACCCGAGCGCCTCCTCCAGCTCCTCGAGCGTCTCTGGCCGCGCGAAGGCCCGCGCAGGCCCGCCCGTGCCGAGCGTCGTGAAGCGCGAGAGCGCGACGCCCTCGTCCAGCTTCACGCGAGCTCCTCGAGGAGCAGGGGCCCGGCCCGTTCGACGTCGCCGGCACCGATCGTCAGGACGAGGTCGCCCGGCCGGGCTCGCCGAGAAAGGAACCGAACCGCGTCTTCCAGCTCCGGTGCCCACGCGACGGGCATTCCGGGCCGCTCGGCCACCAGTGCCTCGACGACGAGCCTGCCCTCGACTCCCTCGACGGGCTCTTCGCGGGCGGCGTACACGCTCGTGACGGCAACCGCGTCGGCGGCCGTGAGTGCACCGGCCAGCTCGTGGGCGAGGTGGCGCGTGCGCGAATAGAGGTGTGGCTGGAACACCACGAGCACGCGACCCGAGCCGACCGCCGACCGAGCGGCCGCGAGCGTCGCGGCGATCTCCCGCGGGTGGTGACCGTAGTCGTCGTAGACCGTAACGCCCCCCGCCTCGCCCCGGCGCTCGAAGCGCCGCCCGGCGCCGGTGAACTCCGGCAGCACGAGCTCCGCCTCCTTGCGCGCGACTCCGGCGAGCTCGAGCGCCGCCAGCGCCGAGGCGGCGTTGCGCCGGTTGTGCTCGCCCGGGACGCCCAGCTCGAGCGCCGCCGGCTCCAGCTCCTCCCCCCGCACTGCGGCGGGCGCCTCCGCAAGCCAGCGCTCGAAGAGCTCGCGCACCTCGGCCTCGGAGGCGAAGGTGGCGTGGTGATCCAGGTCGACATTGGTGACGACCGCGATCTGCGGCCGCAAAGACTCGAGCGAGCGGTCCGACTCGTCGCCTTCCGCCACGAGCCAGCCCTCGCCTGCCCGCGCGTTCCCGCCGAGCTGCGGGATCTCGCCGCCGATCAGGAACGCCGGATCGAGGCCCAGTCGGTCGAGCACGAAGGCGATCATCGCGGTGGTGGTCGTCTTGCCATGCGCGCCGGCGACCACGATCGAGGGCGTCAGCGCCACCAGCTCGCCCAGGAGCTCCCCACGCTTGCGCGTCCCGTTACCTCGCGCGCGTGCCACTTCAGGGTTGTCCGGCGCGATCGCGCTGGAGACGATCACCTCGGCGTCCTCGGGCACGTTCCCGGCCTCGTGGCCGATCGTCACCGGCACGCCCGCCGCCTCGAGCCGCTCCACGTAGGACGAGCGCTCGCGGTCGGAGCCACCCACCTCCGCGCCCCAGGCGTGCGCGACGAGGGCGAGCGCGCTCATGCCCGCACCGCCGATCCCGACGAACCAGAAGCGCCTACCCTCCAGCGGCCGCAAGGCTCATCAGCTCCTCCGCGATCTCTTCGGCCGCGCCCGGCCGCGCGGCGCGCCGCATCGCCGCGCCCATCTCCTCGAGCCGGCGCGCGTCGCCGAGCAGCGAGCGCACGATCTCCGGCACGTGGCCGAGCTCGCTCTCCGGCACGAGGATGGTGCCGCCTGCCGTCTGGAAATAGCGCGCGTTCTTCGTCTGGTGGTCGGCGGTCGCGAGCGGATACGGGACGAGGATCGCCGGCTTGCCCGCGGCCGCGAGCTCCCAGACCCCACCGCCCGCGCGCGAGAGCACGAGATCAGCAGCGCCGAGCGCGGCCCCGTAGTCGTCGGTGAAGGGGAGGAGCCGGTAGTCCGCACGGGACACGCGCCCTCGAAGCCGCTCGTACTCACGCTCGCCACTCAGATGCAGCACCGCCGGCCCCGCCGGTCCGAAGCTCTCGATCACGAGGTCGTTGAGCGCCCGCGCGCCCAGGCTTCCGCCCGCGACGAGCAAAACAGGCCCCTCCTGCGGCAAGTCGAAGAGGCGCCGAGCCTCCTCGCGAGGCGCCGGCTGCGACCGCGCCGGGATCGGCCGTCCGGTGATCCGGTACTTCGGCGGCTCCCGACCCGGGATCGGAAACGAAAGGAACACGCGCCGCGCGAAGGGCGCCGCCAGCCGGTTCGCAAGGCCGAGGTGGGCGTCGGCCTCCATCAGCGCGGCCGGGATCCGTCTGCGAGCGGCAGCGAGCACCATCGGGCCGCTCACGTACCCGCCGCCGCCGAGCACGACATCCGGCCGTCGCCGCGCGAGAATCCGCTCGCAGGCCGCCGGGGCCGCGAGGGCGCGCAACGCCGCCCGGGCCTGCGCCGGCCCCGGCCGGCGCGGCAGGCCGCTCACGCGGAACGTGTCGAGCTCGAACCCCGCCTCAGGGACGAGACGCGCTTCGGCGCGATCCGGCGACCCGGCGAACGTCACGCGTGCTCCGCGGTCGCGCAGCGCTTCCGCGACTGCGAGCGCGGGCAGCACGTGGCCGGCTGTCCCCCCGGTCGCGATCAGGCACGCTGGCTCTCTTTGCTCCGGCATCGCCCGCGATGTTAAGGAGGATGCCCACCGACGCGAGCGCCACGACGAGGCTCGAGCCGCCGTAGGAGACGAACGGCAGCGGAATCCCGGTCAGCGGCGCGAGGCCCATTACGGCCGCGAGGTTGATCGCAGCCTGGCCACACACGAGCACGGTGAGACCCGCCGCGAGGCGCTTGCCGAACGGGTCCTTGCAGCCGAGGGCGATCTTCAGCCCGATGTAGGCGAAGCCGCAGTAGGCAGCGATCACGGCCGCGGCGCCGACGAGGCCGAGCTCCTCGCCGATGATCGCGAAGATCATGTCGGTATGGGCCTCCGGGAGGTAGTTCGCCTTCTGGACGCTCTGGCCGAGGCCGACGCCGAAGATCCCACCCGAGCCGAGGCCGATCATCGCCTGGACGGTCTGGAAGCCCGCGCCCTGTGCGTCCTGCCAGGGATTGAGGAAGCTGAAGAGGCGCGCGCGCCGGTACGGCTCGAACCAGATCGCGATGAGACCCAGCGCGCTCGCGATGCCGAGGCCGACGCCGAGCGTGCGGGTCGGCGTTCCTGCGACGAGCAGCATAGCGGCCAGCATGGCCACGATCGCGATCGCCGTCCCGAGGTCGGGCTCGGCCAGCAGCAGGGCGCAGAAGACCGCCGCGAGCATGCCGAGAGGTCGCCAGAGCTCGGGGAGGCTTTGCGGCGGCCGGTGGCGGGTCAGGTACGAGGCGGCCCAGACCGCGAGCGCGATCTTCGCCAGCTCCGAGGGCTGAAAGACCGCCGGGCCGAAGGTCAGCCAGCGGCGGGCGCCGTTCACCGACTGGCCGATCACGAGCACGGCGAGCAGCAAGCCGAGGCTCGTCACGACAAGGACCGGCGCCAACCGCCGGAGGATCCGGAAGTCGAAGCGTGACGCAGCGGCCATCAACACGAGCCCCAGCGCCGCGTAGATCCCCTGGCGCTTGAGGTAGTAGGCAGGGTCGCCGTTCGCGAGCGCCGCCGACGCCGAGGTGGCGCTGTACACCATCACGAGGCCGAACGCGACCAGGCCCAGGGTCACCAGGATCAGGACACTCGAGTCGAGCTGCCCGCGCTTCACCCCGACAGGTTCTGCACCAGCCTCCTGAACTCCTCGCCCCGCTCCTCGAAGTCGCGGAACTGGTCGTAGCTCGCGCAGGCCGGCGAAAGGAGCACCACGTCGCCTGCTTGCGGCTGAATGGCCGCCAGCGCGCGCGAGAGATCGCCGGTACGCTCGGCCTGCGGAATCGCGGCGGCGAGCTCACCGGCGGTCTCACCGATCACGTGAACGCTCTTCACGTTCGACCCGATCGCGGCGGCCAGCGGCGCGAAGTCCTCGCCCTTGCGCGAGCCGCCGAGGATCAGGTGCACCGGATCGTGCTCGTAGGCGGCGAGCGCCTTCAGCGCCGCGGCGATGTTGGTCGCCTTCGAGTCGTTCACGTAGCGCACGCCTTCGAGCTCGCGCACGAGCTCCAGGCGGTGCGGCACGCCCGGGAAGGTGCGGAGCGCCTCGGCGATCGCCTCCTCGGAGATCCCGAGTGCACGGGCCGCGGCGGCCGCGGCGGCGGCGTTCTCGCGGTTGTGCGCGCCCGGGATGCGGGGCTCGGCCGGGAGCGGGTCGTCGCCGGCGAACTCGGTGCCCTCCAGCCCGAGGCCGCGCGGCACGATCTTCGTCCTGGCCCGCTCGAAGATTCGCAGCTTGGCGGCCCGGTAGCCCTCGAACGACTCGTAGCGGTCGAGGTGATCGGGCTCGAGGTTCAGCAGCACCGCCACCTCACAGGCGAGCTCGTGGACGTCCTCGAGCTGGAAGCTCGAGAGCTCGCAGACGACGAGCGTCCCGGGCTCGACCCGGCCGTCGAGTTCGGTCAGCGCCCGGCCCACGTTGCCCGCGACGGGCGCGTCCAGCATGACGCCCAGCAGCTCCGCCGTCGTCGTCTTGCCGTTCGTGCCCGTGACGCCGACGAGCCGAGGCTCGAACAGCCGGTAGCCGAGCTCGACCTCGCTCCAGATCGGCACGCCTCGGCGCTCCGCCTCGGCGACGAGCGCCGCCTCGCGCGGGACCCCCGGGCTCTTCACCAGCACCTCGATCCCGTCGAGCAGCGCGGGGTCGCCGTCGTTGCCGAGCTCGCGGTCCGCGCCGACGACCTCCACCCCGCGCCGCTCGAGCGCCGCTGCCGCCGCCTTGCCCGACCGCGCGAGCCCGAGCACGAGCACCCGCTGCGGCAGCTCGCTCATACGGAAACCGTAGATCCCGGCGAGCCCGGCCAGCGGCGCAGACGGTCGAGCCGCCGATGCCGGCTCGACCTGAAAGCGACATCGCAAGCGACGTCGCTCAGCGGAACCCGGTGAAGTAGCGGTAGTACAGCGCGAAGCCGATCGCGCACAGGATCCCCGTGACGATCCAGAAGCGCACCATGATCTTCGTCTCCGACCACGCCTTCATCTCGAAGTGGTGGTGGATCGGCGTCATCAGGAACACTCGCCGCTTGAGATATTTGAAGGTGAAGACCTGGATGATCACCGAGAGCGCCTCGACCACGAAGATGCCGCCGATCAGCAGCAGCAGGAAGATCGTCTTCGTGAAGATCGCGAAGGACGCGAGCGCGCCCCCGATCGCCATCGAGCCGGTGTCGCCCATGAAGACCTCCGCAGGGAAGGCGTTGTACCAGAGGAACCCGATCGCGCCTCCGATCAGAGCGGCGGCGATGATCGCGAGGTCGAGCTTGGTGTCGAAACGATGGCCCGGCGTCCCCGAGCGGATCCACGAGATGACGATCATCGCGGCGAAGGTGAAGAGCGCGATCACGCCCGTGCCGGCCGCAAGCCCGTCGAGGCCGTCAGTGAGGTTGACCCCATTCGCGGCGCCGGCGATCACCAGGAAGAGCAGGCCGTACCAGGCCCACGAGAGCTCGAGGTGGCCGGCGCCCGGCACGTACACGTCCGTCGGCAGGTGCTGGTGCTCCGCGGCGAGCCCGACGCCGATCGTGATCAGACCGAGCAGGATCAGCTTCCAGCGGCCGTTGAGGCCGAGCGAGCGGCGATGGGTCAGCTTGATGTAGTCGTCCAGGAAGCCGATCGCGCCGCAGCCGAGCGTGACGAAAAGCACAGTCAGGGCCGGAACGGTGTAGGTGCTGAACGCGAGGAACCCGACACTGGCGGACAGCAGGATCAGCAGGCCGCCCAGCGCGGGCGTGCCCTGCTTGAGCACGTGGCGCTGAGGGCCCTCCTCGCGGATGTGCTGGCCGAACTCGTTGCGCCGCAGGAACTCGATGAACTTCGGGCCGAGGAGGATCGAGATGAGCAGGGCGACGACGCCTGCGATCAAAACGCGGGTCAAGCTCTCACCGCCGGGAGCGCCTCGGCGACCCGTTCGAGACCGACCGAGCGCGAGGCCTTGACGAGAACGCAGTCGCCCGGCTGGACGATTCCCTCGACGACCGCGACCGCGGACTCGGCGTCGGGCGCCCACTCCTTGACGGGGATGCCGCTCCCGCCCTCGAGGTAACCGCGGGCGAGCTCGCCGACAGCAACGAGCGCCGCGACCCCTTGGCGCCCGGCTTCCGCGCCGATCTCCTCGTGGAAGCCGGGGCCGCCGGGGCCGAGCTCGGCCATCTCGCCCAGCACCGCGACGCGGCGGCGCTCTCCGGCCACCGCGGCCAGGTGCGCCAGCGCGGCTCGCATCGAGTCCGGGTTCGCGTTGTAGGCGTCGTTGATCAGCAGCCCGCCGCCGGCGAGCGGCAGCTCCTCGCCGCGCCAGCGCGAGAACTCGACGTCCACCCGCTGCGGGCGCGGCAGGCCGAGCGCGTCCAGGGCGGCGAGCGCAGCGGCGGCGTTCGCGGCCTGGTGAGGCGCAGTGAAGTTGAAGCTGACGCCGCCGACGACGGTGCGTCCGTCCGCTGTCCGGGCCTCGGGCTCGGCGAGGTAGACGACCTCGAGGTCCTCGCGCTCGACGGGGAACTCGCCGGGGACGATCGCAGTCCCTCCCGGCGGCAGCGCCGCGATCAGCTCGCTCTTTGCGCGGCGCACGCCGTCGAGCGAGCCGACCAGCTCGAGGTGAACAGGCCCGACGTTGGTGACGAGGCCGATGTCGGGCCGCGCGATCGCGCAGAGATCCGCGATCTGCCCGAAACCGCGCATCGCAAGCTCGAGGATGCAGACCTCCGTGTCGGGCTCGAGCCGGCAAAGCGTGAGCGGGACGCCGATCTCGTTGTTGAAGTTCGCCTCGTTGGCGACCGTCCTTGCGGCCGGTGCGCAGAGCGCCGCCAGGACGTCCTTCGTCGAGGTCTTCCCTGTTGAGCCGGTGATGCCGATGACGCGCGTATTCGTTCTGTCGCGGACGGCCGAGCCGAGCGCGGCGAAGGCCGCAAAGGGCTCCTCCGGCACGAGCGTCGCGGCGGCACCGCGCGCCAGAGCGTCTTCGACGAACCCGGCACCCTGACCGACTGCGACGAACAGATCGCCCGGCGCGACGCGGCGCGAGTCGACCTGCACGCCGGTCACTTCCCCGGCTCCGGGTGCTGCTTCCAGCCGGCCCTCGGTGATCATTTCGACCTCGTCGATCCGCAGCGGGATCACGTGGGCGCTCCGAGCCGCCGCAGCGCCTCGCGGGCGACGTCGCGGTCGTCGAACGGCACCGTGCGGTCGGCGAACTGCTGACCCTGCTCGTGCCCCTTGCCGGCGATCACGACGACGTCGCCTTCCTGCGCAGCGTCGATGACCCGGGCGATCGCCTCCCGCCGGTCGGGCTCGACCTCGACGTTTTCTCCGGCCCCGGCTACGATCTCGGCGATGATCGCCTCCGGCTCCTCGCTGCGCGGGTTGTCCGAGGTGACGATCGCCAGGTCGGCGAGCTCCGAGGCGATGCGGCCCATCAGCGGCCGCTTGCCGCGATCGCGATCGCCGCCGCAGCCGAAAACGCAGATGAGCCGGTTCTGGGCGAGGTCGCGAGCCGTGCGCAGCACGTTCTCGAGCGAGTCGGGCGTGTGCGCGTAGTCCACGAGGACGGCGAACGGCTGGCCCTCGTCCACGGCCTCGAAACGGCCGGGCACCCCGCGCAGCTCTCGCACTCCGCGCGCGATCGCATCGTCCGGAACGCTGAGCAGGCGGGCCGCCGCGACCGCGCCGAGCACGTTCTCGACGTTGAAGCGGCCGCGGAGCCGCGTCTCGAGCTCGAGCCCGCCCGCGGTGAAGCGCGCGCCCCGCGGGCCGAGGTCGAGCGCTTCAGGCCGCAGTCCGGCGTCGTCAGCGAAGCCGAAGGTCACGAGCCGGTCGTGCCCTTGCAGCTCCTCGGCGAGTCGCCGCCCGTAGGAGTCGCCCACGTTGATCGCCGCCGGCGGGCGCTCCTCCGTGAAGAGCCGCCGCTTGGCGTCGAAGTAACGCTCGATCGTCCCGTGGAAGTCGAGGTGGTCCTGGGTCAGGTTCGTGAACACAAGCGCCGAGAAGCGAACGCGGTCGAGCCGGCCCAGCTCCGAGCCGTGCGACGTGGCCTCCAGCGCACAGCTGCGGTCGCCGCCGTCCAGCATCTCGCGGAAGCTCCGCTGCAGATCGATCGCCTCGGGGGTCGTCCGCAGGGCGGGTCGCCGCTCGCCGCCGACTCGGCTCTCGATCGTCCCGAGCAAGCCCGGGCGGCGGCCGCCCGCGGCGAGGATCGAGTAAAGCAGGAACGCGGTCGTGGTCTTCCCGTTCGTGCCGGTCACGCCGGCGAGCTCGAGCTCCTCGGTCGGTCGCTCGAAGAACTCGTCCGCCGCGACGCCCATCGCCCGGCGAGCGTCCCGGACCACGAGTTGCGGCACCTCGAGCTCGAGCGGCCGCTCGACCACGAGCGCGACAGCGCCGTTCGCCACCGCCTTCGCGGCGAAATCGTGCCCGTCCGCGCGGCCGCCCGGCACGCAGAAGAAGAGGGAGCCCGCCGTCGCGTCGCGGGCGTCGTAAGCCAGGTCTGCGATCTCGACTGGAGCGCGTCCCAGGACGTCCACGGGCGCGAGCGCAGCAATGACGCGCTCGATGTCCATCGCGGCGCGAGTCTACCAGGGGCCCC
This sequence comes from Gaiellales bacterium, assembly GCA_038236705.1. Lineage (GTDB taxonomy): Bacteria > Actinomycetota > Thermoleophilia > Gaiellales > Gaiellaceae > AC-32. The sequence continues at coordinate 22,976 of JBBRZN010000010.1, forward strand.
AGCCGTGGCGGGTGAGCCCACCCGTCCGGGAATCCTTCGTTTGCAGCACTTTTGTCACAATTCCGCCACAGACACACGCGCCGCCCGGCGATATGCTCGCCTCGGGGAGGAGGCCGGGCGAACCGTACCAAGGGACCAAGAGTCTCTTCCGGCCCGGATCAGGCGACCTGCTCAGCCGCCGGGGCCGGACTTTGCCCGGCGGAAGCCTCACAACGACAGCGCGGCTTGCACCCGAACCGAGAATCGGCGGCTCCTGCAACGCCCGGAACCGAGCTTCGGCGCGCAAGGAGGGGGCTCACGGGGGAACCAGGGGTTTCCCCGTGCTCCGAACCAGGGGTTCCCCCGCGTTAAGGAGCGTCCGGCTGGATGCCGCCGTCCAGGTACTGGAGGCCGAACTTCGCGATCTGCGAGAAGGCCGGCGCGGCCACCACGCCGCCCCAGATCGCGCCCTGTGGCTCGTCCACCGACACCAGGATCACGAGGCGCGGCCGCGAGGCAGGCACGACGCCGACGAACGACGCCACGTAACGCGAGTCCGAGTAGCCGCCGCGCTCGTCGGGCTTGGCCGCCGTTCCGGTCTTGCCTGCCACCTGGTAGCCGGGCACCTCGGCCAGGGCGCCCGTTCCCTCGGCAACGACGTTCTTCAGCATGGCCATGATCTGGCTCGCCACCCGCTGCGTCACGATGCGCCGCCGCCCCGGAACCTTCGGGGCACCGTCGCCGATGTGATCGACGAGGTGCGGCTGCACCCACAAGCCGCGGTTCGCGATCGCTGCGTACGCGGAGGCCATCTGGATCGGAGTCACGGCGATGCCCTGGCCGATCGGGATGTTGCCGATCGACGAGCCCGACCAGCGCGCCTCCGGAGCGACGATTCCCTGGCTCTCGCCGGGGAAGTCGATCCCGGTCAGCTTCCCGAAGCCGAAGCGCGAGATCCAGCGGGCAAGGCGTTGCTGGCCGAGTTTCTGCGCCAGCGTGATCGCGCCCACGTTGGAGGAGTGCGAGAGGATCTGAGCGACGCTCATCGTCTCCGTGCCACGCGGCTCCGCGTCGTGGATCACACGGTCGGCGACCTGGATCGAGTACGGGAGCGTGAAGCGCGTCGTCGGTGAGACGAGCCGTTCCGACAGCGCGCCGGCGACGGTGACCAGCTTGAAGGTCGAGCCGGGCTCATACGTGTCCGTGACGGCGCGGTTGCGCTGGAACACGCGCCAAACCTTCGGATAGTCGTTCGCGTCGAACCCGGGTGCGACCGCCAGCGCGCGCACCGCGCCGGTGGCCGGGTCGAGCACGATCGCCGTCGCGCTCTTGGCGTGCCACTCCCGCACCGTGTCCCGCAGCACTGCCTGCACGTTCGACTGGATCGTGTGGTCGAGGGTCAGGTAGACGTCCTCGCCGTCGCGCTCGGTCCGCGAGGTGATGGTGTCGATCGCCTGACCCGAAGCATCCTTGACGATCCGCTCGCGGCCGGAGCGACCCGCGAGCTGCTTGTCGAGCGAGAGCTCGAGGCCGGCGAGGCCCTTGTTGTCCACTCCCGCGTAGCCGAGCACCTGCGCCGCGAGGTTGAACTGCGGGTAGAAGCGCCGTTCCTCGTGGTAGAAGCCGAGCCCGGGTAGACCTTTGCGTGCGAGCTTCGCCGCTCGGGCAGAGTCCGCCTTACGCGCTATGTAGGCAAAGCCGCGCGTGCGATCGGCCAGCAGCGTGTAGACCTCGTTCTCGTCCAACCACATGATCTTCGCCACCGTCGCCGCTTCGCTGCGGGGATCCGTGACCGTGCGGGGATCGGCGTAGACCGTCGTCGCCTGCTCGCCGATCGCGAGCTGCACCCCGCCGCGGTCGTAGAGCGTGCCGCGGGCAGCCGGAATCGTCACCTCTTCGCTGTGCTGGTTGGATGCGAGCCTGCCGAACGACGCGGCACGAACGCCCTGAAGCCAGGCCGCGCGCAAGAACGCCACGCCGAACGCGAGCACGAAGATCGCGAGCAGCAACCGGATGCGGCGGTTGGCGACGCGCGTGCTCAACGCGCCCGGGGCCTCAGGCGCACGTACGTCGTCTCGGATGGGTTGACCTGGACGAGGCCGAGCTGCTTGCGTGCCAGGAGCTCGATGCGAGGCGAGGCCGCGGCCATGCCGAGATCCGAGGCGAGCGCCTGCTTCTCCGCGCGCAGGCGTGTGCGCTCCGAGTTGAGCTTGTCGAGCTGGACGTTCAGACGAAGAACGGCCACGTTGAGCGCGACCACCCCGGTGAGCAGGACGGCCGTGACCGCGATCCACACGACGCCGCCCGCGAGACCGCGCCGCCGTGCACGTGCACTTGGGCGGCGCCTCGGCTCAGATCTCGGCCGCCCCCGCGGTTGCGGAGACGGAAGCGCGGGGGCGGCATCGCTCCAGGAAGCCATCGTCCTATTCCTCGCTCTTGACGGCGGCGCGCAGGCGGGCCGAGGCCGCACGCGGGTTGACGGCGAGCTCCTGCGGCGAGGGCTTGATCGGCCGGCGCGAGAGCGCCCGCAGCTCCGGCTCGTTGCCGCAGACGCAGACCGGGAAGTCCGGCGGGCACGTGCAGCCCTTCTCCTCCGCGCGCAGGAAGCGCTTGACGATTCGATCCTCGAGGGAATGGAAGCTGATCACCGCGAGGCGACCGCCGGGCCGCAGCATCTCGAGCGCCGTGGGCAGCGCCGCCTCGACCGAGCCGAGCTCGTCGTTGACCGCGATCCGCAGCGCCTGAAAGACACGCTTGGCCGGGTGACCGTCGCCGAAACGGGCAGGAGCCGGGATCGCCGCCTTGATCGTCTCCACGAGCTCGCCCGTGCGCTCGAACGGCTGCTCGCGCCGGCGGCGCCCGATCGCGCGGGCGATCTGCCGCGCGTAGCGCTCCTCGCCGTAGTCCCTGAAGATTCGGGTCAGCTCACGCTCGCTCTCCTCGTTCACGAGCTCGCGCGCGGAAGGCTCCGAGTCGGGGTCCATGCGCATGTCGAGCGGCGCGTCGGTCGCGTAGGAGAAGCCCCGCTCGGGCCGGTCGATCTGCATGCTCGAGACGCCGAGGTCGAAGAGGATCGCGTCGGCCTTGACGCCGTTCGAGGCCAGCTGCTCGAGCACGAGCGAGAACTCCCCGCGCAGGAAGCGGCCCTGGAAGCCGTTCCGTTTGCGTAGACGGTCGAAGTAAGGCCGCACCGAGGGGTCGCGGTCGATCGCGATCAGCTTGCCGCGGCCGCCGAGATTGGCGGCGAGCAGCTCTGCGTGCCCGCCGGCCCCGAAGGTCGCGTCGACGACGGTCTGCCCCGGCTCGACGGCCAGAGCCTCACGCACCGCGTCCGCGAGGACGGGAACGTGGTCAGTCTCGTTGGGTCGCAAGACGTTCGGCAACATCCTCCGCACTCCCTTCGAACTCCTTGACGTGATCTGCCCAGGCCGCGCGGTCCCAGATCTCCAGGTGGTCCCCCACCCCGGCGATCACGACCTCGCGCCCGATGCCCGCTGACTTGGTGAGCGCCGCCGGGACCAGCATGCGCCCCTGCTTGTCCGGTTCCGTCTCCGATGCGCCGGCATAGAAGTACCGGTGCATCAGGCGTCCCTCCTTGCTGAGCGGGTCGAGCCCGGCGAGCCGGCTCTGGACCATCTGTTCCCACTCCGCATGCGGAAAGCAGTAGAGACACCCGTCCATACCGCGGGTGATGACGAGGCCGCCGGAAAGCGCTTGGCGAAACTTGGCCGGTAGCGTGAGGCGGTTCTTGTCATCGATCGTATGCTCGAACTCACCTAGAAGCATTCCACTTCGCCCCACTTTAGACCACGTTCTCCCACTTCGCAACCCCTGCGACCCACATCTCACGTTTCGCGTGACAGTTCCGTTTGAAGCGATGATGGAAGTCGTGCGGATCCCGCCGTTCGAGCGGTTCTACGAGGAGCAGCAGGGCTTCGTGCTCTCGCAGCTGCGTCGGATGCTCGGCCGGGACGCCGCGGACGACGCCTTTCAGGAAACCTTTCTGCGCGCGTTGCGCGCCTACCCGAGCCTGCAGCACGGTCTACATCTGCGCGCGTGGGCGCTCGCGATCGCACGCAATGTCGCGCTGGATGCCCTGCGCCGCGAGCGGGGCAGCTCGACAGAGGTGCCCGAGATCGAATCGGTCGACCGGCCGCTTCCGTACGAAGAGCTGCGCCGGCTCACCGAGGACTTGCCCCGCAAAGAGCGCGCCGCGGTCTTCCTCCGCTTCGGGTACGACCTCAGCTACGACGACATCGGCGCCGCGCTCGGGTCATCGACCGAGGCGGCACGGCAGGCGACGTCCTCCGGCGTCCGCCGACTACGAAAGAAGGAGCAGTCGTGACCGTTTCTCCCGAGCTCGACAGCCGCTTCCGCGATGCGGCAGCAGCCGAGGGCCTCCTCGACGTCGCCTACGACCTCGTGGACTCGCCGGTCGGGCAGCTGCTCGTTGCAGTCACCGATCACGGCCTCTGCGAGATCTCCTACGACCCGGAGCCCGAGCGCGAGGAGGAGCAGCTCGCCCGCGCCTTCGGCGTCCGGGTGCTGCGCTCCCCGAAGCCGACCGACGAGGCTCGGCGCCAGCTCGACGAGTACTTCGCCGGCAAGCGCAAGGAGTTCGAGCTCGCGCTCGACCTGCGCCTGGCGCGCGAGTTCGGGCGCGCCGTGCTCGAGGAGCTCGCCCGCGTCCCTTACGGCGAGCTGACCACCTACGGCACCCTGGCCGCGCGCGCCGGGCGCCCCCGCGCCGCCCGCGCGGTGGGAACGGTGATGAACCGCAACCCGGTGCCGATCGTGCTCCCGTGCCACCGCGTCGTCGGCTCGACTGGTTCGCTGGTCGGCTATGCAGGCGGTCTCGACCGCAAGCGCACGCTGCTCGAGCTGGAAGGCGCCCTGCTGAAGTCTTGACTCCCACGCGGGCGGGCGTTATGACGGGCGTCTCATCGATCCGAGGAGGCAGACATGAAGAGGCTCGTTCTCGCCGCGGCACTGGCGCTGATGCTTGTGCCCGCCGCTCCGGCCGCCGCCAAGGCACCAACGCTGCGTTCGCTCCAGGCTCAGATCACCACCCTGAAGAAGCAGATCAAGACGCTGCAGAAGCGCGTCAAGGCGAACGAGAATCTGACACTCGGTTCGCTGGCCTACAGCGGTTGCAGCTTCGCCGTCACCGCCGACGCCTTCCAGGGAACCTGGACGGCGCTGGACGCGCGGCTTGGGGCTCCCCCGCTCTTCGGCACTCAAACGCCGGTCGACGACTTCGGCGTCTGCCAGGCCTTCTCGATCGTGAGGGCGAAGAACCAGAACCCGCCGACGGTGGGGGTCTTCCAGGCGCTCCTGAACCTCTTCAAGTAGCGGCGGCGTCGTCCTCGGGCTCGAGCAAGGCGCGCGCCGCCTCGAGGTCGGAGGCGTGCACGAGGATCTCGCGCATCCCGTCGGGACCGAACCCTTCGAACGGAGAGTCCTCCTCCCTGGTCAGCCGGTGGGCGCATTCGATGCCGTTGGAGCGGAGGAGCATGCAGAACGCCTCCGCTTCCGCCTCACCCGGCACCGTGGTGACTCGAACGTCCTCGTCCACGCTTCGAGCGTAACGGCTCAGGCGTTGCGGCGCAGGAAGGCGGCGAGCGGTGTCAGCGCCTCGTCGAGCCGTGACGTGTCGCCCCAGGCGCCGAGCACCTCGAGCTCTCGCGTCTTGCGATCGAACCGCGGCTCGACCCGCCCGACGAGCTGGTCGCGGGCGAGGAGCGGCAGGACGTAGTAGCCGTACTCGCGCTTCGCCGCGGGCACGTACATCTCGAGCCGGTAGCGGAACCCGAAGAGCGCCTCCGCCCGGTCGCGGTCGTGCACGAGCCGGTCGAAGGGCGAGAGCACCGTGACCCGATCGGGCACCGGCTCGTCGCTCGCATCGGGGTGCGCGTGCCACTCGCCCTTCTCGAGCCGGACGCCGAGAGCGCGGAAGCGTTGCTCGGCCATTGCTCGCTCCGCGTCGCGCGGCGACACGAGGTCGGTCTCCGGATACCAGCGTCCGGCGAGATCCCAGAGCCGCTGTCCCGCGCGCCTACCGACGACGGCCACTTCGCCGATCCTGTGCAGCGCCTCCAGCATCTCCGCGACCTGGCGCCTGCCGAACCAGCGGTGCTCGCCGCGCCGCTCGGCAGCCCGGTCCTCCAGCTCGCGCGAGAGCAGGGGCCCGCGCCGCTCGAGCTCGCGCAGGACGTAGCGGCGGAAGCCGGCGTTCTGGCGTAGGAACTCCTTCCGGCGGCGGTCCCAGCTGTGCATCGCGGCGCGTCGGCTGCGCCACATCCGCGCGCGGATCCGCGGCAGCGACTCGATCGGGTAGACGAACGCGTTCCACTCGAACAGCTTCCGGTCGACCCAGAGCAGCCGGTCGAGCTCGGCGGTGTCGTAGGTCCCGAGCCGGCTGAAGAGCACGAGGTGCTGCGGCGTCGCGACGGTGGCGATCGGGTCGAGCTGCAGTGACCCGAGCCGGCGGATGGTCTCGAGCACGCCGCTGGCGGAGCCGTCGAGCAGCTGCGCGCGCACCGCGATGCGCCGCGCCTGCTCCGGGCTGACCTTCCGGGACACGAGGGTGAGTCAACCAGGATCAGGCGGTTCGGCGGGCCTCCTCGTAATCGGCGAGGAGCCGGTAGCCCACGCCCCAAACGTTCAGCACGCAGTCCTCGGCGCCGGCTTGCGCGAGCTTGCGCCGCAGGCGCGAGGCGTGCGAGTCCAAAGTGCGCGTCCGTCCGAGCGACCTGAAGCCCCACACCTCTCGCAGCAGCTCCTCCTTCGTGAAGACCCGCACCGGGTCGCCGGCGAGCTTCACCAGCAGCTCGTACTCCTTCGCGGCCAGCGCGACCGGGAAGCCGTGCACCGTCACCCGCCTCGTCGGGCGATCCACCGCCAGGGGCCCGGCGGCCAGGCGCTCCCGAGCACCCGGCTGAGTGCGGCGCAACACCGCGTGGATCCGCGCGACCAGCTCCTCATAATGGAACGGCCGCGGCACGAAGTCGTCACACCCGCGCGCGACCGCATGCACGCGGTCGACCGCGTCGGCGCGAGCCTCGCCGAGCACGATCACCGGCACGTCGCGGTCCCACGACCGCCCGGGCTCGCCCTCCCGCAGCACGCGGCAGACCTCGAGCGCCGGCGCATCGGGGAGGCCGCCGACCAGCACGAGGTCGGGCCGCTCCCGCTCCGCCAGCTCCAGCGCCTCTCGTCCCGCTCCGGCGCCGAGCACCGAGAAGCCGTCGCTCGCCAGGTGCCGCTCCAGGAACTCCCGTGTTCCCGGCTCGGCCTCGGCGAGGAGCAGCGCATGCAACATGCGCCGAAGGTATCGCCGGCCGAGCGGCACCGCCAGATGTCCTTTCGCGCGGGATTGCGACAACGTCGGAGAGAAGCCGTTTTCGGCTCGCTCGCGGCGCAAAGACCACACCGAGACCACACCGGGACGGCCTTCAGCGGGTGAACAGCCAGACGACGAGGCCGACCGCAGCCAAAAAGCCGACGAATCCGACGATCGAACCGACGCCCTTGAGAACGCGAAGCCGGCGGGTCGCGCCCTCTGGCTCGCCGTACAAGATGGCTGCGAGCATCACGAGAAACAGGCCACCGAGTACGAGCCCAAAGATCTCGCCGACGAAGTGCTTCATCGCCGAATCAGGTTCTCAAACTGTTCAGGCGAGATCTCGTCGAGCGTCATCACGTGCGAGTAGGTGTCGAGCGTCATCGAGGCTCGTGCGTGCCCTACCCGCTCGGAGATCGCCTTGATCGGGATGCCCTGCTGGTGCCAAAGGCTGATCCGCCGGTGGCGCAGGTCGTGCGGGTGGAAGTGCGGGATCTCCGCGACGACGCAGGCCCGCGCAACCGCGTTACGGGCGGCGTGGCGGCCGTAGCCGGCGAACACCTTCCGCTCGGCTGTCCGGTCCTCGAGTGGACAGGTGGCGGCGATCTCCTCCATCAGCCAGGCGGGCACTTGCACCCAGCGCGCCCTGCGGGTCTTGGTGCGCGCTGCTCGGAGGCGGAAGCGGTTCTCGGCCACGTCGACGTCGCCCCAGCTGAGCGTCGCCGCTTCGCTCGAGCGCATCCCCACCTGCTCGAGCACGACCAGCGGCAGCACCCAGCGATTGCTCACGCGCTCGAGCATGGCCAGGAGCTGCTTCGTGGTCGGTGGATTGATCTCCTCCGGCTCGAGCTCCGGCAGCTTGACGCGCTTGTCCCTCGCCGGGTTCGGCTCGACGCCGGCGTAGTCGAGCACCAGCCGCAGGGTCGCGATGTAGGGGCGCAGCGAGCCCGGTGAGAGATCGGCGCTCGAGACCCAATCCTGAATTTCGGCGAAGCCGAGGGCGTACGGGTCCTGCTCGCCGAAGATCGGCAGAAGCCGCTTGAGGTGCGTCTCGGTGTTCGCCCGCGTCGCTGCTGAGACGTCAACCCGCGACGCCTTGTAGCTCTCGGCCCATTGCGCGAACGTGCGCGACGGCGCCGGTGTCGCCGGTGAGCGCATCGCCTCCAGCGCGAGAGTCGGATCGCGTCCCGCGGCGAGCTCGCCCGCAACGAAGTCACGGCGCATCTTGGCGTCGCGCTCGCGAGCGAAGGCGCCGGCGTGACGGATCGGATAGGCGCGGCCGCCGAGGCGGAAGCGGACCACGTAGCGCGGCCCGCTACTCGTCTGACGCCTGGTTATGGAAACGCTAGCCATCGTTGTCCTCCCATTCGCTGCGGCGCGCCTTCGCGTCAACGCCCTCTTGGACGAGGGTCTGACGCAGTACAGCCAGGCGCGCCTGGATCAGCTCCACGATCTCGTCCTCCTCGCCTAGCAGCGCCTCGGCGACGGTCGAGAGAGCTTCCAAATTTTCGATCTTCGGTAGCAACGCCGCGTTCGTCACGGATCTCCTACCGACGAGATCTAGGACGATCTCCTCGGGAATGTCGAGGTTCTGCGCGCGTAGCCAAGCTCCCCAGCGTTCAGCCTCGCTCATCCGCGTTCTCCCTCCCTCGCCTGTCTCATCGCGGCGCCCGCTTCACGATCTGCCAGACGCGCTGGCGGGTGACTCCGGCAACCTGCGCGATCAGCTCGGGCGACTCGCCGGCCCCGTGAGCCTCGCGGATCGCCTCGTGCAGCTGCTCGCGCGTGCGCTCGGTCCGCTCCTGATCGCGCTCGAGCGCTCTCGCTAGGCGCTTAATCCGCGTCAACGGCGTTTCACCCACTCCCCTATTCTGACCGTAGTGTCGGGCATGTCTAACGCAGTTTACCAGATAGCCGGGATGCTGCGGTTAACTACGTTTGACTTTCTGGGCGATCGGTGCGAAGGTAGGCCCGTGAGGGAAATCCGCCAGAGTCAAGACACCGACTTGCCGCCGCCACGCCCCGCACTAGGGCCCGGCGAACGGCTGATCGGGGGCCGCGTCTACTACTCGGCGGCCTGGCTCTCGCAGCTCGTCGACGAGGGCCAGCGCTCGCCGCTCAGCTCTTTCTTGGCGCGTCGCGCGCTACGGCGGCGCGGCCGCTAGTGGTTCCTCCCGGGGCGCCCTCGGGCCGCAGGGGGCGCCCCTCCCAACTCGAAAGGAGCGAACCATGACGACCTATTCCGGCGAGGTCTACGAGACCGTCCAGCGTCTCGAGCAACTCGTCTCGCGGCTCGAGGAGAAGTTCGGCATTGCACCGCCGGGGCCGAGCCTGGAACTCGTTCCACCACCGCCGCCACCGCCGCTCGAGTTCACAGACGACGAGCTGCTCGCGGCGCTGGACGCCGAGGTGCAGAGGGAGGAGCGCTGGCACAGGAAGGGGGCTCCGGCCCAGTCGAGCAACATCGTCTGTCGGCTAGGCGGCTCAGCTCTCAACGCGAGCGACCGCTCTCGCGTCGTTCACGCTCTGCGTCGTGCCGCGGGCGAGGGCCGCCTTGTCTATATCGCGCCGGCCGATCGCCGTCGTGGCGCGGGCGAATGGGCGAGGGCTGGACGCGATGCCTAAGCGTTCGGCCCGCACTTCGATCTAAGCGCCCATGCGCGCCCGCTGCCGCGCGATCGCCGAGTCCAGCAGCGCGAGCACCTGGGCCTGCGTCCGTCCAGGCTTCTCGTTCCAGAGCTCGACGAGCAGGTGATCGTTTGAGGCCGCGCCGTGCAGATGGGGTGCAGCGTCCACGTTGCGCCGGAACCTCTTAGCCGCCGCACGCGGGATGTCGTCGAAGCCCAAGCGGATCTCCTCGGCGATCCGCGCAGTGACCGCGTCGGCGATCAAAGCCGCGCGGGCGGGGTCAGGGGGTGAAGTAGGTCGCATTGATATCGCGCCTATGTCGAGCGATCTGCTCGCTGGAGGCGGTCGCTACCCAGGCCAGTGACGCTCGCTCGTCCGCCGGCGTGAGCTGGCCCATCCGCTTGAGACGTCGCAGGTCGGCCCTGTACTTCTCGCGCTGGGCGCCGGGACCCGGCGGCGCGGTCAGAGCCTTGTAGCCCACATAGCCGGCGGTGCCGGCCGTAACTGCGGCGCTGCCTCCGACGAGCGCGGCGGTGGCCAGGCAGACCCTCATCGCGATCCTCCTCCTCTGAACTTCGTGAGCCGGTCGAGTTCGACGGCATTGAGCGCGTGGCCGTCTTCGTGCACGGCGTTCGGTCCCTGCGTCCAGCCCCGCGCGACCACGCGCCGAGCGTGGAGCAGACCGGCCAGGATCTCCTCCTCGGTTGCCGTGCCGTGCAGGGCCTCATGCAGCAGGCGCCCGCCGTTCTGTGGGGAGAGACGCCGAACGCTCACGCCGCCTCGACTCCTAGCGTCGGCTCGGCCACGAGGCTCGGGTGCACCTCGCCGTTGCGCAGCGCCTCGCGCAGCGCTGTCTCGGCTGGGCGCACGTCGACGCCCTCGCCCCAGGGCTTGCCGTTCCCGTTCGGCTGCGAGCTCGTGAGGCGCAGGAGCCAATCGGAGAAATCGATCCCGTAACTGGCGCCGCTGCCAATCACGTAGAGCCTGTGGCCTACCTCGGCCCAACTGGACGGCGTCGTGACGGTGACGACGCTGCTGTCATGGTCGATCTTGCTAGAGCACATCGCCTATGTGGGCGCGCAGCCGGCCGACCCTACCGCGGCCGGCCGCGCTGCCCTTCTCGTCGTCACGGAAGCAGGCGCGTCTCGAGCCGCACCGTCTCCCGCTACGCGCGTCGCTTGTCAAGGCGCAAGACCAACCGTGGGTGGTCGCCGCGCGATCCCTTGTCACAGAACCGGCCTGCCGGTGACTTCGAGTGTGATCACGTTGGCACTCGAGATGTCGCCGGCCGCGCACTCGACCAAGAGGCCGGCCGCGCCCTTGAACATTTTGAGCTTGTTGTTGGTCTTGTCCCACATCCCGATCACACCCTGGACGCTGCTCGTGTTGGCCTGGACCGAGTCGGGCTTGTCCATCATCCCCAGCCCCGCGTTCGAGAGTGGGTATCCGTTGGCGGGATAGGAGCCGTCGAGCGTTACATCGACGGTTGTCTGACCGAGGTCTCGACGGGAGTCGAGGTCGATCGAGTAGGCAATGGCCATCAGGCGGTCTCCTTTCGCTTGCTTGCACTCACAAGAGCTCGTTGGCTTGCGCCGCGATCGCGTGGAGCGCGGCCTGACGAGCGGCGATCGTCGCTCGTAGCCGTTCGAGCTCGCCGGTGGCTGTCTCCAACTGGCGACCGCGCTCCTCGAGCTCACGGTCGCGCTCGGCGAGCATCGCCTCCAGCGCGGCCGTCTCACGCCGGGCCTGCGCGAGCACGCCGGCAGCGGCCCTGCTCTCGATCTTCAGCACGACGGCCAGAGCCTCGACGCAATCGCGACAGGCCCGCAGCCGCTCGCCGGAGGACAACTCGACCCGCGTATCGGCGACTTCGCTCTCGTCGCCGCAGACACCTGCCGCTCGCGCTCGATCTCCTCGACGAGGGCCGGGATGTCGTCTGGGAGCCGGAGCCCCTCGTTCAGGTGCCAGCGGATCGGCAACTCGGCCGAGTGACCGTGCCGGCTCGCGTAGGCGCGAGCACGGTTGACCTCGTTCGCGAGCGAGTCGTCCTGCCACCAGTAGCCGACGGGGCCGCTCTTGAGGATCTCGGCCTGGCCGAACAGGCGCCCCTGGCCGCTGCCGACCTTGAAGGCGAGCTCGTTCGCGACCCAGCTCTTGTAGCGCTCGGGGAGTGCGGCGATCGTTCCGAGCGTGCCGGCCTCGATCACGTCCTCGACAAGCTGGGTGGTCGCTGGGACCTCGAGCGCGAGCAGCTCGTCGTGGGAGATCCCGGCGAGACTTCTCTCGGCCGGCTCCAAATCTTTAGCGCGCTCAAGATTTGAGGCGACGGCTGGTACTACTTGCTGGCGCCGGGCCCGCTCGCGCCGCTCTCGCTCGCCCTGCCACTCCCACCAGGGGACGAGCTGGTCGTCCGGGATCACCGGGCCGTTCGTCGTCGGCGTCTCGTCGCCCGTCTCCTCGAGACCGCGAGACTCCTCCAGCTCGGGACTCAACTCGCGGTCGCTCACGCCACCACCCCCAACTTGGGGACGCGGTCGACGCTCACGCCGCCGCCCCTTCGTGAAGGTGACGGCTTAGCGGGTCAGGAGGAGGTTCGCCTGGGTCCGGGCCGTCGCGACTTGCAACGGTCCGGCGGGCCCGCGGGCGACGGCGGGCGAGACTCCGAGGGGCCGACTCTCGGCCAGCGCGATGATGGGGAAGGCTGCGGAGGCGACGCCACGCGCCGAGCTTCCAAACGAGCCTGCGCCGATGCGTGGGATCGTGCATCCGCTTCTCGAGCGCGGCCATCTCAGCCGGCGTGCACGACAGCAGCATGGCTTGCGCCGCGGGAGAGAGGCGGCAGCTACCGCCGGCTAGTTGCTCGTCAGTGGGCATCGCGTAGGGAGCGCATTGGATTGCTCGCCACTCTAACCGGGCCCGCGGACGACGCCGACCACCCGCCCCGCTAGAGTGGCGAGCATCGCAGTAGGTGACCGGGCTCGACCGAGTGCCGGGCATTGGACTAGAGAGGGCGCTCTGTAGGGGGGCGCCCTTTCGCTTTCCTTAGCTCACCTTTACTCCCCCGCCGTGCGGGTTGTTCGGGTAGCGAATCCATGCGAGAGCTTCGGCGAGCGGCAGGACGACCTGTGCCGCTTCTGCGTTCGCGATGATCTGCTTGAGGATCGCTTCCTCGGCCTCGGCCAGAAGTTTGGCGACGTCCTCCGACATTGGTCTTCCCCCTTCGCTCGATGGCGCGCCGAGTCTATGCCTGAGACCACACCGGGACCACACCGCTACGCGATTCCAGGGCGCCAGCGGCAAGTACGGACCGCCTGGCTGAGCGGAAACCGCATGGCTGAGCGTCTCTGACGCTTTCGCGCGGAACTGCGACGAGATTTCTACAACCGGCCGGAGCGGAGGACGCCCCAGAGGAGCCACAGCCCAAGGGCGCCCGATAACACGAATCCGACGAACGAGAGGAAGTTCACGCCTGCGATCTGCGGCCCGGTCGTCGAGAAGATCCCGATCAGGCTCGAGCCGATCAGGCCGCCGACCACGACCAGCGCGATCACGAGGCGGTTGAAGGCGACATCGAGCTTGCGCATGAACTCGTCGAGGCCCTTGTGCACGAAGCCAACCTCGATCTGGCCGTCGCGCGCCTGCTCGAGGACGTCATGCATCTGGTACGGCAGCTCGCGCGCGATCCGGGCGAGCTCGATGCCCTCCTTGCGGGCCCGCGTCAGCATGCGGCGCGGCGTGTAGCGCTCCAGCATCAGCCCGCGCGCGTAGGGCCTCGCCACCTCGAAGACGTTGAAGTCCGGGTAGAGCTCGATCCCCACCGAGCCCAGCGTCGCGATCGCCTTGTCGAGCAGCACGAAGCGCGCGGGCAGCCGCAGGTTGAGCCGGTAGATCAGCTGGAAGGCCTCGCGGATCACCACGAGCGGGTCGATCTCCGCGAGGCTCGCGCCGTAGTAGCGGTAGTACATCTCGCGCAGCTCGGCGACGAACTCCTCCTCGCGCTCCTTCGGGTAACGGACACCGAGCTCGGCCAGCCGGCGCGGGATCTGCTCGATCTGCTCGTTCGCGGTGTCGATGAACAGCCGCGTCAGCTTCGACATGTCCTCGTCGGTCAGATTGCCGACCTGGCCGAAGTCGACGATCCCGATCTGGTCGCCGTCGCCGAGCACGAAGATGTTGGCCGGGTGCGGGTCGCCGTGGAAGAATCCGTGGCGGAAGATCATCGTCATCCAGGTCTCGGTGATGAGGTACGCGAGCCTGCGGCGCTCCTCCATCTCCCATGCGTCGAGCGGCAGGTCGGCCAGCTGTATGCCCTCCAGCAGCTCGAGCGTGAGCACACGGGTGCGCGTGTAGCTCCAGTAGACGCGGGGGATTTTCACGTGCGGGTGACCCGCGAAGCGGTGGTGGAACGTTTCGGCGTTGCGGCCCTCGAGGCGGTAGTCGAGCTCCTGGCGGATCGACCGCGCGAACTCGTCCACGAGCTGGCGCGCATCGATGAAGTCGAGCGCGCGCACCCGCTCGCGGGCTAGGCGCGCAGCCTGGTAGAGGAGCGCGAGGTCGGCCTCGACCTGCCGCGGCGCGTTCGGCCGCTGCACCTTGACGGCGACGCGGTTCCCGTTCGGGAGCGTCGCCCGGTGCACCTGGCCGATCGAGGCGGCCGCGACCGGGGTCGGATCGAAGTCGGTGAAGAGCTGCTCGACCGAGAGGCCGAGGTCCTCCCGGATCACGCGCTCGACGTCCGCGTACGGGAACGGCCGCACGTCGTCCTGGAGCGACTGGAGCTCGACCAGTATGTCCGGCGGGACGATGTCGGGCCGTGTCGAGAGCAGCTGACCGAACTTGACGAAGGTCGGCCCGAGCTCGTCGAGCAACTCGCGCAGGTGCTGGCCGCGCTGCGAGGGCGAGCCTTCGGGCATGTTCCGCTGCTGCCTGCCCGGGAGCAGGTCGGTCAGGCGGTGAGTCTCGAAGAAGTAGCCGAACCCGTGCCTGACGGCCACTTGGGCGATCTCGGAGAGGCGTCCGAGGTTCCTCGTGGCGGAGCTCGCCATGCGTTCAGTGTTGCATTCACGCTGGATGAGCGCGCAGGGGCGACTGGACGCGCCAGCCCTGGCGTTTTGCCGGTGCAGCTGACGCGCCTCGCACCAGTATCGCGTGGACGTTGGAGCGATGGATGAACCGGTGGACGGATCGACACACTCCCCTGACGTTCGTCAGGGCCCGTTTGGCCAGGGCCGGGGACAGTCCCCGGCCCTGGCCCTTCGGTGCTACTCGGCGGTCACGCGAGGTTTCGGGTTGATCCCGCTTCGCTTGGCTCCGTCGGGAAGCTCGGGCGGCAAGCCCGCCGCCGACGCCTCGACGGCCAGGCGCCAGAGACGCACGATTTCGGCGCCCACGCGGTCGGCCGCTTCGGCGTAGCCCTTGCGGTTTCGCGCTAGGTCGTCGAGGGTGATCGGCTTACCCCAGACGACCGCACACTTGCGGCGGTTGGTCGGCGACCAGCCGAACGTGTCGAGCCCGCACGGGATCACCGGCACGCCTTCCTGCATCGCGATCATCAGGCCGCCGGGCTGCATCTCGCCGGGGTGGCCGAAGCGCTGCCTCGTGCCCTCCAGATGCACGGCGACGAGGTTGCCCTCGGCCACGAGGCGGCGGGCCTTGCGCAGGGCCTCGCGATCGCCCTCGCCGCGGCGTACGCCGAAGACGCCGAGCCAGCGGAGCACGTGCCCGACGACGGGAATGTCGAGCAGCTCTGCCTTGGCGAGGAAATACATCATCCGCGGGCTGAACGCCCCGATCAGCGGGTGGTCGATCCCGGAGAAGTGGTTCGCGGCGACGACGGCCCCACCCTCGAGCGGGATGCGGTCGACGCCGTAACCGGCCGCCGGAGCAAGCGCGACCGCTATTCGCGGGACGAAGCTGCGCCCGAGCACCCACCCCGCCTCGGCGCTCTTCAGTCGCTCGAGCAGGCTCACCCCTTTTCGAGCAGGCGCAGGCGGTGCTCGATCTGCGCCACCCGGAGCTCGATCTCCTCGAGCTCGTCGCGCGTCACGAGCCCGAGCTCGCGGAACAACCCCGAGAGGCCGGCGCCCGTCCGTTCGCCCAGGCGGACCGTCTCGCTGCGCCAGCGTCCCACGACCTCTTCGACGACTGACCGTGCCTCGTCGCGCCCGATCCCGCCGCGGGCCGAGAGCTCCTCGGCCAGGGTGTCCGCCCGCTCGGCGGTCAGGGCGACGGCGCCGACCCCGGCGAGCACGAGCTTCTCCGCGATCTCGCGGAGCTCAGCGCGCTCGGCCATGGGGTTTTGCTCGACGTCGCTGCCGCCGGCGCTCGCGCTTCGCCTGCGAGCCGCCCGTCGCCCGCTCGGCGGCGGCGACCGGTGAGAGGTCCGGCGCGGGTGCGGAGGCTGCGGCCTTCTCGGCGGCTTCCAGCGTGGCCGTGCCGTCGCCGCTCGGCTCTGGCTGGCCACGGCGGCGCGCGTATTCCGGCTCGCGCTCCTTCCAGATCGTGAGCAGCGGCGCCGCGATGAAGATGGACGAGTATGCGCCCGAGGCAATGCCCACCATCAGCGCGAAGGCGAAGTCCTTCAGCGTCTCCCCGCCGAAGAGCAGCAGCGCGCTGACCGGCAGCAGTGTGATCAGCGTCGTCGCCAGCGAGCGGCGGATCGTCTCCCAGAGCGAGACATTCGCGATCGTCGCGAACGGCGCCCGCCGCATCAGCGGGATGTTCTCGCGGATGCGGTCGAAGATGATGATCGTATCGTAGATCGAGTACCCGAGCACGGTGAGCACCGCTGCGACGGTCGAGTTCGACACCTCCCTCCCGATCAGCGCGTAGACGCCGACGGTGATCACGATGTCGTGCAGCAGCGCGACGATCACCGGCCCCGCGAACTTGAAGTCGAACCTGATCGCGACGTAGAGGATGATCAGGAGCAGCGAGAAGAGGACCGCGATGATCGCCGAGCGCGCGATCTGCCGCCCGAAACTCGCCGAGACGGTCTGAATCTGGCTGGAGATGTTCTGACCGAAGCGCTGCTTGATGTCGTTCGAGAGCGCGGTTGTCTGCGGGCCGCTGAGCGAGCGCAGCCGCAGCTGGAAGCTCTTGTAGTTCTCGCCGCCGACGGCCTTGCCGCGACCCTGGACGATCGGCTCCTTGCCGAACTTGGACGCCTCCTTCCGCACCGCGGTCAACGAGACGGGCTTCGGCGTCTTGAACGTGACCTGGGTGCCGCCCTTGAAGTCGATGCCGAGGTTGAGCCCCCTGACCCCGAGAGCGCCGACGCCGATCACCACGATCGCTCCCGAGATCGCGAACCAGAGGTAGCGCCGCTTCATGAAGTCGATCTGCAGCCACTTGGCCGACTGCTGGCCGGCCGCGCCCATGAAGCGCGGGTTCTCGAACCAGCGGAAGCCGGCGAGCAGCCCGAGCATCGCTCGCGTCGCCCCGACGGCCGTGACGAGCGAGATCACCGTCCCGATCATCAGCATCAGCGCGAAGCCCTTCACGCCCGCGGTCGCTACCGCAAAGAGGACCATCGCTGTGATCACGGTCACGACGTTGGCGTCGATGATCGTGTGGAAGCCCTTCTGGTAGCCGGCCGCGATCGCGGCGCGCACGGACTTCCCGGACCGCACCTCTTCCTTGATCCGCTCGAACACAACAACGTTCGCGTCGGCGGCCACCCCGATCGTCAGGATCAGGCCGGCGAAGCCCGGCAGGGTCAGCGTGACGCCGAAGAGCAGGATCGCGGCGTAGAGGAAGGCGGCGTAGATGCCCAGGCCGACGACCGCGACGACGCCGAGGAAGCGGTAGAGGACGAGCAGGAAGAGCGCGACGATCAGCAGGCCGATCAGAGCGGCATTCTTGGCCTGGCGCAGCGAGTCCTTGCCCAGCGTGGCCGAGACGTCGGTACGCTCGATCTGCTCGAACTTGACGGGCAGCGCACCGGTCTGGAGCACCAGCGCCAGGTCCTTCGCCTCGCCGAAGCTCGCGATGTTCGAGACCTCCGCGCCGGTGCCGGTCGGGTCGATCCCGTCCGGGTTCTCCTTGTAGTTGATGTAGGGCGTCGACTTGAGCTCGCCGTCGAGCACGATCGCGAAGTGCTGGGCGTAGGTGTTGATCGTGTTCAGGTCGTTGGCACTTCCCTGCCCGGCAGCATTCGCGGCGGTCGAGCCGCGGATTGCTTCATTACGCGTGATCTCGTGGAACTTCTTCGCGCCCTCGCCGTTGAAGCCCAGCTGAACGACGTTTCCCTGGCCCGCGGTGCCGATCTGGGCCGAGATGGCCGAGAGCTTCAGGTCCCCGCCGGTCGCTTCGGGGATCGGGTTGGTTTCATTGTCCGGCTGGAACTTGAAGAGGTAGAAGACCGTGGCGCCCGTGGCGGTCGTGACACCCGGGCAGCCGGTCGAGACGAGGCAGCTGACCACCGTCGTCTTCGGCGGGACGGCGAGCACGACGAAGCCCTTCGGCACCTTGCCCTGGAGCTTCAGCTTGCCCTTGGTAGTCGACTGCAGCAGCTTCGCGCGGGTGTCCTCGGGGCCCGCCGCCACCTGCTTCTTCGAGTTGAAGAGGTAGAAGGCCGTGGGCGTCCCCTTCTTCGTGTCCGCCTTCACCGCGTTCAACAGCTTGTAGAGGCTGTCCGTGGCGACCACGTGCCCGGCGCCGTCGGTGGAGGGGCCGGTCACGTCGACCTCGAGGTCGAAGAACTGCAGCTGGGCGGTCTTGCCGATGATCTGCGCCGCCTTGCCGGCGTCGTGCACGCCGGCGAGCTGGATCACGATCTGGTTCTTGCCCTGCTTGCGGATCTCGGGCTCGGCGACGCCGAGCTTGTCGATGCGGCTGCGCATGATCGAGATCGAGCGCTCCATGCAGGAGGCGTCGCAGGTGCGCTTCTTCGGCGGAACCGCCTTCAGCACGACCTCGAGCCCGCCCTGGAGATCGAGCCCGAGGGTGACCTTCTTGTGCACCGGCGAGCCAGGGACGCCGAGGGCCGCCACGCCGGCGAGCGCCAGCGCGATCAGGCCTACGAGAATCAGATGTGAACGTCTGTTGGACACGCGGAGAAGTCGAGGAAGATTAGCTTTCGGGCGAGGAGACTGGCTTGCTCCCGTCCTCGGGCTTCGCCTCTTCAGCCGGCGACTCCTCCCCGCCCCCGGCCACGGCAACGGCCCTTCGGTCGACCCTCACCAGCGTTCCCGGCGCGATTTCGACATGGACGATGTCGTCTTCGATCGCCTTGACCGTGCCGTGGATGCCCCCGGCGGTGAGGATCTCGTCGCCCGTGCGGAGCTTGTCCTGCAGCTCGAGCTGCTCCACGGCGCGGCGGCGCTGCGGACGGATCAGCAGGAACCACATCAGGCCGAACAGCGCGACGAGCACGATCACGTAACCCACGTTGCCTCCTCCGGAAAGCGCTGCAGCCGCGCCAGCGCCTCTTCCTTGTACGACCGCAGCTCGCCCCGCTCGATCGCGGCGCGGGCGCCGGCGACGAGGTCGAGCACGAAGCGGAGATTATGCAGGCTGAGCAGGCGGGGGCCGAGGATTTCCCGCTGGCTGAGCAGGTGGCGCACGTAGGCGCGCGAGAAGCGGGTGCAGGCCGGGCAGGGGCAGCCCTCGCCGAGCGGGCGCGGATCGCGGGCGAACCGGGCATTGCGCAGGTTCAGCTGTCCCTCCCAGGTGAGCGCCGAGCCCGTGCGCGCGTTCCGGGTCGGCAGGACGCAGTCGAACATGTCGATCCCGCGCTCGATCACCTCGAGGATCCCGGCCGGGTCGCCGATGCCCATGAAGTAGCGGGGCCGGTCTTGGGGGAGCAGTCCGGCGGCCCAGGCGGTCGTCTCGAACATGACCTCACGCGGCTCGCCGATCGCCAGGCCGCCGAGCGCGTAGCCGTCGAAATCGAGCGCGACGATCTCCTCGACGGAGCGCCTGCGCAGCTCGGGATCGGTTCCGCCCTGCGCGATCCCGAAGAGGAGCTGCCCGGGAGCGCGCTCGGCCTCTCTCTGGCGCCTGGCCCAACGGGCGGTCAGGCCGACCGCCTGCTCCAGCTCCTGTCTGCTCGCGCCCGGCGGCGGCACGACGTCGAGGCACATCGCAATGTCGGAGCCGAGCTTGGCCTGGACACGCGCCGCCAGCTCCGGCGTGAAGCGCGCGAGGTCGCCGTCGTAGACCGAGCGGAAGGTAACGCCCTCTTCATCGCGCTTGACGATCGTGTGGCGCAGCGAAAAGACCTGGAAGCCGCCGGAGTCGGTCAGGATCGGCCCGTCCCAGGCCATGAAGGAGTGCAGCCCGCCGAGCTCGGCGATCAGCTCGGGGCCTGGGCGGAAGTGGAGATGGTAGGTGTTGCAGAGCACGATCTCGGCGCCGAGCGAGCGCAGCTCCTCCGGATCGACGCCCTTGACGGTCGCCTTCGTCCCCACCGGCATGAACGCGGGCGTGCGCACCTGGCCGTGGGCGGTGCTGAGCACGCCGGTGCGGGCGGCGCCGTCGGTTGCCTGGAGCTCGAAGGCGCTCACGAGGCGGCGGCCTCGAACCAGGCGGTGATCTTGTCCGCCGCGCGCGCGTCTTCGGTGGGACCCGGCTCGAGCCCGAGCTCGTCGCGGCGGATCCGGCCCAGCTCGGCTGCGATCGCCTCGCTGGAGGCGCGGCTAACGAGGAGCGACGCGACCCGCAACGCGTGGCCGTCGTACACGCCGGGCGGCACATCGTCGATCGGATCCCAGGCCGCCAAGAGCAGCAGCTGCAGCTCGCGCATCCCCCGCGCCTGCCAGAACGCGCGCCAGTCCCCGGCGCTCATCACCGCCATCGGATCAGCAACCCTCCATCCCCCGCCCTGGGTGGGGTTGCCGCCACCCTCGCTCCCGCTGCGAGCGTACCGATGAGAAACGCGCGTGTCCGTCACGCGCTCGGGCCGGAACCGTGACGGTTCTCCCCCAGGTGGAAGGCCGCTCGGTCACAGGAGCAGCATCGCGTCGCCGAAGGAGTAGAAGCGGTAGCGCTCCTCGATTGCGAGCCGGTAGAGGCGGCGTGTCTCCTCGACGCCTGCGAAGGCCATCACGAGCGCGAGCAGGGTCGAGCGCGGCAGGTGGAAGTTCGTCAGCAGCGAGTCCACGCGGGTGAACCCGAAGCCCGGCGTGATGAAGAGATCGGTCCGCCCTGCAAGGGGTGCTCCACGGGCCAGCGACTCGAGCACCCGCACCGTGGTGGTCCCGACCGCGAGCACGTGCGGGGCGGCCTCGATCCGCGCCCAGGTCTGCTCGGCCACCTCGTAGCGCTCGCTGTGGAGCTCGTGCTGCGCCAGATCCGCGACAGCCACCGGCTGAAAGGTGTCGAGGCCGACGTGCAGGGTGACCCGCTCGACGTCGAGGCCCTCGAGCAGCTCAGGCGTGAAGTGCAGGCCGGCGGTCGGCGCCGCGGCCGAGCCCTCGTGCGCCGCGTAGACGGTCTGGTAGCGCTCCGGATCCTCCAGCGGCTCGGTGATGTAGGGCGGCAACGGCGCCTCGCCCGCCGGCTCGCCGTCCAGCCGCAGCCGCCAGCGGCCTTGGCCCAGCGGCTCGAGCAGCTCGACCGGGCCGAGCCGCTGGCCGGGCTCGAGCTTGCGCGACGGGCGCGCGAGTGCCTCCCAGGTGCCGTTCTCGCCGAGCCGCTCCAGCAGGAGCACCTCCGCGGCACCCCCACCCGGACGCTCGAGCCGCAGACGCGCAGGCAGCACACGCGTGTCGTTGACGACGACCAGCGTGCCGTTCGGAAGCTCGTGCGGCAGGTCGTCGAAGCGGCGGTGCCGGGTCCAGCCGCTTGCGCGCTGGTGCACGAGCAGCCGCGAGTGGTCACGCCGTGCCGCAGGGTGCTGGGCAACCAGCTCCGGCGGCAGCTCGTAGTCCAGCTCCGATGTCTTCATTCCGCTGCGAGGGCTGCCGTGTGGAGGGGGAAGGGGGGAACAGGGAGGTTCCCCCACCGCAATTCCTCGGCGGATGCCGAGGCGAACTCGGAAGAAGAAGGGGATACGCGGGGGAAACATGGTTTCCCCCGCGGGAGCGAGCCGCAGGCGAGCGACGGGAACTCGTAGTCGAGCTCGGACGACTTCATCCGATGCGAACGCTACCGTGGGCGCCGATGACTGACGACGCGATCGATCGAGCCCGAGAGCGCCTGCGAGAGGCGGCCGAAGGGCGGCCCGACGCCGCCGCCGTGGACGCCGCGCTCGAGCGCGCCCGCGCGCAGGTCGAGGAGCTGGCGCAGACAGCAGCCAACCTCGAGGCGACGATCCCGGCGAAGGTCGAGGACGCCGTCCAGGACGGCCTCCGCGCGCAGGTCCAGCCCGTGGGACGCAATCTCGCGGAGATCCGGGGCCTGATGAACCAGGTGATCCGTCGGCTCGAGCGAGTCGAGGGCGACCTCCTCTCCGAGCGGCACGCGCGCATCGACGATCTCGCATTGCAGGTCGACCTGATCACCTCGGGTTGGAAGTCGGTCAACGATCGCCTCGCGGGCCTCGAGCACGCACTCCAGAACAGCGAGGGCGCCATCGTCTACCGCATCGAAGAGCGCCGCACGGGTTGACGCCGCTCTAGGCGTTCCTCGACGGCCAACCCGACCAGCCCGAGCGCGACCGCGAACCACAGCGTCGCGACCCTGATCAGCACCGTCGCGGCCGCCGCCGAGGCTTTCGGCACGTCACCGAGCATGCGCATCAGGCCGGTCATGCTGGTCTCGGCGACGCCGAGCCCGCCCGGCAGGAACGAGACGGCGCCGGCCAGACTGCCGAGCGAGAAGACGACGATCGTGTCGGCGAGCGAGAGGTCGAGGCGCAGGCCGCGGACGCAGACGTAGGCGGCGAGGCACTCGCAGAGCCAGGAGACAGCCGAGAGCGCGGTCATCCCCACCAGTAGGCGCGTCTCCAGCAGCGCGCGTGCCGCGTCCGGCGCCTCGCCGAGCCGCGCGAAGCGCTCGAGCAGCGGGCTTCGCACGACCAGCACGATCACCGCCACCCCTGCCAGCGCGAGCGCGATCACCGGCCAGCGGCTCGTGCCGGCCCCCCCGGCGACCGCGAGCACGACCACGCCCGTCGCATCCGTGACGCGCTCCGCGAGCACGATCGGGGCTGTGCGGCGCACGGGAACCGCGAACGAGCGCTTCAGCAGCCCGCACTTCAGCACCTCGCCGAGCTTGGCGGGGGTGATCGTCATCGTCAGGCCGGCGACGAAGATCGCGAAGCTCCGTCCCGGCGGCACCTCGATCTCGAGACGAGCCAGGTAGCGCTGCCAGCGCCAGAAGCGCAGGACGTAGTTGAGCGCAGTCAGCCCGAGCGCGAGCGGGAAGAGCTCCCAGCGGAAGCTCGCCAGCTCGTCGCCGAGTCGGCCGAAGTCGGCGTAGAGTCCCAAGCCGAGGGCCACTACCGCCGCCAAGGCGGCGACGAGAACAACCGCGCGCTTCAGGTCAGCGCCAGGATCGCGGCCGCCGTGGCGATCCAGCCGGCCACCGCGAGGATGATCGGCACGTCGGTGAGGAGCACCTGCTCCGGCTCTTCGCCGATCTCGTCGCGGTGCACGAGCAGCAGGTAGCGGAAGACGCCGAAGATCACGAAGGGCACCGTGGCGAGCAGCGCCTTCGAGTCGCGAGCGGTCAGCGTGTAGAGCGAGTACGCGATCACCGTCGCGGCGGCGACGATTGTGACGAGCTGGTCGACGAGCTCGAGCGAGTAGCCCTCCAGCACGGGCCGGCCGGGAGTGTGCTGGGCGCCGACGAGCACCAGCTCGCCACGGCGCTTGGCGAGCCCCAGGAAGAGCGCCAGGAGCGCCGTGCAGAGCAGCAGCCACGGAGAGATACGCACGTCCACTGCGGCAGCCCCGGCCGCTGCACGGATCACGAAGAGCGAGCCGATCACGAGCACATCGAGCAGGACGACGTGCTTGAGCGAGAGCGTGTAGGCGGCCTGCAGTCCCGCGAAGGCCAGGAGAAACGCGACGGAGAGGAGGCCGAGCACGCCCGCGAGCGCAACGGCGACCGCGGCCAGGCCGACCGCCAGCACCACCGCCCCCCGGGGCGACAACTCTCCCCGCGCGATCGGCCGGGCCCGCTTGACGGGGTGGAGCCGGTCGTCCGCCCGGTCGCGCAGATCGTTGACGAGATAGGCCGCGCTGGAGATCGCACAGTAGGCGCCGAAGGCGGCCAGCGCCTCGAGCCAGCGCCCCGCGTCACCGAGCTTCGCCGCGAACACCAGGCCCGCGAAGACGAGCAGGTTCTTCAGCCATTGCCGAGGTCGCAGCGCGACGACCGCCGCTCGAACGGGCGAGCGGCGCTGTGGCAGCTCGACAATCTCGGGCGCGGCGACCATCCGGTGGATTGTGACGTAGGAGGGCTTGACGAAACCTAGTCTGTGCCCTCGGGCCGCACTGCTCGCCCCGAGGACGAGCGAGATTCCGCCAAGCCCTCCTATTCGGACTCGGACGGCAGGACGAGCTCGAAGCGGCTGCCTCGCTCCGGCGAGCTCTTCAGGCGGATCTCACCGCCCAGGGCCGCGGCCAGCTCGCGCGCAATTGCCAGGCCGAGGCCGGTGCCGCCGCCGTCGCGCGACCAGAAGGGCCGGAAGATCCGCTCCCGCTCCCCGGGCGGGATCCCGGGCCCGCTGTCGTCCACCGCCACGCAGACGGTCCCGTTGGAGGCCTTCAGCTCGAGCTCGATGCTCCCGCCGTCCGGAGTCCAGCGGAAGGCGTTCGAGAGCAGGTTCGAGATGATCTGGAGAACCCGGTCGCCGTCGGTGACGATCACCGGCTTGGCGTCCACCGCGCAGCGGTAGTCGATTCCACGCCGCCTCGCCTCCTCGCCGAACGTGACGAACGCGCGGTCAACGAGGCGTCCCATGTCCACCTCCTCGTGCAGCACCGTGAAGCGGCGCGCGTCGAGCTTCGCCAGGTCGAGCACGTCGCCGACGAGCCGCTCGAGCCGCTCTGCCTCGGCTGCGATCACCGTCAGCGAGGCCAGGCGCATCTCCTCGTCGGTCACCACACCCTCGCGCAGCGCCTCGACGTGACCGCGGATCGCCGTCAGCGGCGTGCGCAGCTCGTGCGAGACCGACATCAGGAAGTTTCGCTCGAGCTCTTCGGCCTCGGAGAGGCGCACAGCCATTTCCCGGAACCTGTCTGCGAGAACACCGATCTCGCCGCCCCCCGGCACCTCTGGCACCGCCACGTCGTAGCGCCCGCGCGCAACCTCGTCGGCTGCGCGCGACAGCTCCAGGACCGGTGAGGTGATCCTGCGCGACAGGTACCAGGCGAAGGTCCCAGCAACCGCGATCCCGCCCGCAAAGGCGATCAGGAGCCGCTCGATCAGGGCCAGCCAGCGCTGGTCGAGCACCGTCTTCGGTTTGGCCACGACGAGCGCTCCGAACACCCGGCGGCCGACGCGCAACGGACGGGCCGCCGCGAGGAGCGTCGTTTTGCTCCCCGGTGGATGGAACTGGAAGAACACGAGCCCGCGCTGGCGGACGACGCGTGGATCGACAATCCCTGTGGGTAGTGGCGTGAATGCCAACCGCTTCTGGCCGGGAAAAAGGTCGAGGCCGGTGTAGTAGATGCTGTCGCCGGTCGCGAGCTCGAGCTTCTTCGCCGAGAGCAGCTTCAGCCCGGCCTGGCGGGCGTAGAGCTGCGTAAGCCCCCTCGCCTCGCGTGCCAGCTCGGCGTATGCCTGCTGGCGCCCTCGATCTTCCGCGTAGCTGCGAAAGAGGCGCAGGGCGATCACCGCCGAGACGAGGCCCGCGACGACGGCGCCGAGGAGGAAGAACGCGGGGAGCTGGAAGCGAAGCGACCGCAGCATCCGGCCGCCGCCGCTAGGCGTTCACCGCATCCCGCGAGGGACTGACCTTGTAGCCGACCCCCCACACGGTCACGATCGGCGACGCCTCGCCGAGCTTGCGGCGCAGCTGGCGTACGTGCACGTCCACCGTGCGCGTGTCGCCTGCAAAGGTGTAGCCCCAGACGCGCTCGAGCAGCTGATCGCGAGTGAGCACGAGCCCGCGGTGGTCGAGCAGCTCCCAGAGCAGGTCGAACTCCTTCGGCGCCAGCTGGATCTCCTCGCCGGAGACCCGGACCTCGCGGCGGCCGGCGTCGATCTCCAGGTCGCCGTGCTTGAGCTGCTTCGTCTGCAGCTCGCGCCGCTCCGGGACCGAGCGCCGCAGGATCGATTTGACCCGGGCGACGAGCTCACGCGGGTTGAACGGCTTCGTCAGGTAGTCGTCGGCACCCACCTCGAGACCGATGATCTTGTCCACGTCCTCGTCGCGGGCGGTCAGCATCAGGATCGGCACCTCTGAGTTCGCGCGGATCTTCCGGCAGACCTCGATCCCGTCGACATCCGGCAGCATCAGGTCGAGCACGATCAAGTCCGGCCGCTGCGCCTCGGCCTGGACAAGCGCCTCCTGGCCTGTGCCGACAGTGTGGACGAGGAAGCCCGCGTTCTTCAGGTAGAGCGAGACAAACGAGGCGATCGAGACCTCGTCCTCGACCACCAGCACCGTTTGGGCCTGGTTCGACATGGTCTCAGGATGCCAGAGACAGCCGTCTGCTCCCGGCCAGCGGCGCTTCGAGCGGGAACGTGGTGGTGACGTCCGGGAGCGATTCGTACGGCTGGTCGTTCATCGACATGACCCCGTCCGGGAAACCGTCCTCGCCGCGTCCGTCCACGGTGACCGTGCCGCGCCCGACGGCGGAGATGGAGATTCCGCTCCCGCGGACGTTGACGTTGAAACGGCCGTCGAGCACGCGGTAGCCGATCTTGCTGCCCTGGCAAACCGTCAGGCTGATGGTCGGATGCTTCACCTTGCAGCCGGTGAACAGGGGGACGTTGCTGTCGAACGGCCGGAAGTCCTTGACCTGCACCCTGCCGTTCGTCAGGCGTCCGATCACCGTGCCCTTCAGCTTCAGCACGACGCTGCCGCGGCCGCGCTTGACCGAGAGCGTGCCGTCGCCCGGGGTATCGGCCGAGAGCGCCGCGGGTACCGTGAATGCCGCGAGTAGAAGCGCGGTCAGAAGGAAGAATCGCCCCATGCAACGACAGTATCGACGCGCTTGGTGTGGTGAGCGTGAACGGGTTGTAAGGAATGCGTAAACGAGCCCATGAGCAGGGAGAATCTTCCGCGTGAAATCGTCTGCCCTTGGGCTCGTGTTGCTCGCGGCCGTCGCCGTCGCCGGCGCCGCGCCGGCTCAGCCCGGGCTCCCGCGTCTGCTCGGGCTGCGCATCTCGAACGGCGGCAGCCCGTTTGCCGGCGATACTCCTCACCTCGCCACAATCAGCCCGAACCGGGACGGCTTCCGCGACCGCGCCCTGATCCGCTTCAAGCTCGACCGCGCCGGGACGGTCGAGGTACAGGTGGTGGCGACGGACGAGGTGCGCCGGCCCGTCCGGATGGTTTGGAGCACGAAGCGAGCGCTCACCGCCGGAGCCCACACGATCGTCTGGCAGCCGAGCCGCTCCACCCCTGACCGCACGTACCTCGTGCGCTTCGCCGTACACGGCCGGAAGGGCGGGCGCCGGGTCTACGGCTACGAAGCGCCGCGCCGCGACCGCCTCACGAGCGGACTCGTCGTGCGCGTCCAGGGGATCCAGGCCGGCTTCCTCAACCGCAGCTACCCGGTCGGGGGCGACGCGGCCCTGACCATCTCAACCGACGCGCGCCGCGTCCGACTGCAGCTTTTCTCGTTCGCGAACCTGCCACATCCGACGGTGCGTGACCTGCGGACGAACGGCCTGGCCGTCGCTCCGGCGGTTCGCCTCGACTGGAGCCGGCGCCGCAGCACCTCCCACGTCGTTCAGATCAGCCACGCGGGCGTCCCCGAGAGCGGGCTCTACTTCCTACGCGTCACCGCCGGCGACGGCCGGGTCGGCTACGCGCCGCTGATCCTGCGGCCGCGCACGCTGGGCGAGCACAAGGTCGCGGTCGTGCTCTCGACCAACACCTGGCAGGCCTACAACTTCCTCGACCGCAACGGCGACGGCTGGGGCGACAGCTGGTACGTCAGCGGCGCCACACGCGCGGTCGACCTGCGCCGGCCCTACCTCGACTTCGGCGTCCCTTTCCGCTTCCGGGACTGGGACCTGAGCTTCGTTTCGTGGTTGAAGCGGACAGGCAAGGAGGTGGACTACCTCTCGGACGACGACCTCCAGCGGATCGGCTCCGGAGATGCGCTGCGAAGGGCCTACGACCTCGTCGTCTTCCCTGGGCACGAGGAGTACGTGAGCCAGCACGTCTACGACGTCGTCCGGCGCTACCGCGACCTCGGTGGGCGCCTGATGTTCCTGTCCGCGAACAACTTCTTCTGGAAGGTCGAGCGTGAGGGGCAACTGCTGCGGCGGGTGCAGTTGTGGCGCAAGCTCGGCCGGCCGGAGGCGGCGCTGGTGGGCGCGCAGTGGTCGGCAAGCAACTACGGCAACGTGCAGGAGCCGTACGTGGTGCAGGGGGCCGGCGCCGAGCCCTGGGCGTTCGCCGGCACGGGCTTACGGAATGGCTCGACCTTCGGCCGCTACGGGATCGAGATCGACGCCCGCTCGGAGAGCTCGCCGCCCGGAACGGTGACGCTGGCGCGGATCCCGAACCTGATCGGCGAGCACGACGCGGAGATGACTTACTACGAGACCGCCGCTGGAGCGAGGGTCTTCGCGGCCGGCGTGGTCAACTTCGCCGCCTCGATCAGCGACCCCGCGGTCTCGCAGTTGGTCGACAACGTCTGGGCTCGGCTGACCACGAAGGAACCCCTGGTTCCCCCGTGAGCCCCCTCCTTGCAAGTGGAGGCTTTGTACATCGGTTCAGGAGCCGCCAGATCGTCGGGCTGCGGCAACCGGTTCTGTGTCGCTGAGCCTCCCGCCGGGCAAAGCCCGGCTCCGGCGGCGAGACCGCAACGTCTCCTAGGAAGGCTGGTCGTAGTTGTAGAAGCCCTGGCCGGTCTTGCGGCCAAGATGGCCGGCCTGCTGCATCTGGATGAGCCGCTCGGGCGGCGCCATCCGTTCCTCGCCCAGCGCCGCGTGCAGGGCCTCCGACGCGTGGACGTGGACGTCGATGCCGATCAGATCGATCAGCGCACATGGCCCGATCGGCCAGTTGACGCCGAAGCGCATCGCGCGATCGACGTCTTCCGGGGTCACACGCGACTCGTCGAGGACGCGCACGCAGTCGTTCAGAAGCGGGATCAGGATCCGGTTGACGATGAACCCGGGGGTGTCGTTGCAGGCGACCGGCTCCTTGCCGATCCGCTCGGCGAACGCATAGGCGGTGACGAAGACCTCGTCGCTCGTGTTCGCGGTCCGGATCACCTCGACCAGAGGCAGGACCGGCGCCGGGTTGAAGAAGTGCATGCCGACGACGCGCTCGGGGCTCGTCGTGGCGGCCGCGATCTCGGTCACCGGCAGGGCGGAGGTGTTCGTGGCGAGGATCGCGTCGGGCTCGACGCTCCGCTCGAGCTCGCCGAAGAGCTGGCGCTTGACCTCGAGGTCCTCGAAGGCCGCCTCGATCACGAGCTGGCAGGAGCCGAGGTCGGCGAGGTCGGTGACGAGTATCAGGCGGTCCAGGGCCGCGTCCTTTTCCTGTTGGGTCAGGCGGCCCTTCTCGACCCCGCGCGAGAGGTAGTGGTCGATCCGCTCGCGGGCCTTTTCCCCGAGCTCGGGGCTGACCTCGCGACCGACCACCTCGAGCCCGGCCTGCAGGCAGACCTGCGCGATCCCCGCACCCATGGTGCCGAGGCCGACGACGCCGACGCGACGGATCTCCACGGCGCGCGATCCTAGATGTTTTGTTGATGTTCGCGCCCGCGCGTGAACCCGTTTCCCCCGAGGGCCTACGGCCCTTACCCCCGCTTTTGAGGGTAGCGACGAAATTCGCACGCGCGTGTGCCCGAGTCGTGCCGGATGTGTGACTTCCGACGCGCGCCTAGACGCGCTCGATCACCGCGGCGATCGCCTGGCCGAAGCCGATGCACATCGTGGCCACGCCGTAGCGGGCGTCCCGCCGTTCGAGCTCGTTCAGCAGCGTCGCGGTCATGCGGGCGCCGGTCGCTCCGAGCGGATGGCCGAGCGAGATGCCGCCCCCATTCGGGTTCACGTCGCCCCAGCGCTCCTCGAGGCCCGCGTCGCTCATGAACTGCAGCACGACCGACGCGAATGCCTCGTTCACCTCGAACACGGCTACGTCGTCCCAGCCGAGCCCCGCCTTCGCCAGCGCCCGCTTGCACGCCAGCGGGTTACCGTGCAGCATCAGCCGCGGGTCGACGCCGGCGAGGCCGAACGAGACGAACCGCGCCCGCGGCTCCAGCCCCAGACGCGAGCACGCGGTCTCGCTCGCGACGAGCGCCGCAGCCGCGCCGTCACAGATCTGGCTGGAATTGCCGGCCGTCACTCTCCCCTCCGGGACGAACGCCGGCTTCAGCGCGGCGAGCGCCTCCGGAGAGGTGTCGGCCCGCGGCGTCTCGTCCACACCGAAGACCACGCCCACGTGCGGGTTCGAGACCTCGACGGACACAACCTCGTTCTCGAACCGGCAATCGTCGATCGCTGCCAGCGCGCGCCTGTGGGACTCGTAGGAATACGCGTCCAGCTCCTCGCGCGAGAGACCCCACTGATCCGCAATCAGCTCCGCGGAGATGCCCTGAGGCACGATCTCCCAGCGCTCCTGGAACCTCTCCGAGAGGTCTCCGCCGCTCGAGCCCATCGGCACGCGCGACATCGACTCGACGCCCGCCGAGACGACGACGTCCAGCTGCCCCGACCAGACCGCGGCCGCAGTGTTGAAGTTGCACTGCATCGAGGAACCGCACTGCCGGTCGATAGTCGCGCCCGGAACCGAATCGGGCCAGCCGGCCACGAGCGGCGCTAGCCGGCCGATGTTCCAGCCCTGCTCGCCGACCTGCGAAACACAGCCCATCTGCACGTCCTCGACCTCCGCCGGATCGAGGCCGTTCCGCTCGGCGAGAGCGTTCAGCACCTGGCCCGCGAGCTCGTCGGCCCGGAGGCTGGCGAGTGTGCCGTTGCGCTTGCCGATCGGCGATCGAACGGCGTCGACGATGAAGGCATCGGGACGCGTCATCACCGCTCTAGACTAGCCCTCGTGGCCGTGACGACCGCCGAAAAAAAGCTGCTCGTGGGCGGTGAATGGATCGAGACAGGCGACTGGATCGAGGTCCGCTCGCCCTACTCCGGCCAGGTCGTCGGCCGCGTCCCGAAAGCCGGAGCTGCCGAGACCACGAAGGCGATCGACGCGGCGGCCGAGGCGATGCGCGAACCGCTGCCCGCGCACAAGCGCGCCGAGATCCTCGTCAGGGTCGCGATGGGCCTCGGGCGCCGTCACGACGAGGTGGCCCGCCAGATCTCCGACGAGGCGGGCAAGCCGCTCAAGGCCGCTCGGGTCGAGGCCAAGCGCGCCATGTCCACCTACACCTTCGCGGCAGTCGAGGCGCGCAAGCTCGCCGGCGAGATGGTGCCGATGGACGCGGCACGGGCCGGCGAGGGCAAGCTCGGCTTCACCCTGCGCCGCCCGATCGGGGTCGTCGGCGCGATCACGCCGTTCAACTTCCCGCTCAACCTCGTGGCGCACAAGCTCGCCCCCGCGCTCGCGGCAGGCTGCGCGGTCGTGCTCAAGCCCGCGAGCGCGACGCCCCTCTCGGCGCTGCTCCTCACGGAACTCGAGGACGAGGCGGGCCTGCCGCCCGGCTGGCTCAACGTCGTCGCCGGCCCTTCCTCCGAGATCGGCGACGTCCTCGTCGAGGACGAGCGCGTCAAGGCGATCACGTTCACCGGCTCCAGCGGGGTCGGCTGGGGCCTGAAGGAGCGGGCGCCGAAGAAGAAGGTCAGCCTTGAGCTGGGCAACGCGACGCCGGTGATCATCGCCGCCGACGCCGACGTGGAGGCCGCCGCGAGCGCGATGGCCGCCAACGCATTCGCCTTCGCCGGCCAAAGCTGCATCTCGGTCCAGCGCATCTACCTCGAGCGCCCGGTCTACGACGCGTTCCTCGAGCGCTTCCTGCCCCAAGTCGAGGCGCTCACGCTCGGCGATCCGGCCGACGAGGAGATTGACGTCGGCCCCGTGATCGACGAGGACGCGCGCGCTCGGATCCTCGAATGGATCGAGGAGGCGCGCGCCGCCGGCGCAGAGATCCTCACCGGCGGCGAGGAGCGGGACGGGTTGATCCTGCCGACCGTGGTCGCCAACGCCGCGCCCGACCTGAAGGTGAGCTGCGACGAGGTCTTCGGTCCGGTCGTGACCGTGAACGCGGTCGACTCGGTGGACGAGGCGATCGAGCTCGCGAACTCGACGCGCTTCGGGCTCCAGGCCGGGATCTTCACGAGCGGGCTCGCCAACGCGCTGCAAGCCGCGCAGGAGCTGGACTTCGGCGGGGTGACCGTGAACGAGGCGCCCACCTTCCGCAGCGACCAGATGCCCTACGGCGGCGTCAAGGACTCTGGGAACACGCGCGAGGGGCCAGCCTACGCCGTGCGCGAGTTGACCGAAGAGCGCCTCGTGGTAATCGATCTCTAGGAGGCCCTAGCTTGGGCCAGGCCAACTCGGGAACCAAAGGCCCATGATCGGCCTCGCTATTGCACTTATCGTGATCGGCCTCGTCTTCGGCTTCGTGATTCCGTGGGTCGGGATCGCGGTGGGCATCGTGGGCATCGCGCTCTTCATCGCCTTCGTCGCCGGATTCGGCCGTCGCGCCGGCGAGCCCGGGCCCTAGGCGCCGCTGACCGAGAGCGCGCGGAAGCTCGTCAAGGCCTTCAGAGCTGCCCGGCGCCGGTGCTAGACTCGCGCCCCGCGTGGCGCATTTTCCCCTGCTAAATCGCATTCGCCGCCGGTCCCGCGACTCCGAGCGGGCGACCCACTCGCCGCTACTGCGACGAGCCCCCTCGCCGGGAGCTCTGCGGCGCGAGCGACGCGTGATCGTCAAGGCCCGTGAGGAGCGAATCCGCCACCTCGGCGGCCTGACGCTCGAGATGTACCGGCGCTCGAACTTCCGCGACGAGTTGCTGACCGAGCAGTGCCGCGAGATCGTGGCGCTCGAACAGCGCCTGCACGAGCTCGATTCGATGCTGGACGCGGTCGCCACGGCGCGCCGAGCGCCCTCGACCTGCGACTGCGGCGCGCCGGTCCCCTGGGGCTCGCACTTCTGCGCCAACTGCGGCCGCCCTGTCGGCGGAGAGCCGGTTGTCGCCTGCGCGGGCTGCGGCCATCCACTTCCCGCCGACGCGAGCTTCTGCGCCAGTTGCGGCCGATCCGCCGAACCCGAAGAAACCGGGCCGGAGGCAGAGGCAGAGGCAGAGCCGGAGCCCGACGCCGAGCCCAAAGCCGAGTCACCCGCTCCGGACGAGACGATCGTCCACGCCGCGAGCCAGCGAAGCACCGATCTTTGGGAGCGGTAGGCCCTGGGGGCCCAGCAGGAAGAGCGGCGCTGCCCGCGCTGTGGCACTCCGTACGCCGAGGGCCAGGAATATTGCCTCGAGTGCGGCCACCGGCTTCCGGCCTCAACCGGTGCCGTCGCGTTCCTCGGATCCGCCTGGCGCCGCAAGCTCGGCTGGTATCCCGGCGACTGGGTCTGGCCCGCGCTACTCGCTCTCCTCATTGCTGCCGGAGCAGGCGTCGTCTCGGCGATCTGGCTCGCTGACCGCTCGAGCTCGGCGAACGAAACGGTCGTAGCGACCTCCCCCGCCGCCTCCAGCATCCGCGAGAACGCCACTGCGCCGGAGCCGTCGACCACCGCGCCGACCACCACGGCGACGACCGGCACCACCAAGCCGCCCCCGCCTCCGGCACCGACGCTCGCTTCCTGGCCGCCGGCGAAGAGCGGCTGGAC
This sequence comes from Gaiellales bacterium, assembly GCA_038236705.1. Taxonomy (GTDB): domain Bacteria; phylum Actinomycetota; class Thermoleophilia; order Gaiellales; family Gaiellaceae; genus AC-32. The sequence continues at coordinate 56,741 of JBBRZN010000010.1, forward strand.
GATCGTCCTCGACTCGGTGCCCAGCGTGAACGGCCGCGCGGCTGCTCTCGCGGAGGCTAAGCAGGCTCTGCACGTGGGCATGAAACAGGTCGGCGTGATCGACTCTTCGCGCTTCTCGAGCCTCCATCCCGGCTACTACGTCGTCTTCGCCGGCATCTACGACACTGAGGCTGGGGCGCAGAGCCATGTGATCGATGCGCACCGGCACGGCTACCGCGGCCCGTATCCACGTCGGATCATTCCCTAGCCGCCGCGCGTTTACCCTCCTGCCAACGGGGAAGAGGACTTTGTAACACGGCCCGGGTTCGTTAGACTCTCGCCGCAGCGCCAGTCCCCCGAGCAGGATTAACCCCCGGTTAACAAAGCTTTGCGGAAGATTAATAGGAGCCGGAGATACTGAACTTGGACGAGCGAACCCATCAGATTCAGGCCTGCATGTATCAGTACTCACGCGCGATCTACCGGTCGATCAAGGATCTGATCGACCCGTACGTCGGCCCCGAGACCAAAGTCCAGTACCGCCGAGAGGTGCTCGAGGCGTGCGAGTTGACGATGGAACGGCTGGCCAAGGATCCGCTCTACTTCGCGAAGCCAGACCGGGCGCTCTTCCAGGACATCCGGCGCTACTTCCCGATCACCTGCCAGGCGCAGGTTGCCTGGGCGGTGCGCGAGGGGGTCGCCGCCGCGGTCGCGTTCATCGAGAGCCAGATCGAGGCCGGCGCCTTCGACGGCGGGATCGCCCGCTGCCGGGCGACCACGCGCAAGGGAAAGCCGTGCCAGCGCACGCCGCTCCCGGACCGCGACTACTGCCCCTCGCACCAGCATCTCGAGCGCAGCAAGGTCGCTGCCTGAGGCGCCGCCTCTGCGGCGCAGACCAATAGAGGCTGTACGGGCTGCGCCGTAGCCGACCCGCCTCGGAGCGGATAGGCTCGCAGCGGGTTGTCTCACGACACTGACAAGCTGATCCGGCAGCTTTCGCTGGTCGCATTCCTGATGGCGGAGCGGCGGGCGGTGACCGCGCGCGACATCAAGGGGAGCGTCGAGGGCTACCAGGAGATGTCCGACGAGGCCTTCGCGCGGCGGTTCTACTCCGACCGCGCGGAGCTGATCGCCCTCGGCGTGCCGCTGCACTCGCAGCGCGACGAGTACACGGGCGAGGAGCTCTACAACATGCGCTCCGAGAGCTACTTCCTGCCGCCGCTCGAGCTGACCGACGACGAGCTCGCCGCGCTCCAGACCTGTCTCTACCTGCTCGAGGGCAAGTTCGCCTACGCCGAGCCCCTGCGGCTCGCGCTCCAGAACCTCGCGCTCGGCCGCCCGGGCTTCGCGGAGTCGCCGACTGACACCGCGATGCGCGTCGAAGTGCTCGATCCCGAGTACTCCGCCGAGATGCAGGGACGCCTCGGCAAGCTCGAGGGCGCGATCTCGAAGCAGCGCACGGTCAAGTTCCCGTACTGGTCGATCTCGCGCGACCAGGAGCGCGAGCGGACGGTCAACCCGTACGCGCTCTTCCAGGACGCAGGCGCCTGGTACGTCGTCGGCCAGGACCTCGACGCGAGCGCCGAGCGCACCTTCCGCGTCTCTCGCATCCGGGGCGAGATCCGCTTCGCCACCCGGCGCGAGCGCGACTTCCGGCTGCCCCCCGACTTCGACGTCGACCGCTATCGCGGCCGCCCGCCCTGGCAGATCGGCGAGCCCGTCGGCGAGGCCCGGATCGAGGTCGGCGGCGACACCGCCTGGTGGGTCGAGCGAACCTACGGCGACAGCGGGAAGATCGAGGACGGCGTCTTCGTGACCGAGTACTCGAGCCTGCCACTCCTCGCCTCCTGGGTGCTGCGCCAGGATGGGCGCGCAGTACCGCAGGCCCCGGAGGAGCTCCGCAAGGAAGTCGCGCGCAGCCTGCGCCTCGTGCGCGAGCGTCACGAGGGCAAGCCGGACGAGCTCGCCGCGGAGACCGCGAAGCTGGTCGAAGAAGCCGTCGAGCGGCCGGCGGCACCCGTCGCCCCTGAGCGCTTCGCCGTCCTGCAGGCGCTGCTTGCGTACCTGCTGGACCGCTGCGGCGAGGACAGCCAGGCGGAGTTCCCGGCCCAGGAGCTCGTCGAGCGCTTCCACATCCCGCCCGAGGCGCTCGAGGAGCACCTCTCGCTGCTCAACCTCGTCAACTTCGGCGGCGGCTGCTACGCCGTCTACGCCGAGCTCGACGGTGACACGATCCGCGTGGACAAGGAGCTCTTCGGCGACACCTTCCGAGCTCCCCCCCGGCTGACGCCGCTCGAGGCGCGCGCGATCCGGCTCGCACTCGAGTTCGTCGGGCCGATGATCGCGGCCGACGCGCGCTCGCCGCTAGAGCGGGTGCGCTCGAAGCTCGAGGAGACCTTCGGCGAGTTCGAGCTCGCGCAGACGCCCGAGCCGCACGTGCGGCGAGCCGAGGAAGACCTGGTCGGCACGCTCAGCCGGGGTCTACGGGAGCGCCGGCTCGTCGAGGTGGATTACCTCAAGGAGGGCGAAGAGGAGGTCTCGACGCACCTGGTCGAGCCGTATTCGCTCGAGCGCAAGCTTCCATACTGGTACATCCACACGTGGGACCGCACCCGCGACGGCGAGCGTTCGTTCCGCCTCGACCGAATGCGCAGCGCACGGCTCCAGCGAGGGCAGTTCGAGCCGCGCGAGGGCTTCGACCCGCACGAGTTTCGCGACGCCCGCACCGCCCGCATCTGGTACTCGAAGGAGATCGCACGCTGGGAGTTCGAGAAGGGCGCGCGCCGCCTCAAGGACGGCTCGGCCGCCGCCGAACGGCCCGTCGGCAGCCCGGAGTGGCTGGTGGGCGAGATCCTCTCGTACCGCGGCGAGGCGGTCGTGCTCGAGCCTCCGGAGCTGCGCAAGGAGATCGCAGGGCGGGCCCAGGCGGTCCAGCGCGAGCTCGGCCTCTCGCGCGTCCGCGTCAGCTAACGCCGCCGAGCGGAAGCTCGAGCGTGAACGTCGAGCCCTGGTCCGGCGAGGAGACGACCTCGAGCGCGCCTCCGTGGGCCTCGGCGATCGAGCGGGCGATGAAGAGCCCGAGGCCTGTGCCGGGCTTCGTTGCGCCGCTGCCGGTGACGCGGCCGAACTTCTCGAAGATCAGCCGCTGGTCGTCCTTTGCGATCCCGGGCCCGTGGTCGCGGACGTCGATGCAGACCAGGCCGTCCTCCCCGTAGGCCCGCACCTCGACCTCGCCGCCCGTGGGTGAGTACTTGATCGCGTTGTCGATCAGGTTCATGAGCACCTGGCGCAACCGCTCGGAGTCGCCGCGGACGGACGGCAGCGGATCGCGTACCGCGGCGAGCACCTGCACCTCGTCGCGCCCGAGCTGCGCGGTCGCCACGGAGTCGCGCACGAGCTGGCCGACGTCCACGTCGCTGAAGCGGAAGTTGAACGTGCCCGCCTCGATGCGCGACGTGTCCAGTACGTCGCTGATCAGCGTCGCCAGCCGGCCCGTCTCGCTGGCGATCAGCTCGAGAAAGGACTCGCGCTGATCGGGCGAAAGCTCGCGCCAGCGCTGCTGCAACGTGCGGGCGGAGCCGATCACAGCCGCCATCGGCGTGCGCAGCTCGTGCGAGACGAGCGAGACGAAGTCCGCGCGCAGAGCCGACAGGCGCCGCAGCTCCTCGACGGTCTTGCGCTCGGTCTCGTAGGCCCGGATGTTCTGCACGGCGCTCGCCACGAGCCGGCCGAGCAGCCCCGCCAGCTCGATTTCCTCCGCCGTGAACGACTCCGGCTCGCGCCGGACGAGCGAGAGCATGCCGATCGCGCGGGCCCCCTGAAGCAGCGGCGTCGCGAGCCGGCAGCGCAGCCCCAGCGCGAGAAGCTCCTCTTCCTCGGGGAAATCAGCCCCCTCCATTTCGCGCCGGTACACAGTCTGGTTCGTGCGCAGGAGCTCCTCCAGCAGCGTCCCGTGGATCTGCCGCGCCGAGCCGGGTGGCAGCACCTCCCCCGCGCCCGCCCCGGCCACCGCCATCACCTGCGCCCGTCCGTCCTCGCTGAGCACGATCGCGACCCGGTCGAACGGGAGTAGCCCTTGCACTTCTCGGATGAACGCGTCGAATGCCTGCTCGAGCTCGAGCGACGAGCTGAGCGCTCGGGCGCAGCGATTGGCGGCCTCGAGCGTGTCGGCACGTCGGCCGAGCTGATCGCGTAACCGCTCCGCCTCACCCGCCCTCGTCTCGGCGACCTCCGTCTGACCGACCAGGCGCAACACGAGCCAGCCGACGATCAGGCCCATCAGCACCTCGATCCCGAGCTGGAGGGTGACGTAGTCGACGTGATAGCTCCGGGGAGCGCTGTGGCGCTCGCGCAGCCACTCGAAGGTCGCCATCACCGGCGCACTGGCGGCCGTAAGACCGAGGGCGCCCGGGATCCCGTAACGCAGCGCCGCCTCGACCAGGGGGAGGAACATGATCTGACGAATGGGCGAGGCTTGTTCGAAGCTGTAGACCAGGACGTAGACCGAGACGATCGCGAAGTCGAAGGTCAGGGCAGCAAGCCCCAGCCGCCGCTGTGCCGCCCGCTGCCAATCTCGGCGGCTGAGCAGGAAGAGAACCGCAGCACCCGCCGCGAAAACCGCGGTCGTGGCCCAGGCCCAGGGCCGGTAGCCGGACGGGTAGCCGCTCGCGATCGCCACCTGGAAGACCGCGAACGGAACGCCTGCGGCTCGGATCCAGCCGAGCCACCGCTCGACGTCGCGAAGGCGCTTCAGCTCTCCGTTCATGCGCGCTCCCCCAGCCGGCGCAACGCCCATTCGGCGTGCTCGCGTAGCAACGGGTCGTCGCCTTCGGCGTATCGCTCTGCCGGTGCGGGATCGACGCCGTGGTTGCCGAGCGCCACGAGCGCGTTTCGGCGCAGGTAGCGAGGATCGTTGCGCGGAAAGTAGAGCCGATCGTAGCGGGCGGCGAGCTCGTCGTCGCCGGCCTCGAGCCAGTCAACGAGCGAGACGTGCGGCTCCGCGCCGGCCGGCGGCTCCTCCCCGGCCCGGCGCCCTTCGACGCCGCGATTCCAGGGGCAGACGTCCTGGCAGATGTCGCAGCCGTAGACCTGGTCACCGAGCCGCTCGCGGTAGGGCTCCGGGATCGGGTCGGAAGCCTGTGTCCAGTAGGAGAGGCAGCGCGTCGCGTCGAGCACGCCGGGCTCGTCGAGCGCGCCGGTTGGGCAGGCCTCGATGCAAAGCATACAGGAGCCGCAGTCCAGTCCGAGCGGCGCCGTCGCCTGGAGCTCGACGTCGGTCACGAGCGTGCCCAGCACCACCCAGGAGCCGAAGCGGCGCGTGATCAGCATCGTGTTCTTCCCGTAGAAGCCGACTCCGGAGCGAACGGCCGCCTCGCGGTCGACGTGCTGGTTCGCGTCCACGAAGACGCGGTACTCACCGCCGAGCTGCCGCCCGAGCTCGTCGAGGCGCTCCCGCAGCGCCGAGTAGGCGTCCCACCAGGTGTAGCGAGGCAACCGCCCGTGGCCCGGCGGCGGAGGCTCGCCCTCGGCCCAATAGCAGAGGGCCGCGGAGACGACGGTGCGTGCACCCTCGAGGAGCAGCTCCGGGTGGCACGACTGCTCGGGCCGCGCCATCGTGAAGCGCATGTCCGCAAAGAGACCGCGCTCGCGCCGCTCGCGGATGTGCCGCTCGGTTTCGTCGTAGGCCGACACGGGAGCCGCCCCGACCACGTCGAGACCGAGCTCCTCGCCCAGCCTGCTCAGCTCCGCTGCTCGCATGTGGGAGATTGTGCCCGGATGAAGGCGATTCGGATCCACCAGGACGGCGGGCCGGAGGTTCTGCGCTACGAGGACGCGCCGGATCCGGAGCCGGGGCCAGGCGAGGTGCTCGTTCGGCTCCGGGCCGCTTCTCTCAATCACCTCGACCTCTGGATCCGCAAGGGCCTCCCTTCGGTGCCGAAGCCGCGGATCCTCGGCGCCGACGGCGCAGGCATCCGCGAGGACACCGGCGAGCGTGTCGTGATCAACCCCGGGCTCGAGCACGGCGAGCGCATCACCGTGATCGGCGAGCACATGGACGGCACCCACGCGGAGCTGATCGCGGTGCCCGAGAGCAACGTCTACCCGCTACCCGACGAGCTCTCGTTCGAGGAGGCCGCCGCTTTTCCACTCGTCTTCGAGACCGCCTACCGGCTGCTGGTGACCAAGGCGCAGCTCCAGGAGGGCGAGTGGGTGCTGCTCTGGGGGATCGGCG
>JBBRZN010000011.1:0-57756 GCA_038236705.1 Gaiellales bacterium
TCGCGGTCTCGACGGTGGCGATCGGCTTCTACTCGATGCTGGTCTGGGCCCACCACATGTTCGCGGTCGGACTACCCGGCTACTTACAGGGCTTTTTCATGATCTCGTCGATGATCATCGCGGTGCCGACCGGGGTCAAGATCTTCAACTGGCTCGCCACGACCTGGCGCGGCAACATCCACTTCGACACGCCCATGCTGTTCGCGCTGGGCTTCATCGCCGTCTTCACGATCGGCGGGCTCTCGGGGATCTTCGTCGCCGCCTACCCGGTGGACTGGCAGGTGACGGACACCTACTACGTGGTCGCGCACCTGCACTACGTGCTCTTCGGCGGCTCGCTGTTCGGGATCTTCGCCGGGCTCGCCTACTGGTGGCCGAAGATGTTCGGGCGCATGCTCAGCGAGCGACTGGGCAAGATCAGCTTCTGGCTCATCTTCGTCGGCATGAACCTCACCTTCTTCCCGATGCACATGCTCGGCCTCCTCGGGATGCCGCGGCGCGTCTACACCTACAGCGAGGGCGGGCTCTGGGAGTGGTACAACCTCACCTCGACGATCGGCTCGGGCGTGATGACCCTCGGGATTCTCGTCTTCGCCTGGAACGTGCTCAAGACCTCCCGCTCCGGAACGCGGGCGGTCAACGACCCGTGGCTCGCCGACACGCTCGAGTGGTACACGACCTCGCCGCCCCCGCCGCACAACTTCGACAAGGTTCCCTACGTCTCGAGCCCGAGGCCGCTGCGCGATCTCCGGCAGCGCATAGCGGAGGCCCGTGCCTGAGCTGACTCCCGGGCCGTGGCTGCGACTGACGACGCTGGCAGCGGCAGCCGCCTGCGCCGCCGCCGTGGTCAGCGGCGCGCTCGAGCTCGGGGGCGCGCATCGCGGGCTCTCGGCGCTGGCGCTGCCGCCGCTCGTCGCCCTCGTCGCCGCAGCCTGGGTCGCGCACCGGCGACTGCTCGTGCCCGCGCTCGCCGCGCTCGTCTCCTTCCTCGCCGCTGCGCTCGTGACGCCGCGACCGGCGCACCTGGCGCTGGCAGGTCTCTCCCTCGCCTCGGCGCTGGTAGCCGCAGCCTGGTGCTTCCGCGGGGAGCCCGTCGCCTCGGCGTCGTGGCGCGACTACGTAACGCTGACCAAGCCGCGGATCATGACGCTGCTCCTGCTGACCGGCGCGGCGGGGATGTTCGTAGGGGGCCGAGGCGTGCCGGATCTCTCGACCTTCGCCGTCGCGATGGCGGGGCTGGCGCTGGCCTGCGGCGGAGCGAGCGCCCTGAACCACGTGCTCGACCGCGACCTCGACCGGCTGATGCGGCGCACCGGCCACCGGCCCGTCGCGGAAGAGCGTGTGACGCCTGCCCGCGCGCTCGAGTTCGGGCTTACGCTCTCGGCCTTCTCCTTCGTGCTGCTCGCCTCGCTCGTGAACGTGCTGACGGCGGTGCTCGCACTCGTCGGGAACCTCTTCTACGTGCTCGTCTACACGCGTTGGCTCAAGCGCTCGACGCCGCAGAACATCGTCATCGGCGGCGCGGCCGGCGCGGTACCGCCGCTCGTCGGCTGGGCTGCCGCGACCGGGAACCTCACCGTGCCGGCGCTGTTCCTGTTCCTCATCGTCTTCTTCTGGACGCCGCCGCATTTCTGGGCGCTCGCGCTCGTGATCAAGCGCGACTACGCGGCGGCCCGGATCCCGATGCTGCCGGTCGTGCGCGGAGACGACGAGACGGCGAGGCAGATCGTCTGGTACTCGCTCGTGCTCGTCGCGGTCACGTTGCTGCCCTTCGCCTCGCACACGGCAGGCGTGCTCTACCTCGCCGCGGCGCTGCTGCTCGGGGCGCTCTTCCTGCGCCTCGCCTGGCGGCTAAGGCGCGAGACGACGACGCTTCGCGCACACGCGCTGTTCAAGTACTCGCTCCTCTATCTCGCGCTGCTCTTCGTCGCCCTCGCGGTGGACCCGCTGATCGGATGAGCGGCGCCGAGCTCGAGCGCAAGAACCTGAAGCTCGGGCTCGCGCTCTTCGGGCTCTTCCTGCTGCTCTTCGTCGCGACGGTCGTGATCGCGCTCGTCTACCTCGCCGTCGACTGAGCCGAGCACGGGGAAACCCCTGGTTCCCCCGTGAACCCCCTCCTTGCGCGCGGAGGCTCAGCTCCGATGTTTCAGGAGCCGCCTGATCTCTCTGGGGTTCAAACCGTCTGGTCGCGGTGAGCCTCCCGCCGGGCCAAGCCCGGCTCCGGCGGCGGAGCGTTTCGGCTGATCCTGGCCGGATGAGGCCCTTGGTCCCTTAGTACGGTTCGCCCGGCCTCCTCCCCGAGGCGAGCGTACTGAGAATTTCCGCACCCATCTGTGTCGAGAGAGCGCCTGAACTGTGACTGAATTCGAAGGAATTTTCCTCGCTCGGCCAGAGAATCCGAGTGCAGGCATCCCTCTCGCTGTCAAGGACCTCTTCGACACCGCCGGGCTCGTCACCACCTACGGGTCGATCCTCTTCGCCGAGCACGTGCCAACCGAGACCGCGCAGGCGGTCCGGCGGCTCGAGGCCGCGGGCTACGTGACCGTCGGCAAGACCAACCTGCACGAGTTCGCCTTCGGGACGACCTCCGAGAACCCCCATTTCGGCACCGTGCCGAACCCGCTCGCCGCAGGTCGTCTCGCCGGTGGCTCGAGCGGCGGCTCCGCGGCTGCCCTTGCGGCCGGGCTCGCCGAGGCGGCGCTGGGCAGCGACTCGGGCGGCTCGATCCGGATCCCGGCCGCCTGCTGCGGTGTCGTCGGCTTCAAACCGACCTACGGGCTCGTATCCCTCGACGGCTGCTTTCCGCTCGCGCCGAGCTTCGACCACGCCGGCCCGATGGCGCGCGACGTCGCCGGCTGCGCCCGCATGATGGAGGCGCTCGCCCCCCGATTCACGCCGGGGGAGATCGAGCTCGAGGACGTCGAGGTCGGAGTCGCCTGGACAGAGCTCGCCGACCCGCAGGTGCGGGCCCGAGTCGAAGCGGCAGCCGAGCTGTTCCCGCGGCGGCACCAGCTCGACCTGCCACTGCCGGATCATTTCTACGACGCCTTCAGCCGCGAGGTGGCCGACGTCCATCGGGAGCTCTTCCTCGAGCACGCCGACTCGTACGGGGACAACGTCCGCCAGAAGGTCGAACGCTGTCTCGAGGTGACCGACGCCGAGTACGAGCGCGCGACGAGTCAGCGAGAGCGCTACCGGGAGCGGCTCGCCGAGGCCGGGGCGGGCGTCGATCTCGTCCTGACCCCGACCCTCACCTGCGTGGCGCCGCCAGCCCCGTCGGACGAGCTCGCACTGCGTGACCGGCTGATCCGCCTGACCTTCCCGTTCAACGCCACCGGGTGGCCCGCGGCTGCGCTTCCGTGCGGGGCCGCCGAGCATCGCTTGCCGGCCTCCGTCCAGCTCGCCGCCCCGCCGGGACAGGACGCACGTGTTTTGGCCGTGGCTGCGGCACTCGAGCGAGCCCTGTCCCTCGCCGGCGGCTCAGCTTCCGCAAGTCGAGCGGGCCCGTGGTGACCGGCCAGGTAGCGCCCTACGCCTCCGGACTCTCGCCCGAGGGCAAGCTCGTCGCGGCAGCGAACGCCCGTCCGCCCTTCTACGCCAGCCACTGATCGCGTGGCAGCCCGCGCCGACCAGTACGAGTGCAGTGGAGCCCGAAGCTCTACCCGTGGAAGAGCGTCGGCACCCAATTCACCTGGGCACGCCGCTCACACCTCCGCTCTCGCCCGGCACATGGTTGACGTCCACTAGCTAGGTCCGCTCTAGCAACCTTCGATCGGAACGGCGCCTCTGCGCTTTGCCCACAGCGATCGCGACACCGCCGATCGCGAGCAGCGGCCCAAGTACCACCAGGGCGTAGAGCAGGATCTCGAGCTCCCGCGTAAGCACCGCCCCTGCGTCGTCGAGGGTGTTGTTGAACCGGCCGGGCGACGCGGCGCCTTGCTCCGCCGGCGTCGTCAGCGTGAGTACGATCCGCGCCAGGCGCGCGCTACGCACGAGCCTCGCCCGCTTGGCCTTCAGAGTCTTGAGCGCGAGCCGGTCGGCCACGGCCTGACGCTCGAGCTGCAGGCGGCGCTCGGTGGGGACGGAGCCAGCCGCGAGCTCGGCCTCGATCTGCGCGAGCTCGGCCTCGAGCTTGTCGAGCTGGCGTGACTCTCGCTCGGCCCGACGCGTCACGTCGAGGATCGCGGTCTGCTGGCGCAAGATTGTCCCGAGTGAAGTGAGTTCCGCGAGCGCGGTCTGGACGTTCACGATCGGCACGCGCAGCACGAGCGTGGCGCCGCCTCGCCGCCCGCTGCGGGTCGAGTACTCAACGGAGGCGACGTAGCCACCGAGAGCGCGGGTCAGATTCATCGCCCGTTTGGTCGCGTTCGAGAGCGCATCGACGTCCTTCACCCGCAGACGCAGCGTTGCGTCGTACCGCTGGAGCCGGGCCGTCTGCGGAGCGAGGCTGTCCTTGTCCAGCCTGCGCTGGTATGGCACGCCGGCGGGCTTCTTTGCAAGACCTTGAGCGCTTTCGGGGGCCTGCGTCTTGCCGGCCACCGGGCCACCGGCGGCGTCCCGGTGCGGCTCCGAGCCGTTGACCCCGGTGACTCCGGCCGCGATGAAGGAGCCGAGGATCGCCATGGCGACCAGCGCGAAAGCGACCCGCCTCGGCGGGAGCCGGAAGCCCCATTCTCGCCGCGGCTCGGGCTCGACGCGCCCCAGCTCCTCGACGCGGTTCCGCAACCCGTCGGGAGCGGCTGGGCGAGACGCCCTCAGTTCTGTAGCGAGCTTGTCAAAGCGTCCGTCCACGAGCTCAAGCGGCGACACCGGCGCTCACCTCCTTCTCCAACTTCGCCAGGGCTCGGCTGAGGCGGGTCGAGCACGCGGTCGTGCTGATCCCGAGCACCCGGGCCGCTCCCTCGCCGTCCAGCTCGAGCACGATCCGCAGCGCGACCACCTCGCGCTCGGCCGCGGACAGCTGTGCGAGACCGCGCTCCAGCGCCGGCGACAGCCCCTCGCCGAACACCGGCTCCGCGCTCTCGCGCAACTCGGCCACCGCGTAGCGGCCCTCGCGCCTGCGGCGCCGGTCCTCGGCCCGAAAATGATCAAGCGCCGTCGAGCGGGCAAGCTGACAGAGCCAGGTGCGTGCCCCGGCGCGGCGCGGGTCGTAGCGGTGCCAGCGCTCAAGCGCCCGGGCGAACGTCTCTGCTGTCAGGTCTTCGGCCACGGCTCGATCTCCCGTCAGGTACACGAGGAAGGCATGCACGTCGTCGAGATGGCGCTTCGCCGCCTCGGCGAAGCCCTCTGCACTCGCCTTCGCCTTCACGAGACCTATACGCCGCAGCCGGCCCGCGGCGTCACATCACGTTGCCGAGCGGACCGCGTCCTCGTAGACCCGCTCGCGGGTGAAGCGGTCGAGCTCGTCGCTGAGGAGGTCGGAGGGATCGGGCGGATCGCCCGGCGGGAAGGGAGCCGGCTCGCCATCCACCTCGACGCTGACCAGCCGGTCGGACGGCTCGTGCTCGAGCGCAATTTCGCGATCGAGTCGCGAGCGCAGCCAGCCGGCGAGCAGATAGGCCTGCGCCTCGGTGCCGGTGACCTTGATGCGCTTGACCGTCGCGATCCCCGGCCAGAGCGACGCGAGCTGGGGCCGCCAGCGGCTTGTCCGCGCCCAGGCGATGTCGGAGACCATCACGCGGTCGAAGACCTCGGCCAGCTGCGCGTAGGGCGCGGGCAGGTCGGGCCACTCGGTGCTGTCGACGATCATCCGGTCGACCACGTCCACGAGCCCTTCGAAGTGTTGCTCACCGAACGGGGGCAGGCCGCGCCAGCGGAGGAAGACCGGGATGTCCGGCAGCAGCAGCGGCTGGACGACGCTCGCGGGCACCTGCGCGCGCTTGCCGCCGAGCCGCAGCCGGATCGTCTCCGTGCAGACCTGCCGGCCCTCGCCCGCCGCGAAGCTGTCGATCTCGACACTCGCCTCGATGCCGTCGGCCGCGTCCGGATCCGGCACGAGCACGATCGTCCGGGACGGGTGCCGCTCCGCGAGGCCTGCGAGCACGTCCTCCGCGGCTTCGACCCACGCCTCGGGCACCCACGCAATGTGCGTCATCACGCTCGTCCGCTGGTACGGCTGGCCCGAGTCGTGGTCGAAGCGCCGCTCGGCGAGCTCGCGCTCGATTTCGCTGATCGAGCTCAGCGCTGTCGCCATTCGCGTCCGTCCCGGCGCACGAGCTCGCTCGCGGCCGTCGGCCCCCAGGTTCCTGCCGCGTAGTTCGGGAACGAGAGTCGGTCGCGCTTCCAGAGCGCGGTGATCGAGTCCACGAGCGACCACTGCTCCTCGACCTCGTCGGCGCGCGTGAAGAGGGTCGCGTCGCCGAGCAGGCAGTCGAGGATCAGCCGCTCGTAGGCTTCGGGGATCCCCGTGCGGAACGTGCCGCCGTAGAGGAAGTCCATGTGAACCGTGCGCAGCGTCATCCCCTGGCCGGGAACCTTCGCCGCGAACTCGAGCGAGACGCCCTCGTCGGGCTGGATGTGGACGACGAGCACGTTCGGGCGCAGGCTTTCCGAGTCGGTCTCCTCGAAGGGCGGGTGCGGCGCGCGCTTGAACTCGATCGCGATCGTCGTCTCGCGTCGCGCGAGCCGCTTGCCCACGCGAACGTAGAACGGCGTGTCGGCCCAGCGCCAGTTGTCGACGTACAGCTTCGCGGCCACGTACGTCTCCGTCAACGATCTCGGATCGACGCCTTCCTCCTCGCGGTAGCCCGGCACCTGCTCGCCCTCGATGTACCCGCGTCCGTACTGGCCGCGGACGACGTGCTTGGGGCCTGGGGTGTGTAGCGCGCGGAGCACCTTCACCTTCTCGTTCCGGACCGAATCGGCAGTGAAGTCGATCGGCGGCTCCATCGCGGTCAGCGCGACGAGCTGGAGCATGTGGTTCTGGAAGACGTCGCGGATCGCGCCGGCCTGCTCGTAAAACGCGGCGCGCCCCTCGATGCCGATCGTCTCGGCCACGGTGATCTGGATGTGATCGACGAACTGGCGGTTCCAGATCGGCTCGAAGATTCCGTTCGCGAAACGCAGCGCCAGCAGGTTCTGCACCGTCTCCTTGCCGAGGTAGTGGTCGATCCGGAAGACCTCGGTCTCGTCGAAGTGCCGCAGCAGCTGCGCGTTCAGCTTCTGGGCGGAGCCGAGGTCCCAGCCGAACGGCTTCTCGACGACTACCCGTGTCCAGCCCTCGGTCGAGCGGCGCTTGCCAAGCGAGCGAATCAGCACCTGGAGCGCAGCGGGTGGGACGGCCAGGTAGTAGACGCGGTTGCCGGCGGTGCCACGCCTCGCGTCGAGCTCGTTCAGCGCCTCGACGACGCGGTTCTCGCCGGCCTCGTCGGCGAAGTCGGTCGCGACGTAGCGCATTCCCTCAGCGAACCAGTCCCAGACCTCCTCGTTGAACTCGTCGCGGCCGAACTCCTGGACGGCCTGCTTCATGCGCTCGCGGAACTCGGCGTCGGTCTCCTCGGTGCGTGCGACGCCGAGCACCGCGAAGCGCTCGGGCAGCAGGCGGCGCAGTGCGAGCGAGTAGAGCGCGGGGAAGAGCTTGCGGCGGGTCAGGTCGCCGGAGGCGCCGAAGATCACGAACGCGCAGGGATCAGGCGTTCGCCGCAGCGAGAGGCCCTCGAGCAGCGGGTTTTCGGCGGCGACCGCCATCACTTACTGTCTCTCCGCCGGCTTGACCGCGTGGCCGCCGAACTGGTTGCGCAGAGCGGCGGCGACCTTGGCGGCGAACGACTCGTCCTGACGGGAGGCGAAGCGCGCATAGAGGGCGGCGCTGATCGCCGGAGCCGGCACGCTCTCGTTGATCGCCTCGAAGATCGTCCAGCGCCCTTCGCCCGAGTCCTCGACGTAGCCCTCGATCTTCTCGAGGTCCTTGCCGTCCTGCTCGAACGCTGTGTGGAGAAGCTCCAGCAGCCAGCTGCGCACGACCGAGCCATGGCGCCAGATACCCGCGATCTCGTGGAGGTCGAGGTCGAACTCTGAGGTGTGCATGACCTCGAAGCCCTCGCCGTAGGCCTGCATCAAGCCGTACTCGATCCCGTTGTGCACCATCTTCACGAAGTGCCCCGCGCCGGAGGGGCCGACGTGCGAGTAGCCGTCCTGCGGCGCGAGGCTACGGAAGATCGGCTCCAGCCGCTGCACCGGCTCGTCGTCGCCGCCGACCATCAGGCAGAAGCCGACCTTGATGCCCCAGATGCCGCCCGAGACACCGGAGTCGACGAAATGCAGGTTGCGCTCCGCCGCTTCCGCGTGCCGCCGCTGGGAGTCGCGGAAGTTCGAGTTGCCTCCGTCCACGATCGTATCGCCGGGCTCGAGGATCCCGAGCAGCTCCTGGAACGCGTCCTCGGTGATCTTTCCCGCGGGGATCATCAGCCACACCGCGCGGGGGGCGTCCAGCTGAGAGCCCAGCGCCTCGAGCGACCCCGCGGTCGACTCGACCTTCGGGTCGTACGTCTTGACGTCGTGCCCGTCCTGTTGCAGCCGCCCGGTCATCCCCGAGCCCATCCGTCCGAGACCGACCATTCCGAGTTGCACTAGAGGTCCTCCAATCCCACGCGCACGATTCGCCGTCCCCGCTCCTCGAGCGAGGCGAGATCACCGGCGGCCTGCGCCTGGATCAACCGCCGGAAACCGAACTTTCGGCCGGGGATCGACACCTCCTTGCCGGGATCATCCACCACCTGGACGAAGAGGCCGGTGTTCGGCCCGCCTTTGTGGAGCTGACCGGTCGAGTGGAGGTAGCGCGGGCCGAGGTTGTTGGTGACCACGCAGCCCGTTTCTGCGCGCGCACGCTCGATCAGCGGCTCGAGCTCCGCCTCGCGTGCGGGGTCGATGACGGCCTGGATCGCGACGTAGTCGCCCGGCCGCGCCTGCGCGAAGAGCTCGTCCAGCGAGCCGCGCGGCTCCACGTCGGGATCGCGGCCCGCGGCCAGGACCTCGCCGGTCTTGTCCTTGGCCGCCTGCACGTCGGGCTGGTCGAAGGGGTTGATCCCGAGGATCGAGCCCGCCACCGCGGTCGCGAACTCCCAGCGGTAGAACTCCTGCCCGAGCTCGTAGGGCGCGGGCAGTCGAACCTCGGGCGCCTGCCGGTCGGGGCCGTCGGACGGCTCCCCCGGCGCGGGGATCAGGCCCTTGCCCTCCTTGCCGGTCGACTCGGCCAGCAACTGCTCTGCCCAGAAACCGAATCCGCCGGTGTTCGGGTTGATCGTCACCTTGTCCCGCCCGTCCTGCCAGCCGTGGCCGAGCTCGAGTCCAAGCTCGAGACCGGGGTTCCCCTCCTTCGAGTGGCAGGCCTCGACCATCTCCTCCACCCGCTCCAGGAAGCGCTCCAGGTCGACGCCCATCAGCGCGGCGGGAACCAGGCCGAAGACCGACAACGCCGAGTAGCGGCCGCCGATCGTCGGCTCACCGTCGAAGACCCCGACGAAGTCCCGCTCGCGAGCCAGCGTCGCGAGCTCCGAGCCGGGGTCGGTGATCGCCGCGAAGAACTCGCCGCGCTTGCCGGCCTTGTCCCAGAAGTAGTCGAGGTGGCAGCGCGTCTCGAGCGTCGTGCCGGACTTGGAGGCGGCGACGAAGAGCGTCGCATCGAAGTCGAGCGTCTCCGTGGCGTGGCGCAGCGCTGCCGGGTGCGTCGTGTCAAGCACCTGAAAGCTGTCGGACTCGAACGTGCGCCTGAACACCTCCGGCGCAAGGCTCGACCCGCCCATCCCGAGCAGAACGAAGGTGTCGATGATCCCCGGGGCGGCCAGATCCTCGACGAACCGGAGCAGGTCGCCGAGACGGCTGCGCATGCGCATCGGCTCGTCGAGCCAGCCGAGCCACTTCGCCTCGTCGTGCCCGGTCCAGAGCGTGGTGTCGCGAGCCCAGATGCGCTCCACCACCTCGGCTGGAGCGACGGCGGTCACTGCACCGACTGGAGGAACGGGAGCACGAGCGCATCGAACTCGCGCGGGCGCTCGAGACTCGGCACGTGCGCCGTATCCGCAATCGACGCTTGTTGGGCGTTCGGGATCTCGCGCTCCAGCCGATCCGCGCTCTCGTGCATGTCCGACACGTCCTCCTCGCCCACCAGGACGAGCGTCGGAGCGCCAACCTCGCCGATCCGCTCCGACAGGTCGCTCACGAGCGGCTCTTCCTCGGCCGTCTCCCAGACCGGGAGCTGGAGCTCGTAGGCCCGCTTCTGCATCTCGGCAACCTGCGCGCGCACGTCAGGGTCGACGTCCTCGGGGCGCCGCCGGGGACCGTCGACCCAGGTGCGCAGGGTCACCTCGACCGCAGCATCCAGATCACCCCGCTTTAGGGCCGCCATCTCCGCTTCGTCCGCCGCGTTCATCTCCGCCGACCAATCGTGGCCGGGGAAACCGGCGCCAACGAGCACGAGAGCGTCGACCAGCTCCGGGCGGGCAATCGCGACCTCGAGCGCTACACGGCCCCCCATCGAGACGCCGACGAGGGAGGCCTTCGCCACGCCCTGCTGCTCGAGAACGTCGATCAGATCGCCGGCGTTCGAGTAGCTGCCCGGCCCGACCGGGGAGCGTCCGAACCCGCGCATGTCGTACCGCAGCACACGATGTGAGGGCCGGAACGTCTCCCACTGGGCGTCCCACATCCGGCTGTCGCAGATCCCCGCGTGGATGAGGACCACCGCCGGGCCGTCGCCGGCGACCTCCGAGTACAGATCCGAGGCGGTGGCGTTCAGGCCGAGACCAGCTCGCCGCGCTTGGCCCGCACTCCTTCGAGCAGCTCCTTGAAGGAGTCGGAGAACTTGTCCACGCCCTCCTTTTCGAGCACCGCGACCACGTCGTCGTAGTCCACGCCGGCCTCCGCTATCCGCTCGAAGACGCGGCGCGCCTCACCGATGTCGCGCTCCAGGGTCAGCGCAACCTCGCCGTGATCCTGGAAGGCGCGGATCGTCTCCTCCGGCATCGTGTCCACGGTCTTCGGGCCGATCAGCTCCTCGACGTACATCACGTCGCGGTACGCCGGGTTCTTCGTCGAGGTCGACGCCCAGAGGCAGCGCTGCGTGCGCGCGCCCTTGGCGGCTAGCGCCTCCCACCGCTCGCCCGAGTGAAGCTCCTTGTAGCGCTCGTAGGCGAGCTTCGCGTTGGCGATCGCCAGCTTGCCCTTCAGCTCGTCCGGCGCGCCCAGCTCCTCGAGCCGCTTGTCGGCCTCGGTGTCCACGCGCGAGACGAAGAAGCTCGCGACCGACGCGACGGGACCGGGATCGCCGCCGTTCTCGACGAGCCGCTCGAGCCCGCGCTGGAAGGCCTCGACGACCTCCGCGTAGCGCTGGAGCGAGAAGATCAGCGTCACGTTGATGCTGCGCCCGCGGGCGAGCATCTCCTCGATCGCCGGCAGTCCGGGCCCGGTCGCCGGAATCTTCACGAAGCAGTTCGCCCGGTCGACGAGCTCGTGCAGCCTCTGCGCTTCGGCGATCGTGCCCTCGGTGTCGTAGGCGAGGTTCGGATCGACCTCGATCGAGACGTAGCCGTCCTGGCCGGCGCCCCCGTCCCAGACCGGGCGGAGCAGGTCGCACGCGTCCTGGACGTCCTTGATCGCAAGCCTCAGGAAGACCTCCTTCGGGTCGTCCTCCTCGGTCAGCACCTCACGCAGCTGCTCGTCGTAGGCGTCGCCCTCGGCGATCGCCTTCTGGAAGATCGTCGGGTTCGAGGTGACGCCGACGACGGCGTCCTCCTCCATCATCCGCGTGAGCTCCCCGCCTTGGATGAGCTTCCGTGAGAGGTAGTCGATCCAGACGCTCTGGCCGAGCTCGGACAGCTCGTGCAAGCGAGATTTAGCCATACGTTGTCTCCCTTTCCATCTCTTCGATCTTTTCAAGCCGGCGCACGTACCGCTTCCCGCCCTCGAAGCGGGCCGTGAGGAAAACTCGGATGAGCTCGGCGGCCATCTCGGGCCCTACCACCTCCGAGCCCAGGCAGAGCACGTTCATGTCGTCGTGCTCGACGCCCTGGTGCGCGGAGTAGGTGTCGTGGCAGATCGCGGCGCGGATCCCGGCAAGCTTGTTCGCAGCGACGGAAGCGCCGACCCCCGACCCGCAGACCAGCACGGCCCGCTCGGCGTCACCGCTGCGAATCGCCTCGCCGACCTCGCGCGCCTTGTCCGGATAGTCCACCCGCGGCGCAGGCTTGTCCGTGCCCAGATCGACCGTCTCATGCCCGAGCGCAGCCACTTCCGCCAGCAGCCGCTCGCGAAGCTTGACGCCGCGATGGTCGAAGGCGGCCGCGACTTTCATCAGGACCGTTACGTTACCCGGGAGTCGTCGTCCAAGGAGGTCCGGCCGCATGAACGAGACCGAGCTCTGGCGGGAACTGGGACAGCAGCTGCGCGTTGATTCCATCCGCAGCAGCGCTGTACCCAAGTCGGGCCACCCCACCTCTTCGATGTCCGCGGCCGACCTGATGGCCGTGCTCCTTGCGAAGTACCTCCACTACGACTTCGGCGCGCCGGACGACCCCCGGAACGACCACCTCGTCTTCTCCAAGGGACATGCGTCTCCCCTGCTCTACTCGATGTACAAGGCGGCTGGCGCCGTCAGCGACGAGGAGCTCCTCACGTTCCGGACCTTCGGCAGCCGGCTTCAGGGGCACCCGACGCCAGAGATCCCGTGGGTCGACGTCGCCACCGGGTCGCTCGGCCAGGGCCTGCCGTTCTGCGTCGGCATCGCGCTCGCCGGAAGGAAGCTCGACCGGCTCCCGTACCGTGTGTGGGCGCTCTGCGGCGACAGCGAGATGGCCGAGGGCTCGATGTGGGAGGCCTTCGAACATGCGGCCTACTACAAGCTCGACAACCTGACGGCGATCATCGACGTCAACCGGCTCGGGCAGCGCGGCGAGACGATGCACGGCTGGGACCTCGACTCGTATGCGGATCGAGCCCGCGCCTTCGGCTGGCAGGCGATCGAGGTCGACGGGCACGACGTCGAGGCCGTGGACAAGGCGTACGCCGAGGCGATCTCCACGCAAGGCGTCCCCACCGTGATCGTCGCGAAGACGATCAAGGGCAAGGGCGTCAAGGAGGTCGAGAACGAGCCGAACTGGCATGGCAAGGCGCTCGACGACCCCGACAAGGCAATCGAGGAGCTCGGCGGTATTCGCAACATCGCGGTGGACGTGGCGAAGCCGGAATTCGACGGTGAGCCCCACTCGTTCGACTCGGGCGCGCTCGAGCTGCCCACCTGGGAGCTCGGCGAGGAGGTGGCGACCCGGCTCGCGTACGGCGAGGCGCTCGTCGCCCTCGGCGCCGGCAACGGCAAGGTCGTCGTGCTCGACGGCGAGGTCAGCAACTCGACCTACGCCGAGCTGTTCGCGAAGGCCCACCCGGAGCGCTACTTCGAGATGTTCATCGCGGAGCAGCAGCTGGTCGCGGCGGCGGTCGGCCTGCAGGTGCGCGAGTGGGTGCCCTTCGCGTCCACCTTCGCCGCGTTCTTCAGCCGCGCCTACGACTTCATCCGGATGGCGGCGATCAGCCAGGCCAACATCCGGCTCTGCGGCTCGCATGCCGGTGTCTCGATCGGCGAGGACGGCCCGTCGCAGATGGCGCTCGAGGATCTCGCCATGATGCGGGCCGTCCACGACTCGACGGTGCTCTACCCCTGCGACGCCAACCAGACGGCGAAGCTCGTGGCGGAGATGGCCGACCGCAAAGGGATCGTCTTCCTGCGCACAACCAGGGCGGCGACGCCGGTGCTCTACGGCGCGGATGAGGAGTTCCCGATCGGCGGGGCGCGCGTCCTACGCGAGGGCGACGACATCGCAATCGTCGGCGCGGGGATCACGCTGCACGAGTCCCTGAAGGCGGCCGAGCAGCTGGAGAGCGAGGGCATCTCGGCGCGCGTGATCGACCTCTACTCCGTCAAGCCGGTCGACGGCGAGACGCTGCGAGCCGCCGCGGAGGCGACGGGAGGGCGCGTGCTGACCGTCGAGGATCACTGGTCCGAAGGCGGAATCGGGGACGCCGTGCTCGAAGCGCTCTCCGACGGCGAGGCGCCTGGGCGCGTGGTTCGGCTGGCGGTGCGCGACCTGCCCGGCTCCGGCAAGCCGGCGGAACTGCTCGCCGCGGCGGGAATCGACGCCGACCACATCGTCGAGGCAGCCCGCGCGCTCGTGGGCACCGCCGTCGGCGCGCGCTAGGAGAGAGCCGAACACCGGCGACTAGGCTTCGGCCGATGGCCGTGGTCACCGCATCCAACCTCCACAAGGAGATAGCGGGCTCGCTGCTCTTCGAGGGCGTCTCGTTCTCGGTCGAGCGGCGCGACCGGCTCGCGCTCTCCGGCCCAAACGGCGCCGGCAAGACGACGTTGCTGCGGATGCTCATCGGCGAGAGCGAGCGGCACGGCGGCGAGCTCGCGTTCGCAAAAGGGACGCGCATCGCGCTACACGACCAGCGGCCTCCGATCCAGAGCGGGATGAGCCTGCGCGAGTACGCGCTCAGCGACGCGCGCGACCTGATCGCGACGGAGGAGGAGCTAAGCGCGCTGGAGCAGGCCATGGCCTCCGGCGACCACGGCCCGGCAACGCTGCGCCGCTACTCGGAAGCCCAGGCGCGCCTCGAGCACGCGGGCGGCTACACCTGGCGCGAGCGCGCGGCCGCCGCTCTGCGGGGCCTCGGGTTCGTGGAGCGTGACCTCGACCGGCCACTCGAGACGTTTTCCGGCGGAGAGCTGACCCGCGCCTCGCTTGCCCGGGCACTAGCCGGGGATCCCGACCTGCTGCTCCTGGACGAGCCGACGAACCACCTCGACGTCGAGAACCTCGAATGGCTCGAGCAGGAGCTCCAGTCCCTCGATGCGGCGGTGATCCTCGTCGCCCACGACCGCTGGTTCCTCGAAGCCGTCACGACGGGCGTGCTCGAGCTCGAAGCGGGCCGTGCGCTGTTCTTCCCCGGGGAGTGGCACACCTGGCGGCTCGAGAAGGCGTCGCGGGCGGCTGCCGCCGCGAAGACCGCTCAGCGGGTCGGGGTCGACATCGCTCGCCTGGAGCGCTTCGTGGAGCGGTTCCGGTACAAGAAAAGCAAGGCGAAGCAGGCCCAGGCGAAGCTGTCGCAGATCCAGCGACTGAAGAAGGAGCGTGCGGGCGCGGCGGGCGAGCTCGAGCTCCTGACCCGCCGCAGCCGGTCGCTCGGCTTCGAGTTCCTCAAGCCCGCCCGAAGCGGCCGGACGGTGGTCGAGGCGACCAAGCTCGGCGTGAGCGCAGGCGACAAGGAGCTCCTGACAGATACGACCTTCGCGGTCGAGCGCAGCGAGCACGTCGGGGTCGTGGGCCCGAACGGCTCTGGCAAGACGACGCTGCTCGAGACGATCCTCAGCGCGCGCGAGCCGCGTGAGGGCTCGGTCCGGCTCGGTCACGGCGTCGTTCCGGCGTACTTCTCGCAGCACGAGGTCGAGCTCGACGAGCGCGGGAGCGTTCTCGACTGCGCCCAGCGCGCGACCGGGCTGCCCCGGCCGCAGGCCCAGACGCTCCTAGGCCGCTTCCTCTTCTCCGGCTGGGAGGCGCACGAGAAGCCTGTCACCGCGCTCTCCGGCGGCGAGCGGCGGCGCCTCGCGCTTGCGCTCGTCGTCGCCTCGGGGGCGAACTTCCTCGTGCTCGACGAGCCGACGAATCACCTCGACCTCGAGAGCCGGGAGGCGCTCGAGACGGCGCTCGACGCGTTCCCGGGAACCGTGCTGCTCGTCTCCCACGACCGCGCGCTGCTCGACGCGGTCGCCGAGCGGACGCTGGCGATCGAGGAGAAATCGATCAACTCCTACGAAGGCGGCTGGGCGGATTACGCGCAGCGGCGTGCGGAGCCAGCGATCGCTCCGTCGGAGCCGGTTCGCGCGCCGAAGGAAAAGCCGAAGCCACAGCGGCCCCGCGTGGTGCGCCCGTCCGAGCTGGAACGCCTCGAAGGGGAGATCTCGCGGCAAGAGGAAGCGGTCGCGGAGCTCGAACGGCGCCTCTCGGAGGATTGGTCCGACGTCGCGATCCTGACGGCGCACCGCACTGCCCGAGACGAGTTGCAGGGGCTCATCTCACGCTGGGAGCGTCTGTTCGAGGAGGCTCAGGCCTAGCTAGGAGGGCCTCGGCTCGTCGAACGTCGCGAGCAGAGCCTCGGCGACGACGCGCATCGGTCGGCCCGAGAGCTGGCTCGCCTTGCGCAGGCGGCCGAACGCATCTTCTTCGCTCAGGCCCTCGCGCTCCATCAGCAGACCCTTCGCGCGTTCGATCGACTTGCGCGCGGCCAGGGCCTCGGCGAGCGAGTCTGCCTGCTCGCGGAGCGCGCTCAGCTCTTTGTGACGAGCGCGGGCCGTGCGGATCGCCGGCAGCAGATCCTGCTCGCGGAAGGGCTTGACGAGGTAGCCGAAGACGCCGGCCTCGATTGCGCGCGAGACGAGCTCGTCCTGCCCGTACGCCGTCAGCATCACGATCGGAATTGGACGCTCGGCGAGGATGCGGCGTGCGGCTTCGATCCCGTCGAGCCGCGGCATCTTCACGTCGAGCACCGCGAGGTCGGGCTGCTCACTTCGAGCGAGCTCGACCGCCTCGAGACCGTCCTTGGCCTCGGCGCAGACCTCGAAACCGGCGCGCTCGAGCAGCTCGCGCAGATCGAGGCGAATGATCGTCTCGTCCTCGGCGACCAGGATCCTCATCCCGCGGGATCGTAGACTCCCGAGGCGTGAGCACCTGTTGCGCACGAGGTTACGAGAAGTTCTTCGGAGCCCGGACTGCCCGCCGTGATGCCCGCCGCTACCGGCGCAAGGGTCTGGACGCTACGGCGCAGCGGCTGGTGGACGAGGTGGCCGCTCGAGGGATAGCCGGTACGTCGGTGCTGGAGGTTGGTGGCGGTGTCGGGGCAATCGACCTCGAGCTCTTGCAGCACGGTGCGAACCGCGCCACGATCGTCGAGCTCTCACACGGCTACGACGAGGAGGCGGGCAGCCTCGCCCGCGAAGCAGGCGCCGAACACCGGATCGAGCGACGTCACGGGGACTTCGTGGAGCAGGAGGAGCAGGTCGATTCGGCGGACATCGTCGTGATGCATCGCGTCGTCTGCTGCTACCCCGACCCGGATCTCCTGGTCGGCGCCGCCTCACGGCACGCCCGGAGCTTGCTCGCGATCAGCTTTCCGCGCGATATCTGGTGGGTGCGGCTCGGATTTCGAGCCGCCAACCTCTGGTGCCGGCTGACCGGCGGAATCGAGGCGTTCGTGCATCCCCCGGCGCAGGTCGTTCGCGCGGCCGAGAGTCGCGGTCTGAGGACGATGGTTCACGAGCGCTCTGGCCACATCTGGCGTGTGGCCGTCTTCGAGCGAATCTAGGCTGCGGCCATTTCGTGCCGACTCAGGGTGGTCGAACTCGAGCGGTTTCAGTGGCTCATGAGGAGCGGTAGATGTTCACGCGCGTGAAGTTGCGGGTCCCGACCCGCCCCCCTGCCATGGCATCGAGCCTACCGCTCAGGAGCGCACGCAGGGGTGACGCAAGCGTGCCGGAAGTGCAACAACGCCACCGCTCAGGCCGGGAAGACCACCTCCGCCCGTAGCCCGCCGTCGGATTCCAGCGTGAGCGTCCCGTCGAGCTCGTCCCGCACGAGCGCGCGAACGATCGTGAGTCCGGTCCCCGAGACCGGCTCGCCGTTCACGCCGCTGCCGTCGTCGGCGATCGCCAGCACGACCTGGCCGTCACGCCGCCCGAGCTCGACCCGGACCGACTGACCGCCGTGCTCGAGGGCGTTCTGGAGCAGCTCCGAGAAGACAAGCGCCAGCGCCGTCGCACGGTTGCCCGCGAGCAGCACCGGCTCGAGCGTCGCCTCGACCGCCTTCGCCTGCCCGAGCCCCTGCACCAGCATCGCGCGCAACCGGTCGAGCAGCTCGTCCAGCGCGACATCGTCGTCACGCCGCTCCGTGAGCACCTCGTGCACCGCCGCGATCGCGAGGATCCGGTTCACCGAGTCGTCCAACGCCTTGCCCGCGTCCACGTCGTCGGCCCGCGCCTGCAGCCGGAGCAGCGAGGCCACGGTCTGGAGATTGTTCTTGACCCGGTGATGGATCTCTTGAGCGAGCACCCCGCGCAGCACTGCCCGCCCGTGCTCGAGCGCGACCGCTGCGTGACTCGCGATCGAGCCGAGTAGAGCGCGATCGTCGCCCGTGAACGGCGTGTCCCGGTCGCAGACGAGCTCCCCCACCTGCCGGCCCTTCCAGCGCAACGGAACCCGCAGGGCATGCTTTCCGGCGCGCCCGTCCGGCCAGACGACCTCCCCGTCCTCGAGCACGAGCGCCGCGCCCGTCGCGCCGAGCGCGTCCACGGTCGCCGCGACGATTCCCTCGAGCGACTCCTCGAGGTAGAGCGACTCCGAGACCGCTTCCGAGATGCGCGCCAAGGCCTCCAGCTCCACGACCCGCCGCTGCGCTTGGGCGTAGAGCTTCGCGTGCTCGATCGTCTGCGCAACCTGCGCAGCGATCGCCAGCAAGAGGTCGATCTCGGCCGGCGAGAACTCCCGCGGATCCTTCGTACGGACGTTCAGCGCACCCGCCAGCTTGGCGCGCGCCAGGATCGGAACGGCCAGGATCGACTCGTACTCGTCCTCGAGCAGGTTCGGGAAGGACTTGAAGCGCTCGTCGAGATGCGCCTGCGCCGGGATCATCACCGGCTCCCGCGACGCCGCCGCCGTGCCCGTGATCCCCTCACCCGGCCTCATCCGAGGGCGGCCGGTCATCTCCTCGACCCGCGTCCCGTGCGTCGCGCGCAGCACGAGCTCGTCCGCCTGCTCGTCGTAGAGGTAGACGAAGCACGCGTCCGCACCGAGCGCGTCGGCCACCTCGCGCGCGACGAGCGAGAGCACCTCCTCGAGGTCGAGCGTCGAGTTGACCGCGGCAATCGTCTCGGTCAGCAGGCGCAGGTGACGGGCGGTCTCGTCCACCTGCCGATTGTAGGTAGCCGCCGCGAACCTTAGGCTTAGCGGCCGTGAGCAAGTACGACTGGCTCCTGTTCCTGCACGTCACCGGGGCGTTCCTGCTGCTCGGCGGCGGTGTCGTCGCCGGGGCCCTGAACCTGGCGGCTCTGCGCCGCGACCGGCCGAGCGAGATCCTGGTGCTCTTCGGGCTGATCCGGATTGCGGTCGTCGCGATCATCGCCGGCACCGTGCTCGCGTTCGTCTTCGGGCTCTGGCTCGTGAACGAGGTCGGCTACGGCTACGGCGACGGCTGGATCGTGGCCGCGATCGTGCTCCTGATCCTCGGCAACGCGATCGGCGGGTTCGCCGGGAGCCGCGACGCGCGCACCGCCAAGTTCGCCGAGGAACTGGTCGCGCAGGGCGATGCGCCGAGCGCCGAGCTGCGAGCCCGCGTGCGCGATCCGCTCACCTTGGTCTGCAACTACGGCAGCGGGCTGATCCTGGTGGCCGTGCTCGCGCTGATGATCTGGAAGCCGGGCGCCTGATGCTGGCGCTCGTCCGCCCCGACAGCTGGAACCTGCCGCTCTTCGTGCACGTCCTCGGCGCGATGATCCTCTTCGGCGGGACCGCCACGGTCGCGATCGCCGGCTTCGCCGGGAGAACACGGAGGGAGCACGCGGAGCTGCTCGCGCGAGTGGCGCTCAAGACCTTTCTGTTCGTCGTCGTCCCCGGCTGGATCGCCATGCGCGTCGGCGGGGGCTGGATCGCGAGCAAGGAGTTTCCGAAGGATGAGCCCGGCTGGGTGGGCGTGGGCTTCGCCGTCTCCGAGCCGGGCGCGCTCCTGCTGATCGCGCTCGGCATCCTCGCGTGGGTCTCGGTTCGGCGGCAAGGCGTCGGTCGCGCGGCGGTCGCAGTACCGGTGCTCGCCGGGATCTACGTCGTCGCGCTCGGCGTCGCCTAGTGGGCGATGTCCGCCAAGCCCGGATAGCTCGCCCGCACTGCTTAACAAATGTTTTACCGCCTCCGTCCCACGGGGACGCTACGGTCAGCTGCAATGTCGGTGCCAGCCGCCGCCCTCCTCCAGACCTCGGGCTTCCTCGTGGCAGATGCGCGGGGACGGGTGGTCGGACGCGTCGAGTGCCCGATGTACGGAACCGAGCCCGACGTTCCCGACGCGCTCTCGGTGCGCAAGGGCTTCTTCGCCCGCCGGCGGCGCCTCGTGCCCGCGACAGCGATCGAATTGATCGACGGGACGAGCGGCGTGATCGGCCTGCGCGTCGAGCGCGAGTCGCTGCGCAGCTTCCTCTAACGACCACGAGCTGCGGAGAAACCCGGCAGCTCGCAGTCGGCCGTCAGTTGGGTCCCGCTGAGCCGCAGGCTCGCGGAACCGCCCCCGATTCTCTCTCATTTCTAGAGCACAGACAAGTAGCGCTCCAGCTCCCAGTCGGTGAGCTGCACGCGGTAGTCGTCCCACTCCTTCCGTTTCAGCTCGACGTAGCGGTCGAAGATGTGCGGCCCGAGCGCCTTGCGGGCCAGGTCCGACTGGGCCAGCTCGTCGATCGCCTCGCCCAGCGTCTCGGGCAGCGAAACGATCCCGCGCTCGCGCCGCTGCTCGGGCGTGAGGTGGTAGAGGTTGGTCTCCATCGGCTCGGGCAGCTCGTAGCCGTGCTCGATCCCGTCGAGACCCGCGTGGAGCAGGGTCGCGAAGGTGAGGTACGGGTTGCAGGCCGGATCCGGGCAGCGGATCTCCGCGCGGGTCGCCTGCTCCGAGCCCGGCTTGTAGAGCGGAATCCGGATCAGCGCGGAGCGGTTCCGGCGCGACCAGGCCACGTAGACCGGAGCCTCGTAGCCCGGCACGAGCCGCTTGTACGAGTTGACCCACTGCGCGAAGACCGCGGAGATCTCCCGCGCATGGCGCAGCTGCCCGGCGATGAACGCCTTGCCGACGTCGGAGAGGTGCCACTCGTCGTCGCCGTCGAAGAACGCGTTGCGCCCGTCGGTGAAGAGCGACTGGTGCGTGTGCATCCCCGAGCCGTTCTCGCCGAAGATCGGCTTCGGCATGAAGGTCGCGTGGAAGCCCGCCTTCTTCGCGATCTCCTTGACGATCAGACGGTAGGTGACGGTGTGGTCGGCCATGGTCAGCGCCGGCGCGAAGCGCATGTCGATCTCGTGCTGGGAGGGCCCGACCTCGTGGTGGACGTACTCGATCGGGATGCCGACGCTCTCGAGCGCGCGCACGGTCTCCTGGCGCAGTTCGCTCGCCGCGTCCATCGTCGTCATGGCGAAGTACCCGCCCTCGTCGAGGGTCTCGGTACCGCGATCGTCCTTGAAGAGGAAGTACTCGAGCTCGGGACCGACGTTGAAGGTGTCGAAGCCCATCGAGACCATCCGGTCGAGCGCGCGGCGCAGGACATAGCGCGGGTCGCCTTCGTACGGCTGCCCATCGGGGGTGACGACGTCGCAGATCATCCGCGCGACCTTCGTCTCGCCTTCCTTCCAGGGCATCGGCGTAAAGGTCTCGGGATCCGGGATCGCAACCATGTCGGACTCCTCGATCGCGTTGAACCCGGTGATCGACGAGCCGTCGAAGCCCATCCCGTCGTCGAGCGCCGCCTCCATCTCGCTCGGCGTGACCGCGAAGCTCTTCAGGTGTCCCTCGATGTCAGTGAACCAGAGGAGCAGGAA
Organism: Gaiellales bacterium; assembly: GCA_038236705.1. GTDB lineage: Bacteria > Actinomycetota > Thermoleophilia > Gaiellales > Gaiellaceae > AC-32. Next base: position 21,603 of record JBBRZN010000011.1, read on the forward strand.
CTCGATCCCCTCGTCCTGGATCCGCTTCAGAACGTGCTTCCGTGCCTGCGGATCGCTCGTTGCCCTCGCCTTGCTCTCGACCTGCGCCACCCTTGGCCTCCCTTCAAAAACACAAAAGCCCCGGACGCTTCCCGCGCCCGAGGCCCCGTCGCCTCACGAACGAACGGAGTCTAGCGGGAGGGGGAGCGGAGCGCACATGGTCAGCGAAATCGCGCGGTACTCGTAGCCGAGAAGCTCGTTGAGACGCCGCATGCCTTCGTTGCCACGCTGGGTCCAGGTGACCACCTCCCGCACGCCGTTCTGCGCGGCCCAGTGGAGCTCGAGACGCTTGAGCGCGCGTGCGAGCCCGCGGCGGCGCCAGTCTCGGCGCACGACCGTCAGCCCGTCCTCGGCGACGCCCGGGTTGTCGTGGGCGATCAGACCGCTGTAGCCGACCACCTCACCCTCGGCGAGCGCAGCGAACGAGCCGCCGGGCAGCGTCGCCTCCTCTCGGAGCCAGTCCTCGAGCGAGACGCTGGCGGGAGCGTCAGTGACGAAGTCCGCATACCCCTCGCAGGCGAGCGGATAGGCCTCCTCGAGCAGGGACGGGCGCTCGGCAACCGTGACGACCTCGATCCCTGGGGGAAGCTCAGCCGGTTGCTCGTCACCGAGCACCTTCACCTGCTCCACCTGCCGGTCGGTTTCACGGAAGCCGAAGCGCTCCGCAAACGCTTGGGAGCCGTCGTCGACGACGAGCGCGCTGGCCTCAGGCACACCGAAGCGCTCGGCGTGCGCCGCCAGCTCCCGCAGGACTGCAGTGCCGACGCCGCGACGCGTGAACCCGGGGAGCACGCGTGGCGCGACGCCGCACCGGCCGGCCAGGTAGGAGCGATCGGCGAGACCGCTTCCGGCAAGCTCGCCGTCGAGCTCGGCCAGCAGCAGGAGCCTCTCGTCGGATTCGCGACCGCGCTGCTGCTCGACCGTGCCGGCCGACTCGTCCGGGACCACCACGCGGCGAACCTGAATCCAGGCCTCGAGGTCGGCGTCGGTCTCGGCCGGGCGGACGACGATCATCCCGACCGCTTCAGCTTTCCGTGCTTCTTGGCATAGCGCTCGCCGGTGCGGAAGACCCAGAGCCCGAGCGGCACCGAGACCGCGCCGATCACGAGCAGCGGCCAGATCTCCGCCCAGAGCGAGGTCACGCCGGCTCCCTCGAGGATCGCCTCGCGGCAGCCGCGCAGCGCATAGGTCGCCGGCGAAATCTTGGCGAGCCACTCCATCCACGTCGGCAGCACCGACACCGGGTAGTAGACGCCCGAGACCACGAGCAGCAGTCCCTGCGCGACGAAGCCGAGCTGGGTGCCCTTCTCCGGCGAGATCAGCGGCAAAACCGCGGTCATCATCCCGATCCCGATGAACGAGATCGAGGCGACGACGAGCAGCACGAGCGCCGCGCCGTAGTCGGCCTTCGGCAGGTGCAGGCCGAAGAATGCCGCGACGACGCCGAAGAGCAGCACCGCCCGCACGACGCCGTAGACGATCGCGAAGAGACCCATTCCGAGCAGGTGCACGGGCCGCGCGAGCGGCGCCATGAAGGTGTACTCGATCGTTCCCTCCCAGCGCTCCCACGCGACCGTCTCCGTGAGGATCTCGAAGATGATCCCGAGGTAGGCCCAGATCACGGCGCCGACGAGCAGGATCGTCGTCAGGCGCTGGACGTCGACCTTCCCTCCCACCGCCGGGATGCCCTTGGCGATGAAGACGATCGTGAGCGTGTTCGCGACCGTCCAGAGGAAGAACGCGATGTCCCACCAGATGTAGCGCTTGACGAGGTAGATGTTGCGCTCGATCACCCCACCGAGCCCGACGAGCTCGTGCCGCAGGGCGAGGCTCATCGCTCTCACGACGCCCCGCCGTTCTCGAAGCTGTGGCCGCTGGCGGAAAAGAACGCCTCTTCCAGCGTCTCGGCGCCGTAGCGCGTCTTCAGCTCCGCAGCCGGCTCGAGGCAGAGCAGCGAGCCGCCGTCGAGGATTCCGATGCGGTCGGCCAGGCCCTCGGCCTCGACGAGATCGTGCGTGCAGAGGAGCACCGTCGCGTCGTGCTCGAAGCGCACCTCGCGGATGAACTCCTGCACCTCCTGCTTGGAGCGCGGGTCGAGCCCGGTGGTCGGCTCGTCGAGCAGCAGCAGGATCGGCGAGGTCAGCAGCGCGCGGGCCAGCGCGACCTTCTGCTGCATGCCGCGCGAGAGGTTCTCCATCGGCTCGGCGCGCCGGTCCTCCGGGAACCCGACCCGGCTCAGGATCTCCGGGATCTGCTCTCGGGTCTGCGAAGCCCGCAGACCGTAGAAGCGAGCCGCATAGCTCAGGTTCTCGACCGCGGACATCTTCTTGAAGAACGAGGCCTCGACCGAGACGCGGTTGATGAGCTTCCGGACCGCGCGAGTCTCGCGCACGGCGTCGTGGCCGAACACGCTCGCGCTGCCGCCGTCCGGCAAGAGCAGGGTCGAGAGCAGGCGGACGAGCGTCGACTTCCCCGACCCGTTCGGGCCGAGGATCGCCACGCACTCGCCGCGCTCGACGACGAAGCTGACCCCGTCGAGCGCGGGCACGCGCTTACGCGAACGCCCCTCGCGGCGGACGAACTCCTTGTGCAGATTGTGAACTTCGAGGGCTTTCATGTGCTGCTCCGACTCGCAGGGACACGGACAGGGCGCGCCTGCCGAGAGGGCGGCGCGCGCGGGGGACCGGTGTCAGGCGAGGAGCAACATCGCCCGTCGAGGGTACCTGCGCCTCCGGCGGATGGCAACCCTGGACGCCGTCCGCTTCCTTTACTAGGGTGCGCTCAGCGTCCGCCGCGAAGACGGGGCGAACGCCGAGGCATTGGGGCCTCAGGACTCGCAGGAGTTCTGGGCCCTTTTTCTTTGGTCCGAAAGGAGAAGCATGGCGGCGGAAGAGACGAAGCAGTACCTGGCGAACGGCTCGACGGAGAAGCCGGCGCCGAGGGAAGCGCTCGAGTGGGCCGGCCAGACGCAGGCGCAGATGGTCGACCTGAAGTTCTGCGATCTGCTCGGAACCTGGCAGCACGTGACGCTGCCGATCACGGCCTTCGATGAGTCGGCCTTCGACGAGGGCCTCGGGTTCGACGGCTCCTCGATCCGAGGCTGGCAGGGAATCGCGGAGTCGGACATGCTGCTGATGCCCGACGCCGCCAGCGCCGTGCTCGACCCGTTCACCGAGGCGCCGACGCTCTCGCTGATCTGCGAGATCGCCGACCCGCTGACGCGCAAGGGCTACGGCAAGGACCCGCGCCGGATCGCCCGCCGCGCCGAGGAGTACCTCAACGAGACGGGCATCGCAGACACGGCCTACATCGGGCCGGAGTGCGAGTTCTTCGTTCTCGACTCGGTCTCGTACGAGCTCGCCGACCACCGCTCGCACTACGCGATCGACTCGGCCGAGGGCCACTGGAACTCCGGCGAGCAGGGGCTCGGCTACACGGTGCGCCCGAAGGAGGGCTACTTCCCGCCCGCCCCGCACGACACGCTGCACGACCTGCGCACGGCGATGGTGCTGACCCTCGAGCGGCTCGGGATCCCGTGCGAGTTCCACCACCACGAGGTCGCCTCGGGAGGTCAGTGCGAGATCGACCTGCGCTACCAGCCGCTCACGCGGATGGGCGATCAGGTGATGACCTACAAGTACGTGGTCAAGAACGTGGCCCGGGCCGCGGGCAAGACCGTCACCTTCATGCCGAAGCCGCTCTTCGGCGACAACGGCTCGGGCATGCACTGCCACCAGTCCCTCTGGAAGGAGGGGACGCCGCTGATGGCCGACAAGTCCGGCTACGCGGGGCTCTCGCAGCTGGCGCGCTCCTACGTCGGCGGGCTGCTGGCCCACGCACCGGCTCTGCTCGCCTTCTGCGCTCCGACGACGAACTCGTACCGGCGGCTGGTGCCCGGATACGAGGCCCCGGTCAATCTCGTCTACTCGCAGCGCAACCGCTCGGCCTGCATCCGGATCCCGATGTACTCAGAGTCGCTGAAGGCCAAGCGGATCGAGTTCCGCTGCCCGGACGCGGCCGCGAACCCGTACCTCGCGTTCGCGGCGATGCTGATGGCGGGACTCGACGGGATCCAGAAGGGGCTCGATGCGGGCGCGCCCGCTGACTACGACCTCTTCGACGAAGACAGGGCGGACGCCATGGTGCCGCAGGTGCCGGGCTCGCTGGCCGAGGCGCTCGACGCGCTCGAGGCCGACCACGAGTTCCTGCTCGCGGGCGACGTCTTCTCGGAGGAGCTGATCCGCACCTGGATCACCTACAAGCGCGAGAACGAAGTGGACGTCGTGCGGCTCAGGCCGCACCCGGCCGAGTTCGCCCTCTACTACGACTGCTAGCCGTTGATCGCAACCGCGGTGAAAGTGCGAGACCTCCGGCCGGAGGATTGGCCGGAGGTCTCGCGGATCTTCGGCGAGGGGATCGCGACGGGAAACGCGACCTTCGAGACCGAGGTGCCGTCCTGGGAGGAGTGGGACGCGGCGCATCTCGACGAGCACCGGTTCGCCGCCGAGCGCGAGGGACGCGTGGTCGGGTGGATCGCGCTCGTGCCGGTGTCCTCGCGCGAGTGCTACGCGGGCATTGCCGAGGTGAGCGCGTACGTCGGGGAGGACGCCCGCGGCGAGGGAATTGGCGCGGAGCTTCTGGCCGCGCTCGTCGAGAGCTCCGAGCGCGCCGGCTTCTGGACGCTGCAGACGGGCGTCTTCCCGGAGAACGAGCGGAGCCTCGGGCTCCTGCGGCGCTTCGGCTTCCGCGGGGTCGGCACACAGGAGCGAATCGGACGGTTGCACGGTGTCTGGAGAAACGTGGTCCTGCTGGAACGACGAAGCGAGGTGGTGAGCTGATGGAACCCAAACTGCAACGTCTTGTCCCCAAACCGTCCGAAGGGGCCACGGCCGGGGACAGTCCCCGGCCCTGCCCGGCGGGGACGTGGCTCTGATGGTCAAGGTGGAAGCAGTCGTGCTGCGCGAGCGCGTCGAGACCGTCATCGACGCAGTCGAGGAGCAGACCGGCCACGTCGGAGTAACGGTGGTGGAGGCGGTCGGCCATGGCCGCCAGCGCGGGATCACGCACGAATACCGGGGGCGCGTGTTCGAGTCGCGCTTCCTCCCGAAGGCGCTGCTGGCGTTCGTGGTCGCCGACGAGCTCGCCGCCGCGGTCGCGGCCACGGCCGCCGACGCCGCGCGCAGCGGCAACGACTGCGGCGACGGCCTCGTCTGGGCGACTCGGATCGAGCACGTCACCCACAACCGTACGGGCCTAGCGCTCGAGCAGGCGGAGGAAGCCGCGTGAAGAACGGCGACCTCCTCCTGGCCGCGAACACCCTCTGGGTCGTCGTCGCGGCGATACTCGTGATGTTCATGCAGGCCGGTTTCGCCTTCCTCGAGGCGGGACTGACGCGGATGAAGAACGCCGCCCATATCGCGGGCAAGAACGTCCTCATCTTCGCCGTCTGCTCGCTCGTCTATTGGGCAGTCGGCTTCGGCATCGCCTTCGGCGACGGCAACCGCTTCATCGGGACGACCGGCTTCATGCCCTCCGTCGACTCGCTGCTGGCCGTTGGCGCCGCGCCGTACTCGTTCTTCACCACCGTCCCGGGAGCGGCCGGCTACTTCTTCGAGGTCGTCTTCGCAGGGGTCTCGCTCGCGATCGTCTGGGGCGCGATGGCCGAGCGCGCGAAGCTCTGGGTCTACTTCGTCTTCGGCGCCCTCTTCACGCTCATCTACTCCGTGACCTCGCACTGGGTCTGGGGCGGCGGCTGGCTCTTCGGGCTCGGGATGCAGGACTTCGCCGGCTCGACGGTGGTGCACTACCAGGGGGCCCTGGCCGCGCTCGCGGGGGCGCTGCTCCTCGGCCCGCGCATCGGCAAGTTCGACGGCAAGCGCGGCAACGCGATCCCCGGGCACAACATCCCGTACGCCGTCCTCGGCACGATCATCCTCTGGTTCGGCTGGTTCGGCTTCAACCCGGGCTCAACGCTCGGCGTGATCACCGGCGACAAGATCGGCTTCTTCGCCTACGTCGCGCTGACGACGAACCTCGCCGCCGCCGCAGGCGCGGTCAGCGGCGCGATCACCGCCTGGATCGTGCTGCGCAAGCCCGACATCTCGATGATGCTGAACGGCGTTCTCGCGGCGCTGGTCGCGGTCACAGCGGCCTGTGGGTTCGTCGCGCCCTGGGCCGCCGTCGTGATCGGCCTCGTCTCCGGCGTGATCGCGGTGGTGGGCGTGCTCGCGGTCGAGCGGATCGGGATCGACGACCCGATCGGCGCCGTCGCCGTGCACGGCGTCTCCGGAGTCTGGGGCACGATCGCCACGGGCCTCTTCGCGGTGCCGGCGCTCGCCTCGACGCTCCATACCGGCCGCGGTGGCTTCTTCTACACCGGCTCCCTGCATCAGGTCTGGATCCAACTGCTCGGCCTCGCGGCCGTCGGAACGTTCACGTTCTCGGCCTCGTTCGGCTGCCTCTGGACGATGAAGCGCCTCTGGGGGATCCGGGTCGAGGAGGAGACCGAGACCGCCGGCCTCGACGTCTCCGAGCACGGCATGTGGGGCTACCCCGAGTTCTACATCCCTGTGCCGGGCGGCTACGGCACGGAAGCCCACGGCCACCTGCTGGGTCACGCGCACCACGAGCGACCGGCCTCGCTACCTGTTCAGGAGGAGCCCGAAGCTACAGCCGCGTGAACGTGACCGTCACCTTGCGGGTGACATCGTCGGTGCAGGTGTTTCCGTCCGCGCATTCGTTGTTGCCGGTGTGCTTGTGGGAGGAGCCGGCCACCCTGATGATGCGCCGGTGGGCCACCGCTGCCTGGCTCGCCATCGGAATCGGCAGCAAACCTTCCTGAGCGCGGCCGCAGTAGGCGAGGTCGCGGAACGTCGTCGCCTGGCCGGTCGAGCACTTGACCGCGCGGCCGTTTCCTCCCTTGAGGTTGAAGGTGACCCTTGCGAGGTCGGCAACCAGCAGGCGCTTGCCGTGGCCGCTGACGCCGACGAGCGGCCGGGCCAGCGGGACCGTGCCGCAGTCGGACTTCAGTGTCGACTCCTCACAGGTGTCGCCCGGATCCGGCGGGTGCTGCGTGGTGTTGTCGACGAGCGTGATCGTGCCGCTGCCCAGCTGGAATGGCAGGTGACCGACCCCGCCCCCGGCCGGGGAGCCGAGCACCCAGCTCCCGTACGTGCCATTCGGCCCGCCGGCGAACTTGTCGTAGAAGAGCCTCACCTTCGTAAGTTTTCCGAAGCGGTATTTGACGGTGACCGTGCCCTCGCCAATCCGCCCGCACGGGTACGGCTCGTCGACCGTCCAGTGGTCGACGTACAGGCCGTCGACAACGACCCGGTGGGAATAGTGAAAGCGCTTGCCCGAGGAACGTCGGCGGTGGTGGCCATCAGGACGGCGCCGCCGCCTGCGGTTGCCAGCAGGAGAGCAACCGCGATACGGGCGCGACTCACGCGACCATCATCACACCGATGCCGCATCACGTCCGGCGCGCGCCCCAAAGTCTCTTGGATGGGCGAGCACGAGAAATGCAGCTGCGAGAAGCCGCTCCTGCGGGAACGGTCCGAGCAGAAGGGGTCGAGCGAGAGCTGGTGCGGGCGCTGCAAGCGTCCGCTCGCCCTGCGTCCGACCGTCTTTCGCAGCGCTTTCTCATAGCCTGGCGGCGTGCGCTACCAGTTCGTCGATTGCCGCTGGGAGCTCGGCAAGCCCGGGCACGGACGGGAGCTCTACCTCGCCGGCCACGTGCCCGGTGCGTCATTCCTCGACGTGGACGAGGACCTCGCAGCCCCGCCGGGGCCGGGCGGCCGGCACCCGCTGCCCGATGCGGCGTCGTTCGCCGTGGCCGCCTCGCGAGCCGGGATCGAAGCGGGCGTCCTCGTGATCGCCTACGGGAACATGGGCGGCGCCGAGCGGCTCTGGTGGCTGTTGCGTCACTTCGGCCACGACGACTGCGCGGTGCTCGACCTCGAGGGCTGGCTCGGCCCCATGCGAGCGGGCGACGAGGAGATCGCGGCCGCAACGTTCGAGGCGCGGCCCCGCAGCGATGACACGATCGGCGCAGACGAGTTGGCGGCCCGGCTCGAGCAGCTCGTCGTGATCGACGCACGCCAGCCTGCTCGGTTCCGTGGCGAGCCTAACCCGGTCGACCGGGTCCCGGGCCGCGTGCCGGGTGCGGTCAACTCGCCCTGGAACGCGCCGCTGCCGGAGCTCCCGGGCGGTGACCTCGTCGCGTACTGCGGCTCGGGCGTCACCGCCTGTGTCGTCCTGCACCGGCTCGCGCTCGCCGGGCACGACGCGAAGCTCTACCCCGGCTCCTGGAGCGAGTGGGAGCAACGCGACCTGCCCGTCGAGCGCGGGTAGGCCTAGCTCAGGTCGAACGTCACCGTCACGGTGGCCTGGACCTCCTGCGTGCCGGGCTCGACCGGAGTCTCCGCCTTGGCGCTCTGAGCCGCCATCCGGTCGTACATAGGCACCGGCTCCGCCGCGAAGCCCTCGACGATCCGGGTCACGCGGCCGAGCGACGCGTTCGACTCGGCAGCCAGCGCCTCGGCCTTCGTGCGCGCATCGGCGACGGCCGCCCGCAGCGCGCTGCGGTAGACCGCGTCCCGCCCCGACTGGTCGAACGAGGGGCCCGAGCTCTGGTTCGCCCCCGCCCCAACGGCCGCGTCCACCACCGCTCCCGCACCTGCGATCTTGCGCACGAGCGCCTGCACCGAGTTGTTGGCGAAGTAGCCGGTGATCTGCCCCGCCTCGTTCTGGCGCGGCAGCACGGAGACGTCCTGCGTCTGCAGGTCCTTCTCGGCGATCCCGGCCCGCTTCAGCGCGGCGATCACGAGCGTCATCCTGGCGCTGTTCGCGTCCAGCGCCGCCTTCGCCGAGGCGCCCTCCGTCTGGACGCCGAAGGAGAAGGTTGCCTGATCCGGCACTGCGCGGCCGGCCGCCGTGCCGCTGACGGTGATGCCGCCGGTCGGCGGTTCCGCCGTGCCCTGAGCAGAGCCCGGACGAACCACCGCCCCGAGCGCCACGGCGGCGGCCAGCAGCGCGACAACAGCTCCGATCCGAGCGAGTTTCATCGTGTCCTCCTGGTTTGCGTACAGGGAGTACGCCGCCGGGAGGGCCCGGTGTCACATCAACCGGTGGCGGTGGCGGTCGCCGCGTCGGACAGACCGTTCAGGTACGGCTGCCAGCCGTGCGGGATCCGCGGCGTCGCGAGGTGGATGAAGAGCACCGGCGCGGGGGCACGCGGCGGCTTGCGCAGGGTCATCGCGATCTCGTCCGGGAGGCGATTCCCCTTGCGCATGTTGCAGGGCGCGCAGGAGGTGACGACGTTCTCCCAGACCGAATCGCCTCCGCGACTCCGCGGAACCACGTGGTCGAGAGTGAGCCGGCCGCTCGTCGTGCCGCAGTACATGCAGCGCCAGCCGTCGCGGGCAAAGAGTGCCCGGCGGGAGATCTTCCGTTGCAGCGTCCTCGGCACCCGCACGTATTGCACCAGCCGGATCACGTGCGGCCACGGATAGGTGTCCGTCGCCGACCTGAGAGGCTGCTGCAGCTCCTCGATCACCTCTGCCTTGCCCTTGAACACGAGCACGTGCGCACGGCGAACGGTTGTCACGTTCAGCGGTTCGTAGCTCGCGTTCAACACCAGAACTTGCTGCACAAAACGGAATTTAGCAATCAGCGTGCAGGACTCGGCCGCAGGCCGGGTGCTCTGCGCGGGTTCATTTCACCGAGACATCGCCCTCTCGACGGCCTCGGCTTCCTCAGGCGAGAGCGCAATCGAGGCGTGGCCACGATCGAGCTCTTTCATGTAGATCCGCGCGTAGTCGCGGCCCTGAATCGCGGTGACGACCACGCCGCTTCGTCCCGAATCGAGCACTGCAAGGGAGGCCGACTGGTGGCCGCCCGTGTCCTCGTAGGCGTTGTAGCGGACGATCGAGGTGTTCGTGATCGACTGGTCGACGCGGCGGTCGACGCGCACGAGCCCCGCGGCGATCTCGTCCACTGCCCGGTGCAGGTCGTCGATCCGGCCCTGGAGCGAGACCGCGAAATCGACGAGATCGGTCTTGCCGTCGCCCAGCAAGACGGCCTGCCCGGCCCGCAGCCGTCGCACCCGCAGCAGGACCCACAGCGCGCCGAGCAGCGCGAGCCCAGCCGCGACCGCTGCTCCGGTCACGATCCAGGCGGCGGTCGCGCTCGAGACGCTCACGCCGCTAGGCCGAGAAGATGATCGGGTAGTCGGCGGAGTTGTTGTCCGTCTTGGTCTCGCCCGGCACCGGCTGCACCTCGATCTTCAACTGGGCGGGACTGTCGAAGCTGGGGGCAGGGAAGTTCTTGAACGTGATCACCTTCGTCTCGCCCGCGCTGATGAAGTTGATCCTCTCGGTTTTCTCGACCGGGTCGTTCCCCGCCTGGACGATCGTCAGCTTCACCGGAATGCCCGTCTCCTGGGAGTCGCCCGAGTCCTCGATCGTCACCTGGAAGGCCAGGTTCGTCCGGACGGTGACGGGAGTCTGCGTTGACGTGCTCAGCTCCGTCCCGGCGGGAAGCACCTTCACGGAGACGATGTTCGTCCCGTGCAGGCCGCCCTGGCTGGGTGTGACCGCCCCGCCGCGGATCTTGGTGAGCACGCTCACCATCGACGGCGTCGTTACGAAGTCGGCGCTCTGGAGGAAGTTCGAGTCGGGCACGAGCGGCCCGCCGCTCGCGCTCGTACCCGTCACGCCCTGTCGGTTGAGCTCGGCGATCGACGGCTCCTTGAACTCGTCGTCGTAGATCACGTCGCTCGCCAGAAACCGCTGCATCTGCGACGCGAGCACGCCGGCGGCACGGGTCGTGTTCTTCGTGCTGACGGTGGCCGCAAGCGCGTTGGCGAGCCCGTTCAGCCCGCTGACGCGGAACTGGAGCGCTTCGATCAGGGCGTCGTGCTCGTCGCGCAGCGTGCCGGGTGGCGTGATCTCGCGCGCGCGGTCGACGTCGAGCTGCTCCTGGCGGGCCAGGCCGGAGATGCGGCGCTCGACCGCCGCCTGCTTCAGCCCCTGCGCGAGCAGCGCCTGGCTGAGCCCCTGGCCGATCTGGTGCGAGGAGGCGGCGACCTCGGAGACCTTCGTCATGTAGCTCTTGTAGGTCTTCGTCTTGCCGGCCTCGCGGCAGCTCTGGACCCAGAAGACGAAGAGCACGATGATCAGGATCGCGAAGGCGATCAGGCCGACCAGGCGGAGGAGCGGTGTCAGGCTCGTCGGCGCGCGCGGCGGACGCTGAGGTCCTCGCGGGCCGCCGCCGGAGCGGCGCATCAGGCGATCGGTCCGCGAGGACTCCTGCGTCGGCGGCTCCTCCTCGAAGAAGTCGAAATCGATGTCTGTGTCGCGTTCAGTCATGAGGAATTGCAGGAAAAATCCGGCCCACTCTACCTAGTTCACCGTACGTCACACGAGTCTTTCCCGTCCGTGGCAGGAGTCTTCTGCGAAGCGCGAAAACACGGTCTCGTGACCGAAGCGGCACTAGCGCTCTCACCGAGCGAGCTGGTAGCAGAGCGCTACCGGCCCCTGCGGCCGCTCGGAAGCGGCGGCTCCGGCTCGGTCTGGCTCGCGCGCGACGAGCGCACGGGGCTCGAGGTTGCGCTGAAGATCGTCCCGCGCGAGGGCAAGGCAGCGACCCGGGCCGAGCGGGAAGCCCTGGCGGCGGCCCGCTTGCGGCACGAGCGCTGCCTGCGCGCCTACGGGCTCGAGCGCGACAGCCGCAACGTCTACATCGCCTACGAGTACGTGCCCGGCCAGACCCTGCGTCAGGCGCTCCGCGCGGGCGAGTTGAACGACAGCGATGCCGTCGAGGCAGCGGCACAGATCCTCGAGGCGCTCGCGCACGCGCACTCGCGCGGGATCGTCCACCGCGACGTGAAGCCCTCGAACGTGCTCGTCGCCGAGGGCGAGGAGCTCTCGATCAGGCTGCTCGACTTCGGGCTGGCCCAGCTCGCCGAGGAGGAGTCGCTGACCGCAACGGGGGACGTGCCGGGAACCCTCGCCTACGTTCCGCCCGAGCGACTCCGCGGCGACTCCGGCGGGCCACCTGCCGACATCTGGGCCGTCGGCACGCTGCTCTGGGAGTCGCTCGCCGGTTGGCATCCGTTCTGGAACGGCTCGCTGCTGGAGACGGCACAGCGGATCGAGAGCGGCGCCGCCCCGCTCGCGCAGGCACGGCCGGACCTGCCGAAGCCGCTGACGGCGCTGGTCGACCGGATGCTGGCGCTCGATCCCGCCGCCCGGCCGCCCGCGGCCAGGCTCGCTCTCGACGTACGCGACGCCTTTGCCGAGCGGCTCCGGCGCCGCAAGACGAACACGACGCTGCCGCCCATCTCGCTGGCGCTTCCGGTGCGGCTGGCGGCACCGGCTGCCGCAGGTCTCTTCGCCGGCTGGACTGCAGCTGCGCTGCCCTTCTACCCGCCGCTGGTCGCACCCATCCTCGCGCTGCTCGCCTTCGCGCTCACGTTCGTCCGGCCCCGGCTCGGGCTCGCGTTCGCCCTGGCGGTGCCGGTGCTCCCGCTCGGGAACCTCTCCTCCGGTCTCGCGCTCGTCTATGCGGTCCTCGCCTGCGGCTGGCTCGCGCTCTCGTGGCGCGCTCCGCGGGAGGGGCTCTTCCTGGCGCTCGGCCCGCTGCTCGCCCCTGTGCTGGCGCTCGGTCTGCTGCCGCTGGCCGCGCAGAGCATGCGCAGTCGCCTTCAACGGGCGCTGCAGGTCGGGGCCGCGGTCCTGCTCGCCGCGATCGTCGCGGGATTCCGCCACGTTCCACTCCCGTTCACCGGAGCCGCTCCGCCCAGGGGGCTCGGAATCACGGGCAGTGAGGATCCCTTCGCGGTTGCCGTCGCGCTCTGGCACGCCCTGCTCGCACACCCGGCGCTGCTGCTGGAGGCGTCCGCTCTCGCCGTTGCCGCCGTCGTCCTTCCCTTCGCGCGCGAGCGCGGCCTCTGGGCGATCGCCGGGCTCGGCGCCGGGCTGATCGCCGTCACGCTGCTCCCGGCCCCGACGGTCGCCGCAGCCCCCCTGGTACTCGCAGCGTGGGCCACTTGCTCCGTCCTGGCTCTGATACCCCGCGGTTAGAGTTCCGACGCGGGGCATAACCCTGCCGGCATGAGCGTCCTCAGGAACATCGAGCACAAGATCGAAGGCCTTTTCGAGGGAGTCTTCGGCCGCGCCTTCCGCACGCACGTGCAGCCGGTCGAGCTCGCGCGCAAGCTCGTCAAGGAGATGGAGGACCACCGCGTCATCTCGGTCTCGCGCGTGTATGCGCCGAACGAGTACACCGTCTACCTCGCGCCGGCCGATCGCGAGCAGTTCGCAAGCTACGAAGAATCCCTGTGCAGCGAGCTGCAGCAGTACATCGCCGAGAACGCGCGGCGCGAGCGCTACGAGCTGCTCTCGCCGCCCGAGGTGAAGCTCGAGACGGACGCCGACCTGGAGATGGGCGAGTTCGGAATCGCCACGCGGATGGTGCAGGGCCCCGCCCCGCAGCCGGGAGAACCGGCGCCGCAGGCCGCGCCCGGCGCAACGATGGTCTACCGCAAGCCGGTCGAGACCGAGGCCGTCTCGGTCGAGGACCTGGGGCTCGACCGAGAAACCGTCAGCCTGACCGTGAACGGGACGAGGCACGAGATCGACAAGGGCCAGGTCACAATTGGACGCTCGAAGGACTGCGACATCCCGCTGGCGGACCCCAACGTCTCGCGAAAGCACGCGGAGGTGCGGCAGGAGGGCGCCGCCTACTGGGCGGTCGACCTCGGCTCGACCAATGGGATGGAGGTGAACGGACGCCGCCAGAAGCGCGCGAAGCTGCGACAGGGCGATCGGATCACGCTCGGGTCGACCGAGCTCGTCTTCCGGCGCGAGACGGAGCCGGAGTCGTGACGCTCGCCTCGATCGCCGTCGAAGAGGCCCTGCTCGTCCTCAAGATCCTGTTCCTCGTCCTGCTCTACCTCTTCATCTGGCGGATCGTGCGCTCGGCGGCGCGCGACGTGAGCCTGCCGCAGGAGAGCTTCGTGCTCGCGCCCGGTTCGGTTCCCGGCCTGGCCGGCCAGGAGCCGCAGTTCGACGCGGGGCGGCTCGTGGTGGTGAGGAGCCCCGCGCTGGAGGAGGGCGACGAGCTCCCGCTCGACTCCGCGGCGCTGTTGCTCGGCCGCGGATCGCGCAACGACGTCGATCTCGGCCGGGACGAATACGCCTCGACCGAGCACGCGCGCATCGAGCCGCGGCGCGACGGCGTGTGGCTCGAGGACGTCGGCTCCACCAACGGCACCTACCTGAACGGCATCCGCCTGACCCGACCGAAACGGCTGACCGCCGGCGACATCGTGCGGGTCGGCGAGACCGAGTTGAGGTACGACACATGACCTTGCGCCTCGGACAGACGGCGACCTTGACCGACACGGGCCGCAAGCGACGGCACAACGAGGACGCCTTCGTTGCCGAGCCGCCGCTCTTCGCGGTCGCCGACGGAATGGGCGGCGCCCAGGCAGGCGAGCTTGCCTCCAGCCTCGCGGCAGCCGCGCTGAAGGATTCGCAGGAGCCCGGCGAGGGTGGCGAAGGGCGCGTGGACGAGCTCATCCAGCAGGCGAACCGCCGCGTCTACGAGCGCCAGTCGCAGGACGCGGCCGCCTCCGGGATGGGCACGACCATGACCGTCGCGCTCGTGGAGGACGGGCATGTCGCGATCGGCCACGTCGGCGACTCGCGCGCCTATCTGATCCGCGGGGGCAGTCTCGAGCAGCTCACAGAAGACCATTCGCTCGTCGCGGAGCTCGTCCGCAGCGGCAGGCTCTCGCCTGAGGAGGCTGAAGGACACCCGCAGCGCTCGGTGATCACCCGCGCGCTCGGGACCGACCCCGACGTCGACGTCGACACCTTCTCGGTCGAGACCAAGCCCGGCGACCTCTTCCTGATCTGCTCCGACGGGCTCACCTCGATGGTGGACGACGAGACGATCCTGGCCGAGGTCGGGCGCAACCGCGACGACCTCGAGAGTGCGGCCAAGGCGCTCGTGCGAGCCGCGAACAAGGGTGGCGGCGAGGACAACATCACCGTCGTCTTCTTCGAGATCGGCGGCGAGGACGACCTCGAGCATACGGTCACCCTCCCTCCCCGTGAAGACGGGGCGGAGCCAGAGGCGGACACGCTCGACGAGCTCGACCGGGTGCCGGGGATCCAGACGGTCGACGGCGACAGGCGCCGAAGCGAGCCGCGCGGCCCGGGCCGGCGTCTGCTCGTGGCGGCCCTGGCTCTGACGCTGCTCGTGGGCGCCTCCGGCTTCGTGGTCTGGGGCCTCTGGCGCTCGCACTTCGTGGGCGCGGAGGCAAACGGCCACGTCGCGGTGTACCAGGGCGTCCCCTGGAACATCGTCGGAAACATGCACCTCTACCGCGCCACCTACGTCAGCCCGCTCCTCGCCGCGCAGCTGAGCCAGGCCGAACGGCGAAAGCTGTTCGACCACAACCTGCGGACCGAGGGCTCGGCGCTCGCAGCCGTGCGGGCCTATGAGGAGCAGATCGGAGCCCGATGAGCGCGAGGAACCGCGAGCTCGCCAACTTGATCGTCGTCGGCATCCTGACCGCGCTCGGCTTCGCCAGCGTCTACATCGCGCGGCAGGAGGTCGTCTCCACCGCGTCGCTCTCCTACGCGGGCTTCTTCTTCGCGCTCTACCTCGCCGCGCACCTCGTCGCGCGGCTGACCGTGCCGTTCGCCGACCCGTACCTGCTGCCCATGGCGGGCTTGCTGACCGGGATCGGCCTGACCGAGATCTACCGGCTCAACCCCTCCGACGCCTTCCGCCAGGGCCTCTGGATCGTGGTGGCGCTCGCCGCGTTCTCGGTCACGCTGTACGCGCTGCACCGCGACTACCGGCGGCTCGAGAGCTACAAATACCTCTTCGGCCTGACGGCGATCGGGCTGCTCGTCCTGCCCGGCGTGCCCGGCATCGGCACCTCCGTCAACGGCGCGCGCCTCTGGGTGCACGTCGGCTCGCTGCAGTTCCAGCCGGGCGAGCTCGCGAAGATCATGCTGATCGTGTTCCTCGCCGGCTACCTGCGCGAGAAGCGAGAGGTGCTGGCGCAGGGCCGCCTGAAGGACTTCGGGCCGCTGCTGGTGATCTGGGGCGGCGCGATGCTCGTCCTCTTCGAGACCAACGACCTCGGCAGCGCGCTCCTCTACTTCGGGATCTTCCTGGCGATGCTCTACGTGGCGACGGGCAGGCTGCTCTACGTCGGCCTCGGAGCCGGGCTCTTCGTCGCCGGCGCGGCGGGCGTGTACCAGCTCGTCGGCCACGTGCGCGACCGCATCACGATCTGGCTGCACCCGTGGACCGACCACGCGGTCTACTGCGCGAGCAACGGGAAGATGCTGCCGCGGCAGGACTGCGCCAGCTACCAGCTCGTGAAGTCGCTCTACTCCGTGGCGCACGGCAACTGGTTCGGCACCGGCCTCGGCAAGGGCACGTTCGAGACCACCGGGGGCAACCAGCTGATCCCGTACCTGAACACGGACTTCATCTACTCGGCGCTCGCTCAGGAGCTCGGGCTCGTCGGCGTGGCGGCCCTGCTGCTCGTCTACATGCTCTTCGTCGCGCGCGGCTTCAAGATCGCGATGCTCGCCGACGACGGCTTCTCGAAGCTGCTCGCGGTCGGTCTCACGTTCGCCTTCGCGCTGCAGACGTTCATCATCGTGGGCGGAATTCTCCGGATCATCCCGCTCACGGGGATCACGCTCCCGTTCGTCAGCTACGGGGGCTCGAGCGTCGTCGCGAACTTCGTCCTGCTCGCGGGCCTCCTGCTGGTCTCCAACCGTGCCAAGGCGGAGCGCGCATGAACCGCCAGATCGCCCGTCTCGCGCTCGTCGGCCTCGGCCTCGTCGCCGCGCTGATCGTCGCGACGACCTATTGGCAGACCTGGGCGACCGCAGGGCTCGCCGACCGGCAGGACAACGAGATCCAGCGGGTGGCGCAGTTCTCGATCAAGCGCGGGCTGATCCGCGCCGCCGACGGCACCATCCTGGCCACCAACCGCAAGAAGCGCGTGGCGGGACAGACGCTCTACTTCCGCCGCTACCCGCAGCACGGGCTGTTCGCGCACATCGTCGGCTACTCGACCCAGTCGCGCTCCCGCTCCGGGCTCGAGGCCTCGGAGAACGACTACCTGACCGGCTCCAACGCGAACCTCCACACCGTCCTCTCCACGACGCTCGACCGGATCCGCGGGACGACGATCAAGGGCAACGACCTCTGGCTGACGTTGCGGCCAGGCGCACAGCGCGTTGCGATGGAGCAGCTCGCCGGGAAGTGTGGCTCGGTGGTCGCGCTCGACGCGCGCACCGGCGCCGTGCTCACCGCCGCCTCGCGACCGACCTTCGATCCGAACCTGGTCGAGAGCAACTTCGCTGCGATCAACAACATCCGCGCCTCCTGCTCCCCGCCCGCGCCGCTGCTCAACCGCGCGACCGACGGGCTGTTCGTGCCCGGCTCGACGTTCAAGGTGGTGACGAGCGCAGCGGCGCTCGACTCCGGTCAGTACACGATCGACTCGCGCTTCGTCGACCGTGGCTACTGCATCGAGTACGGCAAGCAGGTGAAGAACTTCGGCGACATGAGCGGGCCCGAGGTCTTCGGCCCGGTGGACTTCCTGCAGGCGCTCGAGCACTCGATCAACGCGGTCTTCTGCGAGATCGGCAAGACGATCGGCGCGGGGAGGATCCTCGGCACCTCGAAGCAGTTCGGCTTCTACGCCGACCCGCCGCTCGAGACGCCGGGCAACGAGCGCTCGCCGAGCGGTCTCTACGACCACGGCCGGCTCTTCTATCCGAAGAACCCCTCGACCCAGGTCGACCCGGGCCGGCTCGCGTTCGGCCAGGAACGGATGCTGACCACGCCGCTCCAGATGGCGATGGTCGCCGCCGCGGTCGCAAACCACGGGCTCTTGATGAAGCCCTACGTCGTCGGCCGCGTCACCGGGCCCGGTGGAGGCGTCGTCAAGCGCACGCACCCCAGGAAGTACAAGCGCGCGATGCGCACGAGCACCGCGACCGACCTGACTCGGATGATGGAGGCCGTCGTCACGGGCGGTACCGGCACCGCAGCCCAGCTTCCCGGCATTCGCGTCGCCGGCAAGACCGGAACGGCCGAAACCGGAGGAGCGGGCACGCTCAACACCACCTGGTTCATCGCCTTCGCTCCGGCTAACGCACCGCGAGTCGCAATCGCAGTCGTGCTGCAGGATCAGACCGGCTCCGGCGGCACCACGGCGGCTCCGATCGCGCGCGCGGTCATGCAGGCGCTCCTGGCCGGAAGGTCGAATCCCTAACCTCTGATGGAGACATGGCCGTCTCAGACACGCTGATCGGGACCGTCTTCGACGGCCGCTACCGCATCGTCCGGAAGCTCGGTGCGGGCGGAATGGCGGACGTCTACCTCGCCGAGGACCAGGATCTGGGCCGGCGGGTGGCGATCAAGATCTTGAACGACCGCCACGCGGCCGACGACTCGTTCATCGAGCGCTTCCGGCGCGAGGCCAAGAACGCGGCCGGGCTCTCCCACCCGAACATCGTCTCGATCTACGACCGTGGCGAGGCGGAAGGCACCTACTACATCGCGATGGAGTTCCTGGACGGACGCTCACTCAAGGAGCTGATCGTCGGGCGGGGGCCGGCGCCGATCAAGGTCGCGATCGAATACGCGCGCCACATTCTCGCGGCGCTTGCGGCCGCGCACAAGCAGGGGATCGTCCACCGCGACATCAAGCCGCACAACGTGCTCATCGGCGGCGAAGGGCGCGTGAAGGTGACGGACTTCGGCATCGCGCGCTCGGGCGCAAGCCAGATGACCGAGGTCGGCTCGATCATCGGCACCGCGCAGTACCTCTCGCCCGAGCAGGCGCGCGGGGCGCCGGTCGACCAGACCTCCGACCTCTACTCGGTGGGCGTCGTGCTCTACGAGATGCTCACCGGCCAGGTCCCGTTCACCGGCGACACGCCCCTCGAGATCGCAATGAAGCACCTCTCGGAAGTGCCCAGGCCGCCGTCGGAGCTGCGTCCCGAGATCCCGCACGACCTCGACTCGGTGGTGCTGCGCGCGCTGGCCAAGGATCCGAGCGAGCGCTACCAGAGCGCCGAGGAGATGGACGCCGACCTCACCCGCGTGGCTGACGGCCTACCGGTCGACCCGGAAACCGAGGAGGCGGCGACGGCGGTGCTCTCGGGCTCCGGGCTGATGGCCGCGGCGCCGACCTCCGTGATCCCACGGCCGCGCGCCGGGGAGCCGAGCCGACCCGCGCCGCCGGGCGGTACGCCGCCCGCGGGCTACTACGGCTACGAGGGCCCGCCGCGCCGGCGCAGGCCGATCTGGCCGTGGATCCTCTCGCTGCTGCTGCTCGCAGCGGCGGCCGGCGCGGCCTGGTTCGCCTACACGAAGATCCAGGACCAGCTGAACGCCAACAAACCGGTTGCGGTCCCGTTCGTCGAGGGGTCACGTGAGCCGCTGGCAAAGAAGAAGATCCGAGACGCCGGCCTCGTTCCGCGGGTGGCCCGCGAGTTCAGCGACGAGATCGAGAAGGGCCGCGTCATCAGCCAGAGCCCCGACGCGGGCGAGAAGCTGCAGAAGAACGGCAAGGTGGACATCACGGTGTCGAAGGGGAAGGAGACGGTCGCAGTGCCCAGCGTGATCGGGAAGTCGCAGGCCGACGCGGTGAGCACGCTCACGAACGCGGGCCTGGTCGCGAAAGCCTTCCCAGTGCCCTCGGGCAAGCCGCTCGACACGGTCACCGGCCAGGACCCGCGGCCCGGGGAGACGGTGGAAAAGGGCAGCAAGGTTCGGATCAACGTGTCGAGCGGGCCGTCCGACGTCACGGTGCCCTCCGTGATCGGGCTCCCCTTCGACCAGGCCAGCGCCGCGCTCCAGCGCGAAGGCTTCGCGGTCTCGCGCAGGGACGTCGACAGCAATGACGCCGCGGACACCGTCGTCGACCAGAGCCCGAGCGGCTCGGCGCCACCCGGCTCGACGATCACGCTCAGCGTCTCGAAGGGGCCGAAGACCTCGACCGTGCCCGACGTGACGAGCCAGGACGAGCAGTCCGCGCGCGACACGCTCACGAGCGCCGGCTTCAAGGTGCGGGTGCAGAGCCAGGACGTAACCGACCCGGGCCTCGACGGGATCGTGCTCGACCAGAACCCGACGGGCGGCACGCAGTCGAAGAAGGGGACGATGGTCACGATCACGGTCGGTCGGATCTCGCAGACCGAGCCGCCACCGCCGCCGCTCCCGTGAGCTCGCGCGTCCGCGTAGCTGTGCTCATGGGAGGTCGCTCGTCAGAGCACGACGTCTCTATGGCCTCCGCGCGCTCCGTCCTCGACGCGCTCGATCCCGAGCGCTACGAGGCGGTCACCGTCGAGATCGGCCGCGACGGCCAGTGGGAGCTCGGCACCGGCAAGGATGGAAGCGTCATCGAGACGCTGCCGGTGCCCGCGGCCAAGGTGCCGGCGACCCTTGGCGACGTGGACGTGGTCTTCCCGGTGCTGCACGGGCCCTTCGGCGAGGACGGCACCGTGCAGGGGCTGCTCGAGCTCGGCGGCATCCCCTACGTCGGCGCCGGCGTGCTCGGCTCGGCGCTCGCGATGGACAAGGACGTCTTCAAAGCCGTCATGCGCGACCGTGGCGTCCCCGTCACGCGCAACATCACGCTGCGCCAGGGTCAGGGGCCGGAGAATCCGTTCGGCTACCCAGCCTTCGTCAAGCCGGCGCGGCTCGGCTCGTCGGTGGGGATCTCCAAGGTCGGCTCCGACGAGGAGCTCGCCGCGGCAGTCCGGCTCGCCTTCGAGCACGACGACAAGGTGCTCGTCGAGGAATTCGTAGACGGGATCGAGGTCGAGTGCGGCGTGCTCGGCAACGACCGGCCCATTGCCTCGCTGCCCGGCGAGATCATCTCGCACGGCTTCAGCGGCGCGGATTGGTACGACTACTCGGCCAAGTACGACGAGGGTGGCATGGACCTGCTCGTGCCGCCGCGCCTGGAGCAGGAGACGATCGAGCGCGTGCAGGAGCTGGCGGTGCGGTCGTTCGTCGCCGGCGAGTGCGAGGGCATGGCGCGCGTCGACTTCTTCGTCCGCGAGGACGGCGAGGTGCTCGTGAACGAGCTGAACACGATCCCAGGCTTCACCGCGACGAGTGTTTACGCCAAGCTCTTCGAGGCTTCCGGTGTGCCCTACCCCGAGCTGGTGGACCGCCTCGTGCAGCTCGCGCTCGAACGGCACAAGCGCAAGTCCCGCCTGCGTTACTAGCTTCTGGCGGTCACTTCGTTGACGTGCACCGCGTCGTTGCCGCCGAGGTTGGTGATCCAGACCACGTAGTACCTGGCCGCCTGTCCTCGCAGCGTGAACACCGTGCTGCTGCCGACCGTGCGCGAGCTCGAGACCGGCGCGAACGACCCACCCGGCGAGGAACCCGCCTCGATCTCGGCCGTGAAACCCGCCGTGTCGCTCTTCACGGTGAGCCGCGAGAGCTTGCGCGAGGTGCCGGCATCCAGGACGAGACCAACGCCGTCCTTCGTGAAACTGCGGTAGTGCTCGGTCGTCCAGTAGGTCGCAGGGTCGCCGTCCGTAGCGAGCCTGACATCAGCGTCGTGTTCGCTCTGGTCGCCGAACGGGTCGTAGGCGGCGACGCCGCTCAGCGTGACCGCCGCCCCGCCGCTCGCACCCTTGCCCTTGCCGCCGATCACGTCGCGGATCTTCTGCGAGGAGTCGGTGAAGGTGAACACCGCCGCCAAGATCCCGGCCAAGACAGCCAGCCCGGCCAGCAGCATGATCAGCGGCCACACGCTCGGACGTTCGGCCGGCGGGCGGGCGGGCCGCGACTGCCGGCGGCGCCTTTGCGGCGCGACCACCATCGTCACCGCGCCGGTCGAGGCGCCATCGCCGTGGAGCTCGGAGAGGCAGGCGTTGAGAGCCGCGCAGAGCTCGTCCATCGAGCGGAAGCGGTCGCGAGGCTCCTTCGCCATCGCGCGCCGGATCACCGCGTCTACGCACGGAGAGAGCTCGGGCCGTCGCTCCCGGACGCTCGGTGGTGGCTGGTTGATGTGCTGCATGGCAACCGCGACGAAGTTGTCGCCCGCGAACGGCACTTCGCCCGTCAGGAGCTCGTACAGCACCGTCCCGAGCGAATAGATGTCGCTCTGCGCGTCGACCCGAGAGCCCCGCGCCTGCTCGGGCGCGATGTAGTCGCTCGTTCCCATTACCGTGCCGGTCTGAGTGAGGCCGCCCTGGACGTCGAGCGAGCGCGCGATGCCGAAATCGGTGACCTTGGCCTGGCCCCCCTCGTTCAGGAGCACGTTCTGCGGCTTGACGTCGCGGTGGACGAGACCTTGGTCGTGCGCGAACCCGAGCGCCCCGGCGACCTGCAGTGCAAGCTCGATCGCCTCCCGTTCCGGCAGCGGCCCCTCGCGTTCGGACAGCGCCTTGAGGTTCTCGCCGTCCACGTACTCGAAGACGATGAACTGGCGGTCGTCTTGCTCGCCGCGGTCGATCACCGTGACGATGTTCGGGTGCTGGAGCTGCGCCACTGCGCGCGCCTCGCGGCGAAAGCGCTCGACGTACTCGCCGTCCGCCGTGAACTGCTCGTGCAGCACCTTGATCGCGACGTCCCGTTCGAGCAGCCGGTCGTGGGCGCGGTAGACGCTCGACATACCCCCGGTCCCTACGAGCTCCTCCAGCTCGTAGCGCTCCGCGATCAACTGGCCGACCACAACCCTCCTGTGCCCTTCGCGAGCTGTGTCTAAGCGAGAGAGGCGTCCAGCGCCTGTTCCCAGACGCCGAGGGCCTCGTCGAGCTCGGCGTCCGAGACGACGAGCGGGCACAGCACGCGAATGCAGTTCGAGTAGATCCCGGACTTGAGCAGCAGCAGGCCGCGTTCGGCGGCGGCCTCGACGACGGCGCTCGCCAGCTCCGGCGCGGGGTTCTTCGTCTCGCGGTCGTGGACGAGCTCGAGCGCCAGCATCGCTCCGAGGCCTCGCACGTCGCCGATGGCGTCCCAGCGCTCCTGCCACGAGCTCATGCGGGCCTGGATCGTCTCACCGATCGCGGCTGCGCGCTCGTTCAGGCCCTCCTCCTCGAAGATGTCCAGCACCGCCAGGGCGGCTGCCTGCGCGACCGGGTTGCCGACGTAGGTGCCGCCGATCGCCGAGTCGCCCGGGGCGTCCATGATCTCCGCCTTGCCGAGCACGGCCGAGAGCGGCAGGCCGGCGGCGATCGACTTCGCCACCGTGACGAGGTCGGGCTCGACGCCCGAATGCTCGATTCCCCACATGCGCCCTGTCCGGCCGAAGCCGGTCTGCACCTCGTCCACGACCATGACGATCCCGTTGTCGTCGCAGATCCGGCGCAAGCCCTGGAGGAACTCCGCCGGCGCCACCACGAAGCCACCCTCGCCCTGAACCGGTTCGATCACGATCGCCGCGACGTCCTCCGCGGCGACCTGCGTCACCAGCGCGCGCTCGAGCGCTTCGAGCGCCTCGGCCGAGCTCGGGCCGCGGTAGGCGTTCGGGAAGGGCACGCGGTAGACCTCGGGTGCGAACGGCCCGAGCCCTGCCTTGTACGGGTGCGTCTTCGAGGTGAGGGTCATCGAGAGCAGCGTGCGACCGTGGAAGGCGCCCTCGAACCCGATCACGGCCGGGCGCTTCGTGTACGAGCGCGCGAACTTGATGGCGTTCTCGACGGCCTCGGTACCCGCGTTGAAGAAGGCCGCTTTGGCGGGCTTCCCCACCGGCGCCAGCTCGCAGAGCCGCTCGGCGAGGGTCACGTACACCTCGTAGGGGACAATCGTGAAGTCCGTGTGGGAGAACCGGTTGAGCTGCTCCTGCGCGGCCGCGACCACCCGCGGATGCGAGTGTCCTACGTTGAGGCACCCGACGCCGCCGGTGAAATCGATGAACGTGTTGCCGTCGACGTCGGTGAGCGTCGCGCCGTGAGCCTCGTCGACGACGACCGGCAGGAAGATCGAGAGCGGGGCCGCGACGACGCGCTCCTTCCGTTCGAGGATCGCCCTCGACTTGGGCCCCGGGATCGCCGTCCGGAGCTCGATCGCTCGCGTTACCGCCATGGAACTGACGATAGCGCAGTGCCCGGTTGGTTGCATACCTGCATAACGCTGATGCAGCTAGGGCTGCAAGACGGATGCGGTGTACAGGCCCTCGGGGTTCCACAGAAGGAACCCGCCGGTGTGCAGGCCACGCGCCGCGACCACCTGCGAGAGCACGTCCTGGCTCGTGTACGTCCGCCCGAGCGAAAAGTCCTGGAGCCACGGGGTCAGCCTTGTCTTCCGGCCCTCGAGCGCGCGCTGGAAGTCCTCGAGCGAGCGGCTGACCGTCTCGCCGGGAGCCGCGTTCGGATCCGGGATCCCGTACTCGCCCGGGTTGTAGTGCGAGGGGTAGACCATCGGGTAGACCGCGTCCACGTAGCGCGAGACGCGGCGAGGCAGCTGGCCGATCCCGAGGTCGCGCGTGGCCGAGAGCCCGAAGACATCCACGGAAACGCGGGCGCCGAGCGGGTGCAGCCGCTTCCCCGCGTATTGGACGAAGGCGGGAATCGTCCAGCGCATGGCCTGCGTTCGCTTGCCCGGGTACCGGATCAGCGAGAGGTCGCCGTCGCTCGGAAAGCGCACGTAGTCGAACTGGATCTCGTCGAACCCGGCCTGCACCGCGGCCGCCGCCACGTCGACGTTGTAGCGCCAGACCCGCCGGTCGTAGGGATTCGTCCAGCCGAGGCCGGCATCGTTGCGCCAGATCGAGCCGTCGCTCGTGTGGATCGCCAGGTCAGGGCGCTTCTCGGCCAGGACCGGGTCCTCGAACGTCACGACGCGCCCGATCAAGTAGTCGCCGTGCGCGTGCACCTGCCTCGCCACCCGGCTCGCGCTGTAGTAGCGCCCCGCGGCCCCCGTGCTCCGCGCGAGCGGAACCGACGAGGGCACGAACCCGACCCGCCCGTTCTCGTCCTTGACGTCGAGCTCGATCGCGTTCAGGCCGGGCAAGGCGAGGTACTCCTCGAGCTTCCCGGGAAGCGAAGCGAGCGCCATCGTCACGTGGACGCCGCGAATCTCGTCGGGAGCCTCGCGGCCGGCCGGCTTTCGCTTGGCCTTCACGGCCGCGGCGGGCGCGCTGCGCTTGCTCGCGCTCTGGTGCCCGCCTCCGACCGCCCGCGCGCCGAGCGTGATCCCGGCAGCGAGCGCGAGCAGCACGCCGCCCGCGACGGTGCGCCGAAGCCGAACCTGGCGGCGCCGCCGCTGCCGGCGCCGCTCGCGTTGACGAGCACTCGAGTGGGGTTCAGTCATCGAAAGGACGACAAGCATAGGTCGTCAGCCACCGAAGGCCTCCTTAGAATCGGCGGCGTGGTTCTCTCCGACCGGACGATCAAGCGCCTCCTCGCGGAGGATCGCATCGACATCGAGCCCTACGACGAGGCGCTGCTCCAGCCCTCGAGCGTCGATGTGCGCGTCGATCGCTTCTTTCGCGTCTTTCACAACGCCCGCTACCCGTTCATCGACGTCAAGCAGCCCCAGGAGGAGTTGACCGAGCTCGTCGAGATCGACGACGAGCGGCCGTTCATCCTCCACCCTGGGGAGTTCGTGCTCGGTTCGACCCTCGAGCGGGTGCGCCTTCCGGACGACCTGGTGGCACGGCTGGAGGGGAAGAGCTCCCTCGGCCGGTTGGGCCTGCTGATCCATTCCACTGCCGGCTTCATCGACCCGGGCTGGGACGGGCACGTGACGCTCGAGCTGTCCAACGTCGCGAATCTGCCGATCACGATCTACTTCGGCATGAAGATCGGCCAGCTCTCGTTCATGCAGCTGAGCGAGCCGGCGGAAACGCCCTACGGTTCGGGAACGCTCGGCTCGAAGTACCAGGGCCAGAAGGGCCCGACGCCGAGCCGCTACTGGCAGAACTTCTAGGGTCTAGGAGGGCTTGGCGGAACCTCGCTCGTCCGAGGGCACAGACTGGGTTTCGTCAAGCCCTGCTATTACTTACTGAGGCGCGCACAGACGAGCTGGAGGTCAGCCGTAGGCCGGCCCTCCGCGTCGCTCGCGATCCACCAGCGCCCACCCTGCCCGATCGCCGCGGCGCCGCCGATCATCGTGAGCGGCGAGCGAAGCACGTAGCCGGCTGCGAGCGAGACCCAGCGCGACGGGCAGCTGTGGATGACCCTCTGGCTTCCCGCCTGCAGCGGAACGCGGTACGTCGTGATCCTCACCTGGAGCCGCTCGCGCGAGGCGCCGGCCGGGCGAAACGCTGTCAGGCAGATTCCGTAGAGGGTCACCGACTGGGCCTTCGACCCGCTGTTGCGCACAGAGAACGAAAAGCCCCGCAGGTGCATCGAGGCCTTGCGCACGGTCACCCGGGCAGCACCCCCCGGAGCGTAGCCATGGCCCTGACCCGGCGCGAGGTCGTCGCCCCAGCCTGCCGGAGCGGTGCCGGGCGGGCAGGGCAAGCCGGCTGCGGTGAGCTTGCCGGCCGGCACCTTCACCTTCAGTTGCAACGGCGTCACCTTCACCCGGGTCGGGAGCTTGAAGAGGAACCGCCTGCAGGCGACCACGACCGTCACCTGCTGATCGTTCGTGGCCGGGTTCCCGAAGCGGAACGTGTAGGCGGCGAGGCCTGAGGGCCGAACGCCGAGGAGCGTCGCGCCGGGCGCGGGGCTCGAAACCCCGGCGCTCACGGCGACGTACCCGCCCGCACACCTGACCGTGAAGGTCCTGACCGTGTTCGAGGGCAGGATCGCCGCGTGGTAGACCGACTGCGCGAGCACGACCTGGGCAAGCGACGACGGCGCGGCCAGTGCGGCCGCGACCGCAACCAGCGCGATGACCCACTTACCCATTCGCCGCAATCTCGGCACGACCCTATCGCAGTGCAGTCGTAGAATCGAGGCATGATTCTGGTTACCGGCGCGACCGGGTTCGTCGGCCCGAAGATCGTCCACGCCCTGCGCGAGCGGGAGCAGCCCGTGCGCAGTTTCGTCCGCCGGCCGGGCGACCGGTCGGCCGCGACCCTCGCGTCCTGGGGCTCCGAGTTGGTGCAGGGCGACATGGGAGACGCGGCGAGCCTGCGGCGCGCGGTCGAAGGCGCCGAGGTCGTCGTCCACCTGGTCTCGATCCGCCAGGGCTCCGACGAGGACTTCCGCCGGATCATGGAACAGGGAACCAGCGATCTCGTCGAGGCCGCGAGGGACGCCGGCGTCAGGCGCTTCGTGCTCATGAGCGCGCTCGGCACCAGCGAGGAGACTAAGGACCTGGTGCCGTACTACCGCTCCAAGTGGGCGATGGAGCAGGCCGTCCGTGGCTCCGGGCTTGAGCACGTCATCTTCCGGCCGAGCTTCGTGTTCGCCCGCGACGGAGGGATCCTGCCGACGTTCAGGAGGCTTGCGCGGATGGCTCCGATGACGCCGATCATCGGCTCGGGTCGGCAGCGCATCCAGCCGATCTGGGTGGACGACGTGGCGGCGTACTTCGCCGAGAGCGGGGACAAGCCCGAGGCTGCGAACAGGACCTTCGAGGTCGGCGGCCCCGACGCGGTGACCTGGAACGAGTTCTGGCGGCGCCTGAAGCGCGGGCTGGGCCAGCGGCGGCCGAGCGTGCACGTACCCATGGGGCTCATGCGCCTGAACGCGCTCGTGACCGAGCGTCTCCCGGGGAACGTGCCACTGACGCGGGACCTGCTGACGATGCTTGAGCACGGCGACAACGTCGTGTCGAACGACGACGCCGTGCAGACCTTCGGCCTGCCGCTCGTCCCGCTCGACGAGCAACTCCGTCGAGCGGTCTAGACGGACACACGGGCAAAGCCCCCGCACGTCCTCTTGGGAGGCGCCGTCTAGTCGGCGCCTAAAAAGAACGAGGGCCGCACAAGGCGGCCCCCGATTCCGGTGTCCAGCGCTGAAGTGGTAGAGACACTTTCCGACCGGCTGGTGCTGCTACCGGCGGCGCGAATCGATCGCGAGCCCCCCACGCTGGCTAGGCGGTTTCCCCGTAGGTCCCGGGGACGGCACCTCTACCCGCTGGTACCTCCACTGCCCGTACTTGAAGAATTCACTATCCGGACCACCTCCTTTCCGCGGTAACCGCACTCTAGCTACTGCGGAGGACCACGGACACCTCGAGCCCACGGTCGTGCGGGACCGTGACGCTCTCGAGGGTCGGGTCCGACTGCCGCGCCTTCGAGTAGGCGCCGAGGACGTCCTCGTGCGAGAGCACGTTGTCGGCGATCACCACGGCGCCCGGCTCGAGCTTCGTCCGAGCGCGCTGGAAGAGCTCCTCGTACTGCTCCTTCTCGGCGTCGAGGAAGACGGCGTCGAAGACGTCAGCGATCCCCGGGACCGTCTCGAGCGCATCACCCTCGAGCAGGTCGACCCAGTCCTCCAAACCGGCCTCGGCGACGTTGCGGCGCCAGGCTTCGGCCTTGGCCGGATCGCTTTCCAGCGAGAGGACGCGGCCGCCGAGGTAGCGGACGCCGGCGCCGAGCCAGATCGAGGAGTAGCCACGCGAGCCTCCGATCTCGAGCACTTCGCAGTCGGTCTGCGGGGTGACGAAGGCGAACAGGAACTGCCCGGTCGTCCGCGCGACCTGGCGGGCACGCTCCTCGCGCGGCACGCCGCGTGCGCGCTCGTCTGCATCCTCGGCCTCGAGACGGGAAAGCACGGCTCGGACACGATCGTCGAGCACGGTCCGGAGCCTACTGCGCCGTCAAATAGTTCACGCGCGAGTGCTTGCGGGTCCCGACCCGCCCCCCTGCCATGGCGATCAGCTTACCCGCGTGGGCGCACGGGTCTTTACGCAATCGTGCCGATTCTGTGCCGACTCCTCAGGCTGGCAACAGCGCCGCCGCGCGGGCACGCTCGGCCGCTTCGCGCGCGGGACAGGTGGCCAGGTGGTCGTTCACGACCCCGCATGCCTGCATCGCGGCGTAGACCGTGGTCGGCCCGACGAAGCGGAAGCCGGCCTGCCGCAGCGCCTTCGCGAGCGCGATCGACTCGGGCGTGGCCGACTGCCAGTCCCCCGCCGAGCGCGGCGGGCGGGCATCCTCCGACACGCGGTACGACCAGACGAGCTCCGGCAGCGGTGTCTCCGCCTCCCTCAACGCGAGCGTCGCGCGGGCGTTCGCAATCGCCGCCTCGATCTTGCCGCGATGCCGCACAATGGCGGCGTCGGCCAGGAGTCGCTCGACGTCGCGCTCGCCGAATCGGGCTACCCGCTCTGGGTCGAAGCCGGTGAAGGCCGTTCGGAAGCCTTCGCGCTTGCGCAGGATCGTCAGCCACGAGAGCCCCGACTGGAACCCCTCGAGGCAGAGCCGTTCGTACAGCCCCCGCTCGTCGAGCACGGGCCGGCCCCACTCCTCGTCGTGGTAGGCGTTGTAGAGCGGGTCGGAGCTCTCCCAGCAGCGGGCTGCCACCGACCCGACGATAGCGGGCGTCCCGCTAGTAGCCGCCGCCGCTGGTGTTGGTTTTCCCGGTTGAGCCGCCGCCGCCTCCGCCGCCGCCGCTGTTCCCAGAGCCGGAGCCACAGCCGGCGAGGAAGAGCGCGCCGAGGAGCAAGCCGAGCGCGAGCTTTCGCATGGAACCTCCCTTCGGAGGTGTCTACGCGCCGGCCGTGCCGCCGGTTTCAGGCGATGACGACCTTGACCATGCCGTCCTCCACGCGAACGGGAAACGTCTCGACCGGCTGCACCGCCGGAAGCGACAACGGCCGCCCCGTGCAGATCTCGATCCGCGCGCCGTGCCGCGGGCAGACCGCGTAGCCCTCGTCCGGGTCGAAATCCCCCTCGCAGAGCGGACCGTCGTCGTGCGAGCAGCGATCTTCAATCGCGCAGAAGCGTCCGCCCAGGTTGTACACGCCGACCGAGATCTCCCCGGCGTGGACGATCTTCACCGAGCCCGGCGGCAGCTCCTCGACCGGGGCGACATCGATCTCCGCCACTCACTTCAGCTCGAGCTCGTCGAGGCCGGCCCACTCGTCCGGGAGGGCCGTCCCCTTGGCCCGGTGCAAAGCGACCTTGAGCACGCCGAGGCCGAGGAGCGCGCACTTGAGCCGGATCGGAGTCAGCGGAATCCCGATCTCCTCGAGCAGCTCCTCCTTCGGCAGGGCCGCGATCTCTTCGGCCTTCCGGCCCTTGACCATCTCCATCAGCATCGAGGTAGACGCCTGGCTGATCGCGCACCCGCGCCCGGAGAATTTCACCTCGTCGATCGTCTCGCCGTCCTCGTCGAACTGGAGGTAGATCGTGACCTCATCGCCGCAGAGCGGGTTCAGGCCCTCGGCCTGCGCATCGGCGCCCTCGATCACCCCGTGCCCGCGGGGGTTCTTGTAGTGATCGAGGATCACCTCGCGATACATGTCGTCGACCATTAGCGCCCTTTCCAGTGATGGTGCCCAGGCTCTCGGTCGCTAGCACCAAGCAACGTGATAGCGGGCGAGAGACGGGCGTTCATTGCCGGGAGGGGCACTTACCCCAGGATCTTCCTGACCTTGTGCAGGCCTTCGATGAGCCGGTCGATCTCGTCCGGCAGGGAATAGAGGTAGTAGCTCGCGCGGTTCGTCGCCGCGACGCCCAATCGCGTCATCAGCGGCTGGCAGCAGTGGTGGCCGGCCCGGATGGCGACTCCCTCCGAGTCGAGCACCTGCGCCACGTCGTGCGGATGGATGCCCTCGACGTTGAAGGAGACGATCCCGGCGCGCCGCTCCGGCGGCGGCCCGTAGCTCGTGATCGCGCCGAGCTCGGCGAAGCGGTCAAGCGTGTATGCCACCAGCTCGCTCTCGTACTCCTCGATCGCCTCGAGCCCGACCGCGTTCACGTAGTCCATCGCCGCGCCGAACCCGACTGCTTCCGCGATCGGCTGCGTACCGGCCTCGAACTTGTAGGGCAGATCGCCCCAGGTCGTCTCCTCGAGGCGCACCGACCGGATCATGTGGCCGCCGAGGTTGAACGGCGCCATCTTCTCCAGCAGCTCGGCGCGGCCCCAGAGCGCCCCGACGCCGGTCGGCCCGCAGAGCTTGTGCGACGAGAACGCGAGGAAATCGCAGTCCAGCGCCTGCACGTCGACCCGGTGGTGTGGCGCTCCCTGCGCGGCATCCACCACCATGATCGCCCCCTGCGCGTGCGCCCAGGAGCCGAGCCGCTCGACCGGGTTGACCGTGCCGAGCGAGTTCGAGACGAGGTTCGTCGCGACCACCTTCACCCGCGCGCCGGACGCGAGCTCGTCGAGCCCGTCGAGGCGAAGCTCGCCGCCGTCGTCGATCGGCAGCATCCGAAAATCGGCGCCGGTGCGCTTGGCGATGTACTGCCAGGGGACGAAGTTCGAGTGGTGCTCGAGCTCGGTCACGAGCACCAGGTCGCCCGGACCGAGGTTGTCGAGGCCCCAGGCGTAGGCGACGAGGTTGATCGACTCGGTCGCGCTGCGGGTGAAGATCACCTCGCGCGCGGAGGGCGCGTTCACGAACGCCCGCGCCTTCTCGCGTGCGCCTTCGTAGCCCTCGGTCGCCCGCTCCGAGAGGGTGTAGACCCCGCGGTGGACGTTCGCGTACGAGGTCTCGTAGAACTCGCGCATCACGTCGAGCACCTGGCGGGGCTTCTGCGAGCTCGCCGCGGAATCGAGGTACGCGAGCGGTTTCCCGTGGATCTTCTGCTCGAAGATCGGGAAGTCGGCGCGCAGCTTCTGCGCATCCAGCGTTGATCGAGCCGTCACGGCCACAGGGCTATCGTACCGAGGCACCGGGTCATGAAGGTCCACGCCACAACTGCCTTTCTCCTCGTAGCGCTCCCGCTCGCCGCGGGCTGCGGCACCTCGGGCGGAAGCGCGAGCTCGCCGGGGGCCAAGGTCTTCGCGAGCTCCGGCTGCGGCAACTGCCACACGCTGAAGGCAGCAGCTGCCAAGGGCCAGGTCGGGCCGAACCTCGACGAGCTCAAGCCGGACGCGACGACGGTCGAGCACCAGGTGCGTGTCGGCGGGAACGGCATGCCGTCGTTCGGCAAGAAGCTCAGCTCGCGGCAGATCTCGCTCGTCGCCGACTTCGTGGCCGACTCCTCCCGCAGCACCGGCAAGGTGGCGCCGTTCAAGCCCGACGACAAGACCGTCGATGGGTGCGAGCGCAGCGGAGGCACCCCGACCTGCTTTCGGCACGCCTTCGCGAACATCGCGTTCCGCGACGGGCCCAAGAAGGCGCTGACGGTCCTCGGGCAGGACGACCTCTCGGTTCCGGCGGTCCATGCCGACTGCCACCAGATCTCCCACGCCGTCGGCCACGGCGGGCTCGCGCACTTCAAGGGCAACCCCGCGCAAGCCCTCGCGCACGGCGCGATGACCTGCAACTCCGGCTACTACCACGGCGTGATCGAGCGCGCCTTCGCCGGAGTGCCACGCGAGGAAGTCACGCGCATCGCCCGCCGCCTCTGCACTGGACATGCCGTCACGAAGGAAAAGTTCCTGCTCTACCAGTGCGTCCACGGCCTCGGCCACGGCCTGATGATCTACAGCGGCCTCGACCTGCCCTGGTCACTCAAAACCTGCGACCGGCTGCAAACCGACTTCGACCGCGTCTCCTGCACGGGCGGGGTCTTCATGCAGAACCTGATGCCGGGCATGGGCACGTCGCGCTACCTGCGCAAGAACGACCCCATTTACCCTTGCAACGCCGTCGCCGAGCGACACAAGGTCTACTGCTACCTGATGGTCACCTCCCGGATCCTGAGCCTCAACGGGTACGACTGGCGCAAGACGGCCGCAGGGTGCCGGCGCAGCGAGCCGGGCTGGGTGGCAACGTGCTTCCAGTCCTACGGCCGCGACGCCTCCGGGTTCACCAAGTACCAGCCGCAGAGCACGATCCAGATCTGCCTCGAGGCGGGCGCGGACGCCGGCGAATGCCTCTACGGCGCAGCGCGGGACTACGGCAACAACTACGCCCGAGGCTCCGAGGCGGCGCGGCTCTGCAACCTCGCGCCGGCTCGCTACCGCGGCCATTGCTTCGAAGGCGTCGGCACGATCCTCGGCGCCTTGCACGCCTCGGGGAACGAGCGCCGGGCCGCCTGCAACGCCGCCACGCCGTCCCGCTACCGCGGTGACTGCTACCGCGGCGCCGCGATCACCTGAGCATGCTGACGGGTCTCGCCGCCCGCGCGTCCCTGTGGAACCGCAAGCGCAAGCTCGCACTGTTCCTCGAGGAGCTGCAGCCGGGGCCGGAGACGACGATCGTGGACGTCGGCGTGGGCGACACCGGCTTCGACACCGAGCCCGGGGTCGCGCTGAGCCACAACTTCTTCGAGGCGATGTACCCCTGGCCCGAGCGGATCACGGCGGTCAGCGACGTGCCTTTGCCGAATTTCGCCCAGGAATTCCCGGAGATCGCCCCGGTGACTGCGAGCGGGACCAACCTCCCGTTCGAGGACGACTCCTTCGACATCGCCTTTTCGAACGCCGTGCTCGAGCATGTGGGTGGCCGGGAGGAGCAGCGCCGCTTCGTGCGGGAGCTCTGCCGCGTGGCACCGAGGGTCTTCGTCTCGACGCCGAACCGGCGGTTTCCGGTCGAGGTGCACACGCTCCTGCCGTTCCTGCACTGGCTCCCACGACGTGCTCGCGACCGCGCCTTCGCGGCGCTACGGCGAGAGGCGTGGAAGGGCGTGGAGCTACTCAATCGCCGGGAGCTGCTCGAGCTGTTCCCTGCTGAAACCCAGGCCCGGGTCGTCGAGTCGCGCATGACGATCAGCGTGGTCGCCCAGCGCCCCTCCAAGTAACAGTCTGTTACTTGGACACGGTTTCGGCGCATCCTGGACTCGCTTCGGTCACGGTCCGACGGGCACGCTTTCCGCTGACATGTTCTTCGCTCCACGGATCTCGCCACGGCTTCGCAGCGAGGTCGAGCGGCTCGCGGCGAAGCCGTACAGCTCTGCGGAAATCTGTCGAGAGCTCGGGGAAACGGCTGAGCGACTGAGCTTACGCCGACCGAGCTATGAGCAAATACGCACCCTCGTACGCGAGGCGCGCCGGCGGCCGAGGACGATCACGACCGGAGAGGTCCTGCTCGACATCGCCTTCCGAGTCCGCCACCCGGACGCGTTCATCGAGCACCTCTCCAGCGTGAACACGCTGCGAGCAGGCAAGTAACAGTCTGTTACTAGGCCTGGGGGATGCGCGCCTCGAGAGCGCTCTCGACCGCTGCTCGCACCGGCTCGAGCTCGATCCGGTCGAGCACGTCCTGGAAGAAGCCGCGCACGATCAGGCGCTCGGCCTCGGCGCGCGGCAGCCCGCGGGCCATCAGGTAGAAGAGCTGCTCGCGGTCGACCCGGCTCACAGTCGCGCCGTGGGTGCAGCGCACGTCGTTCGCCAGGATCTCGAGCCCCGGGATCGGCACGGCGTGCGTGGTCGGCGAGAGCATCAGGTTGCGGCACTCCTGGTACGCGTTCGTCTTCTGGGCGTCGCGCTCGACGCGAATCATCCCGCGCCAGACCGCGGTGGCGGTGTCGCGCAGCGCGCCCTTGAAGGCGAAGTCCGACTCGGTATCGGGCGCCATGTGCTCCTGGAAGGTGTCGTAGTCGAGGTGCTGGTCCGAGTCGGCGAAGTACGCGCCCGTGACGCGCGAGGTCGCCCCCGGCCCCGCGAGGTCGTTCTGGATCCGCACCTTCCCCTTCTTCGAGCCGAACGCGCCGGTGACCCAGTCGAGCTCGGCGTCGCGCTCCACGCGGGCGTGGTGGGAGGCGAAGTGCCACGTCTCCCGCGAGAGGTTCTGCAGCGAGACGTACTCGAGCTTGGCCGCCTGCTCCACGAAGAGCTCGACGACCGCGTTCGAGTAGCCGGCGAGCGAGGGCGAGCCGGATGCGTACTCCTCGACGAGCGAGAAGCGCGAGCCCTCCTCCGCGATCACGAGCAGGCGCCAGAAGAGCGAGCCGCCCTCGACCGCGTTCGCGACGCGGACATACAGCGGCCGGTCGAGCTCCACGCCCTTCGGCACGTGCACGAGCAGGCCGTGCTCCCAGGCCGCGGCGTTGTGCGCGGCGAACTTGTCGTCCTGCCAGCCGACCAGCTCCCCCAACCGCTTGTGCGCCTGGTCGAGTGGCTCGAACGTGATCCCGTCGGGGGCGCGCTCGATCTCGATTCCGGCCTCACCGACGTAGGCGGCACCGGCGACGTCGAGC
Source organism: Gaiellales bacterium (assembly GCA_038236705.1). Lineage (GTDB taxonomy): Bacteria > Actinomycetota > Thermoleophilia > Gaiellales > Gaiellaceae > AC-32. Next base: position 56,815 of record JBBRZN010000011.1, read on the forward strand.
TCCAGCATCGAGTCCGGCCGAGCGATCGAAGCGGCACCGTTCGCCGTAAAGCTGTCCGGATCGAAGCCGCGCAAGTCGGTGAAGCGCCAGTGCTCCTCGGTTGTGTCCGGGACAGGGAGGCCCCGGTAAGCCGCCAGCGCCTCCGACCTAGCCGACACTGCCCTCCATCTGGAGCTGGATCAGGCGGTTCATCTCGACCGCGTACTCCAGCGGCAGCTCCTTGGTGATCGGCTCGACGAAGCCGGAGACGATCATCGCGGACGCCTCGGACTCGGTGAGCCCGCGGGACATCAGGTAGAAGAGCTGCTCCTCGCCGATCTTCGAGACCGTGGCCTCGTGGCCGATGTCCACCTCGTCCTCGTCGATCTTGATGTACGGGTAGGTGTCGGAGCGCGACTCCTCGTCGAGGATCAGCGCGTCGCAGACCACCTTCGACTTCGCACCGTGCGCTCCGTTCGCGACCTCGAGCAGACCGCGGTAGCCGGCGCGCCCACCGTCCTTCGAAATCGACTTCGAGGTGATCACGGAGGTCGTGTTCGGCGCGATGTGGACGCACTTTCCGCCTGCGTCCTGGTGCTGGCCCTTGCCGCCGAAGGCAATCGAGAGCACCTCGCCGTGGGCGCCTTCGCCCAGCAGCCAGATCGCGGGGTACTTCATCGTCAGCTTCGAGCCGAGGTTGCCGTCCACCCACTCCATCGTGGCGTTCTCGTACGCGACGGCGCGCTTGGTGACCAGGTTGTAGACGTTGTTCGACCAGTTCTGGATCGTCGTGTAGCGGCAGCGGGCACCCTTCTTGACGATGATCTCGACGACCGCCGAATGCAGCGAGTCGGACGAGTAGATCGGGGCCGTGCAGCCCTCGATGTAGTGCACGTAGCTGCCCTCGTCGGCGATGATGAGCGTGCGCTCGAACTGGCCCATGTTCTCCGTGTTGATCCGGAA
>JBBRZN010000012.1:0-55306 GCA_038236705.1 Gaiellales bacterium
AGCTCGACCGGGGCGCGCACGCTGGCTAGCGCCGGCACGATCGGCGTCGCCGGCACCTTCACGCCCGGCGGGAACGCCTACACGGTCACCGGCAGCACCGTGAACTTCAACGGCAGCGGTGCCCAGACGATCCCTGCCTTCAACTACAACAACCTGACCAGCAGCTCGACCGGGGCGCGCACGCTGGCTAGCGCCGGCACGATCGGCGTCGCCGGCACCTTCACGCCCGGCGGCAACGCCTACACGGTCACCGGCAGCACCGTGAACTTCAACGGCAGCGGTGCGCAGACGGTTGCGGCCTTTACCTACAACAACCTCACCGCCAGCGGCGGGAATACGAAGACCGCAGGCGGTGCGCTCACGGTCAATGGGAATCTCACGATCGCGGCCGCGACGACCTTCGCCGCGAGCACGTTCAGTCATTCCCTGAAGGGCAACCTGACGAACAATGGCACGTTCAGCGCCGGCACCAGCACCGTCACGTTCAACGGCTCTGCGCCGCAGACACTCGACGGGACCAGTGCGACGACGCTCGCCACCGTGGTGATGAACAACTCGAGCGGTCTCACGCTCGCCGGCGCCACCGACACCACGACCGGCGCTTTCACGTTCACGAGCGGGAACGTCTCGACGGGCTCGAACACGCTGATCGTCAACGGGACGGTCGCACGGACGAGCGGTCACGTCGTCGGCAACCTCCAGAAGCCGGTTGCGCTCGGCGGCCCGACCCTCAACTTCGAGGTCGGAACGGGCGCCAACTACACGCCGGCCAGCGTCGTCTTTACCAACGTCACGGCGGCCGGCTCGCTGAAGGCGACCTCGATCGCGGGCGAGCACCCGAACATCGCGACTTCCGGGATCAACACCAGCAAGGACGTCAACCGCTACTGGACGCTGACCAAGGTCGGGGCACTCGCGTTCACGAGCATCAGCCCGACCTTCACCTTCGTCGCCGGCGACGTGGACGCGGGCGCGAACACCGCCGCGTTCGTCATCAAGCGCTACGACGGCACGAATTGGAACGCGACGACGATCGGGGCGCGGACAGGGACGAGCACCGCGGCAACGGCAGTCACTGCGGGCGGCGACTTCGCGATCGGCGAGGCCGCCGACGCAACCGGTCCGGTGACCACCGGCGTCGCGGCCAGCCCCGACCCGGCCTCCACGCCGCCGACGATCACGGCGAGCGTCAGCGACGTGACCACGGGCGGCAACAACGTGACCGCAGCCGAGTTCTTCATCGACAGCGTCGGCGCGAACGGCACCGGCACGGCGATGAGCGCGTCCGACGCGAGTTTCAACAGCCCGACCGAGGGCGTCACTGCGACGCTCAGCTCAGGAGTCTTCAATGGACTCGCCCAGGGCTCGCATACCGTCTTCGTGCACGGCAAGGACTCCGCCAACAACTGGGGCGCGACCGCCTCGACGACGTTCACGAAGGACACTGTCAAGCCGACCGTGACGATCAACCAGGCGAGCGGTCAGAACGATCCGACCAACGCCTCGCCGATCAACTTCACGGTTGTCTTCAGCGAGTCGGTCACCGGTTTCGACGGCTCCGACGTGTCCCTCTCCGGCACCGCTGGCGCGACCACCGCGACCGTGACCGGCTCCGGCACGACCTACAACGTCGCCGTCTCGGGGATGGCCACGGACGGCACCGTGATCGCCACCGTCCCGGTTGGATCGAACTCACCTTCGGCGGCAGGCGCTCAGGACGCGGCCGGCAACGGCAACACCGCTTCGACTTCGACCGACAACACGGTCACCTACGACACAACTAATCCGAGCGGCACAATCACGATCAACAGCGACGCGACTTACACGAACTCGACATCGGTCACGCTCAACCTGAACGCGACCGACGGGACGAGCAAGATCGTGAGCTACCGAGTCGCCAACGGCTCCGACTGCTCGAGCGCGAGCTTCGTAGCCCCGTTTGCCCCGGTCAGCCCCTACAGCGCCAACCCGAGCCACACGCTTCCGACCGGCGACGGCTCCAAGACGGTCTGTGCGCAGTACAAGGACGCCGCGGGCAATCTCTCGACGACCGCGACCGATTCGATCGTGCTCGACCAGACCAATCCGACGATCACGCTCAGCCACACGATCACCGGCTCGAATAACTGGAACACGAACGACCCGGTCTCGGTTTCGATCGCGGTCTCCGATGCGACCAGCGGCATCGCCGGCGCCCCGACCTGCACGGTCGACGGCAATCCCGCGACGGTCACGGGCTCCTCGAGCCCCTACTCGGTCTCGGTCTCCGGCGAGGGCACGCATCCGGTCAGTTGCTCGGTCTCCGACAATGCCGGCAACTCCAATACCGGCCTCGATACCGTCAAGATCGACACGGTCAACCCGTCGATCGCGCTCAGCCACACGGCGAACGGTGCTGGCTGGAACAAGACCTCGCCGATCGACGTCTCGATCGCGGTCTCCGATGCCACTAGCGGCATCGCGGGCGCACCGACCTGCACCGTAGACAGCGTTTCGGCGCCGGTCAGCGGGTCCTCGAGCCCCTACCACGTCGCCGTCTCCGGCGAGGGCACCCATGCCGTCTCCTGCTCGGTCTCCGACAACAGCGGCCGGTCCAAGAGCGACTCCGACACGGTCAAGATCGACCTGACCAAGCCGAGCTCGCTCGCCAGCTCGCCCACCTACAACAACGACGGCACGATCGACGTCACCTACACCGCCTCCGACACCGGTGGCTCGGGCCTGAAGGCGGTCGACCTCTACGTGAAGGCCCCGGGCGACTCCGGTTACACGCTCGCGATGAGCGACGTCGTCGGCACCGGCTCGGGGATCGACAACACCTTTGCCTACGCCGTCCCCAGCTCGGGCGGCAACTACATCCAGGGCATCTACCGCTTCTACACGATCGCCACCGACGTGGCCGACAACCTCGAGGCCGCTCCGGCCAATCCGGACGCGACCACGACGCAGACGCTGCAGGACTCGATCAAGCCGGCCATCTCGGTCAGCCACAGCGCCAATGGCTCGAACGGCTGGAACACGAGCGACCCGGTCACGGTGACCGTGATCGCGAGCGACGCCGGCTCCGGCCTCGCCGGCGCCCCGACCTGCACGGTCGACAGCAACCCGGCAAGCCTGTCCGGCTCCGGAAGCCCATGGACGCTCTCGGTGACGGGCGAGGGGCCCCACACGATCAGCTGCTCGGTCTCCGACGACGCGACCAACTCGAACACCGCATCCGACACCGTCTACATCGACACGGTCAACCCGACGATCACCGTCAGCCATACCTCCAACGGGGACAATGGGTGGAACACCTCCTCGCCGGTCAGCGTCTCGGTCGCCGTCTCCGATGCGACGAGTGGAATCGCCGGCGCGCCGACCTGCACGGTCGACGGCAGCCCGGCCGTTGTCACGGGCTCCTCGAGCCCCTACTCGGTCTCGGTCTCGGTCTCCGGCGAGAGCGCGCATCCGGTCAGCTGCTCGGTCTCCGACAACGCGGGTCGCAGCAACACCGGGACCGACTCGGTCAAGCTCGACACCGTCAACCCGAGTGGAACGCTCACGATCAACAGCGACGCGACCTACGCGAACTCGACCTCGGCCACGCTCAACCTGAACGCGACCGACGCCACCTCGAAGATCGTCAGCTACCGCGTCGCCAACGGCAGCGACTGCTCGACCGCGACCTTCCTGACGCCCTTCGCGGCAGTCTCGCCTTACAGCGCCAATCCGAGCCACACGCTTCCGACCGGCGACGGCTCGAAGACGGTTTGCGTGCAGTACAAGGATGCGGCCGGGAACATCTCCTCGACCGCGACCGACTCGATCATGCTCGACGAGACGAACCCGACGATCTCGGTCACGCACACCGCCGACGGCTCGAACGGCTGGAACACGACCGATCCGGTCTCCGTCTCGGTCGCCGTCTCCGATGCGACCAGTGGGATCGCTGGCGCCCCGACCTGCACCGTCGGCGGCAACCCCGCCACGGTCACCGGTAGCTCGAGCCCGTACTCGGTCTCGGTCACAGGCGAGGGCACGCATTCCGTGAGCTGCTCTGTTGACGACAACGCTGGCAACTCGAACAGCGACTCCGACACGGTCAAGATCGACACGGTCGCCCCGTCGATCACGAACCTCGGCCCGACCTCGAGCCCGAACAGCGCAGGCTGGTACAACAACGATGTCACCAACCGCTTCGCGGCCAGTGACGCCACCTCCGGCCTGAACAGCGCCTGCCAGAGCGCCTTCCCGCTCAGCGCCGGCCAGAACCTCCAGTCGAAGACCAGCACCGGCGAGGGCAGCAGCGTCCACGTCAGCTCGGACGGCTGCACCGATGCGGCCGGGAACAGCGCCGCCGCGATCGACAGCGCCAACTTCAAGGTCGACAAGACGGCGCCGAGCTCGCTCGCCAGCTCGCCCGCCTACAACAACGACGGCACGATCGACGTCACCTACACCGAGGGCGACGGTCCGGGCGATGTCTCCGGCGTCAAGCGGGTCGACCTCTACGTGAAGACCCCGGGTGCCCTCAGCTACACGCTCGCGATGAGCGACGTCGCCGGCGGCAACGGGATCGACCACGCCTTTGCCTACGCCGTCCCCAGCTCGGGCGGCAACTACATCCAGGGCAGCTACCGCTTCTACACGATCGCCACCGACGTGGCCGACAACCTCGAGGCCGCTCCGGCCAATCCGGATGCGACCACCACCGAGACGATCCAGGACTCGATCGCCCCGGCCCTGAGCGTGAGCCACACGATCACCGGCTCGAACGGCTGGAACACCAACTCGCCGGTCACGGTGACGATCAGCTCGAGCGACGGCGGCTCCGGCCTCGATGCCAGCTCGCCGAGCTGTCTCGAGGGCGCAACCCCGCTCACCCTGACCCCGGGTGCCCCCGGCACCTGGACGACCAGCATCAGCGGCCAGGGCACGCACCAGATCGACTGCCAGGCGACCGACAAGGCGACCAACCAGACGCTCCAGTCGGACACGGTCAAGATCGACACGGTCGCCTCGCAGTCGGCGGCAACGTCGCCTGCGAACTCCACGTCGAGCTCGTTCACCGTGAGCTACACCGCCAGCGACGCAAGCCCGGGCTCCGGCCTCGGCAAGGTTGAGATCTACGTGAAGACGCCGACCTCGAGCGTCTACACGCTCGCCCATACCTTCAACCCCGCTGGCGCGAGCGGCAGCTTCACCTACACGGCAACCGACGGAGTCGGCTACTACCGCTTCTACTCGATCGCCTACGACAGTGCCGGCAACATCGAGTCCGCGCCCGCTACGTCCGACTCGACCACGCTGTACGACACGGCGCCGAGCGCGAACGCCGGGGCAGACGTCAGCGGGAACGAGGGCTCGGCAATCGCGCTCCACGGTTCCGTTTCCGATCCGGACGCCGGCGATACGGCCACGGCAAGCTGGACGTACGCCCCGGTCTCGGGTGTCGACGCGGGCGCGACCTGCGCGTTTGGCAACAGCGGCGCGGCCGACACGACCATCACCTGCACCGACGACGGCACCTACAAGGCGACGCTGACGGCGACCGACAGGTTTGGCCGCACGACGAGCGACGACGCCACGGTGACGGTCTCGAACGCAAACCCGGCCGTGACGATCTCGTCGCCCATATTCGGCTCCTTGTACGCGAAGACGGCGACGGTTAACCCGACGGTGAGCGTAACCGCGTCCTTCACCGACGCAGGCAAGAACGACACGCACACCTGCACGATCACCTGGGACGATGCGACGTCGAGCACCGGAGCGGTGACCGAGACGCCGCAGTCAGGCTTCGGATCGTGCTCCGGGAGCCACGTCTACACGACCCCCGGCGTCTACACGATCCGCGTGACCGTTACCGACGACGACACCGGGTCGGGCTATGCCGAGACGATGGTAATCATCTACGACTCCTCGGCTGGCTTCATCACGGGAGGCGGCTGGCTCAACGTCAACGCCGGCTCCTACATCGCCGACCCGACGCTCAGCGGTCGCGCCAACTTCGGCTTCAACTCGCAGTACAAGAAGGGCGCGACCGTGCCGACCGGTGAGACGGAGTTCCAGTTCCAGGTCGGAAACCTCAACTTCCACAGCGAGGCCTACACCTGGCTCGTCGTCTCCGGCTACAAGGCCCAATACAAGGGAACCGGCACCGTGAACGGCGTGAGCGGCTACGACTTCACGCTGACCGCTTATGACGGTGCCATCGGCGGCCCGGGCCAGGACGGCTACGACCGCTTCCGAATCAAGATCAGCAAGAACGGCGCGACGGTGTTCGACAACCGCAACGGCGCCTCGATGGACATGGATGCGGCGAACCCGCAGAACATCGCGGGCGGCTCGATCGTGATCCACAAGGCGTAAACCGCTCCGAGGACAGGGGCGACACCAGCAAACGGGGCCTGCAGGCCCCGTTTGCTTTCGCGTTGCTAACCGCACTCATTGTTCCGTCGTCTCACTCCGTGATGACGGCATTCCGCCGCGCGGACATGTGGCTTCCGTGGCTCGCCGGCGCGCTCCTGGCGGCCGGCGTGATCGCCTTCCTCGTCGCGCGCTTCGGCAACACGGCGGGGGCGAAGGAGACGTTCGGCCCGCAGGATGCCGTGAAGCCGCAGGTGGTCAAGCAGGTGCCGTTGGAGCAGGCGGCCCGCGAGACCGCGGGCAAGTTCATCCTCACGGCGGTCGCGCGCAAGAACCTCGACCAGGCCTGGAAGCTCGCCACGCCGAACATCAAGGGCGGGCTCAGCTTCAAGGAATGGATGACGGGCAACATCCCGGTGCCCACCCTCGGCGTCCCGATCGACAAGGCCGCGATTACGAAGATCATCTACTCCCACAAGCGGGAGGCCGAGCTGAACATCGTGCTGCTGCCCAAGCCGAACAAGGAGCGCGTCAAGAGCACGCTCTTCGTGGTCGACCTGAAAAAAGTGGGCACAGGTGCCAAAGCGCACTGGCTGGTCGACTATTGCCAGGTTCAGCAGGGAATCCCGGTTCCCCGCCCCACTTGAGGCCGTAAGGACTTCGTAAGAGCTACCGGATCCGGCTTGGGCGGTCGTTACCATGATTCGTTCGTGGCGACCGCTGTAGTCACCGGGGGAGCCGGGTTTCTCGGCTCTCATCTTTGTGAGCACTTGCTCCAGGCGGGCTACCGCGTGGTCTGCGTGGACAACCTCGAGACCAGCTCGCTCGAGAACCTCGAGCATCTGCGCGACGACGCGTTCCTGTTCGTGAACCACGACATGATCGAGCACCTGCAGATCGACGAGCCCGTGGACGTCGTCTACCACTTGGCGGCACTCGCGAGCCCGATCGATTACCTGCGTCAGCCGCTGCACTCGCTGAAGGTCGGCTCGTACGGCACGCACCACGCGCTCGGGCTCGCCAAGTTCAAGCGCGCGCGCTTCCTGCTCGCCTCGACGAGCGAGGTCTACGGCGACCCGCAGGTGCACCCGCAGCCGGAGAGCTACTGGGGCAACGTCAACCCGATCGGCCCGCGCGGGGTCTACGACGAGGCGAAGCGCTACGCCGAGGCGCTCACGATGGCGTACCACAGTCAGCAGGGCGTGGACACGGCGATCGTGCGGATCTTCAACACCTACGGCCCCCGGATGCGCTCTCACGACGGGCGGGCGATCCCGACCTTCGCGCGCCAGGCGCTCGACAACGAGCCGATCACCGTCTTCGGCGACGGCTCGCAGACGCGCAGCTTCTGTTACGTGGACGACCTGATCCGCGGGCTCCAGCTGCTGGCCGACAGCGGCGAGCATCTGCCAGTGAACCTCGGCAATCCGGAGGAGTTCACGATCCTGGAGCTCGCGCAAACAGTTGTCCGACTTACCTCGTCTAAGAGCGACATCGTGTTCGAAGCACTTCCAATCGACGATCCACAGGTTCGCCAGCCCGACATCACGAGAGCCAGGCAGCTGCTGGGCTGGGAGCCGCAAATCCAACTCGAGGAGGGGCTACGGCGACTGTTGCCGAGCCTCGGGAGGGAACCACTTGGTGTTTAAACGAACTGGCATCGCCCTGTTACTAGTCGTTCTCTGCGCCTTCGCCGCATCGGCGAGGCCGCAGCCCGCAAATGCCGCTCGCGGCATGTTCGTAGGCATCTTCGACCCGAACCGGCCGTTCGACACCCCGGATCAGACGTTCCCGATGCTTGTCAACCTGCGGGCGCAGATCATCAGGGTGAACCTCGACTGGTTCGATGTCGCGAAGAAGCGGCCGGAGCACCCGATCGACCCGAAGGATCCTGTGTACAACTGGGATCGCTACGACGCCCTCGTCCTGAACGCGAAGAAGAACAAGATCCAGGTGCTGTTCACGATCTACGGCACGCCGCGCTGGGCGAACGGCACGAAGAAGGGCGTCAACCGGGCGCCTAGGCAGATGCTGTTCCTGAAGCAGTTCGCCACCGCCGCGGCCAAGCGCTACAGCGGCACGTTCAAGCGAAGCGACGACGTCGTCCTTCCGGCCGTGCGCAAGTGGCTGGCCTGGAACGAGCCGAACAACCCGATCTTCCTGACGCCGCAGTGGGCGAAGAAGAACAAGACCCGATACACGCAGGTTGCGGCGAAGGTGTACGTCGGGATCTGCACCGCGGTGTGGGCGGGCGTCCACTCGACGCACCTCCGCAACGAAGTCGTGGCGTGCGGCGCCACCAGCCCGCGTGGCAACAACGCACCGAAGAGCCGCCGGCCGTCGACCTCGCCGATGGCATTCCTCGCGGCCCTGAAGAAGTTCGGCCTGCGGCGCAACCACTTCGACGCGTACGCGCATCATCCGTACTACGGCCGGCCGACGGAGTCGCCGACGACGAAGCCGAAGGACCGCACGTCGGTGACGCTCGCGAACATCGGCCTCATGACGAAGCTCTTGTCCAAGCTCTACGGCAACAAGAAGCTCTGGATCACCGAGTACGGCTATCAGACCCGCCCGCCGGACAAGTCGTTCGGCGTTTCCTGGGTCAAGCAGGCCCAGTACCTGACGAAGGCGTACGCGATCGCCCGCAAGAACCCGAGGATCACGATGATGCTCTGGTTCCTGCTCCGTGACGAAGGCCGCCTCAGCGGCTGGCAGTCAGGCCTCTTCACCGCGGCTGGAGTCAAGAAGCCCGCATACAACGCCTTCAGGCGCCTGCCACACTAGACCCTGTGGCAACCGGAACATCGCAACGGGGGAGGGGCCGAATCCCCACCCCCGTCGCGGACAGCGGGGACGAGCCTCCCGCGCGGATCGTCGCCGACATCCGCTCGGGAGCCCCGTTCTTCCTCACGCGCAGCCAGCTCGCGGTCGCGGGCCGGCGGCTCGCGAGCATCGCCGCGCTCGTCTGCATCGACCTCGCAGGCCTCGTCATCGGCCTCTATGCGGCGCTCGTCGCCCGAGAGCTCTACTACGGCCGCACGCCGGTCCTCTGGGGCGTCCTCTGGCGCGTGGAGACGGACTGGCTGCCCTTCCTGACCCTGATCATCGTCCTCGTCTTCTCGCAGGCCGGGCTCTACGAGGAGCGCGGGCGACGGCCGGGCTTCGGGCGGATCCTCTCGTCGCTGCTCCTGGTGGCGCTGATCACGCTCGCCTTCGCGATCGGCACCGGCCACAACTTCTCGACCTACGGGCTCGCGCCGACGGCAGTGCTCATGTGCGCGATCGTGATCGCGGGCCTGCGCTCGAGCTACGACTTCGTCTCGGGCGAGGTGCTCTGGCTTCTGGGCGCTCGCCGCTACGCCCTGCTCGCCGGCTCCGGGACGAACCTGGCGCACTTGCACGGCGCCCTCGGCTCCGCCCGCAGCGGGATCGACTACGAGTTCGTCGGCGCGGTGGCCCCCTCCCCGGAAGGGGTCGACCTGCCGGTGCTCGGCGACGTGCAGGATCTGCCCGCGATCCTCGAGTCGGAGCGCGTGGACGAGCTGATCGTGACCGACTCCGATTTCGGCGACCGGGAGCTGCTCGAGATCGTTTCCCACGCCCACCGGAAAGGGGTTCAGGTGCGGATCGCGCCGCGAGCCACCGAGTTGCTGACCCAGCGCGTCGAGTTCGTCCCGGGACAGGGCGTGCCGCTGTTCGAGCTGCGCCCGCCCGCGTTCGTCGGGCTCGACTGGTTCGTCAAGCGGGGATTCGACCTTGCGGTCTCGGGGCTCGTCCTGCTGGCCGGCCTGCCGCTCTGGCTGGGGATCGCCGCCGCGCTCAAGCTGACCTCGCGCGGCCCGGTGCTCTTCCGCGACCGCCGGATCGGCCTCGGCGAACAGGAGTTCGGGATGCTCAAGTTCCGCACGATGCATGCGGACGCAGCCGGCCTCCAGGCCGAGCTCGAGGCCTCCAACGAAGCGGACGGGCCGCTATTCAAGATCCGCGAGGATCCGCGCGTGACCCCGGTGGGCGCCGTACTGCGGCGGCTCTCGCTCGACGAGATCCCGCAGCTCTGGAACGTCCTGCGCGGCGAGATGAGCCTGATCGGCCCGCGCCCGCTGCCGCTGCGCGACTACGAGCAGCTCGAGAGCTGGCACCGCAAGCGTTACCTCGTCCTTCCGGGCGTCACAGGCCTGTGGCAGATCTCCGGCCGCTCGAACCTCGGCTTCGACGACCTGGTGCGGCTCGACTTCTACTACCTCGAGAACTGGTCGATCTGGCTCGACATCTCGATCCTCGCCAAGACGATCCCGGCGGTGCTGAGCGGCCGCGGCGCCTTTTGAGATGGACCGGATCCTCGTCACCGGCCCGAATGGGTTCGTCGGCGGCCATCTTCGCGGCGACCTCGGCGATGCGTTCATCCCGTTCGAAGGGGACGTGCTCGACGCGACCGCGCTGCGCGAGTCCGTGCGGGAGATCGGGCCCGAGGGTGTCGTGCACCTCGCGGCGCTCTCCTCGGTTGGCGAGTCGTGGAACGGCGTGGCGGAGGTCTGGCGCGCGAACGTGCTCGGCACGGTCAACGTGGTCGAGGCGCTGCGTGCCGAGGCGCCCCGTGCGCGACTGCTGTTCGCCTCGACGGGCGACGTCTACGGCCGCCCAAAACAGCTTCCGACTCCCGAGGACGCGCCCGTCCAGCCGGTCTCTCCTTACGCGGCCTCCAAGGCGGCCGCGGAGCTCGCGTGCCGACAGGTGGAGTTGGACGTCGTGGTCGCGCGGGCCTTCCCTCATGTGGGGCCGGGACAGGACGAGCGCTTCGCCGTCGGCTCCTGGACGGCGCAGCTGGCGCGCCTTCGCTCGGACGGTGGCGGGGTCCTGCGCGTAGGGAACATCGAGGTCAAGCGCGATCTCACTGATGTCCGCGACGTCTGCCGCGCCTACCGGCTCCTCCTCGACCCCCGCGTCCCGGCCGGCACCTACAACGTCGCCTCCGGGCGCGCGGTGCCGCTGAGCCGGGTGGTCGAGCTGCTGGTCGAACTCGCGGGCGTGCCTGTGGAGGTCGAACGCGACGAGACGCGCTTCCGGCCCGCCGAGGTGCCCGTCCTCTGCGGCGATCCCTCGAAGCTGCGCGCCGTGACCGGCTGGACGCCGGAGATCCCTCTGGAGCAGACCCTCGCGGACGCGCTTGAAGCCGCGGCCCGGGCCGAGGTGGTGAAGCCGTGAGCGAGCGCCGCGCGCTCATCACCGGGATCACCGGTCAGGACGGCTCCTACCTTGCCGAGCTCCTGCTGGAGAAGGGCTACGACGTCTACGGCATGACCCGGCGCGCCTCGACGGAGAACGTCGAGCGGATCGCGCACCTGGCAGACCGCGTGTCGCTCCTCCAGGGCGATCTGCTCGACCCATCCTCACTGGACGCGGCGCTTCGCGTAGCCCAGCCCACAGAGGTCTACAACCTCGCCGCCCAGAGCTTCGTCCCGACCTCGTGGAACCAGCCGGTGCTCACTGCGGAGTTCACCGCTGTCGGCGTCACCCGGATGCTCGAGGCCGTTCGTGCCGTCGACCCGCAGATCCGCTTCTACCAGGCGTCCTCGTCGGAGATGTACGGCAAGGTGCGCGAGGTTCCGCAAACCGAGCTGACGCCGTTCCACCCCCGCTCGCCTTACGGCGTCGCGAAGGTTTACGGGCACCACATCACCGTCAACTACCGCGAGTCGTACGGCCTCTTCGCGGTCTCCGGAATCCTCTTCAACCACGAGTCCCCTCGGCGCGGGCTCGAGTTCGTAACTCGCAAGATCAGCGACGGCGTTGCGCGGATCAAGCACGGCCTGACCGATGAGCTCCGGCTCGGGAACCTCGACGCAACGCGCGATTGGGGCTTCGCCGGCGACTACGTCGAGGCGATGTGGCTGATGCTCCAGCAGGACGAGCCGTCCGACTACGTGATCGCCACGGGCGAGGAGCACTCCGTGCGGGACTTCATCGAGGTCGCCTTCGAGCGCGCCGTGCTCGGTCCCGAGCGGCACGTGGTCCAGGATGCGGAGTTCATGCGGCCGGCCGAGGTCGACCACCTGGTCGGCGACGCATCCAAGGCGAGACGGGAGCTCGAGTGGGCGCCGCGAACGGCGTTCCGGGAGCTCGTCGAGCTGATGGTCGGTGCCGACCTCGAGCGCGTCGCGAACGAGCTGGCATGGGCGCGGGGCTGACCCGCGCCGCGCCCGAATCGCGTTTTCTCTCGGTCGTGGTGGTGGCGTACCACTCGGGGTCGGCGCTCCAGCGGTGCCTGAAGGCGCTACGCGAGGACGCGCCTGAGGCAGAGGTGATCGTCGTGGACAACGGGGCCGCCGACGGCGCGGTCGTCGAGCAGGAGCGCTGGGAGCGCCTTCGCCTTGTCGACCCCGGCGAGAACCTCGGTTTCGCAGCAGGCGCGAACCTCGGCGCAGCCGAGGCGGGCGACGACGTGCTCGTCTTCCTCAACCCGGACACGGTGGTCGGGCCCGGCGCGCTGCGGCAGCTCGCGCGGACGCTGGGGGACCCGGCGGTCGGGATCGCGATGCCGCGGCTGCGGCTGCTCGACCGGCCCGAGCTGCTCAACTCCGGCGGCACCGTCGTCCATTTGAGTGGGCTTGCGTGGGCAGGGCGCTTCGGCGAGCCGGCCGAGAGCATCCACGCGCTCGAGGACGTGGCTGCTGCGAGCGGGGCGGCGTTGGCGATCCGAAGGGATACCTTCCAAGCCCTCGGCGGCTTCACGGACGAGCTCTTCATGTACCAGGAGGACGTCGAGCTGAGCTGGCGGGCCCACCTGGCCGGGCTCCGTGTCGTGGTCGACCCCGGCGCCGATGTCTTCCACGAGTACGAGTTCGGGCGGCACCCGTCGAAGATCGCGCTGCTCGAGCGCAACCGGCTCATCTTCGTGCTCACCACGTACTCGCTGCGGCTGCTGTTCCTGCTCGGCCCGTTGCTCGTGCTCGTAGAGCTGGCGATGCTGCTGCTGTCGGCGAGGCGGGGCTGGTTTCGCGGCAAGCTCGGCGGCTGGTGGTGGTGCCTTCGGCACATGCGCTGGCTCGCCGGCCACCGCCGCGACACGAAGCGCCTGCGGCGCGTGCCCGACCGCGACCTGGCGCGCTTTCTTACTCCGCTGCTCGACCCGAAGATGGTGCCTCTGCCGCGCGGCACGGCTTTTCTGAACCGCCTGCTCGGGCCCTACTGGTCGCTCGTCAGGAGGGCTCTGTGAGGATAGGCCGGTGACCGAGTCTCGCTGGCGCGTTCCCCTCTCCGACGTAACCGTCGACGACGAGCTCGTCGAGGCGGTGCTCGCCGTCGTTCGCTCCGGCTGGTGGAGCATGGGGCCGCGGGTGGAGGAGTTCGAGCGCGAGTTCGCCGGCTTCTGCGGCGCCGAGCATGCCATCGCGGTCGCCAACGGCACCGCCGCGCTGCACCTGGCTCTGCTGGCGGTCGGCTGCGGCCCCGGCGACGAGGTGGTGGTGCCGTCGCTGAACTTCGTGGCGGCCGCCAACACGATCAAGCACACGGGCGCCGAGCCGGTCTTCTGCGACATCGTCGGGACGGAGGAGTTGAACCTCGACCCGGCGGATGTGGAGGCCGCCGTGTCGGCGAGGACGAAGGCTGTGATTGTCCTGCACTACGCGGGTTTTCCGTGCGACATGGCCGCAGTCGATGAGGTCGCGGAGCGCCACGGCCTCGCCGTGGTCGAGGACGCGGCGCACGCGCCGGGAGCAAGCCTGGGCGGGCGCATGTGCGGCACGCTCGGCAAAGTCGGCTGCTTCAGCTTCTTCGCCAACAAGAACGTGCCGGTGGGCGAGGGGGGCATGCTCGTCACGAACGACGATGAGCTGGCAGCGCGCCTGCGGCTCCTGCGCTCACACGGAATGACGACGCTCACCTGGGACCGCCACCGTGGGCACGCCTCGAGCTACGACGTCGTACTGCCCGGCTTCAACTACCGCCTCGACGAGGTTCGGGCCGTCGTCGGGATCGTGCAGCTGCGACGGCTGCCGGAGGAGAACGCAGGCCGGGCACGCGTCGCCGAGCGATACCGCGAGGCGCTCGACGGCCGGCAGGGCCTGACGATGCCATTCGGCGGCGCCGGCGAGCGGGTCCCGTCGCACCACCTGGCGGTCGTGCTCCTGCCCGAGGGCGCCGACCGTGAGGCCGTCCGCAGCTCGCTGGACGAGCGCGGGATTCAGACCAGCGTCCACTACCCGCCGATCCACACCTTCAGCGCCTATCGGTCGGAGTCGCGCAGGCCGCTCCCGCGCACCGATGCCGTCGCGGAGCGGCTGCTCACCCTGCCGCTCTACGGGCGCATGACCGACGACCAGGCCGACGCCGGCGTCGAAGGCTTGCTTCAGACGTTGTAGATGGACGTCTTGTAGGCGTCCAGCGAGCCGGTCAGCCATTCGATCGTGCGGCGTAGTCCTTCATCCAGGTCGATCTCGGGCTCCCAGCCGAGCAGCTCGCCGGCCTTCGCCGTGCCCGCGACCAGCCGCTCCACCTCGCTGTCGGCAGGGCGGAGCCGCTCCTCGTCGACGACGATCGGCACGTCCTTCCCGAGCCGGCTCAGCACGCGCTGCGCCAGCTCGCCGATCGAGACCTCGACCCCCGTGCCGAGGTTGATCACCTCGCCCTCGACGCCGTCGGCCTCGGCGCAGCGGATCATCCCCTGCACCGTGTCCTCGACGAAGAGGAAATCGCGTGTCGGGTCGGTAGCACCGAGCTCGATCACGTCGCGCGAGAGGGCCTGCGTGACGATCGTCGGGATCACGGCGCGTGCGCTCTGGCGCGGCCCGTAAGTGTTGAACGGCCTCGCGACCACCACCGGGGTGCCGAACGAGCGTTGGAAGGAGAGCGCGAGCTGATCGGCGCCGACCTTGCTCGCCGCATACGGCGACTGCGGGTGTAGCGGGTGCTCCTCGTCGATCGGAACCGTCTGCGCGGTCCCGTAGACCTCGCTCGTCGAGGTGTGGACGATGCGGGCCGGCTCCTCTCGGCGCGCGGCCTCGACGACGTTGAGCGTGCCTTCGACGTTGGCGGTCACGAACTCCCGGGGATGCCGGTAGGAGTAGGGGATCGGGATCAGCGCGCCCAGGTGGAAGACGATCTCGCACCCTGCCATCGCGCCACTGACGGCCTCGGGATTGGCGAGGTCGCCGCGGAAGACCTCGATCTCCTGTGCGGCATCCCGGTCCGCGAGCTCAAGCCAACCGTGGTCGCCACGGGAGTTGTAACGGACGAAGGCGCGCACGCTCGCACCGGCCCTGACGAGGGCCTCGGCGACGTGGCTGCCGATGAAGCCGCCCGCCCCGGTCACGAGCACTCGCCGCCCTGACCACCGCTGCGAGTTGTCGTCGGAGCTCGTGGCAGGCACCACGGGCCCAATCTACTGAGATTCCTTGCGGCTCGTCGAAGCCCCTCAGCGCCAAGTGGCTATAACACCCCTGCCGTGGAGCTCTCCATCGTCTTGGTCAACCACAACGGCGCCGAGTGCCTGCCGGCGACGCTCGAGGCGCTCGCACGCAATACGACCGTCGAGGATGCCGAATGCCTTGTCGTGGACTCCGGCTCCTCGGACGGTAGCTGGGAGGGCCTGGAGCAGTGGTGGACAAAGGCGCGGACGCTGCGTTTCGAGCAGAACATCGGCTTCTGCGCCGGCTGCAACCGCGGTGCGGAGGCGGCTACGGGGCGACTGCTCGCTTTCGTCAACTTCGACGCAACCGTCGAGCCCGGGTGGGACGTGCGGCTGCGCGAGTTACTCGACGATCCCACGGTGTCGGTGGCGACGGGCCTTCTGCTCTCGCTCGACGGCTCGACGCTCGAGGCCGCCGGTCTCGAGATCGCTCCGAACACGGCTACGTACGGGCGGTTGGAGAACGTGCCTCGCTCGGAGCTGCCGGCGGAACCGGTCGACGTGGCGGCAGCATCCGGAGCGCTGATGATGGTTCGTCGCAACGAGTTTCTGGCTCTCGACGGCTTCTACGAGCCGATCTTCATGTACGGCGAGGAGGCGGACTACTGCCTCCGCGTTCCGGGCCGGATCGTCCTCCATCCCGCTAGCGCTGTCCGCCACGAACGCGGACATGCCGCCGGCCCACGCCGCTCGAACGTACGGCTGTACTGGCCGGCACGTAACCGGTTGATCAACACTGCCCGGCACCTGCCTGCCGCCGCGTTGGCGAAATCGATACTTGCTTCGGCCGCCTTCGATCTCGTGACCATCGCCCAAACGCGGAACCGGCAGGCCGCTGGCGCGATTGCGCGTGGCTGGCGCGACGGGCTGCGGGCGATGAGCGGAGAGCGGCGCGCGCGGACGCGGGCCGAGCGGCGGCGCGCAGGGAGCCGCGTGGTCTCGCTCCACGCGGCACTCGCTCAGCACCGTCGCCTCGGGCGGATCTAGGTTTGACTGAATGCCCGGCCTGCGGCGCGCCGCTCCCGGAGGACCCGCCGCTGCACGGCTTCGATCGTCTGCACGGAACTCCGGGCGTGTTCGAAGTACGGACGTGTCCGGCGTGCGGTAGCGGCCGGACCTTTCCGCTCGTCTCGACCGACGACCTTGGACGCTTCTACCCCGAGTCTTACAACGCATACGCGCTGCCGGACAACCGTGTCCTCCGACTGCTCGCGACGCTCCTCTTCCGCTGGCGCTACTGGCGTGCTCTCCGCCGTCCCCCACTCGGGGTCCTGCGCCGGTCGCCGCCGGGACGTGTGCTCGACGTGGGCGCCGGGCGCGGCGACCTCGGCGTCGTGCTCCGGCGCCTCGGCTGGCAGGTGACCGGGCTGGAGCCGTCCGCGGATGCGTGCGACCAAGGCCGCAGCCGGGGTCTGCAGATGGTCAAGGGCACGCTCGGGACCGCCGACCCGGCAGAGCTCGGCGCTGCGTACGACGCCGTCGTCTTTCAGCACTCGCTCGAGCACCTTGTCGAGCCGAAGGAGGATCTCGCTCTTGCACGCAGCCTTCTGCGGAGCGAGGGCCTACTGCTGATCTCCTTACCGAACTTCGGTTCCTGGCAGAGCCGCGCGTTCGGGAGCGCGTGGTTCCAGCTCGATCTTCCGCGTCACCGCGCGCACTTCACGGCTGCAGGGCTCGAGCGGCTCCTTCACCGCTGCGAATTCGAGGAGCCGCAGCTCACGTCCTCGACGACTGCAGACTCGCTTCCGATGAGCCTTCAGTACCGACTGTTCAGGCGGCGCCGCATTCGGCGTGGCCTGCCGCTCTATCTCATGTTCGGGCTCTCGCTCACCCTCGTGCCGCTGGCCGTCGCCCTCAACGTGCTCAAGGGCGGCGGCGACCAGCTCGATGCTTGGGCACGGCGGCCTGCGGGCTAGGATCCAGCGTGGCACGAGGCGACGCTCGCTCAGTTCTGATCGTCGCGCAGCTCTCGCCGCCCTCGAATCTCGTCGCCGCACGTCGAGTCGCTGGGCTGACGAAGTATCTGTCGCGGCTCGGCTATTCGATCACCGTCCTCACCTCGGCCGCTTCCGGCCATGGGCCGATCGAAGGGGCCGATCAGGTTGTGCGAACGGTGGACGCGCTGGCGAGCCCGCTGAACTGGCGACGCCGACACTTCGACGCTCTTGGCGGCGGATCGGGAGCCGCGTATAGGCCGCCCAGCAGGCTCGAGTCGGTCGTAGTCCCCGACCTGGCGCTCGTTGGCTGGGTGCCATTCGCGCTCTCCCAGGTCCTCCGCCTCACACGAGGCCGGAGATTCGACTGCGTCATAACGTCCTCTCCGCCACAGTCGGCCCACCTGCTCGGCCGTGCGCTGCGTCGTTGCGGCGTCCCCTGGATCGCCGAGCTGCGTGACGGTTGGACCTTCGAGCCTCCGCGACCGTCGTGGCCTTCGGCGGTTCAGCGCGGGCTCGATGAGAGGCTTGAGCGGCACATCCTGAGGGCGGCGGACGCAGTTGTCGGCGTGACTCAACCGATCGTGGAAGACCTCGGCTCGCGCCTGGGAATCGACGGGGTTTTCATCACCAACGGGTTCGATCCGGACGAGTGGATGTCTGCTCCAGAGGTCGATCCCCTCCTCTTGCAGGATCGACACTCCTTTGTGCATACCGGGCGAATGGCGCTCGCGCGAAGCACTCCAGGGCCTCTTCTCAACGCGCTTCGGGAGCTAAGCCGAGAACACCCGGATGTGGCGAGGCGTCTCGAGGTCGTATTCGCTGGTCCGCTCTCGGGCGAGGAGTCCAAGATGCTCGCGGCTTCCGACCTAGACGGTCTCGTTCGCGCCGTCGGTACGCTCGACCGCAACCGCACCCTCGCGCTGCAGCGTGCAGCCGACACGCTGCTCGTGATCACCGAAGGCGCTGACCGCCGAAGCGTCGCGACCGGCAAGCTGTTCGAGTACCTGGCTGCCGGGCGGCCGATCCTCGTACTGGGAGAAGAAACGGAGGCGGCGCGGATCGTGAAGGAGACGAAGGCTGGTTCGGTCACCTCCGCAGTCGATTCGCGAGCGATAGCCGAGGCAATTCGTTTGCGTATCCACACCGGCGGCGCGGAAAAGCCGGATGCCTCGGCGGTGGGACGCTATGCCTGGCCCCAACTCGGCGCGCTTTACGGAGAGCTGATCGAATCTGTGTGCGCCGATCGCACCGACTAGGGATCCGCTGGCGAACGCGGCCACGCTCCAGGTTATGTGTTCGCTACGGTCCGCCTCGTGGACGATCGCCGGCGGCGCGTGCTCGTGCTCGCATACTTCTTTCCGCCGCTCGGTGGCGCCGGCGTGCAGCGGACGCTCAAGTTCGTGAAGTACCTCGCGCCTCTGGGATGGGACGCGGCGGTGATCTCGACTCGCTCACGCGTCTACGGTGTCGCCGACGGCTCCCTACTCGCCGAGATCCCGCCGGATACGCGCGTCGTGCGCACGGCGGCGTTGCCGGTGTTGCGCTGGGCTGGGATCCTGCTCTACCACCTGCGGTTGAAACGTCTGCGCGCCTGGATCTTGTGGCCCGACAACGGACTGGGCTGGGCGCCTTTCGCACTCATCGCCGGACTGCGCTCCGTCCGCCGAAACCGTCCTGATGTTCTCTATTCGTCTTCCGCGCCCTACTCCGGACACCTCGTCGCCCTGGTCATCGCACGGCTGACGGGAATCCCGTGGGTTGCCGATTTTCGCGACGAGTGGGCGGCGAATCCCCACCTGGCCGGCCAGCCGCGGGCGCTCGCGGCGCTCGCCACTCGGGCCGAGCGGGCGATCACCGCCCGGGCGCGACGGGTGGTCGTCGCCGCCGACTACTTCCGGCTTGCCGGGCTGCCGACCGAAGATCTGCGTCGCGTTGAGATCGTCAACGGCGTTGACGAAGCAGATCTACCGGCCAGGGGGCTGCGGCCGCCTGCCGATCGTTTCGTGCTCGCGCACGTCGGGACGATCTACGACATCCAGGACCCGAGCCCGGTGCTTCGTGCGCTCGCCGCGCTTGCCGAGCGCGGCGAAATCGACAGCGAATCGATCGACGTGCGACTCGTTGGCTCGCTCTGGTTGCCGAAGTTCGCGCCGCCGGCGGGACTCCGCGTCGAGAGCATCGGCTACGTCGAGCACGCGCGCGCAGTCGCGGAGATGTGCGCCGCCACGGCGCTGCTGCTCTATGTCGCGAGCTCGAGCCTCGCACCATCGGGCAAACTCTTCGAGTACCTCGCTTCGGGCCGGCCGCTGCTGTGCGTCACACATCCTGAGAACCTTGCGAGTCATCTCGTGCACGACTGGAACGCCGGCGTAGTCGCCGACCCGCGCGATCAGCCGGCGATCGAGCGGGCCATCCTCGCCTTGTGGAGGCGCTGGCAAGAGGGCGAATTAGGTGACCAAGAGCATGTCCGAGCGCGCACGCTCGAGCACTACTCGCGTCGGGCGACCGCAGCCCAGCTGGCGCAGGTATTCGAGGATGCACGCCGTGACTGAGACGCTACGCGTGCTCGTCGTCGGCTTCCTGAACTCGCCGCACGTGACCGAGTGGGTCAAGGCCGTCGCCGCGACCGGCACCGAAGTGCATCTTGCGGGGCGCGATGCGCCGGGGCTGCCGCCGGCCGAACAGGGACCTAATGTGTACGCACTACCCGCCAATGGCCCGCCGCTGCTACGGAGTTTGCGTATGAGCCGTGCGCTTGCCAGCGTCACCGCCGAAGTTGCGCCAGATCTCGTCCACGCGCACTGGCTGTCGGAGTTCGGCTGGATGGCTGCGCGCGAGCGGCTCCAGCCGCTGGTGTGCTCTGCCTGGGGCTCGGATGTGCTCCGGCCGGGCCGGCTTGGACGAGGGCGCTCGGTGCGAGCGCTTCAGGGTGCTGACCTGGTCTTTGCAGACTCGGCGCATCTCGCGCGCGCGACACGCGAGCTGGCGACGAAGAAGGTGCCCGTTGAAGTCGTCCGCTTGGGGGTGGATCTCGAGCGCTTCGCACCAGGGGACGCTGCGGCCGCGCGTCGGGCGCTCGGGCTTCCCGAAGACGTGCCCCTTGTCGCGGGCGTTCGCGGTCTCGCAACGGTCTACAACCCCGAGCTGCTGCTCGAGGCGTTCGCGCGGGTGCGCAAACGACACCCAGACGCGCGGCTTCTGCTCAAGCACCCCGGCGACGGCGCGCCGGAGACAGTGCGCGCGGCGATCAAGCGACTGGGCCTGGTCGAGGCGGTCACCGTTCTCGGCAACGTGCCGGGCGAGCGCCTGCCCGACGTCTACCGGGCAGCCGACGTCGTCGTCTCGATCCCGTCGAGCGACAGCTCCCCGCGCAGCGTCTGGGAGGCGCTTGCCTGCGGGCAGCCGGTCGTCGTCTCCGACCTGCCGTGGGCGCGCGACGAGCTGGCACCGGGCGGTCAGGCGCTGCTCGCGCCCCTCGACCCCGAATCGGTTTCGCAGGCGATCAACCGCGTGCTCGACGACGACGCCCTCGCGCGCGACCTCGGCGTGGCGGGCCACGCGTTCGCACTCTCGGAGCTCGACCCAACAGCGTGCACTGCGCGGATTGGCGCCCTCTACCGCTCGGTCGTGGAAGCAAGGCGATGAGCGCTCCGCGCCGCCATCTGGGCGCGGGCGCCGCGCTATCGGTCTTCGTCCAAGGAGGACCGCTCTTCGCCGGCGCAGTCCTCAGCATCGTGTTGGCCCGGACGATCGGCCCCTCGGGGAACGGCCGCTTCGCGCTGCTTGCGACGCTCGTGGGCCTCGCTTCACTGGTGGTATCGCTCGGCCTGAGCTCCGGGATCACCTACGAGGTCAGCCGCGGGCGCTGGTCGGTCCGGGGGGCCTTTCGCACGAGCTATCTCGCCGCTCTGGGGCTGGGGCTCGTGGGCATCCTCAGCGGGCTCGGAGTCTTCGCGATCACGCACGACTCGGTTTTCGGCGGCATTCGCACGTGGGTCGCTCTGCTTGCGCTCAGCAGCCTGCCGCCCGTGCTCGCGTACCAGAACGCCGATTCACTGCTGCTAGCGCGCGAACGTTACGAGGGCTACGCGGCACTCGAACTCTCGCACTCCGCAGCTCTCCTGCTGATCGGCGTAGGGCTGGCCATTCCGTTCGGGCTGACCGGGGCCGTGATCGGGTTGCCGGCGGCGGCGCTCGTCGGCGCAGCGCTCGGGGCCCTACTGCTTGCGCGCGAGGCCCGCCGCGACACCGTCGTCGACAGCGGCGACTCGATGCCGCGAGCATTCCGGTTTGGCCTCCAGAGCTGGGGTGCGAACCTGCTCCAGCAGATCAACTACCGCTTCGACGTCCTCATTCTCGGCGGTTTCGCCACCGCGCGAGACGTAGGCGTGTACACGGTCGCGCTGACCCTCACGGGTATCGCCTGGGTTCTGCCGCAGGCGCTCCAGACTGTGCTCTTTCCCCGTGCGGCGAGCCTCGACGAAGGCACGCTGGCCGGCGAGGTCACCGCCGATGCGTCCAAAGCGACGCTCGCGAAGGCGGTGCGCCACAGCGTCATGCTGAGCCTTCCTGCAGCGCTGCTCATCAGCCTGCTGCTCTTTGCGGTGCCGCTGGTCTACGGCGGAAAATTCGCCGAGACGACCCCGCTCGGTTTCGTACTCCTGCCCGGCGTGCTTCTGCTCGGAATTGCCAAAGTCCTGTCATCCGCCATCGCCGGCCGGGGCTATCCGCGCTACACGCTCTACATCGGCGCGATCTCGGCGCCGCTGACGCTCGCGCTCTACTTCCCGCTGATCAGGGCGTTCCACGAGTGGGGGGCCGCGGCCGCGTCTGCGATCTCCTACGGCCTGACTGCGCTGCTGGCGCTGGCCTTCTTCCGCAGAGTGACGGGAATCGGACTACGAGAGGCGTTCGTGCCGCGTGCCGAGGACCTCGCTGACTACGGCGGTTTGGCGCGGCTCGCACGGAGCTGGCACCTGGGGCGGTGAGGCCGCGAGAGCCGTCGAAGACGGTTGCTAATGTGCGCGCCGGCGCCTCGTGACCACTGAAAAGCCGGACAACCACGCGGGCTTCGATCCCGAGCGCTACTGGTCCGAGCGGCTCGGGCAGACGTTCTCCCTGGCGGGTGTCGGTTGGATCGGCATGGGTGAGCCTTTCAATCGATGGATGTATGCGGTACGACGTCGCGTGTTTCGGCGCGCGATCCGTGGCCGGCTCGACTTCGAGCACGCACGTGTGCTCGATGTCGGGAGCGGCACGGGCTTCTACGTCGGGCTTTGGCGTGAGCTGGGCGTGACCGACATCACGGGGTCCGATTTGCCGATGGTGGCAGTGGAGCGATTGCGTGCCCGCTTTCCCGATGTCCGCTTCGAGCAGCTCGACATTTCTGCGAGCCGAGTGGAACTCGACGGCCCGTTCGATGCGATCTCGGCGATGGACACGCTGTTCCACGTCGTCGATGACGAGGCCTATGCGCGGGCCGCGCGAAATCTCGCGGCGCTCTTGGCCCCACATGGACGGCTCGTCTTCACCGAGAACCTCTTGCACGGCGAGACGCAACGGACCGAGTACCAAGTGAGTAGGAGCCTCGGTCAAGTGGAAGGGCTGCTGCGAGACGCCGGGCTCGAGATCGAGCAGCGGCGTCCTGTGTTCGTACTGATGAACAACCCGATCGACTCTGATAGCGGTCTACTGCGGCGGACGTGGACGGCAGTGAACCTGCTCGTTCGTCGAGGACCGCGCTGGGGCTACGTCGTCGGCGGTGTCCTTTACCCGGTGGACGTTGCCCTCACCAGGCTCG
Organism: Gaiellales bacterium; assembly: GCA_038236705.1. GTDB lineage: Bacteria > Actinomycetota > Thermoleophilia > Gaiellales > Gaiellaceae > AC-32. The sequence continues at coordinate 23,495 of JBBRZN010000012.1, forward strand.
TCGCCGAGGGGCCCTCGACAGAGATCGTCGTCTGTCGGAAGGTGGACGCCGCTTCGTCCTAGTCACGGCGGCCGCTCGGTCGCTAGCTCGAGGAGTGCGCCAGTTCCCGATAGCACGTTTCAACTCGGGCAAGCTCGACGTCGCGGTCGCGGTGGCGCTCGACCAGCGTGCGTGCGGACGTCGCTATCCGCTGCCTCTCCCGGTCGTCGCGCAACAGGCGCTCGATCGCGGCGGCGACGGTGTCGGCCTGTGGCTTCACGACGAGGGCGTCCCGCGCGTCGGCTACCAGCTCGTGTACCCACGGTAGATCCGAAAGGACGGTCGCGCTTCCGGAAGCCATCGCCTCCCAAACCGACCGGGGCGAGCTATCGCTCTTGGGAATGGAAACAGTGACCTCGGCCGAGCGGAACAACGCTGCCATCTCCTCGTACTCCAAGTGACCAACGACGTGGATGCCCGGCGACGCGCTCCACTCAGTCTTCAGCAGCTCCTCGGCGCCGCCGTGCTTGAGCACCAGCTGCGAATCGGGAACGGCTACTCGCACGCGTGCGAACGCCTCGACGACGACACTCGGGTTGTAAATCTCCTTGAGGCCTCTCGGGCTGAGGACGACTGGGCCGGGGCCGAGCCCGAAGCGGATCTTCAGCTCGGCTCGCTCCTCAGCGGTCGGAAGCCGGAAGGTCTCCAGATCGACGCCCCAGTTTAGGAGCATCGTGCGCAGAGAGGCCGGGCCGAACTGCTGGAGGCGTGCGAGCAGATCGGCTGAATCGCTCATCGCGACCGAGGCCCGTCGCAGGGCCACTCGAATCTCCAACTTACGGCGCCCGCGGGCGCCGTAGACGTCGGAGCCCCACGCGGTCGCGACGAGCGGACGTGCGCCACCGAGCGCCGCCAGCGCCGCGAACGGCATCCAGTGAGCGTGGACGACCTCGGGCTGGAACTCGCGCACCAGTCGGCGCATCCACAGCACTGCAGGAAAGGTCATCGTGCTCGTCGGCACGCCGTGCAGCGTCAGCGAGCTCTCCGGCAGGCCCCCCCAAGCGTGACCGCCGACTTGAACGACATGGCCACGGTCGCGCATCGCCAGAGCCATGTCCTCGACGTGCGGCGAGTTGAACGGGCCGATGTAGAGGAGGCGCAGGCTGTCGGCGCGACGCGGTCTGCTCAACGACGTCGCCAAATACCAAGGAGGTGGCTCCGTAGGAGAGGCAGCGCCCCCAGGGCCCTCGCTACCAAGTCGTGCCGGCCGGTCAGCTCCGAGAGCTCGAAAGCGAGTGCGGCTCGGCGTAGTAGCGTGGGCTCGCCGAAGAGGCGCCGCAGTTCCTGCTCGTCGAGCGGGACGGTCGGCGTCCCGGCGGCCGGCCGCGCGCCGGGTCGGCGCAGCCCACGCATGTCGAACGAGAGCACCCAACCGCCGGCGACTCGCTGCATCTCGCGTGCGACAGCCAGTCGAACGTCGTCGTCAAGGATCGAGGAAAGACACGTGAACTGCGTGACGAGATCGAACTCGCCATCCTCGAATGGCAGCTTCGTTGCGCTGCCGACGTGAAGCTGCAGCGCCGGGTAGCGCTTCCGCCCCTCCGCTACTCGATCCTCCATCAGGTCGATCCCGTGCGCCTCGCCGGCACCGTAATCGCACAGACGGCTCAGGAAGTAGCCGCTGCCGCTGCCGACGTCGAGCACGCGGGCGGCTGCCAAAACCACTCCGGCGTCGTCGAACGCCCGCAGCAGCGAGCGTTCTAGACCCTGCATGTACGAGACGTAACCGGGATTGTCCCAACGGTACGGGGTCTCCGTGGCGGCGTCCCGGGCGCTGTACTCCGTGCGGATCCTGTCGAGCTCCGCGTCGCTCAAGCGCCGAAGACCTCCGGTGCGATCTCGAAGGCCTCGACCGCCCGCCGATGCTCTTCCTGGGTCCCGATGTCGAACCATTCCGCCTCGCTTCGATAACCCGCGACCTTCTCGCCGGCGTCGAGCAGCCGATGGACGAGGTCCGGGAACTGGCAGGCGCCTTCGGCCGGCAGGTGCGCGAGCGCCCGCTCGTCGTAGACGTAGATGCCCATGCTGACGTCGTAATCGAGACTCGGTTTCTCGCGGTACCCGACGATGCGGTCGCCGTCGGCCTCGATCACACCGAGGTCGATGTCCACGCGTCTGGCGTGGGTCGCCACGGTCAGAGCGGCTCCGTTCGACTCGTGGAACCGCACGAGCTCCCCGTAGTCGAGGGTCGTCAGCACATCGCCGTTCATCACGATGAACGTGCCCTCGAGACCCGGAACGAGCCGAAGTGCCCCCGCTGTCCCGAGCGGCTCTTCCTCCCAGTGCCAGCTCAGCTCGAGATCGGCGGGCAACCCCTCGGTTTGCGAGAAGTAGACCTGGATCAGCTCTCCGAGGTGTCCCACGCACAGGTCGACCTTCCGCACGCCGGATTTGTGCAGCCGAAGAAGGATGCGCTCAAGGATCGGCCGGTCGCCGACGGGCACGAGCGGCTTGGGCAGGATCGTCGTGTACGGCCGTAACCGCATTCCGAGGCCCCCCGCCAGGATCACCGCCCTCATCGGATCGCTCATGGGAGGAAGGCTAGGCGATGCCGGGTACGCTCAGGGGCGATGAGGAGCGAGGAGCTGGCCGTTACCCGCACACCGGGCCGCGATTCCCGTCTGGTCAAGGTGCGCCGGATCGTGATCGTGCCCGCGCACAATGAGGAGGACTCCGTCGCCGGTGTGATCGGTGAGATCCGGGCCGCCGATCCGGATTTCGACGTCGTAGTCGTCGACGACGGGTCGATCGACGGTACCGCCAAGGCGGCAGAGGCGACGGGTGCGATCGTGCTCAGGCTCCCGTACAACCTCGGCATCGGCGGCGCGGTGCAGACCGGTTACCAGTATGCGCAGGAAAATGACTTTGACATCGCTGTCCAAGTCGACGGCGACGGGCAGCATGACCCGAGTGAGATCCCGCGTCTCCTCGAGCCGATCCTCGACGGCCGCGCGGACATGGTGGTAGGCACGCGCTTCGTCGAGGGCGGGGGCTACCGGGGTACGCGCATGCGCCGCATCGGCATCCATCTCTTCGCGGCGATCGTCTCCCTCATCGTCCGCCAGCGCGTGACGGACACGACCTCAGGCTTCCGTGCCGCCAACCGCAAGGTGATTCGCTTGTTCGCCGCCGACTATCCACACGACTACCCCGAGGTCGAGGCGACGGTCGTCCTCACGCGGCATGGACTGAAGATGATCGAGGTACCCGTGCAAATGCGGATCCGCGAGACGGGGAACTCATCGATCACCGCTGTTCGCTCCGTCTACTACATGGTCAAGGTGCTGCTCGCCCTGTTCATCGGCCTGTTCCGCCGTTACTCGACACCGTTGGAGGAACCATGACGCCCTTCAGAGTCTCGATCACGGCCGCGATCGCGGCGGTCATTCTCCTGTCGGTCATCTTCGAGCTGATCCGGAGCCGCCGACTCCAGGAGCGCTATGCCCTGCTCTGGCTGCTCACCGGGCTGGTGATCTTCGTGCTCGCGGTGTGGCGCGGGCTTCTCTCGGAGTTCGCCGACCTCGTCGGGATCGCGTACCCACCTTCAGCGCTGTTCGTCCTAGCCTCGTTCTTCGTCCTTGTGGTGCTGCTCCACTACTCGACGGTGATATCGAAGCTCTCGGAACAGAATACTGTGTTGGCGCAGCGGCTCGCGATGATGGAGAGCCGCCTAAAAGAGCGGGAAACCAGGGCGGACTGAGGCGCGGCCCCGGGAAGCGGCCGTGCCTACAATTGCCAAGTGCCGGAGGAGAACCTGACCGCTCAGCAGGCCGAGTTCGAGGCGATCCTCGCGCGCCTCCGCGACGAGGTGGAGCGGGGGGACGGCGACCTCCGTGTGGACGACGGAGCCGATCGCTTCGCACTCCGGCGGCGGGAGGTCGAGGCGCTTTGGGCGGTCAGCGCTGAGCGGCCCTTTCTCTCGCGGCCCGGCCCGTGGGGACGCCTACGTGGCTTATTGCTCACGCCTGCGAAGCACACCCTGCGCAAGCTGATGCGCTGGTACGTCGAGCCCTTGGCGGCGGATCAGCGGCGCTTCAACGCGGCCGTGCTCAGGCTCGCGGACGGGCTTTCGGAGCGCGCTCAGGCGGGCCAAGCGGCGGGCCAAGCGGCCGTCGAACAGCGGCTCGACGCGCTCGCTGACGAACTGTGGCGACGGGTGGACACGATCCAGGGTCAGGCTCGTCTCGTCGTTGAGGCCGAGGAACGGCTGACGCGGCTCGAGCGTCGCGGGCGAGGACCCACGGTGGCTGCGCCGGCGGTCGCGGGTCCTGTAGCTCAAGTCGCCTTCCCCGATTACTTCGCCTTCGAGAGCCGCATGCGCGGCCCGATCGAAAGCGTGCGGGAGCGGCAGCTGCCCTATGTCGAGGACTTCCGCGAGGCCGCCCCCGTGCTCGATCTCGGCTCCGGCCGAGGCGAGTTTCTCGGTCTCCTGCGCGAGGCCGGTATCGAGGCGCGCGGCGTTGATCTCGACTCCGACATGGTTGCCTACAGCAGGGGCGAGGGCCTCGACGTCGAGCAGGCAGGTGCGCTCGAATACCTCGAGGGACTCGACGACGGCTCGGTCGGCGGCATCTTCGCGGCGCAGCTGGTCGAGCACCTCCCGCCTCCCGCGCTCGTCCGGCTGCTCGAGCTGGCGGCCGTCAAGCTGCGCCCGGGCGGCCTGCTCGTCGCCGAGACGATCAACCCGCTCTCGCCGCTGGCTTTGCGCAACTACTACGCCGACCTCACGCACGCACAGCCGCTCGTGCCCGAGACGCTCGAGCTGCTGGCGCGCCAGTCCGGCTTCGGCTCCGTCGAGGTGCGCTTCGCGAACGAGCCGGAGCAGAAGCTCGAGGAGCCCGCGGACCCCACGATTGCCGCGAACGTTCGTCGCCTGAACGAGCTTCTGTTTGCGCCGCTCGACTACGCCATCCTCGCCCGCACATGAGGATCGCCGTCTGCGCGCCCCAGGTGCCTTTCATCCGCGGGGGCGCCGAGATCGTCGGTGATGATCTCGTGGAGGAGCTGCGCAAGCGGGGACACGAGGCAGAGCTCGTCACGGTGCCTTTCAAGTGGTACCCCAGCGAGCGGGTGCTGACGCAGGCGTTCCTCTGGCGCTTGCTCGACCTCGAGGAAGCCGACGGAGCACCGATCGACCTCCTGATCGCGACGAAGTTCCCCTCGTATGCGGTGCGCCACCCGAACAAGGTCGTGTGGCTGCTGCACCAGTTCCGCCAGGCCTACGAGCTCGACCGCACAGACCTCGGGCAATTCGACGAGTCGCCCGAGCAGCGGGCTCTGCGCCGCGAGGTGCACCGGCTCGACCGACTCTCGCTCGGCGAGGCGAAAAGGCTCTTCGCCATCTCGCAGAACGTTGCTGACCGGCTCGAGAGCTCGACCGGGCTCGTGGCCGAGGTGCTACCGCCGCCGCCACAGGAGCTGCCGTACCGCTGCGACGAGTACGGCGACTTCGTCCTCTCGGTCGGCCGCATCGACCGGGCGAAGCGCGTGGAGCTGCTGCTGGAGGCGCTCGCGGCTGATTCGTCGCTGCGTTGCGTGATCGCAGGCGAGGGACCAGATCGCGAGCGGCTGGAGCGGCTCGCACGCGCGCGCGGCCTCGACGGCCGCGCGCGCTTCGCGGGGCGAGTCTCGGAAGAGGAGCTCGCCGATCTCTACGCGCGCTGCCTCGCCGTGTACTACGCGCCGGTGGACGAGGACTTCGGGCTGGTTCCCTACGAGGCGTTCCTCGCCGAGAAGCCGGTCGTCACGACCACGGACGCCGGCGGTCCGCTCGAGGTGGTGCGTGACCACACCACAGGCCTTGTCGTCGAGCCCACGCCAGCGGCGCTCGCCGAGGCCTGTGCCTGGCTCGCGGGGCACCTCGACTCGGCCCGCGAGTGGGGGCGGGCCGGAAAGATCGAAGCCGAGCGGATCTCCTGGGACCACACGGTCGAGCGGCTGCTGGCGTGAAGGTCGCCTACTACTCGCCGCTGCCCCCGGAGCGCTCGGGGATTGCGGACTACAGCGCGCTGCTGCTGCCCGCACTCGCCCGCCGGATCGAGGTCGCCGTAGCGAGGCGCGGTAGCCGCCGGGCTCCGCGCGGCACCGACCTGGCGCTCTACCACGTCGGCAACGATCCCGAGCACCACTGGTGGATCGTCGAGGCGCTCCGCAAGCGGCCCGGTGTGGTCGTGCTGCACGACTTCGTCCTGCATCACCTCGTTGCCGGGATGACGCTGGGCCGGAACGAGGGGGCCGGGTACCTCGACGCAATGCAGCGAGAAGCCGGCGCGGTCGGACGCATGCTCGCGCACGGAGTCATCGACGGGCTCCTGCCACCGGTCTGGGAGCACCGGGCGCACGAGTTCCCGCTCACGGGCGAGGTGCTGCCTTTCGCGTCCGGCGTGATCGTCCACTCGCGCTACGCCGAGAAGCGGGTGCGCGAGCACGGCTACGCCGGGCCGGTCTGGCGGATCCCGCACCCTGCCTGGCCTGCGCCGATGGAGCTTCCGGCCGCAGGCCTGCCCAGTGGACACTTCGTCGTCGGCGCCTTCGGACACCTCAACCGGGCGAAGCGGCTGCCGCAGCTGCTCGAGGCCTTCGCGCTCCTGCGCGAGCGCGTCCCAAAGGCGCTGCTGCTACTCGTCGGCCCGCTCGCGCCGGGGTTCGAGCCAGAGCTGCAGGAGGGCGTGATCCACCATGGCTACGTGGACGAGCAACGGCTGTCGTCGCTGCTCGCGGCCACCGACGTCAGCGTCAGCCTCCGCTACCCGACGATGGGCGAGACCTCGGGCGTTGTGGTGCGGGCGCTCGGCCTTGGCCGGCCGCTCGTCGTCAGCGACGTCGGCTGGTTCGCCGACCTGCCGGACGAAGTCGCGGTCAAGGTCCCGGTCGGCGACGACGAGGTAGAGGTGCTCGCTGACACGCTTGAGGGCCTCGTTCGCGACCCGGCTCGGCGGCAGGCCATGGGGACGGCCGCGCGTACGCTCGCCGAGGGTGAGCACGAGCTCGAGCGGGTCGCCGAGGCGTACACCGCGGCGCTCGAAGAGGCGGCAGGCGGCGAGGCCATTCGCGATGTTCTGACCGCCGAGGTCGCCGCCGCCGCAGCCGAGACCGGACTCCGGACGGGGGGCGAGGCCCTAGGCGAGATTGCGGAGCGCCTACGGGAGGTCGGCCGCGGCCGCTGAGCGTCCCTTGACCCCCGCTGCGGCGTGGCAGGAGCGCCTTCGCGTGGCAGGCGGCAACCCTGCCAGGGCCGCCGCGCTTGCCCTTGTGGCGTTGATGATCGCCTCGCTCTGCGTGCGGATCTGGCTCGCCGGCCTGATCGCGACGCCGTGGATCATGGTCGACGAGATTCTTTACTCGGAGATGGCCAAGAGCTTTGCGTCCACCGGACACGTCCTGGTCCGCGAGGCACCCAGCGACGTGATCAGCGTCGCCTACCCGGCGCTGATTTCACCGGCCTGGTGGTTCCACCCGATGGCTACGACCTACGGCGTGGCGAAGGCGCTGAACGTCGTGCTGATGACGGCCGCCGCAGTGCCACTCTTCGTCTGGGCGCGGCGGCTCGTCTCGCCCGTGCACGCCGTCATGGCGGTAGCGCTGACCCTGCTGCTGCCCTCGTTTGTCTACACGGGGATGATGATGACCGAGAACGCCTTCCTGCCCGGGTTCTTGCTCACGGCGCTCGCGTTTGCGGCTGCGCTGGAACGGCCGACGCTCGTGCGCCAGGGTCTCGCCTTCGCGGCGATCCTCCTTGCCTCTCTTGTTCGTCTCCAGGGGCTCGTGCTCGTGGCCGTGCTACCGACGGCCATCCTGCTGAAGGTTCTGTTCGAGCTCCGGGCGGCCCCCAGGAAGCGGCCTCTTCGTTTCGTCGGCGCGGAACTGCGACGTTACTGGTTCTCGGCAGCTCTCATCGTCGCGGGGGCTGTCGTCTACGTGCTCCGCGAGGTGACCAATGGGCGCTCACTCTCGAGCGGCCTCGGCTCCTATCGGGAAGTTGCGCAAGGCAGCTACTCGTTCGGCGAGGTGCGGCATTGGGTACTGCTGCATTTCGCGGAGCTCCCGCTTTCGGTGGGCGTGCTGCCCGCCTGCGCGCTGCTGCTCCTGCTCGGCCTTGCGCTCAGGCACGGCGGAACCCGCAACGAGGCCGAGCGTGCGTTCCTGGCGGTGAGTGCCGCCTCGGTCGCCTGGATCGTGGTCGAGGTCGCGGTGTTCGCTTCCCGGTACTCGCTGCGGGTGGAGGAGCGATACATGTTCTTCCTGGCGCCACTGCTGTTCCTGGCCTTCGCGCTCTGGCTCGACCGAGGGCTCCCGCGTCCACTTGTCCAGGCGCTGGTCGCAGCGGCCGTGCCCGCGGCTCTGCTCTTCGTGCTTCCGCTCGGCAGCCTCCTGAACGTCTCGATCTACTCCGACACATTCGGGCTGATCCCGTTCCTGCGCCTGTCGCAGAAGATTCCCGGCGGCATCCCGGAGGCGCGCCACTTCCTGCTCGTGGGCGGGATTGCGGCCGCGCTTGCATTCCTGCTGTGGCCGGGTCAGGCGTTCGCACCGCTGGTGCTGCCCGCGGCAGTCGCCGGCTTCCTTGTGCTCTCCACCTATCCAGTGGCGGGCGCGCTGCGTGACTACTCACGCTCGCTCGACGACACGGCGGGCACGCTCGGCAGCCGGAGCTGGATCGACAAGCGCATCGGCTCCACGGGCGACGCCGCCTTCCTGATCGGGACGACGCCCGAGCCGTCAATCGAGCGCCAGGTGCTCTGGCAGACCGAGTTCTGGAACCGGAGCCTACGGCAGGTCTACGACCTCGGCGATCCCGGGCTGAGCGGTTTCGCGGAGACAGCGGTGCGCGCCATCGGCAACGGGCTGTTCGTCGATTCGGCCGGCGTGAGGCTGCGCCCGCGCTACGTAGTCTCCAATCTCTCGTTTCAGATCGACGGGCAGCTGGTCGCCGCGCGGCCTCCGCTCGGCCTGTACCGGACGGAAGGACCTCTGCGCCTGGCGGCCGCTACCGGCGGGATCTACGGAGACGGGTGGATGGGCTCCTACGCGTCCTACAGCCGCTATAGCCCGCGCAGTCGGCGAGGCACCGTTGCGGTGTCGTTGTCGCGGGCGGCTTGGACCGGGCGCGACGTCCCCGGGCACGTGCAGATCGTGCTCATCTCCGACCGCGGACGGCACGTCGTGAGGAGTTGGGTGATCCATAGCGGCAGGAGCCGCACGTTCTCGGTGCCTGTTTCGGGCGGGCCTTTCGCCATCACGGTCAGCATCTCGCCGACGTTCTCGCCGTCGTCCTACGGACAGGCCGACACCCGTCAGCTCGGCGCGCAGGTCACCTTCCGCTACCGACCCGCCCGCGCGTGAGGCGGGTGCCGGCGACTTCACGCGCCCAAGCCTGGGCGCGGCAACGCTGGGCCGGCCTGGCCATGGGCGGGCTGGTCCTCGCCGCTGCCGTCACACGCATCCTCCAGACGCGTGGAATGGCCGCACCGGTCGTCCTGTGCGACGAGTTCATCTACGCCAACTTGGCCAAGAACGTCGCGGACCATGGGCAATACCTGTTCCGTGACGTGACGCTGCACCAGAGCCTGCTGTACCCCCTGCTGCTGGCGCCGGCGTGGCTCGCGCGCTCGATGAGCACGACCTACGGCCTGGCGAAGGGGATCAATGCGTCCGCGATGGCGCTGACCGCCGTGCCCGTCTACTTCTGGGGGCGCCGGCTCGTCCAGCCGCTCCATGCCTTGATCGCCGCTGCGCTGACACTCCTCCTGCCGGCCTTCTTCTTCTCGGGGATCCTGATGACCGAGGCGGTTTTCCTCCCCGCATTCGTCCTCGCCGCCTTCGCCGTCGCCCGCGCGCTGGAGCGCCCGACCCTGCTGGGCCAGCTCGCGTGCTTCGCGACGATCGCGCTGGCTGTGGGCATCAGGGTGCAGGGAATCGTCCTCCTGCTCGTCGTCCCCACGGCGGTGCTCCTGAAGGTCGTCCTCGATCTGCGCGCGGGCGTGACCCGAGGCGAGCTCGTCGCCTGGCTCCGCCGGCTCTGGCCGACGGCCCTCCTGCTGTGTGGCGGCTTCCTCCTCTACGTCCTCTACAAGCTCGTCGTGAGCGAGGCGTCGCTCGGGAGCGGCCTGGGGCCATACCAGGCGCTCGCCCAGGCCCACTACCCGCTCGTCTCGACCATGCGCTGGACGGTGAAACACCTTGCGGAGCTGGGGCTCGCCGTCGGCCTCGTGCCGCTGAGCGCACTGATCGTGCTGCTTTGGCTCGCGCTCAGGCGTGTGCCGACGACGGAGGCCGAGCGTGCGTTCCTCGCAGTCGTTCCCGCAGCCCTCCTCTGGGTGCTCGTCGAGACCGGCGCATTTGCTGCAACGGTCACGCCGGCAGTGTTCGAGCGCTACACGTTCTATTTGGAGCCCCTACTCGTGCTCGCGTTGGTCGTCTGGCTCGCGCGAGGTCTGCCCAGGCCACTGCTCGGCACTGCGGTCGCCCTCGGGGTGCCGGCGCTCCTCCTTCTGAGCCTCAGGCTGGCGGAGGTGATCCAGCCCGACGCCGTGAACGGCGTCACGCTGGGCTCCCTCTACCGGTTCTCCCTCCACCTGCCGGGTGGCATCCACGAGCTGAAGGCCGCAATTGTGGCGGCGGGGCTCCTTCTCGCGTTCCTGTTCGCGATCTGTGCGAGGCCCGTTGCGCGAATCGCTCTGCCGCTGCTGCTGGGCCTGTACCTTGGCGCCGCCGCCACCTCGGCCGTCGACGATACGCGGAAGACCTCGCAGAGCGGGTTCCTGGTGGCAGGCCGCGATCCGAGCTGGGTCGTGCGGGCTATCGGGCGAGACGAGCCGGTCGTCTACGTGAACACACCGGACCCAGGCTCAGGCTCCACCGTCCTCCTGCTCCAGACCGAGTTCTGGAATCCGAATGTCAGTCGGGTCTACAGCGTCGGAGGCACGGAGCTGTGCGAACTACCGGAGACGCCGACGGCGGTCGACACCGCCACAGGGCGAGTCGCACCGCCGGTACCTGATGGGGTCCACTACGCGCTCATCGACCGTCGCGTCCCGTTCGGCGGGAGGCTTGTGGCGGTGGGAGGGTCGAGCGATGGGCCGCTCGCCCTCTATCGGCTCGACGACTCGCTCCGCATCGGCACGAGTACAGAAGGCGTCTACAGCGACGGCTGGATGGGGGCTCAAGCGCAGTATTCGGTCTTCGTCTCGCCCGGCCGGCGGCCGGGCCGGCTCGTCGTCACCCTGGGCCGCGCCGGCTGGGGAGGCGCCGATGTGCCAGGCCGGGCGCAAATCTCTGTGGGACGGCCGAAGCCCTCCGGCAGCGGGCTCGGCAAGGTGTTCGAGGTCCGTCGCTGGGTGGTGCACCGGCTCGCGGAGCGAACGTTCGTCTTCGAGGTTCCGCCGCCTCCAGTCCGGGTCGAGGTTCGGATCGTGCCGACGTTCTCGCCGGCGCAGTTCGGACTGCCGGACGAGCGCCAGCTGGGCGCTCAGGTCTCGTTCAGGTTCGAGCCGAAGGCGAAGACGGTCAGATGACCTGAACCCGGGATCCCAGCGCGTTCTCCTCGTCCACCTCGTCGAACCACCTGACCCCCTCCTGGACGAGCGTGATCACGAGCGTGGAGGCGCCCGGGCTCGGGGGTGCCTCCAACCCGAAGCGGCAGGGTCTTCGCACCGACGGCGGTAGCGCCTCCGGAAGAACGGAGCGGAGACCTTCGATCGGCGCGGTGCCACCGTCCGCGAGCCAACGGTATGAGAGGTGAACCGGATTCGGCGGCGCCGAAACCAGAATCGCGTCGCCGCGGTTCTCGACGAGGCACTCGGCCTCTATATGACTGTGCCGGCGGCCAGGCTGTGGGGAGCCGTGGCCTCGATAGTGATGCGGCATGCCTCGGCCGGCAGCGGATCGCCGGTCGCCCAGAGGCGATGAGGCGGCTGATCCCTGCTTCTGCGAACAGGTCCGCCTGGTCGCCCTCGGCGACCCGCAAAGGGTTCGTACTGAAGCCGGGTGCGAAAGCCTTCGAGCAGTTCGCCCGGGGCGAGCACGAGGTCATAGATCTCGCGACAGGGTACCGGCACGTGTTCCTCGATCCGCCAGCTGTCACGGTCGACGACGACGATGGCGGCCGCGTCGCCGTGGGCACCTTCCTCCGTTCGGCTCGCGCTCTGACCGACGAACAGAAACTCGTCACCGACTGCGAGCCCCCGCGCCCAGCTGTCGAGTGCCAGCCGGCGCAGGAGCTTTCCTCGCTGGTCGAACTCGCCCAGCTCGCAAGCCGCTGAATTGCAGACGATCCAGCCATCGTTCACCTTGTGCGGGTCGTGGGGGCACCAGAGCCCGCCGAGCAGCTCCTCGCCGTTTCCAGGTCGAAGACGAAGCCGCGGCCACGCGTCTCCTCGAAGGCCCATCGCCGATGCGACTCGAACCGACCGAAGGCCGAGACGATCAGCCGGTCGTCGACTCGACCAAGGCTGTTGAGGTGCCAGGCATCGCCTTCGCCCGGTGCCTTCCAGCGCCGAACAACCTCACCGCTCTCCGACAGCCACAACACCGTATTCGTCGTCGTCGAGACGACGGCAAAGAGGACATCATGGGGATCCGCCAGCTCGTCGATGCGGAGGTAGCGCTTGACGCCGCGGGCGTCGTAGAGGAGCAGCTCTGAGCCGTAACCACGTTCGGTGCTGGAGCGCAGCAGACGCGCGACCTGACTGTCCTGAACCGCGAGGCCGGTCGAGCTCAAGCGATCGAGCTGCTCCAGCCGGCCGTTCTCGAGGCTGAAGATCCCGCCGCCGGTGTCGTCGCCGAAGCCCGACGCGAGCAGGACGGGTTTCTCGGATGCAGTAGTCACCGCTAGAGCGCTCGGAGGCTCCCGGGGTGCTTGCGCACGAAACGGAGGATGCTGCGCCAGTGCCAGAGGCTTCGGCGCGTGAAGAAGCGGCGATCGGTGACGGCCTGGTGGTGGTGGATCACAACCGCCTCCGGCACGTACCAGCGCTCCCAGCCGGCGCGGCGGGCTCTGTAGGCCAGGTCGATGTCGTCGCCGTAGAGGCGGTAGCCCTCGTCGAGGCCGCCGAGGTCTTCGAGCATGTCTCGTCGCAGGAAGAGGAACGCGCCCAGGAGCCAGTCCGAGGGCGCGGGCTCGGTCGGGCGCTCGTCGAGCAGGTAGTGGCGCCGCTGGCGGTCTTCCGGGTGAAGCAGGAGCCGCAACGGCGTGCGGCGGACGATCGTGCCGCTGACCGTGGGGAAGCTGCGCCGCGAAGGTTGCCAACGCCCGTTCGGGTAGCGCAGCTGCGGGCCGACGATCCCCGCGCGCGGGTGGGCTTCAGCGAACTCGCGGAGCGCGGCGATCGAGCCGGGAGTGGCCTCGATGTCCGGGTTCGAGGCAATCACGAACGGCGCGCTCGTCGCGGCGACGCCGCGGTTGATGTTTGCACCGAAGCCGAGCGTGCGCTCGTTCTCGATCACTCGCGCCGCGGCCCGGGACGGCGCGCCGCCCGGGTTCGCGACCAGCACGAGCTCGTCCACCTGCGGCGCGAGCGACTCCAGGCAAAGTCCCGGATCCGGGTCGCCCGGGGTCCAGATCACGACGGCGGCGACAGTCACAGCAGTTCCCGGTAGACCTCGAGCGTGCGGCGCGCAGTCTCGGCCCAGGTGAACTGGCCCGCCCGCTCGAGCCCGGCGGCGACGAGCCGCTCGCGGTCGGCGATCGCCCGCTCGATTCCGCCGGCGAGGGCGACAGGGTTGCGCTCAGCGACGAGGATCGCAGCGCCGCCGGCGACCTCGGGTAGCGCCCCGGCCGTGGTCGCGACCACCGGCGTTCCCGAGGCCATCGCCTCCAGCACCGGCAGGCCGAAGCCCTCGTAGCGCGAGGGGAAGACGAGGCACGCGGCGCCGCGGTACAGGGCGGCGAGCTCCGCCTGCGGCACGTGGCCGCGGAACTCGACCCGTCCCGCGAGGCCATTGCGCGCGACCGCCTGCTCGGCCTGGGCGCGCCCGCCCTTGTCCTGGCCGACGACGACCAACCGCGGCGCCCCGTTGCCGATCAGCGCCAGGGCGTCGATCGCGGCGGTTGCGTCCTTGCGCGGCTGGAGCGCGCCGACGAAGAGGGCGTACGGCTCCCCGTTCGGGCTCGGGCCCTCGGGGGTGAAGGCGGCATCGACGCCGTTGGGCGTGACCACGATCTTCTCCTCGGGAATCCCGTAGAGCTCGATCAGGTCGCGTTTCGTCAGCTCGGAGACGGCCAGAACGCGCGCCGCCCGCCTCGCCGAGCGCGGCACCACTGCACGGAAGATCAGGCGGTCGCGCGTGCTCATCACCGTCGGGTCACGCTCGAAGGAGAGGTCGTGCACGGTCACGACCGCGGGGCAGGGGCAGGCGAGCGGGAGCGAATGCTGGAAGTGTGCGAGCGCGGGGCGCAGGCGCCGCAGCAGCCTCGGCATGCGGACGCCCATCCGTACCACCTGGCTTCCCGCGGGAAGCTCGATCGGCTCGATCCTCTCGGGGACGAGCTCGGAGTGCCGCGTTACCGCCGCGAGCCGGAGATCGCGCGCACCGGCCAACTCGCGGAGAAGCCCGGTCACGTAGGTCTCGTCCCCGGTACGCCGGCGGCCGAGGACGTCCGCGTCGATCACTACGAGGGGCTTGCTCGCGCCTATCCCTTCTCCTGTCTGCAGCAGAGAGGCTGACTCAGTGGCCTGGACCGGTTGATTCTTCTGCATCGCACGGCTGGCCGGTGTGCGCGCAGATAACGCGGAGATCTTTGTCGAAGAACCACAGGATCACATCGTCGCCGGCAATCGCGGCTGTTGCCGCGATCAGGTAATCCACGGCAGGACGGCGGTGGTTGCCGTCCGACGTACCTGCAAGCTCGCGCTGTACGTCGATCGCCCGCTCGCTGGCGCCGGCCTCGAGAGGCAGCCACTCGAGCGGTTCGAGCAGTGCGCTGAATAGCTGCTCGTACTGGGCGCCCGTCCCCGCCCGGTGCATGACCTCGAGCGCCACGGGTACGCACGTTGCGACCTCGCCGCGCTCGAGCCGTTCGGCCAGCTTCTCGTTGATGTCGGCGCGCGGGCCCTTGTTCGCCCAGGCCCAGATCGACGAGTCAGCGAGGTAGAGAGTCATCGCGGCGCCGGGCTACGTGCGGCTGCGGCGTAGCTCGGGCAGCTCTTCGGGCTGAACGATGTTGAGGCCCCCGGCGCGCACGAGTGCCGCGGCCCCGCGCAGGGCAGCCTGCCGGTTCACCTCTTGCAGCGCCCTGTTCACCGTGTCGCGGTTGGTCTTCGTCCCGAGTGTTTTCTTCGCACGCTCCAATTCGATTGGGTCGAGCTCGAGGGTCGTGCGATGCGTCTTGCTCTTGCTGCCTGTGATCATGACTGAAGTATAGCAGTCGGATGGTCAAGTATATGCCGAATTTTGAGCTAGGTTAATGCCAGAAGCTAGACGAAAGAGACACAGCCAGCTTGCATTCCGGGCGCAACTACCCGATGCCTGGCGTGGATGACGAGAAGTTGCGTGCTCGTCTCCTCTTCGGGACGCGGCTCTTCGAGCCGTCCGGGGACTGTCCCCGGACGTGGCCGGAACGGCCACTACGAACCCCGCCGAGAGTGTGCGGATTCTCCTCGGATGCCGCTCACGCAGCCGCCTCGCGGTAGACCTCGACGGTCGCCCGCGCGACCTCACGCCAGTCGAAGGCGCGGGCTCGCTCGAACCCGAGCGGCCGCAGCTCGTCGCGGCGCTCGACCGCCTCGGCCAGCCCGGCGGCGATCGCGTCCGGGTCGAGCGGGTCGACCAGCACCGCCGCGCCGGCGGCGACCTCCTCGGAGGCGTCGTTGCGCCCCGCGACGACCGGAGCCCCGCAGGCCATCGCCTCCAGGACCGGCAGCCCGAAGCCCTCGTAGAGCGAGACGTAGGCGACGCAGCGCGCGCCCCGGTAGAGGCGGGCCAGCTCCTCGTCCTGCACCTCGCCGAGCCAGCTGATCCCGTCACCTGCGACGCGCACGCCGCCCCAACCAGGCGCTCCTGCGACGAGCAGCTCGAGCCCGTTCAGGTGGGCCCGCCGGTAGGCCTCGACGAGACGGGGCAGGTTCTTGCGCGGCTCCAGCGTCGAGACCGCGAGGACGTAGTCGCCGGAGGCGGCCTCGCCGTGGGCCTCGAAGGGCGGCCCGACCGCGTTCGGGATCACGCGCACCTTCTCCTCGGGCACGTCCAGCAGGTCGAGCAGCTCGCGCTTGGTGAACTCGGAGACGGCGATCAGTCGACGCGCCGCCTTCGCCACCCGTGGCAGCGCGAGCCGGCTGTACGCGCGCGTCCAGCGGTTGAAGGTCTCCGGATGGCGCAGCACGGCCAGGTCGTGGAAGGTCACGACGAGCGGCACGGGCGAGCGCACGGGGGCTCGGTGCGTCGGGCAGTGGAGGACGTCCACGCTGTCGCGCCTCGCCTTCGCTGGTAGGGCGGCCAGGTACCAGCCCAGGTCGCGGACCGGCACGAGCGCGCGGCTCGAGCCGCTCAGCCCATAGCGGCGTAGCTCGAGGCCCGGCTCGCGCTCCAGGGCCTCCAGTAGCGACTCGATGTGGCGCGCCGTGCCCGCCCGCGTCAGCGCGAGCGACGAGACATCCATGCCGACGCGCAACGCGGTCATTCCTGGGAGATCAGTTTGTCAGAGCGCTCTCGTAGCCCGCCAGCACCGCTTCGCCGCAGGCGTGCCAGGTGAAGCGTGCGGCATGCTCGACGCCCACGCCCCGAGGTGCCTCGAGCGCAGCCTCTAGCGCCGCGGCGAACGCTTCGGGGTCGTCCGGGTTGGCGCGAAGCGCCGCGTCGCCGGAGGCCTCGTTCAGCGAGGGGTGCAACGAGACGACCGCCGGGGTCCCGCTTGCCAGGGCCTCCACGACCGGGATCCCGAAACCCTCGAAGCGCGACGGGTAGGCGAACGCGACGGCTCCCCGGTAGAGGCGCGCGAGCTCCTCGTCGCCGACGAAGCCCAGCTGGCGCACACCCTCCGCGGCGAGCGAACGCTCCTCCCAACCTTCTAGCCCCGCGAGCGCGAGGGTCAGCTCCGGCCGTCGCTGCCGCAGCACGGCGAACGCGGACACGAGCGCGGGCAGGTTCTTGCGCGGCTCCAGCGTCGAGACCGCGAGCACGTAGGGGGCGCCCAGGTCGGCCCGCTCGCCCTCGGGCCGGAAGCGCGGATCGATCCCCGGGTAGGCGACCACGACTCGCTCTTCGGGCACACCGAGCAGCTCCACGACCTCCGAGCCGGTGAAGCGTGAATTGACGAAGACGCGGTCGCAGGTGCGCGCCGCGTTCTCGTACTTCGGCCCATGCATCCGCAGGGTCGCCGGCTCGACCCATTCAGGGAAGCGCAGCGGCACCAGGTCGTGCACCGTTGTAGCCCGCACACCGCTCCGCTGCGGCGGGTACATCCAGTCGGAGAAATGGAAGACATCGAGCGGCCCGACGAACGCTTCGACCGGCGGCCCCCCGATTCGGCTCCACGCGGTCCGCCAGGCCTGCGCACGCGGCAGCAATGGCAGTCGCAGCTCCACTGGGAGTCCGGCGAGCGACTCCCGGATCCGCCTGCGCCCGCGCGGTCCCGACGGGCCGAAGGCGACCACCTCGGCACCTGCCTCCGCGAGCCCCGCAACCAGGCCACGCAGGTAGTTGCCGATCCCTGTGCGCGGGCGGGAGAGGGGACTGACGTCGACGATAACGCGCACGGGGCGCCGTCCTCAGGAGGCGACGGCCGGCAGGACCAACGGTTCCGACCCCGCCTCGGAGAACCAGGAGATCCCCTCGCGCACGAGGTCGACGGCGATCGTCTGGCCGGCCCCGAGCTGCTCGCGCGGAACCTTCAGCTCGACGTTCACGGTCTCCCCGGGTGAGACCGAGTGCGGCAGGCTCACGCGGACGAGCTCGACGAGCCGCTCGCCCTGCTGACCGGCCAGATACGGCGCGACGGTGACCGAGCCCTTCGGGTACGGGTAC
Organism: Gaiellales bacterium; assembly: GCA_038236705.1. Lineage (GTDB taxonomy): Bacteria > Actinomycetota > Thermoleophilia > Gaiellales > Gaiellaceae > AC-32. The sequence goes on from JBBRZN010000012.1 coordinate 41,492, forward strand.
CAGAGCCCGGCCGGCCAGAACGCGCGGCCGTCGTTCGTGATCTTCAACTTCCGCGCGAGCTCGTGGCCGGACGCCACCCAGTCGCCCTCGGGCTCGATCCGTCCCGAGAACTCGCCGTCACCGCCGCCGCCCTCCGGGATCGGGTTGACCGCATGGATGACGTTGAACTCCGGCCGCAGTGCCGCCTGGCCGAGCGCCCGGCCCCGCAGACGGTCCGGCAGGAACCGCTCCAGGATCCGGTCGCGGCGCAAGGCCGATGGCGCGAGATCCACGAGCTCGTCCACCTCGACGAGCCGGCGCACATCGGTGAACCCGGCGCCCTCGACGACCTCGACGAGGTAGTGAGGGTCGAACGGCGACTCGAGCGTCCCGAACCGCTCCATCTCCCCGACCAGGTTCCGCTCCGCCTCGGAGCCGGCCGGAGGACGGATCCCTTCGTGAATGTAGATCTGCCCGCCGGGGACGAGCGTCCGCCGGATCGCCTCGAGCGTCTCGAGCTCGTTGTCGAAGTGGTGCATCGTGTCGTAAAGGACGGCGGCGTCGAACCTGCTCGTCCACGGCATCTCGCGCACCGGCAGCGCGTGGAACTCGGCGAGCGCATCCAGCTCTTCGCCGACTGGGCCAGGGATCTCGTCGACTCGCTGGCGCGCGATCTCGACCATGTCGGGCGAGATGTCGACGCCGGTGACCCAGTAGCCGCAGCGCGCCAAAAGCTCGCTCAGCCAGCCCGGGCCGCATCCGACGTCGAGGACCTGCGCTCGCAGGCCGAGCTGCATCAGCTCGACTATGTGGGCGAAGGTGCGCAGGCAGCGAGGCAGCTCCTCGCTCGGAGGGGCGCCGAAGGGTTTCGTCCGAAGCCAGAGTCGCCCGGCGGGCTCGAGCTGCTCGACGTAGGTCAGATGGCCCCGATCGTAGTCTTGCCCGAGGTCGCCGAGCCGGCCGCGCCTGCCGCGGACGAGCTTCCGAAATCGCGGTTCAGCGCCCACTTCAGCCGATTCTACGGGGACCACTACACTGCTCGGCCGTGACGATCTACGCCGACCTGTTCCGCTATCGGGAGCTGTTTCTCAACCTCTTTCGCCGTGAGCTGCGGGTCAAATACCGAGGCTCGCTACTTGGCATCGCGTGGTCGCTCGTCAACCCGCTCGCGCTCGTCGGCGTCTACACCCTCGTCTTCTCGGTCCTCTGGCGGGCGTTCTCGATTCCGCACTACCCGCTATTCATCGTCAGTGGGCTGCTGGTCTGGATCTTCTTCCAGACCTCGCTCCAGTCCGCGAGCGCGAGCCTGCTCGGGCACGCGAACCTCGTCAAGCAGGTGAAGTTTCCGCGCCAACTGCTGCCGCTGGCCGTCGTCGGCACGAACCTCCTGAGCTTCTGCGTGATGCTCGCTGTGATCTTGCCTCTCAACCTCATCTTCGTCCCCGAGACCCGCTCGACCTTCTGGGCGGCGATCCTGCTCGCCGTGCCGCTCGTTGGCCTCGTCAGCGGCCTCGCGATCGTGGTTGCGGCGGCGACCGTCGTATTCCGCGACGTCGAGCATCTGCTGGTGACCGTGCTCCTGCCCTGGTTCTTCCTGACGCCCGTCTTCTACACGTTCGAGCAGCTGCCTCGGATCCACGAACACGCGCGCTTGGCCGACGTCCTGCACTACCTGAACTTCGTCACGCCTCCGCTGCTTGCGATCCGCGATCCGCTCTTCTTCGGCCGGCTTCCCAGCGGGGGCGACACGGCGTATACGATCGGCGCAGCCGCCGTGGCGCTTGCGCTCGGCGCCTTCGTCTTCCAGCGCGTGGACGATCAGCTGGCCGCAGCGCTGTAGCGGCGGGCTAGGCTCTTGCTCATGTCCGACCCGCTTCTCGTGCGCGCCTGCCGGCGTGAGCCGGTCGAGCGAACGCCGGTCTGGTTCATGCGCCAGGCGGGCCGCTCGCTCCCGGAATATCGCGAGATCCGCAAGCAGCACGGGCTCTTCGAGGTCTGCCGCCGGCCGGAGCTCTGCGCCGAGGTGACGCTGCAGCCCGTACGGGCCCACGGCGTGGACGCGGCGGTGATGTTCGCCGACATCATGCTCCCGGTGCTCGGCATGGGCGTGGACGTCGAGCTGGTCGAGAACGTCGGGCCGGTGGTCGCCGAGCCTGTCCGCTCGGCCGCTGACGTGGAGCGCCTGACCGTGCCTGAGCCCAAGGACTCGGTGCCGTTCATCCTCGAGGCCGTGCGGCTCGTGCGCGAGGCGCTTGGGCCCGAGCAGGCGGTGATCGGCTTTGCGGGCGGCCCCTTCACGGTGGCCGGCTACCTGATCGAGGGCAAGCCGACGCGGGAGTTCAAGCTGACCAAGGCGTGCATGTACGGGCAGCCCGAGGTCTGGCACGCGCTGATGGAGAAGCTGGCGGCCTCATTCGCCCTCTACCTCAATGGTTGCGTTCGCGCGGGGGCCGACGTGATCCAGCTCTTCGACTCGTGGGTCGGCGCGCTCTCGCTCGGCGACTATCGAGAGTTCGTCGCGCCCTATTCGGCGCAGGTGCTGGCTTCGGTGGACGTGCCGACGATCCACTTCGGCACCGGCACGGCGCACCTGCTGGAGGAGATGGCCGAGGCCGGCGGCGACGTGATCGGCGTCGACTGGCGGATCCCGATCGATCGCGCCTGGGAGCTCGTCGGCCCCGAGCGCGGGGTGCAGGGGAACCTCGAGCCGGCGCTGCTGCTCGGCCCCTGGGAGCGGGTCGAGGCGGGCGCTTTACGGATCCTCGAGGCGGTAGGGGGTCGCCCGGGCCACATCTTCAACCTTGGTCACGGTGTGCTCCCCGAGACGGATCCGAGCGACCTACGGCGCCTGGTCGAGCTCGTGCACTTCTCGAGGCCGGTGGCGGCGTGACCGACGCCATCGTGCTGATGGCGTACGGGAGCCCGTCCCGCGCGGAGGACGTGCGGCCCTACCTCGAGGACGTGCGGGGCCGTCGCCCGGTCTCCGACGAGGCGGTGGAGGAGCTCGCAGAGCGCTACCGGAGGATCGGCGGGCGCTCGCCGCTCGACGACGTGACCGAGGCACAGCGGGCCGCGCTGGAGCTGGAGCTCGGAGCGCCGGTCTTCGTCGGGATGAAGCACTGGCGGCCTCGCATTTCCGAAGCTGTCGAGGCGGCGCTGGGGGCAGGGGCCACGCGAATCGTCGGCCTCGTGCTCGCGCCGCACTACTCGCGCCTGTCGATCGGCGGGTACCGCGAGCGGCTCGAGGAGGCGCTCGCGGACCGGGCCGAGCTCGTGCTCGTCGAGAGCTGGCACGACGAGCCGGCGTTTCTCGACGTGCTCGCCGACCGGGTGCGCGGAACTGACGCCTGGGTCGTCTTCACGGCACACTCGCTGCCCGAGCGGATCCTCGCCGACGGCGACCCCTATCGCGAGCAACTGCTGGAGACCTCGCACCTCGTGGCGGAGCGAGCGGGCCTCGAGCGCTGGTCGTTCGCCTTCCAGAGCGCGAGCACGACCGGCGAGCCGTGGCTGGGCCCCGACGTCCTCGAGGAGCTCGAGCGCCTACGGGCAGACGGCGTGAGCAAGGTTCTCGGCGCGCCCGTCGGGTTCGTCTCCGACCACCTCGAGATCCTCTGGGACCTGGATGTCGAGGCTCGCGAGCGTGCCGATGAGCTCGGGCTCGAGTGGGCTCGAACCGAGTCGCTGAACGACGAGCCGGCCTTTGTCCACGCGCTGGCCGAGGTTGTCCGCAAGGCGCGATCGGTGCGCTCAGCCGCATGAAAGCCGGAGCGGTGGTTGCGAGCGCCGTGAGCCGGCGCTTTCTCGTCTATCCCCAGCGCCAGGTAACGCTGAAGGAGGCCATCGTCAGGCGTCGGCACCTGCGCAGAACGGAGGTCTGGGCGATTCGCAACGCTTCGTTCGAGATCAAGCCTGGTGAGGCGGTCGGGGTCGTCGGCCGGAACGGCTCTGGCAAGACGACACTCCTGCGCATGATCGCGGGCATCTTCCGCCCGACGAGCGGTCGCCTCGAGGTCGGCGGCAGCGTTTCTTCGCTCCTCGAGCTGGGTGCCGGCTTCCACCCTGACTTCACCGGCCGCGAGAATGTCTACATGAACGGTGCCATCCACGGGCTCAAGCGCCGGTACATGGACGAGAAGATGGATGAGATCGTCTCCTTTGCGGAGCTCGAAAAGTTCATCGACGTGCCGGTGCGGACCTACTCGGCGGGCATGTACATGCGTCTCGGGTTCTCGGTCGCGGCGCACCTGGATCCCGACGTGCTGCTGCTGGACGAGGTCTTCGCCGTCGGCGACGAGTCATTCCAGCGGAAATGCATGGGCAAGATCCTCGACCTGAAGAACCGGGGGCGGACGCTGCTGTTCGTCTCTCATTCCGCGCCTGCGGTCGAGCGGCTGTGTGAGCGCGCGATCCTCCTCAACGCCGGCGAGCTGGTCGCGGACGGGCCGGCCCGGGAGGCGATCTCCCAGTATCAGAGAATGCTGGCTGCGGAGGAAAGCCCGGCGGAGCGCGGTGCCGGCCTGCACGAATGGGGCAGCGGCGAGGCGCGCGTCGTCGAGGTCCGGCTCGAGGACGGCGAGGGCGAGGAGCGCCGCCAGTTCCTGTCGGGGCAGACGCTCGTGGTCAGACTGAGGATCGCCGCCGAGGAGGCGATCCCGCCGCCGCGAATCACGATTGAGTTTCGCGATGCGAACGGCTCGCTCCTCGGCGTCAGCGAGGCCGAAGCGGACGCGCTCGGCTGGGACGGTTCGCCGGGCACCACCGAACTGCTCTTTTCGAGTTCTCATCTTCCGCTGGTCGACGGGCGGTTTCAGCTGTCCGTGGCTCTCTCGCGCACCGACTCAGCCCGGCAGTTCCATCGGCTCGACCCAGCCCTGGAGTTCACGGTCTTCCCGGACACCGACCAACGCGGGTGGTTCCGCTTCGAGGGCGATTGGTCGCTCGTCTCCTCTCCGAGCAGGCTGGAGCGGCGATGAGCTCTCGTACCTGCCCGGACTGGCCGGACCTGATGGAGCTCGCTCCGGAGCTCCAGTTCATGCATTACACCGTCGCCGAGGCGAAGCTGCCCTCGGAGGCGCTGGCCGAGCTCGTGGACGTGCCCCTGGAGACGGTCGCGATCTGCGCGGATCTCGACCACAACGTCTTCTACGCCCATCACACGGATCCACAGGTCGCCGAGGCGCTCCGCGGCACGCACTGGTTCGAGCTGCGCGAGTGGCACACCCGCGGGCCTGGGACCGCCGTCGACCAGCCGGGCTGACACAGATCCGGCACGGTCCGGTCACAGACACACGCGCTTTTCGAAAATAGAATCTGCAGCGGGGAGGAGGTGGGATGTGCCTGTATTAGGGCCGCCCGAACCGCCGCGCGAGCACCTCGTCTAGGGGCCGCGTGTTGGCCACCTCCTCCGCGCTTGACCTGCCGCGCCGGGCCGTGGCCACCGCCAGCTCCATGTATCCGAGGCCGCGCGTCGAGTGTGCGTCCGTGTTCACCACGATCGCCACGCCGGCCTCGCGCGCCAGGCGCACGTGTTCGTCGCGCAGGTCGAGCCGGTCGGGCAATCCGTTCACCTCGACCGCCCGCCCCTGGTCGGCAAGCCGCGCGAAGACCGCCTCCAGATCGACCGCGTTCGGTGGCCGGTGGTTGATCAACCGCCCGGTCGGGTGGCTCAAGCAGCTCACGTACGGCGACTCCAGCGCGGTCAACACGCGCTTGGTCAGCTCCTCGCGGGAGCCTCGCTGGCCGCCGTGCACGCTCGCCTGCACCCAGTCGAGCTCCGCCAACACGTCGTCCGGGAGGTCGAGCAAGCCGTCGCGGCGGATGTCGCATTCCGTGCCGCGCAGCAGCCGGAAGGGGGCAAGCCGCTCGTTCGCCTCGGCGATCTCCGCGGCCTGCCGGCGCACCCCGTCGGCGTCGAGGCCCGGCACCGCGCCGACGCTGACCGTGTGGTCGCAGATCGCGAGATAGTCGTACCCTCGCTCGCGCGCCGCCAGGCCCATCTCGTAGACGGATGCCTTTCCGTCCGACCACGTCGTGTGCGTGTGCAGATCGCCGCGCACGTCCGTGAGCTCGAGCAAGCGCGGAGGCTCGCCGCGGAACTCGCCCTCCCGCAGCTCGGGTGGGACGAACGGGATCCCGAGGGCCCGGTAGACGCTTTCCTCGTCCGGCGCCTCCGGGAGCGGCCCGAGCGCGGCGACGTACTCCGGCGAGCCCGTCGCCAGCACGAGCTCGGTCCCCAGCCGCCCCGGCTCGGGCACGATCAGTTCGACCGGGACGCCCTCGACGGTGACGCCGAGCGCCCGGCGTGGCTCCCGCTCCACGACCGCCACGATCTGCGGCAATGCCTCGAACTCCTCCAGCACCGGTTCGGGCTGCTCGGCTCCCACGACCACCGCGAGCCGCTCCGAGGCGTCCGCCCAGCGTCGCGGATCTCCCGCGGCAATGCCGCCGAGCGCCTCGGCGATCGCCTCGACCAGCGGCCGGCTCCGGTGGAGCAGGAGCCCTCGCGCCGCGGTCGCACGGGGCTCGCGTTCGAGAGCGGCGAGCAGCTTCCGTTCCGTTTCCGGTCCGATCCCCGGCACCTCGCGTAGCCGACCCTCGCGGGCCGCCTCGCGCAGCTCCTCGAGCGACCGCACGCCGAGCACCCGGCCGATCTCGAGCATCCGCTTGACCGAGACGCCGAGGAAGCGGCCGAGCCCGGCCAGCTCCGGTGAGATCTCGCGCTCTAGCTCCCGTAGCTCCTCGATCTGGCCCGTCTCGACGAGCTCCCGCAGCCGCCGCTCGATCCCCGGGCCGATGCCGCGAAGCTCCCGCGCGCGCCCCGCGCGGACGAGCTCGGCGACCGGCGCGGGCGTCGAGCGGATCAGGTCGGAGGCCCGCCGATACGCGCGCGCAGTGTAGGGCCCCGCGCCCGCGAGCTCGAGCAGCGAGGCGAATGCGTCCAGCTGGCGCGCGATCTCGGCGTTGTCCGGCGGTGGCCCCGGCACTGCGGGATAGTCTCTCGACGGCATGCCTACCGTGGTTGTTCCCTTCCGCGGGGAGAGCGCTAAACGCCGCCTCGCTCCGGCGCCCGAGGACGTCCGGGCCAGCATCGCGAACGCGATGCTCGAGGACGTGCTCACTGCCTGCCGCGCCGTCGCCGGCGAGGTGTTCGTCGCTGACGAGGGCGGAGGTCAGGGCGCGGCGGTCGAGGCCGCCCTCAGGCGCATCGACTCCGGCCCGATCCTCGTCGTCAACGCCGACCTCCCTGCCGCGCAGCCGCGCGACCTGCTCGCGCTCCTCGGCGCGCTCCCGCAGGACGGCCTGGCGCTGGTCGCCGCGGCCGACGGGACGACGAACGCGCTCGCGCTTGCGGCGCCGCACCTGTTCGCGCCGCTCTACGGCCCCGGCAGCGCGGAGCGCTTCCTCGCGCGGGCGGAGCGGCTCGAGGTTCCCGCGACCGTCGCGGCGATCCCGAACCTCGTCCACGACGTGGACACGCTCGGCGATCTCGAGGGGCTCGAGGAACGCCTCGGCTCTCGCACCGCTGCCGCGCTCGATGCGCTCCGCACGGGCCTCGCGCGGTGAAGGTCGCCGTCCTGGCCGGCGGCCTCGGCGGCTCCCGCTTCGCCCGCGCGCTCGCCGAGACGATCGAGCCGGAGCACCTGACGATCGTCGGCAACGTCGGCGACGACGTCGAGGTCTTGGGCCTCCACGTCTCGCCCGACCTCGACACGATCCTCTACACGCTCACCGGCCGCCTCGACGAGGAGCGCGGCTGGGGCCGCAAGGACGAGACCTGGAACGCGCTCGAGGAGGCGGGCGGCCTCGGCGCGGACACATGGTTCCAGCTCGGTGACCGCGACCTCGGGCTTCACCTCGTCCGAACCGAGAAGCTGCGTGGCGGCCAGCCACTCTCCTCCGTCACCCGCGAGCTCGCGGCCGCGTTCGGGCTCGTGCCGGCGCTGCTGCCGGCGACCGACGACCGGCTGCGCACCTGGCTCGAGACCCCGGCCGGCGACTTCCCCTTCCAGGAGTGGTTCGTCGGCAGGCAGCACCGTGACGAGGTGGACGCGGTGCGCTTCGAAGGAGCCGAGGACGCGCGGCCCGGGCCAGGGGTGCTCGAGGCGCTCGCCGGGGCGGACCTGATCGCGATCGCGCCGAGCAACCCGTTCGTCAGCATCGGCCCCGTCCTGGCGGTGGCCGGGATCCGCGAGGCGCTCGAGCAGCGGAGCGCTCCCGCCGTCGCGGTCAGTCCGCTGATCGGCGGCAAGGCCGTTCGGGGCCCCGCCGCCCGTATGCTCGCCCGCCTGGCCGGCGGGACCGGCCCGAAGCAAGTAACAGACTGTTACAAGGGGTTGATCGACGCGCTCGTGGTCGACGAGGCCGACGCCGACGAGGAGGCCGGGAGCCGCACGATCGTCACCCGCACCCTGATGAGCGATGCCGACGCGCGCCGACGGCTCGCCGACGCTGTGCTCGAGACCGCGGCGGCCTTGCGGTGAAGATCGCCATCGTCGGCGGCACCGGCACGTTCGGGCGCGCGCTCGCGCTCAAGCTGCGCCTGCTCGGCGAGGACGTCTACATCGGCTCGCGTGACGCGCAGCGAGCCAAGGAACGGGCGCTCGAGATCGGGGTGCAGGGCGACAGCAACGAAGAGGTGGTCAAGGGCGTCGACCTGGTCGTGCTGGCCACCAAGTCCAACGCTGCGATCGAGACCGGCGCCGCGCTGGCGGACGCGATCGGCGACACGCCCGTGCTCTGCGTGGCGAGCGACCTCCGCTTCACGGACATCGGGATCGTCCCCGGGCTCGAAGAAGGCTCGCTCGCCGAGCACCTCGCCAAGCAGCTTCGCGCGCCCGTCGCCTCGGGGCTGCAGACCATCTCGGCGATCGACCTCTCGTCGTCCGACCCGCCCGACTTGGATGCGCTCATCTGTGGCGACGACCCGGGCGTGAAGAAGCTCGTGCTCGAGCTGGTGGGCGGCATCGTCGGCGGGCGGGCGGTGGATGTCGGTCCACTCGCCAACTCCCGGGCGCTCGAGGGCATGACCGCGGTGATCCTGAACGTGAACAAGGAGTTCGGCGTCCACGCCGGGCTGCGGCTGACCGGCCTGCCGTGACCGTTTCGATCATCCCGGTCGAGGGCCTGCCGGAGATCCGCGAAGGCGACGACCTGGCGGCGCTGATCGCCGAGCGTGCGTCTTTCGAGGACGGCGACGTGCTCGTGGTCGCGCAGAAGGTCGTCTCGAAGGCCGAGGGCCGAGTGGTGCGCCTCGCCGACGTGGAGCCCTCCGAGGACGCTACGGGCATCTCCGCCGGCAGCGACCCGCGGCAGCTCGAGGTGATTCTCCGTGAGGCGGTGCGAATCGTCCGCGTCCGCCCGCCGCTCGTCATCGCCGAGACGAAACACGGCTTCGTCTGCGCCTCGGCCGGCGTGGACGCCTCCAACGCGCCGGAGCCGGGGACCGTCGTGCTCCTTCCCGAAGACCCGGACGCCTCGGCGGCGCGCCTGCACGACGACCTCCGCGAGCTCACCGGCGCCGAGATCGGTGTGATCGTGAGCGACTCGTTCGGCCGAGCGTGGCGGCAGGGCACGACCGACGTCGCGATCGGCGTAGCCGGGATCGAGCCGCTACTCGACCTGAAGGGCCTCCGCGACTCGGCCGGCTACGAGCTGCACGCGACGGTGATCGCGGTCGCCGACGAGCTCGCAGGTGCCGCGGAGCTCGTGATGGGGAAGACTGCGGGAGTGCCCGCCGCCGTGATCAGAGGAGTCGACACGAGCGGCGACGGCAGCGCCCGAGAGCTAGTCATGCCTCCCGACCGCGACCTCTTCCGGTGAGCGACGGCAAGCCCGAGCACGATCTCGACCAGGAGCTGATCGAGCTCCTGAACGAGCTAGGGTGGCGCTGCCCGGGGTGCAGGTGCTGTTCGCCTTCCTGCTGGCGGTCCCGTTCGCGAACGGCTGGCCCCGGGTGACCGACCTACAGCACGACGTCTTCTTCCTCGCCTTCATCTGCACGGCCGCGGCCTCGATCCTGCTGATCGCCCCTTCGGCCTACCACCGCCTGCGCTGGCGCGAGGGGGACAAGGAGCAGATGCTCCGCATCTCGAACCGGCTCGCGATCGCCGGCACCGTCTTTCTCGCGCTCGGGATGACCGCGGTCGTCTTCCTGATCGCCGACATCCTCTTCAAGGGAGCGTGGGCGGCAGTGACGAGCGCGCTCATCGCCGGCGGCTTCGCCTGGTTCTGGTATGGGCTGCCGCTCAGCCGGCGGTCCGGCGACGCAGCGCGATCCCGTTGAGGATCTCGCGGACGACCCGGTCCGCGACGAGCGCCGTGACGTCCGCCGAGCCGACGGCCGTCGGGATCACCTCGACCACCTCCGCGCCGACGAGCTCCAGCTCGGCCGCAACCGTGCGGCAGGCCCAGAGCAGGTCGCTCGAGGTCATCCCGCCCGGCTCGGGCGTGCCGGTGCCGGGCGCGAAGGCCGGGTCGAGCACGTCCACGTCAACCGTCAGGTAGACCGGCCCCTCGCCGACGAGCTCGAGCGTTCGCCCGATGATCGCCTCGATCCCGTCGCGCCGCACGTCGTGCATGAAGAAGCTCGTGATCCCGTTGTCGGCCTGCCACTTGAACGTCTCCTCGCCGGGCCAGTAGCCGCGCAGGCCGATCTGCACGTAGCGCTCGGGCGTGAGCTTGCCCGCCTCGACGAGCCTGAACATCGGCGTCCCGTGCGAGACCTCGACGCCGAAGACCTCGCGGCCGGTGTCGGTGTGGGTGTCGAAGTGGACGAGGCCGACAGGCCCGTGGCGCCCGGCGACGGCGCGCATGTTCGGCTCGGCGATCGAGTGGTCGCCGCCGAGCACGATCGGGAGCAGCCCTGCGTCGAGCACCTCGCCCACCAGCTCGAAGATCGCCTCGTGCGAGGCGGTCGCGTCGGCCGGGAGCACTGCCGCATCGCCGAAGTCGACGATCTTCAGCGCCTCGAAGGCATCCACCTTCGACTCGAGGTGCGGCCCCGGTGGGCAGCTGGCGGCGCGGATCGCCCGCGGGCCGAAGCGGGCGCCGGGGCGGTCCGAGACGAGGTCGTCGGTCGGCGCGCCCACGATCGCGATGTCGAACCCGGCAAGCTCGGCCGGGTCCTGCGTGTACGGCGCACCGCCGTAGGTGAGCAGGCCTGCATAGTCAGGCTTCTCGCCGTACTTGCGCCAGCGCTCGAGCGGGTCGATCACGGGGCGATTGTCGCTTGCTTCGAGGAAAGGCGCTCGCGGACGGTTGGGACTAGCGTCGCGTGCGCGTGTAAAGGAACCCGCCGAGCCCCGAGAGGATCAGCACCCCGGCGACCGCGAAGCCAACGATTACCCAGACCGGGAAGCTGGCTGAGCTCGCGGCGACGGGGGCCACGGCCGGCCTGACCGGCGTCTTCTTCGCCCTCTTTGCTGTCGTCGTCGGGGTCGCAGTTGTCGGGGCCGTCGTCGTGTTGCGGGCCGAGGTCGAGGTCGAGGTGGTTCGCTGCCGTTTCTTCGGCGGTGCCACAGCATTGCCGCTCGTCGTCGTGTGACCGGTCGTCGTTGGCAAGGTCGTCGGAGTGGTCGTCGGCGTCGTCGGGGTAGTTTCCGTCGTGGTCTCGGTCGCGGTCGTAGACGTCACATCGGTGGACGTGGTGCCGGTCGTGTCCAGCAGCGATGCACTGACGGTGCCCCCGGCCGCGGCGTAACCCGTAACGCCAAGGAGCGCTGCGGCCGCGGTGGTGGCGAGGACGCGAGGAGGGCCCACGAGGATGACATTGCCGGATCGGGCGTAGGGCAACCGTGCCAAGCTCCGCCGATGCCACAGCAGGTCGTCCTCGTGAGGCACGGCGAGACCGAGTGGAGCCGGGCGCTGAAGCACACCGGCCGCACCGACGTGTCGCTCACAGACGAAGGCGAGCAACAGGCCCGACGCGTGGGCGAGGCCCTGCGCGGCCGCGAGTTCGTGCTGGTTCTGGCGAGCCCGCTCAGCCGAGCAAGCGAGACTGCACGGCTCGCCGGCTTCGAGCCCGAGTTGCGCGACGAGCTGATGGAGTGGGACTACGGCGACTACGAGGGCCGGCTCACCACCGAGATCCGGGAGGAAGTGCCAGGGTGGACGATCTGGACGCATCCTGCCCCGAACGGCGAGACCGTCGAGGAGGTGGGACGGCGGGTCGATCGCGTGCTCGAGGAGGTGCGCTTCGTCGAGGGCGACGTCCTGATCTTCGCCCACGGCCACGTGCTGCGGGTCCTCGCCGTCCGCTGGCTCGGGCTGGCGCCGAGCGAGGGCCGCCTCTTCGCTCTTGACGCAGGCACGCTCAGCGCCGCAGGCTACGAGCGCGAGCAGTCCGTGATCCGCACCTGGAACCTGAAGCCATGACGCGCGACAGCGCCGACATCATCACAGACCCGCCGCCGCCGGCTGCCCAGGCGCGCTTCGCCTACGGCCCTGAGCCGCTCCAGTTCGGCGACCTGCGCGTCCCGGACGGTGAAGGGCCGTTCCCGCTCGCGGTGGTAATCCACGGGGGCTACTGGAAGGCGAACTACAACCTGATCCACACAGGCCACATGAGCCTTGCGTTGACCGAACAGGGCATCGCGACCTGGACCGTCGAGTACCGCAGGGTCGGCGACCCCGGCGGCGGCTGGCCAGCGACCGGGCACGATGTCGCGCGAGCCGTCGAGTTCACGGCCGAGCTTCCGGTCGACTATGGGCGGGTCGTGCTCGTCGGCCACTCGGCAGGAGGCCAGCTCGCGCTCTGGGCGGCCAAGCGGGCCAAGTTGCCCGTCGTCGCGCTCGCACCGGTCTCCGACGTCCGCGAGTCCGCCGCGCGAAACGGGCCTGAAGGCGCAGCGGCGAGGTTCATGCCCGCTGAGCACTTCGCGGAGGCCTCACCGCTCGAGCTGCTCCCGCTCGGCGTGCCCCAGGTCCTCGTCCACGGCACCGCGGACGCGAGCGTCCCCTACGCGATGAGCGAGCGCTACGTGGAGGCTGCAGGCGGCGAGGCGGAGCTCGTCACCCTGGAGGGCAGCGGCCATTTCGAGCCGATCGACCCGCTGGCGCCCGAGTTCGCCCAGACGGTCGCGGCGGTCCTCCGCCTCCTCTAGCCGAAGTCAATCACGCTGCGGATGCCGTCCTGGGCCTCCATCAGCTCGAAGCCGCGGTTGACCTCGTCGAGGGTCAGCTTGTGCGAGACGAACGGCTCCACGTCGATCTCGCCGGCGAGCCAGCGCTCGACGAGCCGCGGCACCTGGTCGCGCCCTTTGACGCCGCCGAACGAGGAGCCGGCGACACGTCTGCCGGTGATCAGGAAGCGCGGCACGACGTCCAGCGTCTTGCCCTTGCCCGCTACGCCGCAGACCGTGGCGAGACCCCAGCCCATCCGCGCCGACTCGACCGCCTGTCGCATGACCGCGACGTTGCCGGTCGCCTCGAAAGTGTAGTCGGCGCCGAAGCCGCCGGTCAGCTCGACGATTCGCTTGACCGTGTCGGGCCCGCCGGCGAGCGTGTCGGTCGCGCCCTGGCCGCGGGCCAGCTCGAGCCGCTCCTCGGAGAGGTCGACGCAGACGATCCGCTGCGCTCTCTGCAGGCGGCAGCCCGCGACCGCGCCCAGGCCGACCATGCCTGCGCCGAAGACGACACACGTCGAGCCCGGCTCCACCCGCGCGGTGTTCATCGCCGCGCCGAGGCCGGTCGAGAGCCCGCAGGCGAACAGGCACGCCCGGTCGAGCGGCGCCTCCGGGTTCACCTTCGCGAGCGCGATCTCCGGCATCACGGTCGCCTCGGCGAAGGTCGAGGTGCCCATGAAGTGGCGCACAGGCTCGCCGTCGCGGGAGAGGC
>JBBRZN010000013.1:0-55092 GCA_038236705.1 Gaiellales bacterium
ACCAGGTCAGCGTCGCCGCCGATCATCGTCGGGATATGCTTTGCGATGGCATTCAAGGCGATGCTATTCGTATCGCGGGTGGCAACGGCTTTCGTGCCTGCCGGGTATGAGGGCAAGTCAGCGGCCCAGCCGGTGACAATGCCGGATTCCTGGTGTGCGAGAAGCAAGCCAGGCAAGGACGCAGGGAGCGTTCATGCTAGGCAGCATGGGCGCGACCGAGGACGCCGCCTGGCGCAGTCTTATCGCGCGCCAGGGGCCGGTGACTGTTGCAGGCTGGGTCGCTGACCCCTTCGACCCAGCGTGAGAGCAGCGGCCAGGCGTCGTGCGGGCCTGGGCGCGCCTCGGGATGGAACTGCACGGAGCTCGCCCGCAGCTCGGGGAAGTCGAGACCCTCGACGGTGCCGTCGTAGAGCGAGACGTGCGTGACCTCCTTGGCGTCCGAACCTCCGACCGCGAAGCCGTGGTTCTGGCTCGTGACGAGCACGCGGTTGGAGCGCTTCTCTAGCACCGGGTGATTCGCGCCGCGGTGGCCGAAGGGGAGCTTGAAGGTCTCGTGCCCGGCCGCCAGCGCGAGCAGCTGGTGGCCGAGGCAGATCCCGAGCAGCGGCACCCGGCCGAGCAGCGCGCGCACCGTCTCGACCTCCGCCGCGAGCGGCTCGGGGTCGCCGGGGCCGTTCGAGAGCAGGACGCCGTCGTACCGCGCGAGCTCCTCCGGGTCGGCGTCGTGCGGGTAGACCGCGACCGCCGCGCCCGCCCAGGCAAGGCGGTTGAGGATCGACCGCTTGCACCCATAGTCGAGGACCGCGATCCGCGCCGTGCCCGCGTCCGAGAAGACGTAGGGCTCCCTGATGGAGACCTGGGAGGCGAGCGCCCGCCCCTCCATCGCCGGCTGCTGCTCGACCGCGGCCAGCGCCTCCTCCACCGAGGCGTCACCGGCGACGGCGATTGCCCTCATCGCACCCGAGTCGCGCAGGTGGAGCACGAGCGACCGCGTGTCGATCCCGGAGAGCGCGACGATCCCGCGCTCGTGCAGCCAGTCCGTCCAAGCCGGCCCGCGCGCTTCGCGCATCACGACCGCGCGTGCGTGCGGCCGGCGCGACTCGCAGCGGTCCGCGCCGACGCCGTAGTTGCCGACCATCGCCGCCGTGAAGCAGACGATCTGCTCGGCGAAGCTCGGGTCGGTGACGACCTCCTGGTAGCCCGTCATCGCGGTAGTGAAGACGGCCTCGCCGAAGGCGAACCCCTCCGCGCCGACCGACTCGCCTCGGAAGACGGTCCCGTCCTCGAGTGCCAGGAACCCGATCATGCGCCTGCCTCCTTCTTCGTGATCCATTCGCCGTGCTCGAGGTAGTGGCGGGCACGGACGGCGTGCACCCGCGCGAACGGGTCGTCCGCCGGACGCCGCGCCGACCATTCGAGCGATTCCTGCGCGGCTTGCTCGATCTCGTCATCGGAAACAAGCTGGAGTAGCTCACGCCACGGTCGACCGGTGAAGGGCTTCGCCCGCTCCTGCGCGATCGCCGCGTCGAGCACGAACCAGTGCTGCGGCTCTTCGTCCCCGTCGGGATAGTTCAGTTCGTACGCGGGAGGCTTCGCGCCGACCGCGTAGACGACGAGCTCGAGCTTCCGGACGGGTACCGTCAGCTCGTCCAAGGCGCGCACCACGGCGGCGTGGTCGAAGGAGTTGAGCCGTCGTGCGACCACGACCACGAGATCGAGGTCGCTCGTGCGAGGGTCGAACCCGCCGAGGAGTGCCGAGCCGAGGAGGTACGCGCCGAGCACCGGCGCACCGACAGCCTCCACGACGTCGACAACCTCCGCAACGAATGGCTCGAGCTGCGCCTCCACCACGGTCATGCCTCGAACGCCACCCGGCCCGCGGCCACCGTCAGCCGCACCTGACCCGTCAGGTGCTGTCCCAGCAGCCAGGAGTTCGCCGAGCGCGAGCGGAAGCCGGCCTCCTCGACGCGCCAGGTGGCAGCGGTGTCCAGGAGCACGAGGTTCGCCTCGGCGCCGACCGCGATCCTCGGCGGCTCGAGCCCGTAGGCGCGGGCAGGGCCGGCCGACATGCGCTCGAGCAGGATCTCCAGCGGGAGGGTTCCCGGCTCGACGAGGTTGGTGTAGAGCGCCGCGAAGGCGGTCTCCAGGCCGGTCACACCGAACGGCGCCGCCTCGAACGGCACTTCCTTCTCGTGCCGCGCGTGCGGGGCATGGTCGGTGGCGACCGAGCCGATCGTGCCGTCGCGCAGTCCCTCGATCAGCGCGGCCCGGTCGTCGGCCGAGCGCAGCGGCGGGTTCATCTTCACGTTCGAGTCGAGCGTCCGGACTGCCTCGTCGGTAAGGCAGAGATGGTGCGGCGTGACCTCGGCGGTCGCTGCGACGCCCTTCGCCTGCGCGGCCCGCAGCGCGTCCACCGACTCGCGCGCCGAGAGGTGCAGCAGATGGAGCGGCTGCTCTTCGTAGGCCGCCAGCGAGAGGTCGCGCTCGACCATCACGCTCTCGGCGACCGACGGATAGCCGGTGAAGCCGAGCTCGGCGGAGACCGCGCCTTCGTGCATCTGGCCGCCGCGGGAGAGCGTCGGCTCCTCGCAGTGCAGCGCGAGCCGCCGGCCGGCGATCCCGTGGTACTGGAGCGCGCGCCGCATCAGCGCGGGAGCGACGAGCGGCCGGCCGTCGTCGGTGAACCCAGCCGCACCCTGTTCGGCGAGCTCGACCATCTCCGTCAGCTCGGCGCCTTCCTGGCCGCGGGTGATGGCCGCGAGGAAGCCGACCGGGATCTCGGCTTCGCGCTGAGCGTCCTCGATCAGGAAGCCGAGCACCGCGGCCGAGTCGACGACAGGGTCGGTGTTCGGCATCGCCAGGATCGCGCAGTAGCCGCCCGCGGCCGCGGCAGCCGTGCCCGAGGCGATCGTCTCCTCGTCCTCGCCGCCGGGAACTCGCAGGTGCACGTGCGGGTCGACGAAGGCGGGCGCGAGCACCAGGCCGGCGCCGTCGACCACGCGATGGCCGTTCGCACCGAGACCCGCGCCGATCGCGCTGATCGTACCGCCGTCGACGCGGACGTCGCAGACCGAGTCGATTCCCTCAACCGGGTCGAGGACGCGCGCACCCCGAACGACGAGGTCCACGCTCGAGTCGTTCTTCCCGAAGAGCATCACGCCACCTCCAGCGGCTCGGCCGCCTCGACCGGCACCGGGCCGGTCGTGAGCAGGTCGTAGAGCACCGCCATGCGCACGACGAGGCCTGCGCGCACCTGGGTCTCGATCAGCGCGTCGGCAGCGTCCGCGACACGCGGGTCGATCTCGACGCCGCGGTTCATCGGGCCGGGGTGCATCACCTTCTGGCCGGGACGGATCCGCTCCGGCGTCACCCCCCAGCGCGCGGTGTACTCGCGCAGCGAGGGTACGAAGTTGGAACCTTCTGCCATCCGCTCGCGCTGCATGCGCAGGACGTAGACGACATCGGCGGCGCCGATCGCCTCGATGTCGTGCGAGACCTCGCAGCCCATCGCCTCGATCCCGCGCGGGATCAGTGGCGGCGGGCCGACCAGCGTCACCTTCGCGCCCATCAGCGCCAGTGCCTGGATGTTCGAGCGCGCCACCCGCGAGTGCAGGACGTCGCCGACGATCGCAACGTGCACACCCTCGAGCCGGCCGAGCTCCTCGCGGATCGTGTAGAGGTCGAGCAGCGCCTGCGTCGGGTGCTGGTGCTTGCCGTCTCCGGCGTTGACGATGTGCGCATCCGTGTAGCGCGCAACCAGCTCGGGCGCGCCGATCTGCGGGTGCCGGAGCACGATCACATCCGGGTCGTAGGCCCCGAGCGTGAGCGCGGTGTCCTTGAGCGACTCGCCCTTGTCGACCGACGACCCCGCGGCCTTGATCGACATCGTGTCCGCCGAGAGGCGCTTCGCCGCTAGCTCGAAGCTCGACGAGGTGCGCGTTGAGGACTCGTAGAAGACGTTGACGACCGTGAAGCCGCGCAGCGTCGGGAGCTTCTTCACCTCCCGCTCGAGCGAGCGCGAGAAGCTGCCGGCGGTCGCGAGCAGCCGTTCGACATCGTCGCGCTCGAGGTCGCCGATCGAGATCAGATGCCGGCGCGGCGGCCGCTTGGGCGGGAGGAAGCCCTCCCGCATGACGTGGATCTCACCCATTGGACTCCTTCTGGACGAGCAGGACTCGGTCGATTTCGTCCACCTCGACGAGCTCGACCTGGATGCGCTCGTCGCGGGCGGTGGGCAGGTTCTTGCCGACGTAATCCGGCCGGATGGGGAGCTCTCGGTGGCCGCGGTCGGCGAGCACGGCCAGCTGCACGCGCTCGGGCCGGCCGTAGCCGAAGAGCGCGTCGATGGCCGCGCGGATCGTGCGGCCGGTGTAGAGCACGTCGTCGACGAGGACGCAGGTCATCCCCTCGAGCGGAAAGTCGAGCGTCGTCGAGCGCACGAGCGGCTGGGGATGCCTGGGCGCCTCGCCCGCCCGCACGTGGACGTCGTCGCGGTGGAAGGTGATGTCGAGCTGACCGAGCGCGACCTCGGTGCTCGAGAGCTCGCCGATCCGCCGGCGCAGCCGCTGTGCGAGCGGCACGCCGCGCGTGTGGATTCCGACCAGCGCCACCCGCGTCAGGTCGGGGTTGCCCTCGGCGATCTCGTGTGCGATCCGGGTGAGGGCGCGCTCGATCGCCTCGGCATCGAGGACGGTCTTCGCTGCGGAGGTCTGCGCGCTCAAGGCGCGCTCAGGACGGGTCTCACCTTACGACTCCTTCTCGGCCTCTCAGGACCGGGTTAAAGGGGTGCGGATCGGTGTGTGACCTTACACCGTGCTCCGGACGGCGCTGGCGATGAGCCACTCGACGGAGTAGTCGATCTGCTCCGGGAGCTCTCGCTCGGCGCGCTCGAGCCCGGCTGCGTACTCCGCATCGGTGATCAGGTCGAACGTGCCGATGTGCTTGCCGCGAATCCGGCCGAGCGCTTCCTCACGCTCCAGCCGGCCGCCCTGGCCGAGCCGCACGAACCGGGGCGCCTCGAACCCCGCGGCGGGCAGCTCCGCCTCCAGGTCGGCCGCGCAGGGGAACCGCGCGAGATCTGCCTCCTTCATCGAGGGGAAGTAGTGGTTGAGCCAGAAGTCGTCGAAGTACGAGGGGTCGAAGGAGGCGATCGCGAGCCGCCCGCCCGGGGCAAGCACGCGGTGGAGCTCGGCGAAGGCGCGAGGCCGGTCGACGAGGTGGACGACGAGCCACATCGCCGCCCGCTCGAACCACGCGTCCTTGAAGGGCAGCTCCTCGGCCGAGCCGAGCTTGAGCCCGGCGCCGTGGACGCGGCCGCGCGCCACCTCCAGCATCTCGGGCGAGGGGTCGACGCCCCAGGCCTTGGCGCGGCCGGCGAGCGCGGCGAGAAGCCGGCCGGTGCCGCAGCCGACCTCGAGCACGCGCCGGCCTGCGAGGTCGCCCTCACGCACCAGCGCCTCGCAGACCTCGCGCCAGTTGTCGTCCGCCGGCCGAAGCTCGTCGTAGGTCGCCGCTCGGCGACCGAAGTCAGGCGTCCGCGGTGAGATCGTCAGGTTCGGTCATCGACTCGATCGCGTCCCGCGCGGCCTCCAGCTCGGACTCCGGCACGAGCACCTTCTGCGGCGCATCGTCGGTCTCGCTCGGGTGGTGGTCGACCGCAGTCTCGAGCTCGACCTCGATCCCAGCCGCGCGCAGGATCTCCTGGATCTCCTTCGCCTCGGCGACGGTCTCGGCCAGCGCGACCTGCACGAACACGGTCATGGGACCGTCTCCGTCTCCGGCTCGGGGACGACCTCGTCGCGGCGATGCGCGACCCCGCCCTTGACGAGGCGCGGCACCCCGCGCTCGGGGAACGGCACGTCGATCACGTCGAAGTCCTTGGGCACCACGGTCTCGGGGAAGATCGTACGCGCCTCGCGGGCCACCTCGGGCCCGAAGTAGCGGTTGGAGAGGTGCGTAAGCGCCAACAGGCCCACCTCCGCGTCACGCGCGACCTCCGCTGCCTCGAGCGCCGTCGAGTGCGCGGTCTCCTGGGCCCGCTCGCGCTCCTCGTCGAGAAAGGTCGCCTCGTGCACGAGCACCTCCGCCCCGCGCGCGGCCTCCAGCACCGTCGCCGTCGGCGCAGTGTCGCCGCTCAAGACGACCCTGCGTCCGGGGCGCGGCGGGCCGAGCACCTCGTCGGGGGTGACCACGCGCTCGTCCGGGGTCGTCACCGATTCGCCCGCCTGGAGCAGGCCGCGCTCCGGGCCAGAGGGCACGCCGAGCGCGTCGGCGGCCTCGACGTCGAAGCGGCCCGGTCGCGGGTGCTCGATCAGCGCGAAGCCGAGCGACTGCACGCCGTGCGCCACCGGGAAGGTGACGAGGTTGTACTGGCCGCGGTCGAGCACGTCGCCGGGCCGCAGTTCGACCAGCTCGAGTTCGTACGGCAGCTTCCCGAAGACCCGGCGCAGCGCGCTGAAGAGATCCTTCAGCCCAGGCGGCCCGTAGATCGTCAGCGGCACCTCGCGCCCGCGCAGGGCGAAGGTCTTCAGCATCCCGGGCAACCCGAGGTAGTGGTCGGCGTGAAAGTGCGAGACGAAGACCTCGCGCAGCTCGATCAATCCGACGGACGAGCGCAGCATCTGCCGCTGTGCGCCCTCGCCGCAGTCGAATAGGAGCCGCTCGCCGCCCCGGCGCACGAGCAGCGCGGACGGCGCCCGCTGCGCGGTCGGCACCGAGCCGGAAGTCCCGAAGAAGACGAGGTCGAGGTCCACGGGCCGATTGTAGGGTTGGCCTCGCCATGAACGAGTTAAAGAACGAGCTGCTCGAGCTGATTCGCCGGGATCCTGACCCCGCGCAGCACGATACGCGATCCGCGAGCTCTGGAAGCGGCATTCCAAGGCGGAGGACAACCGCGATCTCCCCGGCCTGATCTCGACCCTCACCGAGGACTGCGTGTACGAGCTCGTCCAGACCGGCCACCGCTGGGAGGGGCACGAGGGCGCCGCGCGCTTCTACAGGGGCTTGCTCGGGGCCTTCCCCGACATCGACTTCCAGCTGACCGACATCGTGATCGGCCCCCAGGGCGTCTGCGAGGAGGCCGACGTGACCGGCACCCACGAGGCCGAATGGCTCGGGATCCCACCGTCGGGCGAGCGCCTCGCCTGGACGGTGGTCATCTTTTTCCCCTGGGACGCGGAGCGGCGCCTCTTCAAAGGCGAGCGCGTCTATTCAGCCGGCCTGCCGCTACCCGGCTGAGGGCAGAACAACGCTAGCTGGAAGAACACGGGGAAACCCCCTGGTTCCCCGATGAACCCCCTCCTTGCCCTCATAGGCGAGCTGCATCCGTTTCAGGAGCCGCCCGAGGAAGACGAAGTTCGAGTCGGTCTTGGAGCAGTGAGCCTCCCGCCGGGCGAAGCAAGCCCGGCTCCGGCGGCCCTTCGTAGCGCCACCTTTAGCCGGCTGAGGGCAGAACAATGCGCCGGCCGGGAGAGCACGGGGAAACCCCTGGTTCCCCCGTGAGCCCCCTCCTTGCCCTCATAGGCGAGCTGCATCCGTTTCAGGAGCCGCCCGAGGAAGACGAAGTTCGAGTCGGTCTTGGAGCAGTGAGCCTCCCGCCGGGCGAAGCCCGGCTCCGGCGGCCCTTCGTAGCGCCACCTTTAGCCGGCTGAGGGCAGAACAATGCGCTGGCCGGGAACGAGCAGGCTCCCGGCCAGATGGTTGCGGCGGTCGATGCGATAGATCGCGTCACGCGGATCCCCCGCGTAGTTCTTAGCCGCGATCGCCCAGAGCGTGTCGCCGGGCTTCACCGTGTACCGCACCTCAGCGCCGGCGCCGTGCGAGGCGCGGGCCACGACCGCCCAGGCGATGAGCGCCAGAGCCGTAATCAGTAGGATCTTCCCGAACATGTGTTCGCCATGCTAACGCGAACATCTGTTCGTGTCAAGGCTCAGTAGGTTGCCGGGCTGATGCGCACGATCTGGGCCCTCATGTCGGCGATCGCCGCGGTCACGATCGCTGCCGGCGCGGCCCACTACGCCGATGCGACGCCGCTCCTGACCTTCGGAATCGCGACCATCGCGCTCGCCGGGCTGGCGTGGATCGTCTCGTTCGCGACCGAGCAGGTCGGCGAGCGCTTCGGCCCCGCCGTCACCGGGGTCCTGCAGTCGACGCTCGGGAACCTGCCCGAGTTCTTCGTGGTGGTGTTCGCGCTCTCGGCGGGCGAGATCGTCGTGGCCCGAACGTCCATCATCGGCTCGATCTTCGCCAACGCGCTGCTCGTGCTCGGCCTCGTGATCATCGCGGGGTGCCACCAGAGCGCCGTCGGCGTCATGCGATTCCAGGCCCGCCTGCCGAAGGACAACGCGACGCTGTTGCTGCTCGCGAGCTTCCTGATCGTGATCCTCGGCATCTCCGCCGCCAGCGGCGACAAGGCCTCACACCACGTCAAGGCGATCTCGATCGTCGGCGCGGCGGCGTTGCTCATCACCTACGGCGTCTGGCTGTTCGATTACCTCCGCTCAGACCCTAAGACCGAGCCCTCGCACGCTCCTGCCCGTATCTCGATGACCGTCGCGCTGGTGTTACTAGGGACCGCCGGAGTCGGGGCCGCTTTCGTCTCCGACTGGTTCGTGACGGCGTTGACGCCCGCGATGGAGCGACTCGGCGTGCCCAAGGCGTTCGCGGGACTCGTGATCGTGGCGATCGCGGGCAACGCCGTCGAGAACACCGTCGGCGTGGTGCTCGCGCTGAAGGGCGACGCCGACCTGGCGATCTCCGTTGTCAAGAACTCCGTGGCGCAGATCACCGCCTTCCTCTTCCCCGCCCTCGTGCTCGTCTCGCTGCTGTTCGCGACGCAGCTGACCTTCGCGCTCGCGCCGGTGTACATCGGGGCGCTGCTCCTGACCGGGCTCGCGCTGTGGCAGATCACCGGCGACGGCGAGGCGACCCGGTTCGAAGGCGTTGCGCTGATCGCGCTCTACGTGATCCTGGCGGTCCTGACCTTCTTCGAGTAGTCAGGTGCCGTTGAGGAAGCGGCCGTCCTCGTAGATCAGCTCGCCGTCGGCGAAGACCTCGCCGCCCGAGCGGAGGTCGCAGATCATGTCCCAGTGCAGCGCCGAGCGGTTCGTGCCGCCGCACTCCGGATAGGCGGCGCCGAGCGCCAGGTGGACGGTGCCGCCGAGCTTCTCGTCGAAGAGGATATTGCGGGTGAAGACGTCCACGGCCTCGTTGAGGCCGAAGGCGAACTCGCCGATCCGCCGCGCGCCGTCGTCGACGCCGATCATCTCCTCGAGGAAGTCCTGGCCGTGCGTAGCGGTCGCCTCGACGACCTCGCCCTCGTGGAAGCGGAGCCGGACATCGTCCACCTGGCGTCCACGGAAGACCGCGGGGAACGTGAAGCGGATCTCGCCCTCGACGCTCGTCTCCAGCGGCGCGGTGAAGACCTCGCCGTCCGGGAAGTTCTCGTGGCCGTCGGCGGCGATCCACTTGCGGCCGCCCACCGCCATCGTCAGATCGGTGTCCTCGGCCACGATGCGCAGCTCCTGCTTGCCGGCCAGGAAATCGGCCCTGGCCCGCAGCCGCTCGGCGAACTCGCGCCAGCGGGCAACGGGGTCGCCGTTGTCGAGGAACGCGGCGCCGTAGATGAAGTCCTCGTACTCGGAGAGCGACATCTCCGCGTCCTGCGCGGCGGCATTCGTCGGGTAGGCGCTCAGCACCCAGCGCAGCTCGCCGCTCAGGGCGCGCTCGAGGTAGCGGTCGCGCAGCGCCGAGCGGGAGCGCTCGACCAGCGCCTGGCGGGCCGGGTCGATGCTCGTCATCGCCTTGGTGTTCGTGGTCGCCTCGACCACGATCCGCACGTCCGCGCGCTCGATGTCCTCGCGCCGGGCCGGGTTCACCCACCCCACCTGGTCGTCGTTGCCCTCGGTGAGGAGGACCTCGCCGAGGGCGAGGCCGATTCGCGTCACGGGTTGGGCGCCCGCTTCGAGCACCGCGCGGTACAGCTCGTTCAACAGCGGCTCCACGATCACCGGCGCCTCGAGGAGCACGAGCTCCCCGGATTTCACGCGCCCCGAGTAGCCAACCAGGACGTCGGCGAGGCGCGCAAGGCGTGAGTCAGAGCTCATTCCGGGCTGACGCTTCGTCGGCGACACAAGGCTTCAGCCTGGAAGGAGCTCCTAAACACGAGCGGGCTCGGGCTGCTCGAGGAAGTGCCCCGCCCGCCAGACGAGCTCGCCGTCGGCATAGACCTCGCCGTCCTCGCGCAGGTCGCAGACGAGGTCCCAGTGCAGCGCGGAGGTGTTCTCGCCGCCGAGCTCCTCGAACGACGAGCCGAGCGCGACGTGCATCGTGCCGCCGATCTTCTCGTCGAAGAGCGTGTTGTTGGTGAAGTGGTCGATCTCGTAGTTGAGCCCGAAGGCGACCTCGCCGAGCCGGCGGGCGCCCTCGTCCACGTCCAGGAGCGCCTCGAGGAACTCCAGGCCGCGGGCGGCCTGGGCGCCGACGATCTTGCCGCCTTCGAAGCGGAGGCGGATGTCCTCGACCTCACGGCCGCGGAAGAGCGCGGGAAAGGTGAAGCGAATCTCGCCCTCCGTCACCGTCTCGAGCGGACTCGTGTAGACCTCGCCGTCGGGCATGTTGTAGCGCCCGTCCGCGGGTTGCCAGCGCCGGCCTTCGACTCCTACGCGGAGATCCGTGTCCGGCCCGACGATGCGCATCTCGCGCACCTCGGAGAGCGCGTCCGCGCGGCGGCGGAGGTCGTCTCGCACGACGTTCCAGTGGGCGACGGGATCCTCGGTGCCCTGGACATGACAGGCGCGGAAGACGAAGTGCTCGTACTCCTCGAGCGACATCTCGGCGTCCTGCGCGTGGGCGCTCGTCGGGAAGACGACCCCGCACCAGCTCAGCTCGCCCGCGGCGATCCGCTCCCAGCGCCGCTTGGCGAGCTTGCGGCTCGAGGCGATCAGGCGCTGGTGGCGCTCCGGTGGGACACGGGTGAGGGCGTGCGTGTTCTCTTCGGCCCAGATCGTCACGATCGCCTGCACGAACTCGATCTCCGCAGCCGCGATCGGAGAGAGGAACGCAAGCTGGTCGTCGTTCCCCTTCTTCACCAGGATCTCCGAGAGCTGCTCCGGTTCGACGTTCGCGTAAGGGTGAGCCCCGGCCGCGAGGGCAGCGCGGTAGAGCGCGGCGGCGAGCGGCGCCGCCACGGGCGGCACATCGACTCGGAGGATCTGTCCCGGCTCGAGCCCGAGCGAGTACGAGACGATCAGCTCGCCCAGACGCTCGACTCGAGGGTCTCTCATCTGCGCGAAGAGCCCACGCGGAACGTCTTGCTCGAAAGCACGGTGATGCGTTGTGGGTTCATCGTCGAGACCATCCGGATCGCGTAGACATACCTGCCGGGCTTGAGCTTGCGTATTGGAAAGTATACGACTCTGCCTTTGGCCTTGATCGTCCCGGATGCGGCCAACACCGGCTTCGGGCGGCCCGCCGCGAGCCGGCGTCCGAGAACGGCCTTGGCCGGGCCCGCCTTGAAGATTCCCGCTCGGAAGGTGGCCTCTTCGCCCGCGCGCACGAGGAAGCTCCGGCGCGACCGCCTGGTCTTCTGCGGCTTGCTCAGCCTCCCCCACGAGGCGAACGGCGAGACGACCCCTGTCGAGTGGGCCCAGACCTTGCTCCGTGCCTGGCAGTTCCCGTGGGTCAAGGCGATCATCGCCTTGACCGAGTCGTACGACGGCCGGCGCGATCCGTCGGCCCGCATGAGCCCGCTCTGCCAGGCCTTCAGGTCGAACTCGTCCGTCAGGTGGAAGAAACTCAGCAGACGCACCGTCGGATCGCACGCCGCCTGTTTGATCAGGTCGCCATAGATCTGCGCCTGAGTCGCCTCGTCGGTGGTGGGGCCGTTCTCGGCGCCCGAGTAGAGGGCCGCGAGCGCCGGCAGGATCCCCACCTGCCAGCCGACCTCGTCGAGATCGAACGTGAGCGGCTTCGCGTAGCGCTTGCCGCGCTCGGCGAACGGGG
Source organism: Gaiellales bacterium (assembly GCA_038236705.1). GTDB lineage: Bacteria > Actinomycetota > Thermoleophilia > Gaiellales > Gaiellaceae > AC-32. The sequence goes on from JBBRZN010000013.1 coordinate 12,001, forward strand.
TCTGCGCGGTGCCGTGAAAGGCATCCCAGACCGCCTGCTTGATCCGGTCGAGATTGGCCATGCCTGCGTTGGGCCAGACGTAGCCCGTCGTGATCGAATCGCCGCTCGTGCTCGGGTAGGGGTGAAAAGCGAGCTCGTCCATCAGCGGCTTCGTTCGCTTGCTGGCGCGGTAGGCAACGCCGAGGTCACGCAGGAAGCGCACCGGGGAGCGGGAGGCGTTGCTGCTCGCCTTCGGCATGTCGTTCCCGCGCGGCGAGAGTCCGACGCCGATCACGGTGATGGCCGGATCGACCGCCTTCAGCGCATCGTACGACTGCGCCAGGAAGGGCAGGTAGGCAGCGGCGGAGAGCGCCTTTCCGGTCGGATCGAACTGCGGCAGCCAGAAGCGCGGCTGGTTCGGCTCGTTGCCGATCACGTAGTCCTTCACCGTGGGAAACGTCTGCGCCAGCCGTTGCACGAAGGTTGCGAACTGAGGCACCGCGGCGGGTGAGCCGGTCAAGCCGCGCGCGTCCATCGGCGAGACGGCGAAGATGATGCGAGTGTGCGCCGCCTGGGCCTGCGGCAACCAGGCTTCGATCTCCCCTTGGCTCTGGATCGCGGTCGGGTTCGCAGCGTCCCACGGAATCGAGACGCGATTGGCAGTCAGGCCGATGTCGGTCAGCGAGGCGAAGAAGGCGGCGCCGCCGTCGGCCTTGCCGGCATCCTCGGTCACGCCGACTTCGAGGCTGCCCTGTGCCGACCCCACCAGCGTGAGCGCCAGCGCGGTGCAGCACACGAGACCCGAGATCCTCGTCAGTCGCATTGCATCTCCTGGAGTAGACCCATCGTTAGAATCCCACGTTCTTCGTCAAACGTGTAGCGGCTCCTCGACCCTAGTGATCGGTCGAGACGGCGGATGCTTGAGTCTTGAATGCCGCGAGCACCGCATCCAGCAGGGGCCCGGCGCCGAAGCGGACGGGGTCGTCGGCCGGGAGGCCCGTCTCTTCGGCAACCGCCGAGACGGCCGTGCGGGCGGCGTCGTCGCCCAGTCCGTCCGTGTTGATCGCGAGGCACGCGACCCGCGCCGGGCGGAGGGGAAGCGCGATGCGCTCGTGCAGCTCAATCAGCTCGAGCAGGCTCGGCAGGGGATGACCCGGGTAGCCCTCGATCTCTTCGGAGCCCGCCTTGTGGCAGAGCACGAAGACGTGGGGCGCCGAGCCGTGGATCAGCCCGAGCGTGACGCCGGAGTACGCCGGATGGGAGAGCGAGCCCTGGCCCTCGACGAAGAGGAGTTCGCCGCCGCGGCGGCAGCCCTCGACCACGAGCCGCTCGGCCGCGCCGGCGAGGAAGTCGGAGACGACAGCGTCCACTGCGATCCCCCAGCCGGCAATCGCGATCCCGGTCTGGCCGGTCGGGACGAAGACGGAGGCGAGGCCGCGGCGCCGGGCCTCGAGGTCGAGCTCTAGGGCGACTGTCTTCTTGCCGATCGCGCAGTCGGAGCCGACGGTGAGGGCGATCTGCGCCGGGATCAGCAGGTTCTCGCCGGTGGGGACGTTCAACTCGGCGGGCGGCTTGCGCAGGTCGCGCAGCTCGACGTTGTGCCGGGCTGCGAGGTCGGCGAGCTCCGGATCGTCGCCGATGAACTCGTGCAGGCCGCTCTCGACGTCGAGTCCCTTCGAGATGGCCGCCTTGAGCAGCTCACGCCACTCCGGCGGGAAGCGGCCGCCCTGGGTCGCCACGCCCACGACGGCTGTGGTCGGGTTGAAGCAGAGGGCGTCGTTGACGGTGGCAACGATCGGGATCCCGTCCTGGGTCTCGCCGGCGCGAGTGGAGTCGAGAATCGCCACCGTCGGGTCCGGCGCATAGCGGATCACCCCGCGGGCGGTCTTGCCGTAATGCGGGTCGCCCGAGTGGCCATCGGCGAGGATCAGGTAGCGCTTCCGTGATCCTTTTGTGTCGGTGTCTGACACCGGGGTTAGCCGCCGGACCGGGAGGAAACGCCTGCAATGGCTGTCCTCGTCACAGTCTCGTGACGTTCATGTGACGGTTTCGCGCTCGTGTCTGACACCGAGGCCTGGCTCGTTGGCCGGGAGCTGCACCCCGTCGACGAGCTCCACTCCCGGCCAGGGGTCTGCGGCCAGGAGGAGGTTCCCGTCGAGGTCGATGTGATCGAAGAGGCTCGCCACCTGCGCGCCCGCCGAGACCGCCAGGCCCGACTCGTTCATGCAGCCGAGCATCAGGCCGAGCCCGAGGGCGCGGCCCGCGTGGGCGATCCGGACGGCCTCGCGGATCCCGCCCGACTTGGCGAGCTTCACCGTCAGGCCATGGGCCCGCTCGGCACAGGCGGGCACGTCGGCGAGGGTCTGGAGATCCTCGTCGACGTAGATCGGGAGCGGTGAGCGGCGCTTCAATTCCGGCCCGCCGGGATCGCCGGCCGGGAGCGGCTGCTCGCAGTACTCGACGCCGAGCTCGGCCAGCGTCGGCAGCGCCTCCAACGCCTCGTCGAGACTCCAGGCCTCGTTCACGTCCACTTGCAGAGGCACCTCCGAGACCCCGCGCACGGCGTGCACCCGCTCGACGTCGAGCCCGTCGCCCCCGCCGATCTTCAGCTTCAGGCGCTTGAACCGGCCCCCGACGCGCTCGGCCCGCTGCGCCATGTCGTCGGGGTCGCCCAACCAGACAGTCCACGAGGTCGGCGGGCCTGCGCGCTCCAGCCCGAGCAGCCGCCAGACCGGCAGGCCGACGAGCTTGCCGCAGAGATCGTGCAGCGCCGCGTCGATTCCCGCCTTCGCCGCCTGCTCTCCGGGGCGCGCGCGAAGCCGGCCTTCGATCGCCTCCAGCGCGAACGGATCGTCGCCGAGCAGCTCCGCCGCTCCCTGGACGAAGGCCAGCGCCGACTCGGCCGACTCCTCGTAGCGGTCGATCGGCGTCGCCTCGCCGTAGCCTCTGACGCCGTCGTGACGGAGCTCGATGAAGACCACCTCGGCCTCGTCCTGAGCCCCGCGGGAGATGACGAAGGTCTCCGCCATTCGCAGCGTCGCGATCCGGGCCTCGAGCTCCATCTCGATACCTTAATCCCGCCTCGTGCGCTCGCCGGCCGCGTACCTCCGCAAGCTCGACCCGCACCTGCCGGGTCAGGTCTGGCTGGTCCAGGCAGGCGGGGTCGTCAACGCGCTCGGAAACGGGATCGTGTTCCCGTTCATCGTCATCTACCTGCACAACGTGCGCGGGATCTCATTCGCCGAGGCCGGCCTCGCGCTTGCCTTCGGCGGCGTGGCAGCGCTCGCCGCGGGGCTCGTGGCGGGCTCGACCGTCGACCGCATCGGCGGGCGCAACACGCTTCTGCTCGGGCTCGCGCTGCAAGCCGCAGCGTTCGTGATGTTCCCGCTGATCCGCGAGCAGTGGCAGGCGTTCGCGCTGCTCGGCCTCGAAGGTGTCGGCACGGCCTGCTTCTGGCCGGGACAGTCCACCCTGCTCTCGCGCCTGACCCCCTCGGAGGACCGCCACTCGGCCTACGCCCTCCAGCGCGTCAGCATGAACCTCGGCCTGGGCCTCGGCGGGGTCGTCGGCGGCCTGATCGCCACCACGCGCCACCCCGGCAGCTTCACGACGCTCTTCGTGGCCGACGCGGTCACCTTCGTCGTCTTCGTGCTCGTGCTCTCGGCGATCAAGGAGCCGCCTCCGGTCGAGGTCGAAGAAAGCCAGCAGACGAAGACCGGGTACCGAGCGGTGCTGCGCGACCGGAACTTCGTCGCGCTGCTCGGGCTGAACGTGCTCTTCGTCGCCGTCGGCTACGAGGTGTTCGCGCTCCTGCCGCCCTTCGCGAAGAACTACGCGGGCGTGAGCGAGCGCTGGGTCGGGTTCATCTGGCTCGCGAACACGCTGCTGATCGTGCTGACCCAGTTGCCGGTCTCGAAGGCGCTCGAGGGACGACGCCGGATGATGGCCCTGGCGCTGATGAACCTCCTCTGGGCAGTCGCGGCGCTGATCGTGCTCGCGGCGGGAGAGCTGCTGACCGCCACCTCGGCCGCGCTCGTCTTCGTCCTGGCGACGGTGTTCTTCGGCGTCGGCGAGACATTGCAAGGCCCGACCCAAGCGCCTCTCATTGCCGACCTCGCGCCCGAGCACCTCCGCGGCCGCTATTTCGCCCTGGGAGCGATGTCGTGGAGCGCGGGCAGCATCCTCGGTCCGGCTGTGGGCGGTGTCCTCCTCGGCTGGCATCCGCTCGCCGTCTGGCCGATCGCCGCCGCCGTCTGCGTCTCCGCGTCGGTCGGGTGTCTCGCACTCGAGCGCCGCCTTCCGGAGGGGGTCCGGCGAACGCCGAAACGCGTCGAGCCAGCGACGGTGACTCCGTTCGTCCCGCCGCTAGACTTGGCCCCCGAGCGCCTGTAGCTCAGGGGATAGAGCGCGCGCCTCCGGAGCGCGAGGTCGCAGGTTCGATTCCTGCCAGGCGCATCGAATCCCCCATTTGCAGGGATTCCGCGAAGTCTTGGCGGGAACGATTCACCTTTCGTCCTCCAGAATCGAGCCAAGCGTCTCTTCAAGCTGCGAGATGTCCCAGTCCGTGTAGATATCGGCGGTCGTCGAGATGGACGAGTGCCCGAGCAGCTTCGAGGCGGCCTTGATGTTGCCGTGCGTCTTGTCGAGGACGCGCTGGCCGGGCAGTATGGCGGGCCTTGTGCATCCTCTCCCCCGAGGTCTGCCCCTTTGCGGTCACGCCCGCTCGCGCGAGGCAGGCATACCACCACTTGTGCAGGCCGTGGACGCCCATCGGCTGGTCGCGGTACTCGATGCGGTCGATGCGGTCAGGCGGAAGTTTCTGGTTCTTCCGCTCCTGCGAATCCCAGCGCGGGATCGTGTGCCGGCGGCAGAGCAGGTACTCGTTCGGCTGCGCCTGCCAATCGAGAATGTGGCGCTCGAGCTCGTTCCAGAAGGCCGGGTCGACGACCGGGACCGTCTGCACCTTCCCGCCTTTGGTGAATGCTGGGAATCCAAAGTACGGCGTGCCGGTGTTCTCGTCGAGCGGTTTTGACTCAACGACAGCCCATGCGCGGGAGGTTAGCGGTCGGTGCGGACGACGAACGGCCCCGAGGGGCCGCACGCCGCACAGTTTCACTGACGAGCCAGAACGACTCGCCCGAGACTCTACACCCTGGGGCGGACGGGGCGTTGTCTGTCGAGGCGACTAGTTGCCTATGTCGGCACCAACAGGGGCTAGAATCTCCGCATCGAGACGTTGTGGCGAGTTCAGCGCAGGAACAAGAGCGGGATGGCGAAAAGGACAGCGCAATGCGCTTACAAAATGTCGGCGCGGTTTGTCAGACTGACGGACGGCACTTGCCGCTAGCCAAGCGGCCTTGGTTGCGGTGGCCCGGCTGCTCAACCTGGCACTAGCTCACGCCACGCCTAAGCGTCAGAATCACCACGCGAATGACGCGAGCGACCGACGATGCCTCCAAGCTCGCACGCGAGGTAGGTGCGGACGGTGCAAGACGCAGTGAACGAAATGGCAGCCGCCGGGCGAGGTCTCCGCGCCCCATTCACTTCCGATCGTGACGTCGCAATCGCTAGCTGACCTTCCCTCGCGGATTGGCCCTTGCATGAACGCCATCGTTCTGCCTTCCGCTGGTGGAGCCGACGGCGCCGCGGTGGTGCCTCCGATCTGAGCGGGAACCGGCTCCTCCTTCGCACTGGGGCCAGACGGCAGGTTGAGCGTGGAGTCTAGAGCGAAAGCGGCGACTACGACAAGCAGGCGAAGCGAGGATCGGGTGGAGCTCGATCGCATTGGGCGCAAGGCCAGTTTGGTTGTGGCGGAAGTCCCAGAAAGCCACGCCGACGACGCGCGGCGCTTGGGCGGGTAGGTTTCCGTCGTGGGCAAGAACGTCCTCGTCATCAGCACCGTCGAACATGCGGACGACGTCTTGCATGCGCATGTCGGGGAGGCCGACACGATCAAGGTCGTGGTGCCGGTCGTACGGCAGGGCGTGCTCGACTGGCTCGCCAATGACCAGGAAGCGATCGGCCATGCGGAACAGGTCGCCGAACGCACGGCCGAGCAGCTTTCCGGCAAGACCGTCGATGCTGGTGCCGGGGAGGCGGACGTCGGTCTCGCCATCCGCGACGCTCTTGCGACCTTTCCGGCGGACGAGATCGTCGTGGCGGTTCGTCCGGCAGAAGAGGAAGGGTTCGTCGAGTCGAGTGCGACCGACACCGCACCCCAACACCGCGTCGAGGGAGTACCCGTCCGCTTTGTTGTGATCGCCGGCTAGGGGCGGGTGACGAGCCGACACTCGGCCGAGTGCGCCGGCGCGAGGACCTGTAAAGAGTTCGTGAGGGCGCAGCTGGTCCCGCCTCTCGCCGGCATCTAGTAGAGAGCGGCCAAGGCGTGCGCGCTGCGTGGGGGGCGGGAGATAACGAGCGCGCTTTGGATGCGACGCCCAGAGGGGAGAGGGGCGAAGCGTCCCGCCTTGGCCGCAGAAGTTCGGCAGGATAGCGTCTCTTCACGTAAACGGGCCGGACAGCGGGCGTGTCTGGCCCCACTTCCCGCTACGCAGCCCCCTTGGGAGCTTCGTCTAGTCGGTCTGATTTCCTAGCGGTAGTCAGTTTCTCCTCCCGGGTTGTGTGCCCAATCCGTGCCCAAACGCCAAGCCCCGCCACTTCGCCGGACCTTCGCACCACCCGGACGAGCGCCACCGAAGTATCTCCCTGCTCCCAATCGGCTTTCCCGTGACTGTCGGGCTCTCACTACCGGCGCTAGATCCGAGGTGGCGGATCCGAGGCGCACTGCCCCCGCCGAAACGGGAGCAGTGAACCGACTGTCTGCCGTCTGCTGAATTCTCGGCGTTCGGTCGTCGGCCCCGAGTCTTTGAAGGTGCCCAGGTCGTGCTTTACCACCTCGCTTGCGCTTCGACTCGGCCTGCCCGGCGCTTGCGCACCCACGGACGGGTTTCTCTAGGTCTGGGAGGGTGTTTCGAAGCCCTTGCGCCCGCGCCGGCTGCTCGGCGGGCTCGTTCTCTCTCGACCTGTTCCTGGGCCGTCTTGCCAGTCTCCATAGCCTCGCGAATCGTCGCCCGAGGGCGGGTGGACACCGGCTTCCGGAGTGTCGCGCCCGCGGTTTTCTGCGAGCGTTAGGCGGTAGTACCACCCCTGAGGCGCGGCGCTTGGCGGGAACGTTGCGCAGGTTCGATTCCTGCCAGGCGCATGGTCCCCCTTGAGAGCGGCTCCCGTTGGCTTTAGGCTGTCGCCCATGAGATACCTGATCGAACGCAGCTACCACGTCGCCCACGACCGGATGCCAGAGGTCGGGCGACGCTCGAGAGAAATCAGGAACGAGCACTTCCCCGAAATCATCTGGGAGCACAGCCACGTGGTCGTCGACGACTCGGGCACGGTGAAGTCCTTCTGCGTCTACGACGCGCCGACCGAGCAGATCGTGCGTGACCATGCCGAGCAGCTCGGGCTCCACGACCTGGTCGCGATCTACGAGATCGCCGGCGACGTCACGCCGGAAGACTTCCCGCTCGATCAGGGCTGATCGTCGAGCGCGGGCGTCCCGCGGCGTCCGAGCAGCTCCGCGTCGGTCACGTGGAAAAGCGCCTGCAGCGCCACCGCCTGGCGGCGCGTGATGTCGCGTCGCAGCTCCTGCTCGTCTTCCGGTACCACCGCCAGCGCCTGGCGGTAGTAGTCGACCGCCTCGTCCTTCGCCCAGCCGCGCCCGGCCTGGTCGCCCGCGACGACCAAGAACTCGGCGGCCCGGCCGTTCTGGCCGGCCTCGAGCCAGTGGTGCGCCAGCGCCGAGGCCGCGGCGAGGCCGTCATGCGTCTGCTCCTCGAGATACCGCGCCACGGTCGCGTGCCGGTCGCGGCGCGCGGGTCGAGGCAGCGTGGCGTAGGCGATGTCCCGGATCAGGATGTGCTTGAAGGTGAACTGCTGCTCGCCGACGAGGCGTGAGACGGGCTCGCGTCGCACGAAGTCGCGCCGCTCGAGCGAGTCGAGGACCTGCGCGAGCTCCGGGCCGCCGGAGGCCATCGCCTCGAGCGCGCCCCGCCAGAACGTCGCGCCGACGACCGAGGCGTCGAGCAGCACGTTGCGCTCGGGCGCGGGCAGCACGTCGAGGCGGGCGGAGACGATCGCGCGGATGCTGGTCGGCAGCTCTTCCGTGCCTCCCATGGCCCGCTCCGAGACCGAAGCCGCGAGCTCCTCGATGAAGAGCGGGTTGCCCTCCGCCGTGCCCACAATCGCGGCGGTATCGAAGCCCGTCTCCTCCAGCACGTACCGGGCCAACTGTTGCGAGTGCTCGTCGCGCAGGGGCTCGAGCGGGAGCGCGGTGTAGCCGGGCAGGTCGCCGCCCCACGAGGGCCGGTGCTCGCGCAGCTCCGGCCGGGCGAGCGCGAGCAGGAGCAGGGGGACGTCGCGCACGCGTGAGCCGAGCATCTCGAGCAGCTCGAGAGTGCCCGCGTCCGCCCAGTGGATGTCCTCGAAGACGAGCAACGTCGGCTTCCGCCGGGCGAACTCCTCCAGGAGCCGGCGCGCGGAGTAAAAGAGCTCCTCGCGGCCCGCCGCGGTCTCCTCGGTGGCAAGGCCGATCAGGGTGCCCACGTGCTCGGCGACCGACGGCGCCTCGTCTGCGCCCACCAGGTCGGCAACGGCCTCGTGCAGCTTCCGCCAGGCCTCGGCGCCGAGGTCGCTGTCGAAGATCCCCGTGATCTGCTTGACGTGCTGGGCGAAGGCGCCGTAGGTGGTCTTCTCGCCGTAGGGAACGGAGCGGCCGCGGAGCGCCTGCCCGCCGTCAGCGGTGATGTGCTCCGAGAGCTCGCTCGCGAGCCGCGTCTTCCCGATCCCAGCGGGGCCGAAGACGGTCACCACGTGAGGCCGCCGCTCGGCGACCGCCTGCTCCCAGATCCGGTGCAGCGTCGCTAGCTCGTGGTCTCGCCCGACGATCGGGAAGCGCTGTGCGCCCCGCTCGCCCGGCGGCGCCGGCGCGGAGAGCGCCAGCCACGTCTGCACGGGCGCGCTCTTGCCCTTGACGGTCACAGCCTCCATCGGCCGGTACTCGACCGTCGACCTGGTGTTGCGGTAGGTCTCCTCGCCCACGAGCACGCCGTCCGGCGGCGCGAACCCCTGGAGCCTCGACGCGGTGTTGACCACGTCTCCGGCCACGAGACCCTCGCCCTTCCCCAGGTCGGCGCCCATCGCGACGATCGCCTCGCCGGTGTTCACCGCCACGCGCACCTGCAGGTCGAGCTCCGGATCGGCGGCGTTCAGCTCGGAGAGGGCGTCGCGGATCGCGAGCGCGGCGCGGACAGCGCGCTCTGGGTCGTCCCCGTGGGCGACGGGCGCGCCGAAGACTCCCATGACCGCGTCGCCGATGAACTTCTCGACCAGGCCGCCATGAGCCTCGATCTCCGCCCGCACGCGCTGGAAGTAGGGCATCTGAATCGCCCGGACGTCCTCCGGGTCGAGCTTCTCGGAGCGAGCGGTGAAGCCGACGAGGTCGGCAAAGAGGACGGAGACGATCTTCCGCTCTTCGCGCGCCCCGGTTCGCTCCGCCAGGCGGGTGCCGCAGTCACTGCAGAACCTCGACTCGGCCGCATTCTCTCGCCCACAGGTCGAGCACGCGCTCATGCCCACAGCGTACGGCGCCCCCGCGCGCCCGTGAAGGGGCACGCGGGGGCTGGGAGAGAGAGCTACTTCGTGCAGCCGGGGAACTTGAAGGACACGATTCGCGTCCGCCAGGTTCCGATCACCACGACATCCTGGCCGAGGTATTCCTGCGTATACCAGAAGGTGCAGTCGTCCGACGGGTCCACGGTTAGGTCGCTGTAGTCGCCCCAGCGGCCCTCGACCTCGGTCTGCGGGCCGGTGCCGGTGTAGGCCACCTGCTCGGTCTGCGTCATCTGGCCGAGCGGGTCGCCCGCGTTGCGGCCGGTGTAGCGGACGGACGGGTAGTCGCTCGGCCCCGAAGCGCTGAAGCCCACGGCGACATCGCCCCTCCTGTCCTGGGCGATGCTGCCCATCCAGCGCCAGAGCGGGCCCGTCGCCGCGTCGGTCGGGGCGTAGGTGCCTTGCTGGTAGACCGACGGCGCACCACCCTTCGGGATCCGCACCTCGTACCAGCGGATGCCGTCGCGGGCGTCGGGCGTCACCACCGTGTGGTTGAGCAGCACCGATGCGTAGCTGCCGAAGTTCCGGTACGCGAGACGGAACATCAGCCGGTCGCCGAGGACGTCGAGCTGCTGCGGCCCGCCCTTCTGCGGCACGCAGTTCGGGCCGTAGCCGTAGACGCACTGAGGCCTCACGTACGGCGCGACCGGGAGCGCGTAGTCCGGCGAGCCGTGGTTGCCGAAGGTCGAGTTGGCCGGGTTTGCCCAGTCGACGTGGAACTTCCAGAGCCGCAGCCTGAAGCCGTCGTCTCCGGGAGTGGTCGGCGGGACGGTGCTGGCGTCGTCGATCTCGGCGAAGAGATTCGGCGAGCCGGCCGGCGGCAGCGTGCCGCCGTCGAGGTCGCCCGGGAGCTGGCCGACGTACTGGCCGCCCGGCGGGTTGTTCGCTGCCTCGTCGAAGTAGACGACCCGCGCAGGCTGGCCCGCGAGCATCTTGGCCCGCTCGAACGCGAATGCGCCCGCGCCACTCGAAGTAACCGTCCCATCCGGGAACTCGTTCGTGGACATGTAGTACGCGTCCGGCCAGACGCCGAGCTTCTCGTAGTCGTGGAACGTCCGGCCGAAGTGGAACTCGTAGAGGTAATACGAGCCGGTCGCATCGCCGGTCGTCGAAACGGCGATGCACTGCCCGTACTCCTCGTTGTCGGCCGGCGTCGCAATGAACTGCGTCAGCAGCCACCGGCTCGCCAGTTGGTCGTAGAGCACCACGGGGTCGCCGTCGTTGTGGGTGGCGCATTCGCCGCCGGCGTTTGCCCAGAGCTGATTGATCGGCGTCGCGCCGCGCAGCACCTGGCCGGTCTTCGAGAAGACCACGAAGTCGGTGTTGACCATCTGGACGTATTGGGTCGCGCCGACCTCGCCGTTCGTGTCGGGCGGCAGGCAGCTGCAGCTGCTCGGCAGATCGCAGGGCTCGCCGAACGGCAGGCAGATGCCGTCGAAGTTCTGGATCGGTGCGGAGATCGGGCCGGAACCCTTCTTCCCCTGCACGACCGGGTCCTTCGCGCCCGGCGCCGACTGCTGCGGCTTGAGCGACTCGATCTCGCGGCTCTGGAGCTGGCCCGGCGTGACGGGCAGCACCGGCAGCGACGAGACCTCCGGCGACGTGCCCTGGAAGATCCCGTTGCTCACGTGCGGGCCGAACGAGGCGGTCGGCGTGGCGGTCGAGGCCAATGTTGCCCCGGCTGCCGCGCTGCTCGCCCGGGCGACCCCGAACGCTTGTGTGGTCTGCTTTCCGGTCGTCCCTGCGCCGGAGCCTCCGGCGACGGCGAACACGACGCCGGCAATCACGACCGGAAGCGACGCTACGACGATCGTCCTGCGTCGCCGGAGCGCTGCGGCGACGGGCAAAAAGAGCTTCCGCGGCATTCCTTCACCCCCTGGATTCGTTCCCTGTGATGACGGCGGCGGGCTCGCCCGCCGCCGCTCAGGGAAGATAGCTTTCCGCAAATTGGCCGGTCAAAACCTCGCCGTGAATTACCGCGGGCATTCAGTTTTCGATTGACGAATCAATCAGCGCGCTAGGCAATTGTCTCTTTCCGGGTTACCCTCTGGCAGCACTGACTGCCGTCGCCGCGTACCTCCGAGGGCTGAGACCGCAGCTCCCCCGCCCTGTCTGGCTGCTCGAGGCCGGCGGTGTCGCCAACTCGCTCGGGAACGGGATCGTGATCCCGTTCCTGATCATCTACCTGCACGACGTGCGCCACATCGGCCTCGGCACATCGGGCCTCGTGGTCGCGGAGCTGCTCGGAATCGGCCTCTTCGGGAGCCCGCTCGTAGGACGTGTAGTCGACAGCGTCGGAGCACGCACGACGCTGATGGCCTCGCTCGCCCTGCTTGCGGCCGGCTACGGCGGCTTCCCGTTCGTGCGGCATCCGTGGCAGGCGTTCGCCCTGGCCGCCATCGCGGGTGCCGGAAACGCCGGCTTCGCGCCGAGCCACTCGAGCCTGCTCGCGGCGCTCACCTCCCGCGGGCAGCGCACCGTCGCCTACGCGCTCACGCGCGTGTCCGACAACCTCGGCTTCGGGATCGGCGGCCTCGTCGGCGGCCTGATCGCGACGACCGAGGTACCCGAGAGCTTCGACGTGCTCTTCGCGGTGGACGCCGGCACCTTCGTCGCGTTCATGGGCCTGCTGCTCTTCGTCCCGGCGCCGTCGCTCGGGCCGGCGGCCGCGCACCTGCGCGGCCGCTACGCGGAGGTCCTCCGCGACCGCACCTTCGTCTGGCTGCTCGCGCTGACCGCCCTACTGGTCGCCGCCGCGTACGCGCAGATCTCGACCACGCTGCCGCCCTACGCGAAGGAGCACGCGTCGGTCAGCGAGGCCGGGATCGGGATCATCTTCTTCGTCAACACAATGGTGCTCGTGCTCGCGCAGCTTCCGCTGGCGAAGGCGCTTCGCGGCCGCAGGCGGCTGCGCGCGCTTGCACTGACGGGAGCGATCTTCAGCGGCACGTGCCTCGCGGTGCTGTTCGCGGGCACCTGGTTCAGCGGCACGACCGCGGTGGCACTGCTCTGTGGCGCGATTGTCATCTTCAGCATCGGCGAATGCCTGCACGGGGCGGTCAACAACCCGCTGATCGCCGATCTCGCGGCCGAGCACCTGATGGGGCGCTACATGGCGCTGCGCACATCGTCGTGGCAGCTCGGCTTCCTGGCCGGGCCTGCGATCGGGGCTCTCCTGCTCGCGCGCTCGCCCACCGCCCTCTGGGCAGGATGTGCCGGAGCGTGCGCCCTGGCCGCCTTCGGGTTCCTCCTGCTGGAGCGCCGGATCCCCGCCGAAGCCGCCAGAACGCCGGGCTCGGAGCGAGTTGGGAACAAGGCTTTCCGGGTACTATGGCGAACCTCGACAGTGAAATCCGACGACCCCCTCAGTCCCGGTGCCAAGCCTTCCCCGCATCAAGCGCCCGAGACCTCGCACGCAGGCGAGGGACGCCGGCGCACGCCCTGAGCGGCGCGTTGCCGAGCTCCACGCGCACGGCCTGACCTGGGTCCACCTCGACAATCCCGGCGCGGAGGAAGCGACCGCCCTGGCCGAGCGCTTCGGCTGGCACCCGCTCGACCTCGAGGACGTCCTCTCGAAGCGCCAGCGGCCGAAGGTCGACGAGTACCCCGAGTACCTCTTCGGCGTCCTCCACTTCCCGGTCTACGACAAGGCCGTCCAGCGCCTGAACGCCGCCGAGCTCGACGTCTTCGTCGGCCACGACTACCTCGTCACGCTGCCGAACGTGGAGCTGCTGCCGGTGACGCGGCTCTTCCGGCGCTGCGAGGGGGACGAGGAGCTCCGCGAACAGCTCTTCACGAAGGGGTCGGGCTACCTGCTCTACCACATCCTCGACGACCTCTTCGACTACTGCTTCCCGATCCTCGACAAGATCGGGCACAAGCTCGACTCGGTCGAGGACGACCTGTTCGAGAAGCGCGCCGAGGAGGTCGTCCGCGACCTCTCGAACGTGAAGCAGGAGATCATCTCCTACCGGAAGATCATCAAGCCGGAGCGCTCCACCCTGCGCTTGCTCGAGCGCCACGTCGAGCGGTTCCTGCCGCAGCAGCTCGAGCTCTACTTCGACGACATCGTGGACGCGAGCGAGCGGATCTGGGACCTGCTCGACAACTACAAGGAGGTCGTCGAGGCGCTCGAGGACACGAACGAGTCGGTCATCTCGCATCGCCAGAACGACGTCCTGCGCTTCCTCACCGTCGTGACGGTGATCCTGCTCCCGCTCACCCTGATCACCGGGATCTTCGGCATGAACGTCCACTTCCCCGGCTTCGGCACCGCTGCCGCGTTCTGGGCGATCATCGGCGGGATGGTGGGCCTGGCAATCGGCCTGACCGCGTTCTTCCGCCTCAAGCGCTGGCTCTGAACACCTGGCGGCGCCGGCAGGGAGTCCGAGCAGTTGCCCGGACTCCCTTAGGCATGGTTACGGCATTGCGGGCGGGCGCCGCTGCGTGCGCAGCGCGAACCCAACGGCGGTGAGCGCGAGGATCGCCCCGGCCGCGAGTGCGGCCGCCTCCGGACCCGGCGCCCAGTTAGAGGTCCCGCCGGGGCTGGCGGAGACGGGCGTGGCGGTCGGCTGCTCCACGACGCCGGTCGTGACCTCGGCCGGCGTTACAGGCGGCTCTTGCACGATTCCAGTCGAGATCTCGGAAGGCGCGGCCGGCGCTTCGCCGGTGATGCCCGTGCTGATCTCGGACGGATTCGCCGCGCGTCCAGCCTGAGCGGCGGCAGGCGGAGCCTGCGCGTCGCCAAGGCCCGTGCTCACTTCTGACGCCGTCACGCGGTCGCTCGAAACGCCGGTCAGCCCAGTGCTGACCTCGGATGCGGTCGCGTGGGTGGCTACCGCGGCGGGCGTACCCGTCGACGGTGCGCCTCCTGTCGGCGCGAACACCGCCCCGCTCGCCGATCCGACACTGGCCGCGGCCATACCGGCGACGACCGAGAGCACGGCGAGCTTCTCTCGCATTCCGTGCGCCTCGACGTCGTCCAGCAACCGCCGGACCTCTTCCTCGTCGAAGGTGAGCGTGATCTGGTCACCGGTCGTCGTGCCCAGCAATCGCTCGAGGTCCTGTGGCTCCCAAGCAAGCGCGATCCGCTCGGTCTCGGGCTTGTCGCCGTCGGCGGCGACCCGCTGCACGTCGAGCAAGAGGTCGACCGGACCCTCGTCGGTGCGCAGCACGCCCTCCACCTCGTCCCTCGAGACCGTTGCGACGAGGCCGCGCGCCTCGGCGTCCGGTCGGGACTCAACGAGGCGGACGGTTCCGCTTCTCTCGTCCATGTTGCCTCCTTCATCTACCGCGCCGCGAGAGACACGACGCTTACAACGACAAGACGGACAGCCGCCTCTCGATCTTCCGACTTTTCGAGAGCCTTTGCAATGATCGCGACGAGCCCAGCAGGGCTTGAGTTGAGTCAGGCGTTGACGATGAAGACCGGCGTCCCGAGGCGGACGTGGTCGAAGAGCCACTCCGCGTCGGGGATCTGCATGCGGATGCAGCCGTGCGAGGCCGAGTAGCCGATCGAGGCCGCGTCGGGGGTGCCGTGCATCCCTACCCCGGGAGCCGAGATCCCCATCCAGCGCGTGCCGAGCGGGTTGCCCGAACCCGGCGGGATCGGCTTCAGGCCCTTGGCCCACTCCGAGTCGGGCGGGCGCCACCACGGGTTGCGCTGCTTGTCCACGACGGTGAACGAGCCGGTCGGCGTCGGGTAGATCGCCTGGCCGGTCGCTACGCGGATGGTGCGCCAGGGGCGGTCGCCGTTGTAGAGATGGAGCACGTTCGAGCCACGGTGTATCACGACGACGGCGCCGAAGGTGTTCCGCGTCACCGAGGGCGCGACCGTCTTCGCCACCGGCCGCAGGAGCGGGCGGTACGCCGCGACGGCGAGCGCGCTCTCCATCCGCAGCTTCGTCTTGAGCCGGTTGAGCCTCAGGCCCGGCTTACCCGCCTTGATGACCGGCCGCAGTCCGGCGAGGGACGCTGTCGCGTCCTCGGCCTCGACCGAAAGCCGCGCGTCGAGCGCGCTCACGTAGCGGTCGATCCGCTTCTCGTCCACGTCCACGCGCAACGAGAGGTGTTGCCGCGGCCGCGCCTTGAGCACTTCCTGGACGGCCCAATCGACGTCGGCCTTCGCCCCGAGCGCCGACGGCTTCAGGGTCCAGCGCTTGCCGTAGAAGGCGAACCGAAGGCGGCGGTCGTACCACCACGAGATCGCAGAACGGGCCCGTTCCGAGTCGAGCCCGCCCACCCTGACCCCTCCGATCGAGACGCCGTCGGGCACGATCGCGGCGCGCTTCGCGCTCGGGGCGGCGGCTCCGGAGGCGATCCCGGCGAGTACCACGAACAGCAGGAAACGCTTCACGTGCAGGATTTTAGAGCTCCCGCGCGCAAAATGTAGTCTCGCGCCCATGACGAAGCAGCTCTGGGCCCCCTGGCGGCTCGAGTACATCGCCCAGGCGGACGAGCAATCCGGCTGCGTCTTCTGCGACGCGGCCTCCGGCGACGACGAGGAACGGCTCGTCGTGCACCGCGGCGAGCACGCGTTCGTCCTGCTGAACAAGTTCCCCTACTCCTCGGGTCATCTGATGGTGGCCTCCTACCGGCACGTGGGCGAGTTCGCCGAGCTTACGGACGAGGAGGCACTCGAGGTCCACCGGCTGGCGCAGCGCGGGATCGCGGCGCTCGCCGAGACCTACGCGCCGCAGGGCTACAACCTCGGCTGGAACCTCGGCCGGATCGCAGGTGCCGGCGTCGTCGACCACGTTCACCTCCACATTGTCCCCCGCTGGGCGGGCGACACGAACTTCATGCCCGTGCTGGCTGACGTGAAGGTTCTTCCGGAGCACCTTGCCGAAACCCGCCGCCGCCTTGCGGTGGCCTGGCCCAGCTAGGCATTAGCGCACGCTGAATGTGCTCTGCCCGAGGAGCTGCCCGTAACGGCCCTTCGAACGCGCTCCGAAGCCGGGCCAGACGTACCAGTGGTACAACCCCGTCCTGAGCTGGAGATGGCGGCCACCGAAGAGCCAGCTGCGTGAGAGCTTGCGGTTCGGGAGGTTCGGCCACGTGCTCAGAACCTTCCGCGAGCCGTAGTAGAGCTGGACGTTGTAGTAGGTCGCCCTCGCCACCCGATTCCACACGAGGAGCGGAGGTCCGTGAACGCGGCGACCGTCGCGCGGAGAGCGGAGGAGGATGCTGGGCGGCACGACCGCGCCTGCGCCGCGCGATGCGTTGCCCGCGCGGTCATAGCTGACGACGGCGTAGCGGTAGTACAACCCGTTCCTGAAGCGCCTGTTCGTGTACCTGCTCGCCCTGCCTTTGTAGACCGGCGTGCGCGGCAAGCTCTTGACGCTCGTCGAGACGAACACCTCGACGTGGTCGAAGTCCAGATCGACCGGCGGTGTCCACGACAGCTTCAGACTGCCGTAGCCGACGTTCCGCCTGAGGCGCTTGACGTGCCCCGGCGGCGTCGTGTCCGTGGTTCCGGGGCCGACTCCGGCGATCTGCCACGAGTACGAGGCCGGGGTCGTGTCGACGTTCCCGGCCGCGTCCACCGCTTGTACGCGGAAGGTATGGGCTCCGTCCCCGAGGCCGGAAAACGTCTTTGGTGATTCGCAAGATGTGGTGCCACCGGCGTCTAGGCCGCAGGCGAACGTCGATCCAGCCTCGGTGCTCGTGAAGGTGAAGTTCGCCGAGGCGCTGGTACTCGAGGCCGGTGGCGTGGACGCGATCGCCGTATTCGGGGCAACAGTGTCGACAATCCATGTGTATTCGGTCGTAAGGCCGACGTTCCCGAACGATACGGCGCGGACGGAGAACGTGTGCGAGCCGTCGTCGAGACCGGTGTAGAGGCGGGGACTCGTGCAGCTGCCGAAGCTGCCGGTGTCGAGCTTGCATTGGTAGGTGCTGCTCGGCTTGTTCGACGAAAAGCTGAAGCTGGCCGTCGTCTGGTTCGTGAGCAGCGGCGGCTTGTCGATCAATGTCACGAGCGGATGGACGGTATCGATCGTCCAGGTGTACGACGTCACGGTACTTTCATGGCCGATCGAATCCACAGCTTTCACGTCGAACGTATGTGATCCCTCGCCGAGATTCGAGTAGCTCGCTGGGGGACATGTCGAATAGCCACCGCCGTCGAGCTGACACTTGAAGATCACGGTCTCGGCATCTGAGAACGCAAAGCTTGCGCTGTCCGCACCGCTTGGGTTTTGCGGCGCCGAGGTGATCGACGGTGGCGGAGGGGGCGTTGCGTCGATTGCCCAGGTGTATGAGTTCGACGTTTCGTTCCCGGCCCCGTCGACGGCCTTGACGAGAAACGTGTGCGACCCGTCGGCGAGGTCAACGTAGCCCGCCGTACCTGATGAGCAGTTCGCGAACCCGCTGCCGTCGAGGTTGCAGAGAAGCGTAACGCCCGCTTCGTCATCGGAGAAGCTGAAGTTCGCGTCGCGTGTCGCGCTTGGATTTGGCGGCACCCCCCCCACCGCAAACGCAGGCGCCGGCGGAGGCGTG
Source organism: Gaiellales bacterium (assembly GCA_038236705.1). Lineage (GTDB taxonomy): Bacteria > Actinomycetota > Thermoleophilia > Gaiellales > Gaiellaceae > AC-32. The sequence continues at coordinate 30,142 of JBBRZN010000013.1, forward strand.
GCATCGACCTTCCAGCTGTACGTTGCCGAAGAGCCGGTGTTGCCGGCCAGATCCGTCGCCTGGACCGCGAAGATGTGGCTGCCGTCACCAAGGGGTCCGTAGGTCACGCCGCTCGAGCACGGTACGAACGATGCGTTGTCCAGGCTGCAGGCGAAGTCGGAACCCGGCTCATTGCTGGAAAAGCCAAAGCTCGGCGTTGGATCATTGGACGGATCGGATGGCATGCTCATCAGGGTCACCGTCGGCGGCGTGCCGTCGACGGTGACGGTTGGATCCGACCCTTTAAGAGCAAACGGGCCGCCGCTGCCGGACAATGCCGTTCCCCACGTATACGACCCTTCCCCGGCAGGTGCCGTGGCCGAAAAAGACACGGTGAGCGTGTCGCCGGGACAGAGTTTGTCCCCAGGGATCGCGGTCAAATCGATCGAGTCGCTGTCAGCAGTGGCGATCCACGGGCCGACCGAGCACGCCGTCATTGCACTGAGAACGCCGCTGACGCTGAAGCCTGAGGGAATCTGGATGTGAGCCTCGCTCGCCGCGTTGGGCGAGCTCTTGTTGTTTGTCAGCGAAATGCTGAATGTCGCGCTCGATGAGGGCTGCACGGCGACCGGGCTGATCGCAGCGTGATACCCGTCGCCGGGCGCAGCGGCAGCATGCGCAACGAATGGAACGACAAGCACGACGCCTGCGAGCGCCGCGCCATACAGCCGGGCGCGGCTCATGACGCAGCCATCGTGATCAGAAGGCCGAGGCCGATGCTAAGGGCCGTCGCGATGCCCCCGTAGATGAATTGATCACGCTGCTCGTAGACGACGATCCCGACAGGCCTCGGCAAGGCCCACGGCGGAGTCAACGCGATTGCAACCACGATCAACGAGAGTCCCAGCAGGATCCCGAGGAGAAGCGGCAGGAGGCTCGAGGACGATCCCGAGCTGAGGCTCGCGACCGGGACGGACGTCGGTCCCAGCGACGCCGGCCGCAGCTGCGTGATCTCAGGCGGCGGAGGCGGGCCGGACGTCGGAGCCGCTGGCAGAATGGCCTTCTTCCTTTTCGGTTGCGCCTGCTGGCGGACGACAGGTTGGCGGTGCGACTTGACGCGTGGTGACGTGAAAGCCGCAGGCGGCGGCGGTGGCGGCGGCACGTAGGTCTGGGCCGGAGGAGGAGGCGGTGGAGGCGGTGGTGGCGGTGGCGGCGGAGGCGGTGGCGGTAACGGCCGCGCCGTAGTCGTGGGCGGCGGTGGATCCGGGTTGGGCACCGTGGTGGTTCCGGTAGCCCCCTGCGGTCCGCCGGCATATGCGTACGTCGACGCGAAGCCGAGCAGAGCGAAACACGCAAGAAGTGTCACCCTGAAGCGACGACTTGACCCCCACCGCGTGGCGGCCGGAGATCGGTGACTCGGGTTCTCTCTCAGTTTTCGGCTCCTCCCCTACCCCATGTTGCGAGGCTTCACGACAGTAGCACCGATTTTCTCCATCGCAAACAGGAATCTCGAGGGCGGCTCAGACCATGAGCTCGGCGACCGCCGCGACCGTCTGATCGATCTCGTCGTCCGCGTGCGCGAGTGAGAGAAAGAGCGCCTCGAACTGCGACGGCGCCACGTAGATCCCGCGCCCGAGGAGCCCGCGGAAAAGCTCTCCGTAGCGCTCGGTGCTGCTTCCCCGCGCATCGTCGAGGTTCCGCACTGGACCGACGTGCGCGAACAGCGTAGCCATGGCCCCAACGCGCTGGACGCACCAACCCGGCGCAGCCTCACGGAGGCCCTGCTCGAGCCGGGCCCCTCGTCGCTCGAGCTCCTCGTAGACCTCCGGCGTGAGCCGACGCAGCACCGAAAGGCCGGCCGCGGTGGCGAGCGGGTTCCCGGAGAGCGTGCCCGCCTGGTAGACGTCGCCGACGGGCGCGAGGCGCTGCATCAGCTCGGTCGGCCCGCCGAAGGCCGCGAGCGGTAGGCCGCCGCCGACGATCTTGCCGAGCACGGTCAGGTCGGGCAGGATGCCGAAGCGCTCCTGGGCGCCCCCGCGGGCGACCCGGAAACCCGTGATCACCTCGTCGAAGACGAGCAGGGCGCCGCTCTCGTCGCAGAGGCGGCGCAGGCCCGCGAGGAAGCCCTCCGCGGGTGGGACGACACCCATGTTTCCGGCGACCGGCTCGACGAAGATGCAGGCCGCGCCGTCCAAGACCGCCTGTGCCGCGTCGAGGTCGTTGTAGGGCACCACTCGGCCCTCGCCCGAGGTTTGGATGCCGAGCGTCGCCACTCCGGAGCCCGCCTCGGAGAGAAACGGGTCGGCGTGGCCGTGGTAGCAGCCGGCGAAGCGCACGAACGGCTCGCGGCCCGTCGCTGCCCGGGCCAGACGCAGCGTGCTCATCGCGGCCTCCGTGCCCGAGGAGACGAGCCGCACCTGCTCGACCGACGGCACCGCGTCCACGATCTCGGCGGCGAGCTCGACTTCCCCCTCGGTCGCCGTCCCGAAGGTGGTGCCCCGGCGCGCCGCGCTCACGATCGCCTGGATCGTCTCCGGGTCGGCGTGCCCGAAGATCAGCGGCCCCCAGGAGAGCACCCAGTCGAGATAGCGCCGGCCCTCGATGTCCTCGAGGTACGCTCCCTGGCCGCGTCGGGCGAAGAGCGGCTCGTCGAGACCGACGGCCTTCATCGCACGCACCGGCGAGTTGACCCCGCCGGGGATCAGCTCGAGCGCGCGGGCGTAGAGCTCGGCCGCCCGCGTCGTCTGCGTCATTCGTCCTCGCGCAGGGCGAAGAGGTCGCGCAGCGGCTCGGAGCCGGCTTCCTTCGCGCGGACGGTCGGCGCGTGCAGGAGCTTGTTCACGATCTGCGAGGTCAGCGTCTCGACGGCCTTGCGCTCGCGTGGCGAGAGCTCCGCCAGACGGGGCTCGGCCCGCGCGAGCTCCTCGGAGCGAATCGTCTCGGCGCGGTCGCGAAGCGCGCGAATCGCGCCGGCGGCACCGCGCGAACGGCGCCACTCGGCGAAGCGCGCCGCCTCCTGGGCGACGATCTGCTCCGCCTCGCGCACGTCCTCCTCGCGGCCGACGAGCCCGTCGCCGAGGTCGTCGATGTCGAAGAGCGTGCAACCCTCGAGCTCGCCGATCGCCGCATCGAGGTCGCGCGGGACGGCTACGTCCACGAGCACGAGCGGCTTGGCCCGGGGCTGGACGGCCTCGGCGTGCAGGATCGGGTAGGGGCAGCGCGTCGCGGAGATGACGAGGTCGGCGTCGGTCAGCTCGACCGCGACGGCGTCGAAGGCGGCTGCGCGGCCGCCGACGCGCTCGGCCAGCTCCTCTGCGCTCTCGAGCGTGCGGCTCGAGACGATCACCTCCGCCCCACGCGCCCGCAGCTCGCGGGCCGCGAGCTCGCTCATCTTCCCGGCCCCGAAGAGCAGCGCCCGGCGGTTCTCGACCCCACCCAGCGTCTTGGCCGCGAGCTCGACCGCAGAGGCCGCGACCGACTCGGGTAGCTCCGCGAGGTTCGCCTCGGTGCGCACGCGCTTGCCCGCTCGCAGCGCGTCCTCGAAGAGGCGGTTGAGGAGCGGCCCGGTCGCGCCCGCGGTCAGTGCCGCGTCGTAGGCCTGGCGCACCTGGCCGAGGATCTGCGCCTCGCCGGGCACGAGCGAGTCGAGCCCCGCCGCGACGCGGAAGAGGTGCTCGACCGCATCCTCACCCTCCCAGCTCGCGAGCACGTCGCCGAGCTCCAGCCCTGAGCGGCGCTCGAGCTCCTCCCTCGCGCGCTCCTCGCTTCCGCCCGCGAGGTAGATCTCGGTGCGGTTGCAGGTCGAGAGCACGACCGCCTCGACCCCGTCACCCGCAAGCGCCGCCGCGAGCTCGAGCGCGTTGCCGTCGGCGAGGAAGAGCCGCTCGCGAACCTCGAGCGGCGCGTGGCGGTGCGACACGCCGACGGCGCGCAGGCCCTCGGATTCATGCGCTTGAAGTAGGGCCACGGGGGAACCGCAGCCGATCCTACCGTCGGCGCCGAGGCGGATGTTTCGGTGGACGTATCCACGGTCAAAGCGAAGAGGATGAGCGAGCCGGGCCTCGACCTGCACGAGTGGGAGACGCGCTGGGCCGAGCTCCAGGAGCTGACCGAGGGCGCACCCGACGAGGCCTGCCGGAGATCGTGCGTGCCGTGGAGCAGATGCTGACCGAGCGCGGCTACGACCTGGAGAACCCGGTCGTGACCGAAGGCGAGGACCCCGACCTCGTGCACGACTTCAGCGCCGCCCGCGACATCGCGCGGGCGGCCGAAAAGGGCGAGATCGAGCCCGAGGACATCGAGACGACGCTCGAGGACCTCTCCGAGATCCACGACTACCTCGCCGAGCAGCGCGCCTCGCCGTAACTTGGAGAGCCGGCGTGGCTACCTGATCGGCAGCCCGGCAGGCGTGTCGAGCGCGGAAGCCGCTACCGCGCCGCCTTCCTATTAGAGTTCCCGGCCGTGCGTGTGACAGCAGTCCTGCTTGCCGCGCTAATGCTGGCGTTCGCGGGAGTGGCCGCTTCGGGACAGCCTTCCGGACTTCGAGGCGTGGTGATGCGAGGGCCCACGAAACCGGTGTGCCGGGTGGGCGAGCCCTGCGAGGAGCCGGCGAAGGGTCTCGTCCTCCAGTTCAGGCGCGACGGGACTGTGCGGGCCCAGGTGACTACGAACCGTTATGGCAAGTACGTCGTGCGGCTGCGGCCGGGCAGATACGGGGTCGCGACGCCGAAGCTCCGGGTTGGTCAGGGGCTGACTCCACGCTTCGTGCGGGTGGTGCCCCGAGCAAGGATCGGCCGTGTCGACTTCCACCTCGACACCGGCATTCGGTAGCCCCTTCCCCCGAAATAGCGCAAGCTGTCCCCGCTGCTCGCATCTGTGGGGAATGACGAGCCGGGTGGCTCGTTCCTGGCCTTCTCCCTTCGGGGGCTTGGCGACAACACCGAGGGAAGGGGAAGACGGCCACCCGGCTCGCATCGATGGTCTGCTGACTATCGTCGAGCGATCGCCCACCTCGACCTGATCGACAGCCAGATCGACGGCTGCGGCAGCATGCAGCCGGCCTGAACGGAAGGGCCGAAAGCTGACCGTGGAGGCGCAGGAGTACGTCGTGGACGTAATCAGCCGCCTGGAGAGGAGCGATCGCGATCTCCGCGACTGAGAAGCGGACGACGGGGATCGAACCCGCGACCCTCAGCTTGGGAAGCTGATGCTCTACCAACTGAGCTACGTCCGCGAAGCGCCAAGATTAGCCGCTTTCCGAATACCCGCGAGGGCACCGAATGGTCCGGCTGGCCAGAGATTGGCCAGCTTGAGCCCTCGGGACGGCCGCTGGACAGCTGACGCGACACTCCCACGCGCGCGTTCGCCCACGGCCGGCTCATCAGCGGCCGCAGAGCCGTTAGAGGGGGGCTTAGACCCCTTCCCAGATTTCGACCCGTCGCAGTCCGCGCGAGCGGAGGCAAGCGGGGTCGAGGCCGTGAGAACGGCCGCGCGGTAAAGCTGCACCTGGGCGCGCTCGAGACCCCGTGCCGACGACGAACGCCGACGACTCAGCAAACGGCAGAACGTCCGAGGGCCACTGTTTCCCGTCAGGGGGCAGTGCGCCTCGGAACCGCTCACCTCGGATCTAGCGCCGGCAGTGAGGGCCCGACAGTCACGGGAAAGCCGATTGGGAGCAGGGAGATACTTCGGTGGCGCTCGTCCGGGTGGCGCGAAGGTCCGGCGAAGTGGCGGGGCTTGGCGTTTGGGCACGGATTGGGCACGCCTCAGACACCCACCTAGGCGTTTCCTTCCCGAACGTTTAGGCTCGAAAACGGCTAGTGACTGCGTACCGCGGAGCACGCACGGTCACTTCACTCCTGGCTGTGGTCGCTTACCTTCATACCCTCGCTGCGTTCGCTGCCGCGTACCTAATCGTTCGGGATATCGCCGACTCACATCAACGTCTTTACGGGTTCTTGGCCGGACTCGGCGCAGCCGTCACGACGGCGATCCCATACCTGGTTGCAGTCAGCGTGCTCGGACTATTGCGTGCGATCGCCGAGAACACATCGCCGAAGTCTCAAGGGGACGCTCAGAGTCGAGCATCGACATCTCAAGCAGCAACGTCGAAGTTCATTCCTGATAGCGACAGCAAGCAATCCCAGAGCTCATGGACGGTGGCCTATCACGCCGTGAGCGAGCACGAGCCAAATCACCCACGCGGCGGCGACAGCCGGCAAGACGAGTGCCGCCGCGACCGTCCAGATTCCGTACGGGCGTCTGTCGGCCGGTGAGTGCGTATACGGAATGAGCACTACGACGGGTGCGATCCAGACCGCATAGGCAAGGAACAGGGGTAGCTCGGTCAGCAGCACGAGAGCGGCCGCGCCCGACGCGATCACAACGACGATCAACAGCGCGACCAGCCTGGGCCTCATGGCCATGCAGAGTCTCCCGTCGTGCCTGCGTCTGCTGGCCCACGCACCCGCTCGCGACTCCGCGTCGCGAGCTCCAAGAGCAGCGAGCAGAAGAGCGCGACCAGGATCAGGTTGCGCGCCAGCATGACCCAGCTCGTTCGCCCGCCCACAAGCAGGTCGAAGTATCCGTAGTCGTAGACATAGAGCGTCAGCAGCGTCGCGGCGAGGGTCGCGGTCAGCGCGAACGGCCTGATCCGGCCGAGCGCGAGCGGCACGGCCAACGCGACCCACACCATGTACTGGGGCGAGAAGACCTTCCCAAAGGCGACGAAGCCGACGACGGCTGCCGCGACCGCTAGCAGTAGCTCGCGGGCGCCGCGGGACCCGCGAGCGAAGATGACCCACACCGCGACGAGCGCGACCGCCTCCGCCAGCGAGCCGATGATCGCGACCACCTTTGCGGCCGGCCCCGCGAGATCCCACGAGTTGCCGATGCTGTAGTAGGCCGTCGGCTCGTAGAGGCCGAGCCGGTGCGAGGCGAGCAGGATCGAGGCGCCGAGGCTCTCGACCTGCAGGGGGCGCCGCACGAGCAACCAGCCGACGTGGGCGACGCCACGCGGAGCGACGAGCGCGAACGGCAAGACGAGCGCGAGGGAGACCGCCACGGCGACGCCCAGGTCACGACGCACGTGAGCGCTACCGCGCCGCGAGAGGAGTGCCAGCGGGACGAGTGCGAGCGGGTACAGCTTGGCGGCCGCGCCGATGCCCAGCGCCACGAGGCTGAGCAGACGGCGCCCGCGTACGAGGCCGACCACCGCGAGCAGCATCAAGAAGGTTGGCCAGAGGTCGAAGCGATCGATGACGAGGCCTGGGTTGAGCGTGAGCGGCAAGGTCGCGGGGACGAGCACTCCCGCGGCGAGCTCGGGAGCATCGGCACCCGCAGAGAACAGGGCGGCGACGAGGAGCACGATCGCGGCCGCGCCGAGGGTGAGCATCAGGATGCGAAAACGGTTGTAGTAGCCGTGATTCGCAGGCCCCGCCGCGAGCAGGACCGGCAGCGCTCCCGGGGGGTATTCCAGGCGGAAGTCGCGGTACGGCATCTGCCCGTCGAAGGTGCGCTGCGCGTAGCGGAAGTACTCTGCGACGTCGCCATGGCCGGTCCGCGAGAGGATGCGCTGGGGTGGCAGTAGAGAAAAGACGAGCAGGATGGCCACGCCGGCGGCGGCAATCACAGCCGCCGCCCGAGGAGATGTGGAGCGCACGGCCTGACTCGAGTCGTGTGGGGGCATGATCCCGCAGCCTTTCACTGTCCGGTACGAACCCCTAGATCGATGATTCCTCCGCAGGCCATGATCTCAAGACCAACCAAACGAAAGGGATGAAGGCGATGGCGGCTGTGACGGAGGGCTCGCGGCTAAGCCTACGACTTCAATGCCTGGTAGTAGAAGACGAGATCGTCTTCCTTGTCGTCGGCGAGACGCTTCATGTCCGGCCCAGGGTCGGGGAGTCATAAGCTCGGTCGTTAGCCGCTCTGCGTTTCGCGAAGCATCTCGGGCGGTTAGTTGGCGTCCCAGAGAAGCAGATCCCAGCCGCAGGTTGTGCAGCGGAAGTGGTGAATCGTGCTGTCCCAGACCTCGCCCTCAGCCGGCGCGTGCGGCGGCACCATGTCGAGAGTGATCGGAGCTTCTGTTGGTTCGGCGTAGTGCTCGCGCAGAAAGGTCTCGATATCGCCGCCACTCATCGCGACCAGCTCGCGCTCGCCGATCCTCGCCAACGTAGGCAGCCGGTACGATCGGAGAGAACATGACGCCGACAGGTCGTCCGAATGGCGAGGCCGCTTCAGCGAAGATCAGCAAGCGGATTCACGAGCTGGGGGATTGGAGAGGAGAGACCCTCGCTCAGGTCCGTCAACTCATCCACGATGCCGACCCCGACATCGAGGAGGAGTGGAATGGGAAAAGCCAAAATCCTCTGGGACCCCCGTCTGGTCACATGACGGCGGCGTCTGCACAGGGGAGTCCTACAAGCAGGTCGTGAAGCTCACCTTCTTTCGCGGAGCCTCGATCAAGGACCCGAAGAAGCTCTTCAATTCCAGCCTGGAAGGGAACACGCGGCGTGCGATCGACCTCCGCGAAGGGGAGAAGATCGACGAAGCTGCCTTCAAGCAACTCATCCGCGCCGCGGTGGTGGCCAACTCCGCAGTGCGCGCTGAGCGGGCAGCGAAGAAGAAGTAAGCCCGGCTGTCGCGGTTCACCCTCACGCCCGATACGAGGGTGATGCCTCGATCGCCTGGCGCAGTCACGAACGCTCGCATGGACCAACGTGCGGGAATGTCACATGAGCCGGGCGGCCACTGAAAGGCTGCCGAAGACCGCAGTTGGGAGACGCGCGAACAGCGCGAGTACCGCCATGACCGCGAGTTGGCTGCCGCGTTCCATCACCGTGATCTGGCCAAGACGGGCCGGGGCTATCGCTTCGTTGCCCGCCGCTGAGGAAGACCGCGTGAAAAAAGCCCACAAGCGGCCTGTTCGTTGGCTACTGGTTCGAGGTCGGAACCGGCCGGCGGATTCGACGTGTTCGACGGGCTGAGCTCGCCGCGGCCTATCGCCTCCGTCAGCGCCATGCCGATATTCGAACGGGGCGAGCGTGAGAGAAAACGCAGCCGGAAAGGGGCGCCGCTACGTCACTGAGGGCAGGCTGGTCGTCCGGCAGCTAGACGAGGCCGGCGGGGTCGTCGTGGCAGATTGCAGATGCGACGGCGCGATCTACTCGCTTGGCTTCGATGAGCGCGGCTGGTGGTGCTCCTGCGAAGCGAGGGGGCGTTGCGCCCGCCTTTGCGCTCTCGGGCTAGTCACCGCCATGACGCCAAGAGAAGTGTCGTGAGCGCGGTCCTGCCCCCGCGAATCCTCTCGAGCCGAGGCCGTGCGGGCCATGGCCGGCTCCTCACTCGACTGTTCGACATCCAACAGGAGCTGGAGCGCGTGGATGCCGACCTCCAGGCCAAGCAGCGCGAGTACGTCGAGTTGGGTGATAAGCGGCACTGCCTCGTTTCCGAGCACGACCGCCTACGGAGCAAGCTGATGTTTCTCGATGAAGAGCCGCGACCGTGAACGGGGACAGCGTCTCCGTTGTCACCCTGGCGGCTTTTAAGGCTTTGCAGGAGCGCGTCCGAGAGTTGGAACGCCTCGGGGCCGGTGCGCGCTGGCTGGACGTGGACGGGCTCAGCGAGCACTTCGGCTGGACGAAGAAGCGCGTCTACCACCTGACAGCGGAGGGGCGCATCCCCCGCCACAAGATTGAGGGCCGGCTGATGTTCGACTGGCCGAAGTAGACACCTGGGCGAGGGCGCAATGAGCGAAAAGCTGCCAGAAGACCCGCTTTCGCGGCGTTGAGTACCGCGAGCGCGCTGACGGCTCACGCGCCTACTCGGTCTATGCCGCTGGTCGACGCCATGCCGTCCAGGGTGGGAGCGCGAAGCGCTGGAACTCGAACGCCAGCTGAAAGGCCGTGCCTACCGGGGCAAGGTAATCGGAAACGCCAACGTCACGGTCGGGGCGCTGGCCGAGGATTGGTACGCGCTGAAAGAGCGCACCTGTCTCCCCCGCTCCCTGCGGAACTACCGCGTCAGTCTGGACAGGTGGCTGCTACCCCGCTTCGGGGCTCAGCGCCTCGGCAAGGTGACGCCGGACGCCGTCGCAGCCCTGGTGCGCGAGATGGAACGGGCGGGGCTTTCCGGCTCGACCACCAGGAACCACCTCAAGCCCTTGGGCGGGGTGTTCAAGCTAGCCCAACGCAAGGGGCTTGTCCTGGCTGAATCCGGTTTCGGTGCTCCTGCCAGAAGAACGACCCGCGAGCGATGCGCGCGAAATGCGAACGCTCACGGCCCTGGAAATCGAAGCCCTGCTTACAGCCTCGGCAACGCTCGCGGCAAGGCCCGGGGCGCAGCGCCAAGGGGAGCTGCTGGGGCTGCGCTGGTCTGACCTCAACTTGAGCGAGGGCTACATCGACGTGCGCGAACAGCTGACCCAGGACGGGGAGCGAACGGCCCCGAAGACCAGGGTCGGAACGCGCCGCCTCTACCTCGCTCCTGAGTTGGCGAGCTACCTGCGCGAGCACAAGGCGGCTCTTGCTACTCGCAAGATGCCGACCCGGTCTTTGCCTCCAAGACGGGAAACCCGCTCATGCATTCCAACGTCAGTAGCCGGGGCTAAAGCCGGCGCTGCGCGCTGCGGGGCTGGACGAGGCGATCCGCTGGCATGAGCTACGGCATACCTACGCTTCGCTGATGGTCTTTGCCGGAATCCCGGCAGAGGTCTTGGCGGGGCAGCTGGGTCATGCCGACTCCGGGGTCACGCGGCGCATCTACGTCCACCTGTTCGATGAAACAGAGTCGGCGGGCGAGGTTCGGCGCGCGGCTTCACGGGCACTCTCGCTTGGCCAGAGTTTGGCCAGCACGGGCAGGGATTCGACGGGAAACGCAAACGCGAGTGAGGGCCAGAACCTCGCCCGTATCGCGGAGTTTCGGAAGTGACGGGACTGTTCGGGAACCTCGCCTCAGGTTGGGAAGCTGATGCTCTACCAACTGAGCTACGTCCGCGCTGGCTCGATTCTAGCCTGGTCCTGAAGAGCGACTTTCGCCGGCGCGGCGGCACAGGCACGCTCGAAGCATGCGTCGGCCTGCGGCGGTCCTCGGCCTTTTTCTCGCCTGTTGCGCCGCTGCGTGCAGTCTGCAACGGCACGTCGCTCCGCCCTCGCCGTACTGCCGCGGCGGAAGCCCCCTCGCAGGCGTCTACCACCCGCAGCGCCTGAACGTGAAGAGTCGCTGCGCCGTCGCCGTGGGAACGGTCAGCAAGGTCAAGTTCGAGGTCTACGACGGTGACCTGCACCTCGATCTGCGCCTCGACCCGGGCTACGAGAAGCTCCTCGACGACGGCAACGACCGGGTCGGCGGCAACCTGATCGTCGAGGTGATCCCGTACGACCGCTCGCGCGTCGCCGTTCCCGCCGAAGGCGCGCGCATCCAGGTCGTCGGCCCCTGGGTCGCCGACACCCAGCACGGGTGGAACGAGATCCATCCGGCGTGGTGGGTCAGCGCGGGTCGGATCCAGCCGGCCTCGCCCACCGAGCTCCGCCGCGCCCAGCTCCTGCTGCAGACCGGCGGCTCCGAAACCAGGTAAGCCGAGAGGCGACCGCCGCAGCATCGCCCCCCGGCCTGGGGGAATGGTACGCCGAACGCGGCTCGGGGAAAAGGGGCCGGAGGGATAATCACGGCAGCAACCGAACGGAGGACGCCGATGGGGAACGAGCTCGAGCAAATCGCACAGGCTCTCGTCGCCGAGGGCAAGGGAATCCTGGCAGCCGACGAGAGCGACGGCACGATCAAGAAGCGCTTCGACTCGATCGAGGTCGAGTCGACCGAGGACAATCGCCGGGCCTACCGCGAGCTGCTCTTCACGACGCCGGGGGCCGAGGAATTCATCAGCGGCGTGATCCTCTTCGACGAGACGATCCGCCAGAGCGCCTCCGGCGGCACGCCGTTCCCGAAGCTGCTCGAGAGCCACGGGGTCATCCCCGGGATCAAGGTGGACAAGGGCGCGAAACCGCTGGCGAAGGCCGAGGGCGAGACCGTCACCGAGGGGCTCGACGGACTGCGCGACCGCCTGAACTCCTACTGTGAGCTCGGCGCGAAGTTCACGAAATGGCGCGCGACCTACTCGATCGCGGAGGGCATCCCGAGCGAGTACAGCATCTGGGTCAACGCCCATGCGCTCGCCCGCTACGCGGCGCTGAGCCAGGAGGCGGGGCTCGTGCCGATCGTCGAGCCCGAGGTGCTGATGGACGGCGGCCACACGATCGAGCGGAGCTTCGAGGTCACCTCGCACGTGCAGCACGCCGTCTTCATCGAACTACGTGACCAGCGCGTCGCACCCGAGGGGATGCTGCTGAAGCCGAACATGGTGCTCCCGGGCTACGACTCGGGCAACGAGGCCTCGCCCGACGAGGTCGCCGAGTGGACACTGAAGTGCCTGCGCCGCCACGTTCCGGCGGCGGTGCCGGGGATCGTCTTCCTCTCCGGCGGCCAAAGCGACGAGGACGCGACCGCGAACCTGAACGCGATGAACGCGCACGGGCCGCACCCGTGGCAGCTGTCCTTCTCGTACGGCCGCGCGCTCCAGGCGCCCGCGCTGAAGGCCTGGCAGGGACAGGCCGAGAACGTCGAGGCCGCCCAGCAGGCGTTCTACCGGCGGGCAAAATTCAACGGCGCCGCCCGGTCGGGCACGTACGCGCCGGAGATGGAGACGGCCGGAGTCGCGTGATCAAGTAACAGACTGTTACTTGATGGGAAGCGGCTCGAGCAGTCGCGCGTCGCTGGGTTCGGCCGACCTTGTAACAGACTGTTACTTGGAGGGGTGCGCCGCTATCGGAGGTAGGCGCCGCTCTCAGCCTCACGCGATCAGCCAGCGGCTGGCGTGACTTGACCACTGCCGCCGCCAAGAAGGTGAGCACAAGGCTCGCGCGTCCTTAACCCGCAGTTCTTCCGCGCGTTGCACCACCGCATTCCGCCGCCGAAGCCGAGCTTCGCCCGGCGGGAGGCTCACTACGACAAGAAACCGTGGAAGCTCGTCCCGAACAGACGGCTCCTGAAACGCCGGTGCCGAGCCACCGCCGTCAAGGAGGGGGCTCGTGGGGGAACCAGGGGTTCACCCACGCTACTAGCGGTATTCACGGCCGGAGAACTTCTCGAGCTTGTCGAAGGCGTGGGTCGCCTGGACCCGCCGCACCGTGCCTGAGCGGGAGCGCATCACGATCGAGTCGGTGACCGCGCCCGTCTGCGTGTAGCGGACGCCGGTCAGGAGCGCACCGCTCGTGACGCCCGTCGCGGCGACGAAGACGTCCTGGCCGGAAACCAGGTCGTCCGTCAGGAGCACGCGGTCGAGGTCGAAGCCGCCGTCGATCAATTGCTGGCGCTCCTCGTCGTTCCGCGGCCAGAGCTTGCCTTGGACGCCGCCGCCGACGCACTTGAGCGCGGCCGCAGCGATCACGCCCTCCGGGGTGCCGCCGATCCCCATCAGCAGGTCGACCCCGGTGCCGGGCTGCGCAGCCGCGATCGCGGGCGCGACATCGCCGTCGGGCACCAGGAGCACCTTCGCCCCCACGTCGCGCAGCTCGTCGATCAGCGCCTCGTGCCGGTCGCGCTCGAGCACGACGACCGAGATCTCGCTCGGCTTGACGCCCTTCACACGCGCGACCCGCTCGATGTTTTCGCGCGGAGGCGCCTCGATGTCGATCACCTCCAGAGCCTCGGGCCCGCAGGCGATCTTGTCCATGTAGACCGCCGCGCCCGGGAAGAACATCGTGCCGCGCTCGGCAAGCGCGATCACCGCGATCGCGTTCGGCTGGCCCTTGGCGGTCAGGCGCGTGCCCTCGAGCGGATCCACCGCCACGTCCACGGCCGGCCCGTGACCGTCGCCGACCTCTTCGCCGTTGTAGAGCATCGGCGCCTCGTCCTTCTCGCCCTCGCCGATCACGACGACGCCGGCCATTGCCACGGTGTCGAGGACCGCCCGCATCCCGTCCACGGCCGCCTGGTCGGCTGCCTCTTTGTCGCCCCGGCCGATCCAGCGGCCGGCGCCGAGCGCCGCAGCCTCGGTCACGCGGGCCAGCTCGAGCGCGAGGTTGCGGTCCGGACGGTTACCAGTCGGCCGCACCGCGGTCGACAGATCCGGGCGAGTCATGGCCGAATCCTAAACGGGGTGGATCGAAGGGCGGGGGCGGCCAAAGATCGGCCGCCCCCGGACGACGCTGCTAGAGCCGATCGGCGGGCTCGTTCATGCCGCCGTAGTACGTACCGATCTCGGAGCGGTAGCTCTCGTCCTTGTACCGGTCGGGATCGAACTCGGGAGCGTCCTTGATCTCGTCCTTCGCCTTGTTGACGAAGACCGTCTCGGCGTCCGGATCGACGCTCTGGATGGTTCCGGCCGGAAGGAGGACCTTCTTCCCGAAGATCCACATCCCGGTGTCGACGACGATGTAGCTGGCGCCGACGTCGTTGCTTGCTTCGTCGACCTTGCCGATCCCGCCGTCAGTCGCCTCGACCGAGAAGCCGGTCAGGTCGTTGGCGAGCGACGGGTCGCGATGAGTCCAAAGATCGGAGCGTGTCTCCATGCAGAAAACCCCCTTCGTTGGGTGCGTTGGCGGTCGCTTCTTCACTACTAGGCCTCACCGCCTCGGGCAGGCCCCAAACACCGAAATAGGAACGACTACATGCGCTCTGGCGCGTCGACGCCGATCAGGTCCAGAGCGCGCGCAATTACCGCCTGGGTAGCCGAGACGAGGCCGAGCCGGAACGCCTGTTCGCCGCTCTCGAGCACGCGGTGGTGGTGGTAGAAGCGGTGGAACTCGTCGGCGACGCGAATCGCGTAGGTCGGGATCGCCTGCGGGCTGCGGCGCTCGGCCGCCTCGGACGCACTCGCCGGGAAGTCGGTGAGGCGCTTGATCAGGTCGCGCTCCTCTGCCTCCGGCCTGTACTCACCCAGCTCGGCCGAGGTCGCCGCGTCACCGGCGTTGCGGCGGATCCCCGCGATCCTCGCGTGGGCGTACTGGACGTAGTAGACGGGATTCTTCTCGCTGCGGTCGGCGGCGAGGTCGACGTCGATGTCGATCGTCTGGTCGGGGCCGCGGTTGACAAGGAACCAGCGCGCCGCGTCCACGCCCACGTCGTCCATGAACTCCTCGAGGAAGACGACATCGCCGCGGCGCTTGGACATCTTCGCCTGCTGCCCGCCGCGGGTCAGTTGGACGAGCTGGTAGAGCAGCACCTCGACGCGCTCGGGCTCGTAGCCGAGCATGCGCGCGGCCGCGGCGTACCAGTTGCGCGTGCCGTGATGGTCGGCGCCGAGCACGTAGATCGCCCGGTCGAATCCGCGCTCGAGCTTGTCCACGAGGTAGACGACGTCGGCCGCTCGGTAGGTCGGCGTTCCTCCCTGCTCCGGCGAGCGGATCAGCACCCGGTCCTCCTCGTCGCCGTAGGCCGAGGAGCGCGCCCAGATCGCGCCGTCGCGCTCGTAGGTGTCGAGCCTGGGCAGGTACTCGGAGAGCCGCTCCGCAAGTACGCTTTGGAGCGCCCAGGAGTCGAAGTGGATGCGAAAGCGCTCCAGCGTCGTCTCGATCTGCGTGAGCATGCTCGGCACCGGGTCGCCTTCCTGGCGCGCGAGCTCGGCGACGTAGTCACCGTGGTAGCCGTCCTCAGGCGGCTCCTCACCGCGACGGAGCGCCTCGACCGACTCGCGGAATATCTCCATCTGCGCGCCGGCGTCGTTGTAGTAGTACTCGCGCTCGACGTCGTGGCCGGCGAACTGGAGCAGGCGCGCGACCGAGTCGCCGATCGCGCCGTTGCGCGCCGAGGCGACCGTGATCGGGCCGGTCGGGTTCGCGGAGACCATCTCGACCTGCACCTTCTCGGGCCGCTCCGCCGAGCCGCCGCCGTACGCGTCTCCGGCCTCCAGAATCTCGGCCAGCGCCTCGCCGAACCAGCCTGGCGCGAGCCAGAGGTTGACGAAGCCGGGCCCGGCGACCTCCGCGCGCTCGACCTCCTCCAGGCCCAGCGCCGCAGCGGCCAGCTCCTCCCCGAGCTCGCGCGGAGCACGCTTGCGCACCGGCGCCAGCTGCATCGCGACGTTGGTCGCGTAGTCGCCGTGCTCCGGGTCGTTCGGCCGCTCCAACTCGACCGGCGCGCCGGCCAGCTCAGAGAGCCGCGCCTCCAGGCGCGCGACAGCGTTAGCTCGCACGCGCCTCGCTGAGAGCGACCATCACCCTCGTAGTATCCTCGACGAGTGGAAGAAGACGCCCAGGAGCGCCAGCTCAACATCCATCTCGACCCCGAGAACCTGGCGGGCGTGTACGCGAACTTCGCGAACGTCAGCTTCTCCGACTACGAGTTCACGCTCACCTTCGCCCGTATCGACCACGAGGTCGAGGAGGGCGACGTGCCGGGCGTCGTCGTCTCGCGGGTGAACATGTCGACGCGGTTCATGCGCGAGCTGCTGGACGCGATGCAGGACTCGTGGTCGAAGTGGTCGTCGCGGGAGGGCATTCGCAACCTGCCCGAGACTCCCGAGAACGACGACGACGACGACGCTGCCGCCTAAAGCTATCGCTCCTTGTTTCTCCAGGCTCGCGCCATCGCGATTCGCTGCGCCACCGTCGGGTGGTTGTCGAGCCAGACGTACGACCACCCGGGCGGGCTCGGCTGCGCCAGGTCGTAGATCGTGAACTTCCTGAACATGCTCTCGGCGGAGACGGGATCGCGGGTGGCCTGGAGCGCGGCCCAGTCGGCCTCGGCCTCGTAGCGGCGCGAGATCGCGTTGCCGAACGGCGTGATTGCCAGGCCGAAGACGGCGAGGACGAGCAGCGCGAACGGCACCACCTCCGGCCGCTCCATCCCGCCGCGGCGGCGGGTCAGCCGCGCCACGAGGAAAAAGCCGGGGATCGTGATCAGCGCCGACCAGCCGAGCCCTTTCCAGATGTGCCGGGCCGCGACGTGCTCGAACTCGTGGGCGGCCACGACCTTGATCTCGCCGGGCGTGAAGCGGCCGTCGAGGAACGTGTCCCAGATGAAAACGCGCGCCGAGGGGCCGATCCCTGTCGCCATCGCGTTCGCCGCGGTGGTCTCGTCCCTGACGCTCTCGATCCGCACCGGCGTGCCCCCCACTCCCTCCTTGCGCGCCAGCTGCCGGATCTCGGCTGCGAGCTCCGTCTTGTGCATCGGCCGCGTCCCGACCGTCTCGAGGTACGGGAGCGCGAGCACGAGCACGAGGCCGATCGCGACGAAGAGCGGCCCCGCCGCGAGCCACCAGCGCTCCCGGAACCGGCCGGCGAGTAAGAGCAGGATCGTCAACGCGATCGTCAGCCCGACGACCTGGCCGAGCAAGCTCGGCCACTGACCCAGCGCCCACTCCCAGTAGCTCTGCCTCTCGATCCCGTAGCGGCGGCCCCACCAGAGCGAGACCAGGCCAAAGGGAAGCCCGACTGCCCAGAGGGCGAGCGTCGTCACTGCGCCCACCATCACGCCCGTGGCCACGCGGCCGAGCTCGAAGGCGCGGGCGATCCGGGGGCCGAGCAGCGTCAGGCCGACGAGCGCGGCGAGTTGGACGAGCGTCGCGATCACCCACTCCCAGCGCAGGAAACCGCCGTAGCGGGCGGAGCGACGGAGGATCGAGGCGCTGAACTCGTCATGCAGGTCGACGTGCGGGAGCCGTAGGCCTCCGGGCACCGAGGTCTGCCAGAGGAGCCACGCTGCGACCGCCCAGCCCGCGGTAAGCACAATTAAGGTTGAGGCCTTGGCGAGTCGGGTCGCTGTCATGTCGGATATTCACGCTAACTGGCACGCCCTCGAGGCCGTGCTCGAAGCCGTCGAGCAGGAGGAGCCCAGCGAGCTCTGGTGCCTCGGCGACGTCGTCGGCTATGGGCCGCGCCCGAACCCCTGCTGCGCCGCGATGGAGCAGCGTGCGGGACTGTGCCTGGCCGGGAACCACGACCTCGGCGTGCTCGGCGAGATCGACCTTGCCGAGTTCACGGGCGACGCGGTCGAGGCCGCGCGCTGGACCCGGAGCGTGCTGGCGGAAGGCTCGCGGGCGTACCTGGAGTCGCTGCGGCCGACGGCCCGGAAGCAGGACGTCGAGCTGTTTCACGCGAGCCCGCGCGACCCGGTCTGGGACTACGTGCTCACGCCGGAGGCGGCCGCGGCCGCGCTCGAGCTGACCGAGGGCCCGCTCGTGCTCGTCGGGCACAGCCACATTCCGCTGGCGATCGCGCTCCAGAACGGCTCTCTCGAAGGCGGCCTCGCGCCCGAGGGAACCGAGGTCGACCTGAGCGGCGGCCGCTTCCTGCTCAACCCCGGCTCGGTCGGCCAGCCGCGCGACGGCGACCCGCGCGCCGCCTGGCTCCTGCTCGACTTCGAGTCTCGCACGGCCTCGTTCCGCCGCGTCCAGTACCCGGTCGAGCTGACGCAGACCGAGATCCGCGAGAGGGGGCTGCCGGATGCGCTGGCTGAGCGCCTCGGTCGCGGCCTCTAGCTGCGCGCTCCTGCTGGCCGGCTGCGGCGGAGGCGGCGCCAAGCAGGCGACGACGCCGAGGCCTCGCCCACCGCGCATCCCGGCCGTCGTGGCGCAGCGCCTGGCCGCCGAGGCCGACCTGATCGCAACCGCCCAGCCGGGCAGCTGCACGGCCCGCGCGGCGGCGGCGCGCCTCCAGGCCGGCGCGCTCGAGTCGATTCACCTGGTTCCGCCGCGCTACCAGGAGCCGCTGATGAGCGCAGCAAACGACCTCGTCGCCCGTCTGTCCGAGTGTACGGAGCCCACCCGGCGCGAGGACGACAAGCCGGAGCACGACAAGAAGCACGGCAAGAAGAAGGGCCATTGAGCGAATCGAACGCCGCGTCAGGCAGATACCGGCTCGAGCGCCCGCTCGGGCACGGCGGCATGGCCACCGTCTACCTCGGGCGCGACTCGGAGCTCGACCGGCCGGTGGCGGTGAAGGTGTTCGCCGAGAACCTGGCCGGAGACGTGGCCTTCCGCGAGCGCTTCCTGCGCGAGGCTCGCCTGGCGGCCCGGCTCTCGCACCCCAACGTCGTCAGCGTCTACGACGCGGGCGAGGAGGCCGACGGCCGGCCCTACATCGTGATGGAGTGCGTCGAGGGCGAGACGCTCGCCGACGTCCTGCGCGAGCGCGGGCGGCTGCCGGCCGACGAGGCGGTCGGGCTCGCGCTCCAGGCCTGCCGCGGCCTCGAGCACGCGCACGCCGCGGGACTCGTCCATCGAGACGTGAAGCCCCAGAACCTCCTGCTGCGCACAGACGGCACGCTCAAGATCTCCGACTTCGGGATCGCCCGGGCCGCGGAGACGACCGCGCTCACCCAGATCGGCACGGTGCTCGGCACCGCCGCCTACCTCTCGCCCGAGCAAGCGCTGAGCGAGGAGGTGACCTCGGCGGCCGACGTCTACTCGCTCGGCGCGGTGCTCTACGAGCTGCTGACCGGCCGGCCTCCGTACGAGTTCGACTCGCTGGCCGATCTGGCGGCCAAGCAGACCGCGGGAGCGATCACACCCGTGAGCGAGCTCGCGCCAGACGTGCCGGAGCGCGTGGAGGACGCCGTCATGCGCTCCCTGGCTCGCAACCCGGACTACCGGCCCTCCTCGGCGGCCGAGCTGGCGCGGGAGCTCGGGCCGGAGAACGACGAGCCGCCGACCGTGCCGCTGAAAGCGCCGAGGCGCGTCGAAACCCCGAGCAGGCGGAGGCTCTGGCCGGCCCTTGCCGCAGTGCTCGTCGTGGCGGCGATACTCCTCGGCCTCGCCCTGGGCACGCGCGGTTCCGACAGCACCCCGCCGGTGAAACCTCAACCGCCGGGTGCAGCCGATCGCCCGCGGCCCAACGGCACAGCAGCAGGCGCGGAACATCAGCGCCTGGCTTCGGTGGTATTCGCGCTAGGAGCTGGTTTGGGCGGCCGCGGGCCGGACACCGAAGCTGATGCCCTCGCGGCCGAGCGCGAGCTGAACTTCCTCGCGCGCCTTGTAGATCCGCCACTTCACCGTCGCGAGCGTGATCTCGAGCGTCTCGGCGATCTCCGTGTAGGAGAGGCCGACCACGTCGCGCAGGAGCAGCGCCATCTTCAGGTCGGTGCTGAGGTCCTCGATCGCGCGCCAGAGGGCGTCGATCTCCTCGAGCCGCTCGATCGGCGCGTCCAGCACCTCGAGCGGCGCGATGTCGTCGATCGCAACTACCGACCGAGGCCTGCGCTCGCTCGCCCGCAGCTCGTCGAGCACGCGGTTCTTGGTCACCTGGAAGAGCCAGGTCGTGAACTTCGAGCGCAGCGAGAACTTCGGCAGCCCCTGGTAGACGCGGAGAAAGACTTCCTGCGTCAGATCCTCGGCGAGCGACCGGTTTCCTCCCACGAGCCGGAGCACGTAGTTGAAGACGGGCGTCTCATAGGCACGGAGGATGAGCGAGAACGCTCTTTCGTCTCCGCGTTGTGCCTTTCGAAGGACGCCTAGGTCCGGCTGGGCGAGGGACAAGGCTCGCGGAGTATAGACCGCGAAGGGGCTCATATGCAGAGGTTTTCGCCCGTCATCTGTAAGGGTTTGGTGAGCCCTAGGTAAGCAATCGCCGTGGGCACGAGGTCCTTCAGCTCGCCGCCCTCGCGGAGCCGAGCCGCGTGGTCGGTGACGATCAGCGGCACCGGGTTGGAGGTGTGCGCGGTGTGCGGGCTCGTGCCGTCCGCCTCGAGCATCTGCTCGGCGTTTCCGTGGTCGGCGGTCACCAGGGTGACGCCGCCGAGGCGCTCGACGGTGTCCACCACCTGCGCCAGGCAGGCGTCCGAGGTTTCGAGCGCCTGCACGACGGCCGGGATGAAACCGGTGTGGCCGACCATGTCGGGATTGGCGAAGTTGACGATCGCGAAGCTGTAGCCATTCTGCTCGAGCGCCTCGCAGAAGCGCTCGGCCACCTCCGGAGCAGACATCTCCGGCTTCTTGTCGTAGGTGCCGACCTCGCGCGCGCTCGGGACCATCAGCCGCGTCTCTCCCGGCCACTCCTCCTCGCGGCCGCCGTTGAAGAAGTACGTGACGTGGGCGTACTTCTCCGTCTCGGCGGCGTGCAGCTGGCGCAGGCCGCTCTCCGCGAGCACCTGCGCCATCGTCTCCTCCACGGTCTGCGGCGGGACGGCGACGTGCGTGTCGAGCTCGTCGCTGTAGCGGATCATCGTGGTCACGTCGAAGCCGCCTTCGAGCAGCTTCCGCGTCAGCTGCCGGGCCCGGTCGGGGCGGAAGTTGAAGAAGATCGAGGCGTCCGCCCGGGATAGACGGGGCCGGCCCTCGAGCACGATCGGCTCGATGAACTCGTCCGTGACTCCGCGCGCGTAGCCGGCCTCGACCGCGGCGACCGGATCCTGCGCGAGCTCGCCCTTCCCCCCGACGATCGCGTCGTAGGCGCGCTGGGTCCGCTCCCAGCGCTGGTCGCGGTCCATCGCGTGGTAGCGGCCGACCACCGTCGCGATCCGCTCGGCGGGAAGCTCCGCGAGGTCGCGCGCCGCCGAGGTCGGCGAGACGTCGCGCCCGTCCGTGAACGCGTGGATCCACGTGCGTTCCGGCGCGCAGCGGAGCAGCGCCTTGAGGTGGTCCATGTGCGAGTGGACGCCGCCGTAGGAGACGAGGCCGAGCAGGTGGACGTCTCCGCCCTTGGCGAAGGCGGCCTTCAGCGCCGGGTTCTCGAAGAAAGAGCCGTCCGCGATCGACCGGTTGATCCGCTGCAGGTCCTGGTCGAGCACCCGGCCGGAGCCGATCGTCAGGTGGCCGACCTCGGAGTTGCCCATCTGGCCGGGCGGCAGGCCGACCGCCTCTCCCGAGGCCTTGAGCGTCGTGTGCGGGTACTCGGCCCAGAGCCGGTCGAACACCGGCGTCTCCGCCAGCTCGACGGCGTTCCCCGGCCCGGCCGGCGCGCAGCCCCAGCCGTCGAGGACGAGCAGGACGACTAGATCGCGGCGGCCGCTTGGCAAATCGCCGTGAACGATTCCACCTCCAGCGAGGCGCCGCCGACGAGCGCGCCGTCCACGTCCGGCTGCGAGAGCAGCTCCTCGGCGTTGTCCGGCTTGACCGAGCCGCCGTACAGCACCGGCACGGGCAGGAGGGTCTTGATGAACGCGTGCGCCTCCCGCGCCTGCTCGGGCGTGGCGGTCTTGCCGGTGCCGATCGCCCAGACGGGTTCGTAGGCGAGCACGAGTTGTTCGCTCACGCCGGTCGCCTCGGCAATCGCCTCCACCTGGAGCCGGAGGACGAGCTCCATCTGGCCCGACTCGCGCTCCTCCTCGGACTCGCCCACGCAGGCGATCACGCGCAGGCCGTGCTCGAGCGCGGCGAGGGTGCGGCGCGCGACGGTCTCGTCGGTCTCGCCGAAGTACTGCCGCCGCTCCGAGTGGCCGACGATCGCCCCGGACACGCCGAGCTCGACCAGCATCGGGGCCGAGACCTCGCCCGTGTAGGCGCCCTCGGCGGCCCAGTGCACGTTCTGGGCGAAGACGGTCTGCCCGCTCTGCACCGCGACGTGCAGCGACGCGAACGCCGGGCAGAGCACCGCCTCGATGCCGGCGGGCGGCGAGAAAGCGTTGCAGAACTCCCGCGTCTCGCGCGGGCCCTTGTACATCTTCCAGTTGCCGGAGATCAGCATCGGTCAGGCCTCCGGGATCACGTTCACGCCGGGAAGCTCCTTGCCGGCGAGGAGCTCGAGCGCCGCGCCACCGCCGGTCGAGAGCCACGACACCTCGTCCTCCAGGCCCAGCTC
Organism: Gaiellales bacterium; assembly: GCA_038236705.1. Classification (GTDB taxonomy): domain Bacteria; phylum Actinomycetota; class Thermoleophilia; order Gaiellales; family Gaiellaceae; genus AC-32. The sequence goes on from JBBRZN010000013.1 coordinate 52,848, forward strand.
GCGGAGCGCCCGTGCCGAGTCGGCACCGCCGACCACGGAGTACGCGTCGGACCGCGCGACCGCCTCGGCCACGGCCTTCGTCCCCTCGGCGAAGCGAGGCCACTCGAAGACCCCCATAGGCCCGTTCCAGAAGATCGTCCTCGCCTTGCCAATCTCGGCCGCGAAGCCCTCGCGCGTCTCCGGGCCGATGTCCAGGCCGAGCCAGCCCTCGGGCAGCTCGTCGTAGGGCGCGATCTTCGCCGCGGCATCGGCCTCGAACGCCGCCGCGGCGACCACGTCGCGCGGAAGCTCGACCGGGAAGGCGAGCGGGTTGTGCTCGCGCAGCTTCTCGGCCATCTTGCCGCCCGCGAGCACCGTGTCGGCGCGGCCGCCGAGGTTGCGCAGCACCTCGAGCTTGTCCTCCACCTTCGCGCCGCCGGAGATGAGCACGAAGGGCCGCTCGACCTCGCCGAGGAGCTTGGCGAGCTCTTCCAGCTCGCGCTCGAGCAGGAGGCCCGCGTAGGCCGGCAGCAGCTGCGCGACCCCGACCGTGGAGGCGTGCGCCCGGTGCACCGACCCGAATGCGTCCTGGACGAAGAGGTGGCGGCCCTCCGCGAGCTTGCGCGCGAACTCGGGGTCGTTCTTCGTCTCGCCGGGATCGAAGCGCGTGTTCTCGAGCACATCGATCCGTTCGTCCGGAAGCAACTCGCGCAGCCGCCGGGCCACGGGCGTCATCAAGAACGCAGGGTCGGCCCCCTTCGGGCGGCCCAGGTGAGAGCAGACCGCGACCTCCGCAGCGTCGTGCTCGAGCAGGTACTCGAGCGTGGGCAGCGCCTTGCGGATCCGGTTGTCGTCGGCAACGCGGCCGTCCTCGAGCGGCACGTTCAGGTCGGCGCGCACGAGCACGTGCTTGCCGCCCACGTCGGCCTGCCGAACGGAGCGCGGTCGATACAAGCTACGCCGAAACGGCAGCCGGAAGCGTCGCTCCGACCTTCGCGACGAGGTCCACGAGCCGACAGGAGTAACCCCACTCGTTGTCGTACCAGCCGAGGACCTTGACCATGTTCCCATTCGTCATCGTCAGGTCGCTGTCGAAGATCGACGAGAACGACGAGTGGATGATGTCCGTCGAGACGAGCGGCTCCTCCGAGTAGCTGAGGATTCCCTCGAAGTTCCCGGTGTCCGCCCTGGCACTGAAGACCTGGTTGACCTCGTCGGGACTGGTCTCGCGGCCCACGCGGCAGACGAGGTCGACGATCGAGCCGGTCGGGACCGGCGCGCGCATGGCCATTCCATCCACCTTGCCCTGAAGGTCGGGCAGCACGAGCCCGATCGCGCGGGCGGCGCCCGTCGAGGTCGGGATCAGGTTGATCGCGGCGGCGCGGGCCCGCCGCAGGTCCTCGTGCGGCAGATCGAGAATGCGCTGGTCGTTCGTGTAGGCGTGGATCGTGGTCATGAAGCCCTGCTCGATCGTGAACTCGTCGTGCAGCACCTTCGCGAGCGGCGCGACGCAGTTCGTCGTGCAGGAGGCATTCGAGATCACGTGGTGCGACTCCGGGTCGTAGGCGTCGTCGTTCACGCCGAGCACCATCGTCACGTCGGGCCCCTTGGCCGGCGCCGAGATGATCACCTTCCTCGCTCCTCCGTCGAGGTGCTTCGCGGCTCCGTCCCGGTCGGTGAAGAAGCCGGTCGACTCGATCACGACGTCCACGCCGAGATCGCCCCAGGGGAGGCTGCCCGGGTCGCGCTCGGCCAGGATCTTGAGCTCCTGGCCCTCGACGGTGATCGTGCCATCGCCTACCTGAACGTCCTTGCCGAGCGGGCCGAGCACGGAGTCGAACTTGAGCAGGTGCGCCATCGTGGCCGCGTCGCCTAGATCGTTCGCCGCGACGACCTCGAAGTCCCCGCCGCGCTGAAGGTGCGCCCGGAAGAAGTTGCGCCCAATGCGTCCGAAGCCGTTGATCCCTACCCGAATAGCCACGAAATCCTCCCCTTAGCTTTGCCCATCGAGTCTAAACGAGCACTCCTCCGGGGCGGGCCGCCTCGGCAACGCTTGCGTTGCCGAGATTAGAGGGCGTGCGGGCTTTGCCCGTGCGCCCGTCTGATCCCTCCGGCCCGCCAGCAAAGCTGGCGGGCCGGAGGGGAAGCTCCGAGGACGACCTCCCCCTCCGCATTGTCGCGCTCCGGACCTTGGCGACGGACGGGGTCTGAATCCATCGCCGGACGAGCGCGAACCCGCCGCGGCACAGTATTACGCACTGCGGTG
>JBBRZN010000014.1:0-52216 GCA_038236705.1 Gaiellales bacterium
ATTCACTCACCGCACTCGGGTGACGTCGTCAAGATCTCGAGCTTGAACGACTCCTGGTACTCATCGAGGTGGGTCGGCGCCCGAAGACTCTAGGTCTAGGCTGCGCCTTCCGCGGCGGGTTCTCACGTCTGCCGACTCACGAAATCGCCATCGGGCCAGTAGTACCCTTGACCCGCCATCCGCCCTCGCGCCGGGCAAGAACATAGGTGAGCCACTGTCCAGCCAACCCTGACAGCCAGAGGCTGTTTCCGACCCGCACTTTGCTCGGGCCGCCGACAATGGGGCCAAGCGAAATGAGGACGCCGCCCGGAACCACGTGGCCCGGTGAGGAACTTGACTCGCCTCGGATGGCAACGTCTCGCGTACGCACGAACCGAAGCGGCGGCAGATCCGACAGCTCGTTCTTTATCTTCCGCTTCAGCGCCTCGCTGAAGGGCCGTTTCGGGTTGCGAGCTCCCCCAGCATTCAGATTCGCGACCCCGGCCACAGCGCCGTCGAGGATGAACACGACGCGGAAACCGGGGTCCTGACCGCCGAAAGTGTGATCCTTTGTTACGAGCCGTCGAATGACGGCGGCATAGACAGACGCCTTGCGGTCCAGCCGCGACGCACGTTGCCCAGTCCGCGAGGATTGGGTGGGAGGCTTCTTGTCGCTCGCCACAGCACCGACGTTTCCACCAGACGATGAGCAACCGCTCGCGGTCAAAGAAGCGAATGCGATCGCAAGGGCGGAGAGGGCCACTCGAAATACGACAGCAGGAGTCTGAGGTCCGGTTGCCATCTATTCTTAGACGCTCCTCGGTTTAAAACGTTCCCAACCGGTTCGTTCGGCGTCGTGGCCGTGGGTGAAGATGCCCTCACATGCTTGAACGCGATCAGATTTCCCCTGTCGATCGCGCTCGACCCGAGGACGGGCACGAACTGGGCGTTCTCGGAGGGCTTCAAGGCGCTCCGCCCCTGTTAAGCGGAGCCGCCCTCCTACTAGCGCTCGGCGTCGCGCTCGCCGCCTACGACGCGTGGGCGCAGGACCTGCCGGAGGTGCCGACCTCATGGGATGTCGTCTTCATCGGGTTCGTGCTGATCCCAGCGACGTTCTTTCTGCTCCAGCTCGCGCTCCCGTTCGCTCTCCGGGAGGAGCTGACCTCGTGGCGCCTGCTCGCCCTGGCGGTGGGCTGGCCGCAGCCACAATCCTTCTGGAGCTCGGCGGCGCCGACCCGATCGCGAACCAGACGAAGTTTGCGGCGGTCGCGCTGCTCGGGTGGTGGTTCCTCCAGCTCTTCGAGAGCGCCGCGCTCGTCGCACTCCTCGCTCTGCTGATCGCTCCGGTGGACATTTTCTCGGTCGCGCGCGGACCGACGAAGCAGATCGTCGAGACGCAGCCCCAGGTCTTCGACGCCTTCAGCATCGCCTTCCCGGTGCTCGGAGAGAGCTCGTCGGTCCAGCTCGGCCTGCCGGACGTCCTCTTCTTCTCGCTCTTCCTGGCAGCCACCGCCCGGTTCGGGCTTCGGACGCTCGCGACCTGGGCGGCTATGGCGCTCTCGTTCGGGACGACTCTGGCGCTGACCGTGTGGACGGACGTCGACGGGCTTCCAGCGCTCCCGCTCCTTTCGGCCGGTTTCGTCCTCGTGAACGCCGACCTGCTCTGGAAAGCGCTCCGGGGCCGTCCGGAGGAGCCCGATCCCGCCTAATCCGACCGAGGAGTTGGATCAGGCGCGGGGTACAACCCGGCGAGAATGACCGTAACGAGCCGGCGGACCGCGGCTTTGGACGGCAGGCTGCTGGCGGCTGTGAGGGCGTGGAGGCAGTAGCTTGCTAGCTCGTCAGGGACTACGTCATCCCGGAGGTCGCCGGTCTCTGCGCCCTCGGTCAGTAGGTCTCGAATGAAGTCACTGAGCTGCTGCTGCGCTCGAGTGACGTGCTCGCCTCGATGCAGGAATGCCGCGAGTTCGCTGCCATGGTGCTCGTGGGAAATGAGTGCGTAGGCCTCGAGCACAGCGTGGAGCCGCTCGCCAGCGCCGCCAGCTTGGTCCCGGACTTCGGCGAGATATTCGAGGTGGCCGGCGACCTGCCGTTCGTGCCAGGCGACCAGGATCGATTCGACGTCTGGGAAGTACTTGTACAGAGTTGCACGTCCGATGCCGGTCTCCTGGGCGATCTGCGACATCGTCACCGACAGCAGCCCCTGCTTGCCCACCAGCTCCGCAGTGGTGTTCAGGGTCGCGTCGCGCACCTCGCGGCGGTGCTCCTCGATTGTCTCGTTCCATAGCTTCGGCACCACTCGCAGTATACGCAACGACGCTGTCAAGACGCTTCGCCTTGACATCGACATTATGTCTCGTAAACTGGTGACCGTCATGCACAAGCTCATGGAGCGCTACCGCCTCCGACGCGGGACACAGAAGGACAGGCACGGCGACTCGCCCGACCGCGACACCGGCGACGAAACAGAGGTGGGGCCCGGCCGCGGGTCGGCCACCGGCACGCCACGCTGGATAACCGTGCTTGGAATCATCTTCGCGGTCGTCCTTGTCCTGCTGTTTGTCGTCTTGCATCTCACCGGCACGCTTGGCCCTGGTGCCCATTAGACGGGACCAAAACGCCGCGAGCAGCGTCGACGGTGGGGCACGAGCCCCGCTCGTGCCCGCCGACGCCAGCACTCGCGATCCGGTGGTCGCGGCCAGCTCGCTGACCAAGCGCTACGGGCAGCTCGTCGCCGTCGACGAGCTCACGTTCTCGCTCTGCCCGGGCACCGTCACCGGTTTCCTCGGCCCGAACGGCGCCGGCAAGACGACCACCCTGCGGCTACTGCTGGGGCTCGCCGAGCCGACCGCAGGTGAGGCGCTCATCTTCGGCCGGCGTTACCGCGAGCTCGAGGACCCGGCGCGTCGGGTCGGGGCGGTGCTCGAGTCGAACGACTTTCACCCCGGACGCTCCGGGCGCGACCACCTGCGCTCGCTCGCGCTCGCGGCGGAGATCCCCTCGAGCCGCGTCGAGGAGCTGCTGGAGGTCGTCGAGCTGGCTTCCGCCGCAGACCGGCGGGTGAAGACGTACTCGCTGGGCATGCGCCAGCGACTCGGCCTGGCAGCAGCGCTGCTCGGCGAACCGGAGCTGCTCGTCCTCGACGAGCCGGCCAACGGGCTTGATCCCGCGGGCGTCCACTGGCTGCGGCGCTTTCTGCGCCGGTTCGCGGAGCAGGGCCGGACGGTGCTCGTCTCGAGCCACATGCTCGCCGAGGTAGCCCAGACCGTCGATCAGGTAGTGATCATGAATCGCGGCCGCCGGGTCGCGAGTGGGCGGCTCGATGAGCTGACCGGTCGCGGCAAAACCCTCGAGGAGACGTACCTCGAGCTGACCGCCAGAGAGGCATCATGACCGCTCAGCTGCGCTCCGAGCTGCTGAAGCAGCGGTCAACCAGAACCAATCTAGGCCTCCTCTCAACAATGCTCGGCCTCGTCCTTCTCGCCGTGCTCCTGCACGGGTTCGGCCTCCCCGCCAAGAACGTCGACAGCACCTCCGAGCAGCTGACCCTAGTGGTCGGATGGGGGGAGAAGCTGGGGGCCGTGTTCGCCGGACTCCTCGGCGCGATGTCGATCACGGCCGAGATCCGGCACGGGACGATCCGGCCAACCTTCCTCGTCACTCCGCAGCGGGCACGAGTCCTCGCCGCCAAGGTCCTAGGGAGCATGTTCTTCGGGGCCGCTTTCGGGCTGATCGCGACGGCGCTCGCGGTCGGTGTCGGCAGCGCAGCCTTGGCGGCACGCGGGATGGAGAGCCAGCTCGACGGGAGCGACTACGCGCTGTTTCTTGCGGGCGGCGCCGCGGCGGCCGCGCTCTGGGCGGCGATCGGCGTCGGTCTCGGCGCCGTCGTTCGCAACCAGGTACCGACGCTGATCAGCATCTGCGCATGGCTGCTGTTCGTCGAGGGCCTGCTGGTTGGCGACGTGGCCGACGTTGGCGACGTTGGCCGGTTCGCGCCTGGCGCGGCCGCAGCGGCGATCAGCGGGCAGGATCCCGACACGCTCCTCACGCCGGCGGTCGGCCTCGTACTGCTCGCCCTTTACGCCGCCACCGCGGCCCTGGCCGGCTCGCTCGTAACCGCCCGCCGCGACGTCCCCTAGTCCAGTGGTCCACCTCCGCTAAATCGCCGCTGGCGAGGCGCGGATCGTCTGCCAGGACTGCCAGGTGATGCGCAGGATGACGAGGGTGATCGCGAGCCCGATCAGGGGGTCGCCGAGCTGGAAGCCGAGGGCGACGATGATCGCGCTGCCGATGACTCCGAGCGAGACGAGCCCATCCGTGCGTGCGTGGTAGCCATCGGCGATGAGGGCGGGGCTGTTGAGGCGCTTGCCGGCTCGGAGGCGGATCAGGGCGGCGATCTCGTTGCCGATGAATCCGATCGCTCCGGCGACGGCGAGCGCGCCGAGGTGGGAGAGCGGCTCTGGGCCGATCAGGCGCTCGATCGTCTGCCAGAGGGCGACGCAGGCGCTGACGAAGATTGTTGCGACGACGAAGTAGCCAGCCGCCTTCTCGCCACGCACGCTGCGTAGGAAGAAGGCGATTCCCAGTGGTAGGGCGGTCAGGGCGTCGCCGAAGTTGTGGATCAGATCGGCAAGCAGCGCGACGCTGTTCGTACTGAGAAAGACACCGATCTGGATCAGCGTGGTGACGAGGAGAACGACGAGGCTGATCGAAACCGCCCTGACGCCCTCATGGGAGCGGGTGATGGACGGATCGACGAGCCCATGCGAATGCCCATGCCCTCCGGCGCCGTCGTGCGAGTGCTCGTGCGCCGGAGCGCGATCTTCGAGGCTGCTTATCGGGAGCCCGCTCTTGTCGCCCTGACGGGCTCCGGGAAGCCAAGCCGGATGTGCTCGACGTGGTAGACGGCCTCCTCGAGCAGGACGCCGACATGGCTGTCGTGCAGCGCGTAGATCGTGCGACGTCCCGATCGCTCGCCGACGACGAGGTCAAGGTGCCGCAGTAGCCGCAGCTGGTGCGAGACCGCCGATTGCTCCATGCCGACAGCCTCGGCCAGCTCACCGACCGAGCAAGGCGCCTCTTTCAGCCGCGCGAGGATGCGGACGCGACTCGGGGTCGCCAGGGCCTGCATCGTCTGCGCGACCTGGCGGGCGGTCTCGCCGTCGAACGAGGCGGGGCTTTTTCGCCCCTGAACGCCATGGCTCATGCCGGCCAGGGTAGCATGACCACCTATTCATATACGCATGACTAGAAGGTTCCCCCTGCATCCCGGAGAAGCCTGATCAAGTCCCGGTTCGTCGTTCTTCTACGCAGCAGTACGGGGCACCACCCGAGATTCGCGGCGGCAACGGTCCAGGTGTTCTCGGGCAGCAGAAGGGCAGCAAACGCCCGAAATCGAGGCTGAGCAATCCTGTGCAAATCGGGTGCCAGAGGCCCGCCGACCCGCATCAATAGAGCGATTGCGCGTCAATCGTCGCCAATCGTCGCTTCTCTGGAACAAGCCTGTCACGCTGGAGGTCGCGGGTTCGAGTCCCGTCGCTCCCGTCTCTCAAATTACCCGCAAAAGAGCTGATTGCGTTGCCTCTCTGGGCGCGAATCGCCGCATCAAGATCGATCTTGCTGCCCGGACTTACTACGCAGTGGAGATCCTTGCGAGAACGTCCTGCAAATAGGGCCGTTAGCCTCCTTGGGCTAGCGCGCAACGCTGCGGAAAACCGGTCAAGCGCTCGACCTCGGGTGATGCGTTAGGCCAGCAGTCACGAGCTTCGCGTTCCGGTCAACGTGCATCCGAGCCCTCCTTCGTGGCCTCTCGCGAGACCCACAGCCTCGAAGGAGGGCCGGATATTTCCTCTCAACCGTTCAGAACGTATGTAGGCGATTGTGGCCCTGAGAGCCTCTCGCTTCCGACCCGTGCGCACTGACCCGTGCAGCCGCACGCGGGGCCACCATCGGCGGAAAGACGCCGTCTCGTTTGCGGATCTCTACGGATAATCCACCTGTGCCTTCGACTTCCCAGACCGACCGCCTCCGCGGCCTCCTCGACGCCGGCATCGCTTTGAGCTCCGAACTGTCTCTCGACGCTCTGCTGCAGAAGTTGGCCGAAACTGCCGCCGCGCTGACCGGCGCTCGCTACGCGGCGCTGGGCGTCATCGACGAGAGCGGGCAGGAGCTCGAACGGTTCGTCTACACCGGGATCGACGGCGAGCAAGCCAAGGAGATCGGCGAGTTGCCGCGCGGCCGCGGCATTCTCGGGGTGCTGATCCGCGACGCCACGCCCCTGCGCCTCGAGAGCATCGGCGACGACCCGCGCTCCGTCGGCTTCCCGCCCAATCACCCGCCCATGCGCGGCTTCCTCGGCGTGCCGATCATCTTGCGCGGCCACGCCTACGGCAACCTCTACCTGACCGAGAAGGGCGAAGGCCCGTTCACGGCCGAAGACCAAGAGTTGGTCGAGACGTTGGCCAGCCAGGCGGCGGTAGCGATCGAGAACGCCCGTCTTTATGAGTCGGCGACGCGCTGGTCGGAGCAGCTCGAGGCGCTGAACGAGGTCGGGACGGCACTCGCGAGCGAGATCGAGCTGGCCCGGTTGCTCGAGCTGATCGCCCGCCGCCTGCGGGTGCTGATCGGCGGCCGGCTGGTGACGATCGCGCTTCCGGCTGGAGATGGGACGTTGCGCGTCGAAGCTGCCGACGGCAACGGCGCCGGCGAGATCATGGGTATGCAGCTCGAGCGGGCCGGCTCGAAGAGCGGCCGTGTACTCGAGCGCCGGCGCGCCGAACGCGTCGACTCCCTGGCCGACGACCCCGAGGTCGACGAGGACGCGGCGGAACGAGTGGGCGCCCACAGCGGCATCTACGTTCCGCTCGTCGCCGGCGGCAGGCCGATCGGCGTCATTGTCGCTCACGACAAGGAAGGCGACGACCCGCGTTTCAGCGACGACGACCTGCGCCTGGCCGAGACCTTCGCCCCGCGCGCCGCCGTCGCCGTCGACCTGTCCGCGCGGGTCGCCGGCGATGCCCTCCGACGCGTCGTCGAAGCGCAGGAGCTGGAGCGGCGCCGCTTGGCCCGCGAGCTGCACGACCAGACTGGCCAGGAGCTGACCTCGGTGCTGCTCGGCCTGAAGGCGGTCGAGGAGGCCAAGAGCGACGAGGAGCGCGCCGAGGCGCTGGCAGCGGTTCGCGGGCAGGTCGTCGAGACGCTGCACGACGTGCGCCGCCTCGCCGTCGAGCTGCGCCCGAAGGCGCTCGACGACTTTGGTCTCGTGGCTGCGCTCGAGCGGCTGCGTGACACCTTCTCCGAGCAGACGGGGATGCGCGTCGACTTGGAGTCGCAGATCGGCGGCCGCCTGCCGAGCGATGTCGAGACAGCTCTCTACCGCATCGTCCAGGAGGCGCTGACGAACATCGTCAAGCACGCCCAGGCGAGCTCGGTCAGCATCGTCCTCGCCCGCACCAACCGAGCGGTCACGGCCGTGATCGAAGACGACGGCCGCGGGTTCAGCCCGGACGAGCGCGTCGACGGCCTCGGACTACTCGGCATGGGCGAGCGCCTCGCGCTCTTGGGCGGCAAGCTCAAGATCGAGTCGAGCCCCGGTGCCGGCGCGACGATCGTCGCCGAGGTTCCCCTGCGATGAACGAGAACGAGATGATCCGCGTCCTAATCGTCGACGACCATGCCGTCGTCCGCACCGGCCTTCGCAAGGTGCTCGAATCAGAGCCGGAGATCGAGGTCGTGGGCGAAGCCGGGGACGCCAGGAACGCGGTCTTCCAGACCCGTGCCACGAAGCCCGACGTGATCCTGATGGACGTCGTGATGCCGGGGAAGACCGGCATCGAGGCCATTCCCGACGTGCTCCACGACGCGCCCGAGGCGAAGGTGCTGATCCTCTCGATGCAGGACGACCCCCGGTACGTGCGCGAGGCGTTCGACGCCGGCGCCTCGGGCTACGTCCTCAAGGAGGCTGTCGACACCGACGTCGTCGCCGCCGTCCGCGACGTCGCCGCCGGTGGCCGCTACGTGCATCCGGCGCTCGGGGCGCGGATGCTCGCCGCCGATGCCGAGGAGCGCAAGCGCGCCGAACAGGACCCGCTCTCCGACCGCGAGCGCGACGTCCTCCGCCTCCTGGCCCTGGGGCACACAAACCAGGAGATCGCGAGCCAGCTCTACATCTCGGTGCGCACGGCCGAGACGCACCGCGCGCACATCATGCAGAAGCTGCGGATCACGACCCGCGCCGAGCTCGTCCGCTACGCGCTCAAGCAGGGGCTGCTCGAAGCCGACGGCGACTAGCCCTTTGGATTGCCGACCTTGAGCAGTCCGACCTGGCCGAGGTCGACGTCCGCGAACGCGTGGCTGACGAACGGGTACAAGCCCTTGTCGTCGATCTTGACGTCGAAGACGGCGCCGCCGCCGGCCGGTACGACGACCGTCTGGACGTTTTTCTGCGGAGGGCTCGCGAGATCGGAATTGACCCACGCGCGGTCGAAGATCGTGCCGACGACGTGGAAGTTCACGTTGTTCGTGGGCCCGGCGGCGACGACCCAGAAGCGCGTTGTCTCGCCCGGCTTCGCGGTCAGCGGATACGTGACGTACTGATTTGCGTAACCGTTGAAGGTCACCCAGTCGGGCATCCTGGCGCGGGCCTTCTCCATGTTGAGCGAGGCCGGCTCCTTGATCCCGTCGCCGTTCAGGTACCACTCGCTGCCGACGAGAACGTACTCGTTGTCGACCTTCGGCAGCCCCGCCTTCGGCTCGACAATGATCGCGCCGTACATGCCGTTGGCGATATGTGCGAGGACAGGCTTCGTACCGCAGTGGTACATGAAGACACCGGGGTCGGACGCTTTGAAGCGAAAGGTGAACGACTCACCCGGCGCGAGGTCACGGAAGGCGACGTTCGGCGCTATGCGGGCGGCGTGGAAGTCGATCGAGTGCGGGATCGCGCCGCCGTTCTTCAGCGTCATCTCGACCGTCTGGCCCTCGCGGACGTGCACGATCGGGCCGGGGGCGCCGTGCCCGTCGAAGGCCCAGGTGTTGTACTTCACGCCCGGCGCCACCTCGACGACCATGTCCTTCAGGGTCATCTGCACCTTGACGAGATCACCCGCGGGCACCGGAGGCAGCATCGCGTCGTAGGGCTTGTGCGCCGCGGCCAGCTCGGCGGCGTTCTCGGGGACAACACCGGCGAAGCTGTTCAGCGGCAGCGCGGTGTTGTAGTCGGTCGCGCCGTCCTGGCTGGCGGTCGCCGGGGCGGCGGCCTCTGCCGGCTGCGCGGCCGCGTCGCGCGACTCACGGGCATCAGCCCACATCAGCAGCGCGAAGAAGCCGACGACGGCGACGGCGACGCCAAGTAGCATCGTTGCGACCATCCAGAAGGCGCCCGAGCTGGTCTCCGAGGCGCGAGGGCGGTGCGTGGTTACGGGATGTGAAGCCATGGCGGGTTATCTCCTTCGGACTGTTTGGGTTGCTGAGTCGAACGTTAGGACGCGGCTGCTCTTCCAACCCCCTGGCCTGGCCGCAGATCGCTCGTACATGACCGCACACTTCGCTACGGGTTTTCCCGCAAGATCGGCACGCGTCTGTTCGCGCGTCTTCCGGCTCAGAAGCCGAGGCCGATGCCGCGCCCGCGCGCCCGGCGCGCCGCCTGCCGGAAGCCCAGCATCCCGACCGGCCGTTCGCCCTCGACGACCGGAAGGTGATGGACCCCGTACTCGCTCATGAGGACGACTGCTGTCTCGACCGGTGCCGAGGCTGGGACGGCGACGGGTTCGGCGGTCATCCACTCGCGCACGCGCGCCTCGCTCGGATGGGCGCGGGCGGCGAAGGCGCGCAGCAGGTCGCGTGAAGTGAGGATCCCGATCAGATGTCCGTCGTCGGCGACCGCGGCGGAGCCGAGGTCGAGATCGCGCATCTTCTCTGCGACCTCGCCGAGCGTGTCCTCGGGCGCCACCACCAGCAACTCCGAAGTCATCACCTCGCCGACCGTGTCGCCGTCTGCGTCGGGAAGCTCGAGTCGGGGTAAAGCGAAGCGATCGAGCTCCGGAGTTGCGAGCTCGAGCTCGATCTCGACGGCGCCCGGAGGCAGCGTCGGCTCAGGCGGGCTCTCCAGACCGGCAACGCCGGCCAGGAAGGGGGCAAGGTGGCGACCGACGATCTTCGCCGGCGGCCACCAGAGCGGCTCGGGACTGGCCGTGTCGGTTGGGCCGGCCCCGCCGGTCAGCTCGTGGCGCAGGTAGCGCGGCCGGCTGCCGGTCAGGAGCAGCCCGCGCAGCACCGGCCGGAACGGCCCCGGCCTCACGTCGGCGCCGGCCTGCGCCGCGATCATCTCGGCAGCGGCGTCCGCCATCTGCGCGGCGATACCGCCCTGCTTGACCGGGAAGCTCGTGATGTCGCCGGCGGCGTAGACGTCTCCGAGGCCCCGCACACGGCCGTGCGCGTCGACCGGGATGAAACCCTCAAGCGTCTGCGGCAAGCCGTCGAGGCGCGGGCCGCGAAGGCGCGGCAGCGCAACGACGCGGTCGGCCTCGATCTGCCCGTCGGGCACCAGCCGCAGCTCGCCCTCGACGACCTCGGCCGGGTAGGCGCCGGTGACGAGCTCGATCCCCCGCTCCTCGAGCAGCTCCCGCACCGCCTCGCTTCCGGCGCGGCCGAAGAGCTGCAGTGGCTCGTCCTCGGGAGTGACGAGGGCTAGTTCGACGCCCTGGATCTGGCGCGCGCCGAGATGCGCCGCCGTCATCAACGCCAGCTCGTAGATGGGTAGCGACCAGACCGCGCCAGAGGGCACGACGAAGGCCACCCGCCGAACCACGCCGGCGGCGAGCTCCTCGAGCAGGCCGCGGATCTTCTCGGAGTCGGCCGGGCCCCGGAAAGTCAGCGCGCCGGGCACAGCCACGGTCGGGACGGCGCCCACGGCGACGAGCAGCGCGTCATAGGAGATGTCGCAGACCGAGGTCTTGGCCTGGTGGCGAGCCGCGTCGACGCCCTCAAGCGTTCCGAGGGTGAAGGTCGCACCCGCGGCGGACGCGAGCGCGCCCAGCTCGTAGTGCTGTGCCTCCCCGAGCTCGAAGGGCTCAGCGACCGAGAGCGGCCGGTACCAGAAGTGTGGCTCGGACCCGAGGAGCTCGATCGCGACGCGCTCCTCGGCGAGAGCGCGCAGCGCCAATACGGCCTCCAGCGCTGCCACGCCCCCGCCGGCGACGAGGATCCGTGTCGCCATCACGCTTCTCGCCATACGGGTGCCGAGGGAATGCGCGCGGTGCTGAGGGCTCGTGGGGCCATCGGAAGATCGAGTCTCCCTTGCTCAGCACGTCCGCCCATCCGTGCCGAGCCGCGCACCGCTTGCGGATTACCCGCCGACCTGCCGCTAGGCGAGCAGCAGCGCCTCGAGCGCCAGCATCGCCGCCGTCGACGCCCCCAGCGCGAAAGCGACCCTCTCCGCGTGGTCGCCCGCAGCGCGTCCGGGATGGACCTCGGCCGTGACCATCCAGAGCATGGCGCCACCGGCGAAGCCGAGACCGAGGGGTACGAGCCCCTCGAACAAGGCGACGAACAGGAATGCAGACCGCGACGAGTGGCTGCGGCAGGCTCGAGAAGACACTCCAGCCGGCGGCGCGAAGAACGCCCACACCCTGAGGGACGAGCACCAGGCTGATCGCCAGCCCCTCAGGGATGTTGTGAATGGCGATGGCGATCGCCGCTACGAGGCCGAGCCCTTCGCCGTCGCCGAAGGAGACGCCAACGCCCTCGGCGAACGAGTGGACTGTCATCAAGGCGACGAGGAGGAGCGCCTTGCGGGCATCGGCGCCGGCGAGGGCCCCGAAGTGGGCGTTCTTGCGCCCGGACAGCAGCCGCGAGGAGCAGGCGACGAAGAGCACGCCGATGAGGGCACCGCCGATCGTGCGCAACGTATTCTCGCGGGCGCCCGTGTAGAAGAGAAGAACGCTCGCGGCCAGCATGAACCCCGCCGCGAGCGCGTCGGCCAGGCCGACCTGGAGCGCGCGAGACGGGTGGCGAACAGAAACGGGGCCGCCCCGAGCCCGGTCGCGAGCGCCGTCGCCAGCGCGGCGGCGAAGATGGCGAGCGCCCCGGGCACGTCCATGCTCAGTCGGGGCTGTTGGGCTGGGCGAAGATGACGAGCACGCTAAGGTGCTCGTAGCCGACGAAGCGGTGCTCGGCGCCGGCCGGCACGAACACCGCCTGGCCTTCCTCGAGCGTCACCGTCTCGCCCTCGATCTCGAGCACGCCGCTTCCCTCAAGCACGACGTAGACCTCATCGTCTTCGTGCGGCTGCTGGCGGTCGGGCTCGGGAGCCACGAGGACGTAGACGCCGAGCTCGAGGCCGGGCGAGGTATGGACGACCTCGTAACCGCCCTCGCCCGCGGCGAGACGCCGCCTGACCTGATCGAAGTCGATGCTGCTGGGCATTGCCTCCTCCTTGAAGAAACGTCGAGGGCGGCCGGAGCCGCCCTCGACCGGGGGCACGAGCTAGGGCATCAAGCGGCAACCCACCCGTCGACGAGATCCGCTGGACCTTGCAGATCGACACCGACGCCCCCGCCGAGACGATCGAACGGCTCAAGCGCCTCGCCGACGAGCGCTGCCCCGGCGCCTACTGCATCCGCAACCCGATCGCTCTGCTCACGACGGTCGAAGCCGGCTTGGCGAGTCATGAGAGGTTTTGAGGTGCGGCTGGAGCGACTCTCGCGGCGTTTACGTAGCTCGAACGGGTCTCCGGCGAGCTCGACCGCCGTCCGGATCCCGTACGTGCCCTGTTTCGTGAGCCCGAGTCGCACGGCGGACGTCACGCTCGCGCCGAGCGTCGGCGAGCGCGTGATCAATCTCGATCAGATCCCCTGTGGCGGCGTCGAGCTTGCGGACTTTCCGCAGCCCGAATCGGTGCCTCTCCCGATGCCCGCCCTGCACCCGAGACGCGACGATCCCCGCATGCCCGGCTCGACCTACGCGGTGGTCTGGCGCGAGGGGAACGCTCGCGCCCGTGTCGGGAAGCTCGAGCTCGCTCCGAGGCATCTGCTGCTGGAGGGAGCGGCCCCGCGCAGTCACCCTTCGCGGAGGAGGCTCCCCTACGACGCTCTCGTCGCCGTACGGGTCGGGCACGGTGCCGAGGATCGGATCGAGGGCCGGCCGACCCTCGTGCTCGAGCGGACGGCCGGCCGCGCGATTCGCATCTCGACCATCGACGGCCCCGGCACGCTCCACGAGCTCGCCGAGCGCGTGGCCTCGGCGATGTCGATCGAACAGACGGATCCCCTCGGCCGGTCGGTGCGCCGGCGGTCGGGCGAGCGCCTACGTGTCCTGATCGCAGGCGGCGGGGTCGCCTCGCTCGAGGCGATGCTCGCGCTGCGCGCTCTCGCCGAGGAGCGAGTCGCGGTCGAGCTGCTCGCCCCCGAGAGCCACTTC
This sequence comes from Gaiellales bacterium, assembly GCA_038236705.1. Taxonomy (GTDB): domain Bacteria; phylum Actinomycetota; class Thermoleophilia; order Gaiellales; family Gaiellaceae; genus AC-32. Next base: position 13,396 of record JBBRZN010000014.1, read on the forward strand.
TGCTACCGGCCGCTCGCCGTGGCCGAGCCCTTCGGGATCGGCGAGGTGCACCGCTTCGAGCTCGCCGCACTCGCGAGCGCCGGCGGCGCCCGTCTTCTCCGCGGCGCTCTCACCGCCGTCGATGCCCGCCGGCACGTCGCTCGCACCGGTCGGGGGCGGAGCTCGGCTACGACGTCCTGTTGATCGCCTGCGGCGCCCGCACGCGCGAGGCGCTGCCGGGAGCGTTCACCTTCCGCGGATCGGAGGACAGCGACGCCGTTCGCGCGCTGCTCGCGGACGCCCGCGCCGGCCGGTTCAGGGATCTGGTGTTCGCGCTCCCCGGCGGCGCCACCTGGGCGCTTCCGCTGTACGAGCTCGCCCTGCTCACGGCCGCCGATCTCGCCGCGCACGGGGCGACCGGCGTCAACGTCACCCTCGCCACGCACGAGGAAGCCCCCCTCGCCCTCTTCGGCCCGGCCGCGAGCGAGGCGATGCGAGAGCTGCTCGAGGCACGAGGGATCGCCCTCCGGTCCGGTGTCTACCCGGCCGCGGTGGAGGCGGGCAGGCTCCGGCTCGTGCCCGAGGGGAGCCTGCCCGCCGACCGCGTGCTGACGCTCCCGCGTCTCAAGGGCCCCTTCATCGCCGGAGTCCCGCACACCGACGAGGGCTTCATCCAGAGCGACGCCTTCGGCCGCGTCGAGGGCGCGCCGGACGTCTTCGCCGCCGGGGACGTCACCGCCTTCCCGGTGAAGCAGGGAGGCATCGCCGCCCAGCAGGCCGACGCGGCCGCCGAGGCGATCGCGGCCCACGCCGGCGCGGCTGTGTCACCTAGGCCCTTCCGGCCGGTGCTGCGCGGCCTCCTCCTCACCGGAGGGGTCCCCCGGTACCTGAGGGCGGAGATGGGCGGCGGTCACGGCGAGACGTCGACCGCCGCGACCGAGCCGCTCTGGTGGCCGCCGGGCAAGATCGCCGGTCGCCATCTCGCTCCCTTCCTTGCGGCCTGGACGGGGCTCGCCGTCCCGCCCGCTCCACCGCTCGGATCCGGCGCCGTTGAGGTGGAGATCGACCTGGCCGCGCGCGAGTCGCCCCAGCAGGGGCCGTGAACGCCCGAGGCCGGCGCCTTTAGCGGTGGCTGAGCTCGGACGTCAGCACGACGCCAAGGACGGGGACCGCGAGCGTGAGAGCGAAGCTCGCCCACCCGACCCGAACGAGCAACGGCCGCGCCGTATGCGGGTGCCGCGCCCGGATCTGCCGGGCGAGGCGCGGCGCGAGCATGAAGTCGTGCAGGGCGGCGAAGGCGACGAGCACGACGACCAGCGCGCCCTTGAGGAGGAGTAGGCGGCCGGAGTCGCTCTGTAGGAGCGCCTCCTGGCCGAGTGCGCCGTGCTCGTAGGCCGACGGCAGTCCCGTCACGACGAGGATCGCGAGCGCGCCCCAGCCGAGCGGCCGCCAGCGCCGGCCGAGCTCGTACAGCGCGGCCGCGCGCTCCTCGACGCGAAGCGAGCGGGCGTACGGGACGGCCACGGCGACGAGCTCGCGGCAGCCGCGCGACTGCTTCTCACCGCCCGAGAGCTGGTCGACGCCGAACTCCCGCCGCCCTGCGAGGCCGAGCGCGTCGAGGAGAGCCGTCGCGACGAGCTTGGCCGGCTCATTGAGCAGCTGTCGCCGGGCGACGGGTACCCGGCCGCCGGCGGCGAACGCCGTTCGGGTGCGGGAGCGATCAGTGATGCTGGTCGTGGCCCGCCGGCTGCTCGATCCCCGGCCGCGCGGGCGGCTGGTCACCTCCGCCGGAAATCGCCGGTCCGATCACGAACGACGACAGGGAGAACATCACGGCGAAGACGGCCAGCGCGATCGCCGGGGCGCGCCAGGTGCGGAAGCGGCGGCGGAGGCGAAGCAAGAACGGAATCGCGGCGACGAAGCCGATCGCCGCGAACAGCACTGTGCCGCCGGTACCGGCGAGCAGGGCCGCGCCGGCCAGCGGACCGACGTGGTGGAGGACGTGCGGCGCGAGGCCGATGAAGGCGCCCCAGACGGCGACCAGTACGGCCCAGGCCCGCCGCGCCGCGCGGCGAACGACACCGCCACGTGGAGTGGTCACATCGGTCAGGACGCTCATCGCCCGAGCCCTCGCGACTGCGGTGTCTTGGTGCCGCCGCCGAGATCACGCAGGTGCGGCAGGAAGCGTAGCGTCCTCGCCGCGTAGGCGTCGTAGGCGGGGCCGAACTCAGCGCGGACGTCGCGTTCCTCGCGCGCCGCCAGGCGCCCGTAGACGACCAACAGAATCGGGAACATGACCAGCGTCACGAACGTCGGCCACTGCAGCAGGAAACCGACCATGATCAGGATGAAGCCGAGGTACTGCGGATGGCGGACGCGGGCATACGGTCCGGCCGCCGCCAGCACGCCGTTCTTCTGCGCCGCGTAGAGGACCTTCCAAGCGGCGGCGATCAGCCAGAAGCCACCGATGATGAAGGCGTAGCTGGCCAGGTGGAACGGCGAGACGTGGGGGTCGCCCTTCCACCCGATCAGGTCGGTCCACAGGTGCCCGGCGTCGTGCGACAGGTTGACGCCGGGGATGAGACCGCCGAGCGGCCCGGTCAGCAGGTAGACCGTCAGCGGGTAGCCGTACATCTCGGTAAACAGGGCGACGACGAACGCCGAGAAGCCGCCCAAGGCGCGCCAGTCGCGCTTCGACTTCGGATGGAAGAAGCTCGCCGCGAAGACGATGAACAGCAGCGAGTTGAAGACGACCAGCGCCCAGAGGCCGTAGCCGTAGTCGTTCATCGCACGCTCCCTGTCGCGTGCACTGCGAGCAAGATCGCGAACACGGCGAGCGCGATGAGTCCGATCTGGAGGGCGACGAGGAAGACCCAGTCGCCCGCGGTCATCGTGTGGGGGCCGAGCCCGATCATCGCCGCTCCTCGACAATGAGCCGCCCGTGCAGCATGCCCATCTGGCAAGTGAACTCGTAGGCGCCGGCGCGCGCCGGCGCGAGCTCGATGGTCACGTCCTGGTAGGGCGGCAGCATCGCGCTCTTGCCGAAGTCAGGGAAGACGACCCGCTCGGAGCACGGCGCCGTCTCCTCGCGCCGGAAGGTCAGCCGCAGCGGCTCTCCGGCGCGCGCGTAGATCGTGTCGGGGTGGTAGCCGCCGCGGACACGGATACGCGTCGCCGGCACCGGGATCGGCTGACGGCTACGTCTCAGCGACTGCAACATCGTCGTCGTCCTCCCTAGCGCCCCTCCCGTGCGGCGATCTCGCGGTCGAGCTCGTCGCGCCGGCGGCGCAGGTCGTCGGTGGACGCGGGCTTGCTGGCGTGGCCGTGGCCGCCGTGGCCATGGCCGCCGCGCATCATCAGCCACATCAGCAGCGGGCAGGCGAGGACGAGGAGGAGAAACAGGTAAGCGCTCATCGCTACTCCTTTCAGTTCGTGTCTACCACCTGAAGATGGAGCGGCGAGGTGAAGAACCGACGAAATTGGTCTGTCGGTTCGATGCTTTTTGGTCGGGACTAACGCGCCGCCGGCGACGCCTCTCGCACCGGCCGCGCTCCCTTGACCGCCGGCAGGACGACGCGGAAGGTCGAGCCGTGGCCGGGCGTGCTGTCGACGTCGACCCGTCCGTCGTGGGCGCGAACCAGCTCGCGCACGATCGCCAGGCCGATGCCGGCGCCGCCGGTGGCGCGTGAGCGCGAGCGGTCGCCGCGCCAGAAACGGGTGAAGATGTGGCGCAGGTCCTCGGGGGCGATGCCGACGCCGGAATCGGAGACCTCGAGAACGGCGTCGTCGCCGTCTCTCGCGACCCGCAGGCGGACCTCGCCGGACTCGGTGTAGCGCCAAGCGTTGGCGATCAGGTTGGTCGCGATCTGCTCGAGGCGATCCTCGTCGCCGAGAACCTCGACCAGGGCGGCGTCGACGACGAGCGCGACGCCGGTGTCGTCGAAGCGTGGCGCGAACGACTCGGCAACACGCCTGGCGACAGCCGCGAGATCGACGGGGCGCTTGTCGAGCAACAGACCCGGCCGCTCGGCGTCGGCCAGCCGCGCCAGGTCGTCAAGCAGCCGCGTCAACCGCAGCGCCTCGGCGTGCATCGCCTCGAAGTTGTCGGGACCGGTCAGGACGCCGTCCTGCGCGGCCTCGATCCGCGACAGCAACGCGTTCACCGGCGTCCGCAGCTCATGCGCCAGGTCAGCGGCGTTCGCCTTCCGGATCTCTTCCTCGTGCTCGAGTGTCTCGGCGAGGCGGTTCAGGGCGCGCCCGAGCGCGTCGAGCTCGGCCGCGCCGCCGGGAGCGACGCGGACGTCTACCTCCCCGCGCTCCATGCGCTCGGCCGTGTGGCGCAGTTGTCGCAGCGACCGGGTCAGCGTCTCCGCGAGCAGGAAGGCGATGACCAGCGCGGCGGCGATCGCGGCGCCGCCGGAGATCAGGTGCAGGCGATCGAGCGAGCGGCGGAGCTCACGCTCCTCCGGAGTGAACAGCTCCCCCGACGCCGGCGAGATCGTCACCGTGCCGAGTCGGCGCTCGCCAAGGCGAATCGGCGCCTGCGCGCGCACATCGGTCAGTGGGTCGGTGACGACGACGAGACGGCCGTCGACCGATACAGCGGCGTGCAGCTCGTCCAGGGCGGCCAGGTGGCGAAGCGTCGGCTTCGCGCGCTCCCAGCTTCCGGATTCGATGTAGACGACCGCCGTCACCTCAGCGAAGTGCTCGGCCGCCCGCGCAAGACGGGCGTGCGCCGTGTCCGACAGGCGCGGCTTCAGTCCGAGGTCGCCGAGGACGGTGGCGACACCGATCGCGAGCGTCGCGACAGCAACCAAGGCGACGACGAGGCGCGCCCGCAGGCCCAGGCCGCGCAGCCGACTCATCGCTTGGCCAGCCGGTAACCGAGCCCGAAGACCGTCTCGACGTAACGGGGGTGCTTCGGGTCGCGCTCGATCTTCTTGCGCAGGTTCTTGACGTGGGCATCGATCGTCCGCTCGTAGCCCTCGTACTCGTAGCCCTGGACATGGTTGATCAGCTCGAAGCGCGAGTAGGCGCGGCCGGGGTAGCGGGCCAGGGTCGTCAGGAGCTTGTACTCGTTCGGCGTCAGCTCGACCGGCTCGCCGTCGCGGCGCACCTCGTGCTGGACGGTGTCGATCTCGAGCGCTCCGTCGTCGAACGACAGCAGTTCGACGAGCGGCTGCGTGCCGCCCTGTGTCCGCCTCAGGATCGCGCGGGCGCGACCGACGAGCTCGCGCGGCGAGAAGGGCTTCGTCAGGTAGTCGTCGGCCCCCAAGGCGAGGCCGCCGACCCGCTCGTCCTCCGACACCTTGGCCGTCAGCATCAGGATCGGCACGTCGGAGCGCTCGCGGATCTCCCGGCAGATGTCTTCGCCGGAGCGGTCGGGAAGCATCAGATCAAGGACGATCAGTCCCGGCTTGATGCGAGCGGCGAGCGCGAGGCCGTCGGCAGCGGTGCCGGCGACGAAGACCAGGTAGCCGTCGCGCTCGAGGTAGGCGCGAACGACCTCCTGGACCGAAGGGTCGTCGTCGATGACGACGATCTTCTTGTTCGGCTCGCTGCTCATCTGACGAAGATGGCTCGAGCTTATGAATTTTGGATGAATTCGGCCTCCAGCCATGCCCTGATCTGAGTCCGTAGAAGGCCGTAGACTTGCCGGGCGCCCCGCGGTCAGGAGCGCTACGCGGACGGGAGGTCGGCGAGCACCTTCGCCGGCTCGACGTACATCGTCCGGGACGGCGGAAGCCAGTAGTCCCGGTACCAGAGCACCTTGCCCTGCTCGATCAGGACGAAGGCGTGGGCCGGCGTGTCGGCGTGCATCCCGCGCCCGAGCGTGTCGAACGCGGCCGACATGTCGCGGTCCTCGTCGGCGATCATCGGGGTCTCGATCCCGTACTGGTCGACGGCTTGCTTCAGATCGGCCGGCGAGTCGGGCGTGATCGACACCAGCTCGATGCCGCGCCTGTCGAGCTCGGCGCTCATCTGCTCGAGGCCCTTGATCTGCGCGAAGCAGGCCTGACACATGACGCCCTCGGAGAAGAAGAGCAGCGTCTTCTCGCCTTCGAGCGACTTCGACGTGATCGCCTGGCCGGTCTCGACGTCGCGCTCGGCGAACATCGGCACCGGCGAGCCGGGCTTCAGTCCGTCGCCCTCAGACGCGGCCGCCATGCCGGCGTGGCCCTCCGAGACGGCCGGCGCGCTCTGCTTGTCGAACGCGTCCGGCAGGATGAAGCTGGCGCCGACGACCGCGACGACGGCCAGCCCGACCAGTCCTCCCTTCCACGAGGCCCAGAAGCTCGACGCCTTGGCGCCCTTCGACCTCGGCGGAGGTGCCGCAGCACGAGCCGCCTGGCGGGCGGCCTTAGCCTTCTTGCCGCTCATGGCTGCCACCTCCTCTCACGACTGCGTAGGCGAAGCCGGCCAGCAGGAAAGCCAAGACCGGCAACGAGACGACGTTCGGCACCTCGTCGAGATAGTCGGACAGCTCGCGCATCCACCGCCCCATCGCCGCCTGGAAACCGGGCGCGGTGTCCGAGTTGCCGGTCAGGGCGAGCGTGATGAAGAGCACGCCAAAGCCGGCGAAGATGACGACGCCGGCCAGCTTCATCAGTCCAATGCGCTTCGCGTGCGCGCCGAGACGCAGCGTCACTCGCGGGTCCCGCACCTTCTTCCTCGCCTCGCCGTAGAGCAGGGCGAGCGGGATCAGCGGCGCGATCATCCCCGCGACGTAGGCGCCGCCGAGCACCAAGCCACCGGCGATCGTGCCGCTGGTCGCCGACAAGGCGATCGCCCCGGCCAAGACCGGCGCGCAGCAGGCGGTCGCGCCGCCGGAGAAGAGGCCGAGGCCGAAGACGGACAAGGTCGATCCGGTCAGCCTCGGCTGCGGGACGTCGATCGGCAGCATCGTCCCGCGCCACAACGCGACGGCGACGGCGATCATCATCAGCCCGCCGATGGCGAATAGCTGGGGGTGCCATTTCGAGACGTACGACGCGAGGACGGCGGCGCCGAGCGTGATCGGCAGCACGACCGTCGCCACGCCGGCGACGTAGACTGCGGTCGGTCGAGCGACGCGCAGGCGCCTCCCGCCGCCGATCGCCGCCAGGTAGGCGGGCGTCATCACGCCGGCGCAACACGGGGCGAAGAAGGCAACCATGCCGGCGGCGAAGGCCGCGGCCAGCGAGCCCGCCATGAGCAGGTCACTCACAGTCCAGCTCCCTGCGCAGACGCTTCTCCGAGAAGCGCCCGTAGGCGATCAGGCGCGTGCCGTCGGTCAGGACCGGGAGGAACGCCAGCGGGATGCCGCGCGCGGCGAGCGCGGCGGCCTCAGCGCCGTCGACGGCAACTTCGCGCGCGTCAACGCCGAGGGCAGCCAGGACGTGACGGCCGTGCTCGCACAGATGGCAGTCGTCACCGGTGACGAGGATCAGGGTGTCGGTCGTCGCGCGCACGTTCGGAAGGTCGGGCACGCGTATGAAGGGGCGGTGAAATCGGCGCCCATGACGCGCCGGTTCCGTGGTTTCTACGGACGGAGTCGGCGGGGCGTCCGCAGATCGCGCGGCGACGGCGTCCGCTTCACGGCCGCTTCACATCGGCCGTCTATCCTAAGCGGGCTCAAGAGAAAGGAGAAAACTATGCGCAGCTTCCGCCGCCTCACCGTTGCCGCTGTTGCCGCTGCAGTCCTGGCCGGCGTTGCCTCGACGAACGCCGTCGCCGCCAACCCGTTCGGTCAGCACGTCGCGATGTGCGCGCAAGGGCTTGGCACACGCGCAGACGCTCCGGCCGTTACCTGCACGCACGACGGCATGACGATGGCCTTCGCCAACTTCGGCGCGATGGTCGAGCACATGCGCGCGATGCACTGACGCCGCACGGCGGCGGCCGTCCGTAAGCAAGCGCCCGCCGCCGTTCGCGTTCGTCGATTCACCCTGCAGTTGGCGCGACCGCCTACGGCGGCGGTGTCGCCGAGCCGCTGTCGTCCGAGGTCGGGTGGCGCGTCGTCTGCTCCGACGCCGAGTTCTTCGCCGTCACGAAGCGAATCCACAACGCGATGCAGGGCCAGGCGCTCGAGCTCCGCCCCGACGAGATCGCCGACTACCTCGCGCACAAACCGTGCACGCGATCGCGACGTCGTGGGAGTGAACGTCACGAGCCGGCCGCCCCGGCCGGAGCACGCGCGCCCGATCGACCAGAACGTCGCCGCGACTTTGCTCGCCGGCGCGGGATCCTACGCGGCCCCTGCGCGCCGGTCGAGGCGCCTGCGGCGGACGAGCCCGAAGCCGGCAAGTAGGAGGACGCCGCCGCCCGCGATCCCGGCTGCCACCCGCGCCGTCTTGAGTCCCGGCGGGACCGTCACGCCGACGACGTGGATGTTCTCGCTGGTGAACGCTGTCTTGAGGAGCTCTTCGCCGCGGGCCGGATCCTCCGCTTCGAGCGCCGCCATCGCTTCCTCGAGCACCGGGGGCTTGACCCCCTCTTTGTCCTCCGCCTGACCGGCCAGCTCGAGCTTCGCCATCGCCTCCTCGTGCGAGCCCCCCTGCTCGAGGATGGCGAGCGCCTGGATCGCGAGCGCCCTCGCAGGCTGGTCCGCGCCTTCCTCCTCTCCCTGCGGCGCAGCCGAAGTGGCGAACACGAGAGCCAGCAGAAAGACGGTGGAGGCGAGGAGCAGGGGTCTCATCACATGCCCCCAACGTGAGAGACGGGCTCGGTGAAGAAAGCGTAGAGCGAAAGCGCGCCCCAGGCGAGCAGGACGACGACGCCGAGCGCCATCCACGGCCGCCTGCGCCGCGGATCGCGTTCCCGGCTCCTGTCGAGGAAGGGCAGAAGGGCGAGACCGCCGAGAAGGACGGCGGGACCGACGACGAGCGCCTTCAGCCCGAACCAGTTCTCGAACGGATAGAGCCACAGGAAGTACCAGGGCGGCTTCGTGATCTCGATCCCCTCGACGCCCTCCGGGCCGATACCCGTCGGCCTGAGGGCAGTGAGCACGAGTGCGAGCGCGAGCGCGACAAGCGTCCAGTAGCCGATGCGGGCAAGGTGGGTGGTGAAGGGCAGCCGCTCCTCGTCGCGCTCGCGCTCCGCCACCTGCTCGGCCGTCCCCCACGGCAGCGGGGCGATCTTGAGCCGCTTGACCAGCAGGAGATGGACGCCGAGCAGGCCCACAAGGAAGAACGGCAGGATGCTGACGTGGGCGATGTAGTCGCGCGTGAGGAGCGCCAGGTTGTCGCTGAACTCAGCGGAGAACCAAAAGCCGAGAAAGCCGAGAAGCTTCGCGATCTCGCTGTTGTGCTCGAGCGCCTCGAGCGCCTCCTGGTCCCATTTGAGGATCGTGCCCGTGTAGAGAAGCCCGCCGGCGACCGCGAAGAGGACGACCCCCACCAGCCAGGTGCCCTCGCGAGGACGCTTGTACGTGGCTGCAACGAAGGTGCGTACCAGGTGCGCGAAGAGCGTCGCCATGAAGATGTTGGCGAGCCAGAAGTGAAGGCTGCGGACGATCGCCTGGTCGGGGTCCTGGCTGATCGCGACAACGCTCGCGTGCGCACCCGCCTCCGTGGGATCGTAGAACTGCACCAGGTAGATGCCCGTGACGACGAGGAGCACGAACGCGCCGGCCGTAATCCCGCCGAGCGTGTGCGCCAGGGTGTTGGCGTGGCGAGGGATCGGATAGGCGAGGCCCGAGAGGCCGAAGCGCTCGTCGAGCCACGAGCTCACGCGCCCAGGGCGCTCCGCTGAGCCGTCGGTGCGTTCAGCTGGAGTCGCGATGACCGTGGAGGATGGATCACCGCGGCGCCCTTGTCAACGGGGAAAACCCGCGAGTTCGGTGCGACAACCACTGATTGTTTCGGGTTTCTCTCCTCGTTCCCGCTGAGGGCTCGACGCGAACCGGAAGCAGAGAGCACAAGAGTCCACTGCTCGCTATCGAGGTCTCCGCTTGCGGAGAGGCGGCGCGAGGGGCCGGCGGCGGCTGATTACACGAGCTTCCTCGACTCGGTCGTCATCCGGAACGGGCAGGGCTTCGGCTACGCGAGTTCGGCTGCGAGCGCATCGGCGCGATCCAGCGCCGTCTTGGTCACAGTCAGAGGGCGGCTCTGGTGGCCGGCAGTGAGCGAGCGAAGAAGCCGTCACCGCTGCGGGCGTGCCGACGGAAGCTTGGGCGCCGTGCGCTTCACAGGTCCTTCAAGCGGGCGGTCTACGTTGCGACGACTCGACTGGAAAGGATCCGATGAAGACCCGCTCGACCTTCTATCTCGCCGCCGGCGCCGCCCTGGTCGCCGCCCTCGCGCTGGCGTTGGCACTGGTCGCCACCGTCCGCGCAGGCGGCGACGGCGACGCCGCGGCGACCGAGATGCAGCTGAGCCAGACCGGCGGCCATACGATGGACGGCTCGGCGATGTCCGGAATGGAGCACGGCGCCGCCGCCTCGCAAGAGGGAGTGCTGGACGCCACCGCGGCCCGCGGCGGCCAGCGGCTCACCCACACGACCGACGGCGACACCTGGGTCTTCAACCTGACCGCGAAGGCGGTCAAGTGGGAGATCCTGCCCCGCGTCCGCGTCACCGCCTGGACCTACAACGGCACCGTCCCCGGCCCTGAGATCCGCGTCCCCTACGGGCAGAATGTGCGAATCGTGGTCGAGAACGAGCTGCCCGAGCCGACGACCGTCCACTGGCACGGCATCGCCGTCCCGAACGCGATGGACGGCGTCCCCGACGTGACCCAGAAGCCGATCGAGCCCGGCGCGTCGTTCACCTACGAGTTCCGCGCCCTGCCGACAGCCGACGCTTCCAGGGGCGGCACCTTCATGTACCACTCGCACTTCGACGAGGACCGCCAGGTCGGCCTCGGCCTGTCGGCGCCGTTCGTGATCGAGTCGCCGACCACGCCGGTCTACGACCTCGAGCGAACGATCCTCCTCGGCGAGTGGAACCTCGACCCGCAGAGCGGTGACACGCGCCCGCCGATGCAGATGGAGGGCTCGTTTCCGAACTACTTCACCATCAACGGCAAGGCGTATCCCGCGACCGAGCCGATCAAGGTTCGCCGCGGCCAGCGCGTCCTCTTGCGCGTGGTCGGCGGCATGCAGTTCACCCACCCGATGCACCTGCACGGGATGAGCTTCAAGGTCGTCGCCAAGGACGGCGCGCCGCTGGCCTCGCCTTACGACGCCGACGTCGTTGACGTCGCCCCCGGCGAGCGCTACGACCTGCTGTTCACGGCCGACAACCCCGGCAAGTGGGTCTTCCACTGCCACATCGGCCACCACCTGACAAACAACGGTGAAGGACCCGGCGGCCTGCTGACGGTCGTCGACGTCGCCTAGGAAAGGAGGTTGAGATGAACAAGCAGATGATCTCGATCATCGTCGGCGCCGTCGTCCTCTTCGCCGTCGCCCTGGTCGGCGCGCTGGCCTTCACCGGCAACGACTCCGGCGCCGGCAACGTGCACACGATGCCCAACGGCCAGATGATGACCGGGTCGACGGACACCGACTCGACGATGGACCACACAATGTCGAACGGCCAGACGATGACCGGGCAGATGCACACCATGTCCGGCGGCGAGCAGATGCCGGGCATGACCCACACCTCTCCGTAGCGGAGCCATGCAGCTTGGTTGAGACCGTCAGTCGCATTCCGTGGTGTAGTCGTGCCGATCGTTACTTCGACTACGATGTCCAGTGATGCCGATGGGCGGCGATGTTCTTCCTCTCGAGCGGAAGGTGCGGCCGATGTGCCCGGATCTCGGGCCGAACTGCTTCGCGCTCTGTTTCTGCGAGGCGTGGCGGTGCGCCGTCGATCTTCGGCGCGGGCTGACGGGCGAGCTGGCTTGCTGCCCAATGTGCGGGATCGGGGCTGTCGCCACCTACCGTCTCTCTCCGCCGAGCCCGCGACGCCAAGTGGCTTGACTGTCTTCGCTCGCGGAGTGGCCGAGCGCGCCGCTGCCTCGGGCAGGTCGAGTCGAGCTCGGCGCAGAAATGGACCGCCCGCTCGAGCGTGTGCGGTATTCGTCTCGATGTCGTCGCGTGGGTACAGCTCAACGTAGTCGAGCGGTGCGTGGTCGTCGACGCAGTGGAAGAGTCGGACCGATACCGCCGTGTAGCTGGGGTCCCCCGAGCCCGGAATCTTCACACGTCGAGAACCCCGAGCGTGCCCGCAAGCAAGAACGCGTTGAGCGCGACGATGAGCGTAGCTACGACGGCGGGCGCCATCGTCGTGCCTCGGCGGTTCGCCAGCGAGCCATCAGGCTCCGTCGCGGCAGAAGATGACGAGCGGAATCAGGGCGAGCGGAATCCCGAAAGAGAGGACGACCTTGGCTCAGCACGAGCGCTCTGGACGGATCGACGCCCACGGCGACGATGACGAGTGCCGGGAGCATCGTGACCGCCCGGCGGAGGAAGAGCAGGATGCGGCGGCCGATGAAGCCCTGCCTGACGACCTGGCCAGCCAGCGGCTTCCTCAGCGCCCCGGCTGCCAGACCATGAGCACGAGGATCACGACGACGAGCAAACTCGAGCCGTAGTTCGCGACCAGTGAGAGTGGGTCGTCCAGCAGCCGGCGGAGCTCTGGCGTCATCTCGTCGCCGGCGTCCGCGAGCCTCGTCGCCAGCAGGCGGGCGTGCTTCGGCCGCTGCCCTCCAAGAGCGCCGAGGACGAGTGCGGCGACGAACAGCCCGAGCGACGTAAGTAACCAGGCTTCCCCGAACTGGTCGACCTCACCGGCAAGCCAGAGCCCGGCACCGACGACGAGCACTGCACCGGCCACGACGATCAGCGCGCCGATCCGCGTGAGCCCGAGCAAAAGTGCGACCTCGCTGGGACGACCCCGCCGCCTCGCCGTCTCGGACACAACGCCCACGAGGAGCGCGCCCCCGGAGAAAACCATGACTCCGAAGATGTGGACGGCGAGGCCGATCTCGTACGACGTCACCCCGGAGTTCTACTTGCCAGAGAATTCCTGGACCTCGACGATGGGCACCCGGTACGCGTGCTCCGGCGGCTGCAGCGGTGTGCTGCCGGCATCCTCGCGCAACACGCCTCGGGCCTTACGGCCTCGATAGAGGATCGGCACGCGGCCGAGGTAGGCGATCGGGATGCTCTAGGCGTGGACGAGGCGGGTGAACGGCCAGGTTGCGAGCAGGAGCCAGGCGGAGACGGCGTGGGCCTGGAATACGAGCGAGTCGTGCGCCATCAGCGAGGCGTGCGGGTCGAGCGCGAAGATCCCGCGGAACCAGGGGCTGACGGTGTCGTGGTAGGCGTAGCAGTCGATCGCGGTTCCCCAGACGGTTGCGAGCATCCCGAACAGGATCGCTGCCGCGAGAACGGGTAGAGGACGAGGTCGCTGCGGGTGGTGGTCGCGCGCACCCGCCCGACGCGAAGACGACGGTAGACGAGGATCGCGAAGCCGATGACGATCGCCACGCCCGAGACGCTGCCGGCGAGCGCGGCGATCCCGTGGTACCCCGTGTCGCCGATCCCGACTGCCTCCGTCCACGAACGTGGGACGAGGATGCCGAAGTGGAAGAGGAGGCTGCCGAGCAGAGGAGGAAGTCGAGACGACTCATGACGCGGCGGCCGTGAAGGGCTCGAGGCCGACGAGCTCCGCGGGCGGCCCCGCCTCGGCCATCCGGCGGGCCGCGGCGAGCTGCGCCCTGGCCGGCTTCGGGAGCGCCGTGACGAGGGCGTCGAGCGGGTCGGCGTAAGGGCTCGCGGTCTGGTGCAACCGGGAGCGGACGAGCTCCGACGGTGCCCGCAGCTCGTTCAGCAGCACCTCCCCTTCTGCGGGTGCGAGCGCGGCGAACTCGAGCAGCACCGGCAGGTAGTCGGGCAGCTCGCCGCCGGCGAGCGGGAGCCGGCGTCGGCGTAGCGGCGCTTCAGGCGGACGAGCTCGAGCCTGAAGGGCGCCATTATTCGTGTCGCGCCTCAAGCGGCGGCTCGGTAGTACTCGTGGACAAGGCCGCCGAGTCGGTCGCGGCGGCGGATGTCGCCCTCGGATGGTTCTCCTCGTCGTTCGTCCGGCTCAGGCGGCCGGAGTTCGAGCGCTCGATGTGGCCTTTGCGTGTTGTAGTGGTCGACGTAGACTCGCAGGACGTGCTCGAGGTGACGGCGGTTGAGGATCAGCAGCCAGTCCAGACACTCGCCGCGCACCGTTCGGACGAAGCGCGCCGCGATCGCGTTCGCCTTCGGCGCCCGCACCGGTGTCTTCACGATCCGGATACCTTCGCTGCGGAAGAGCTCGTCTGAGGGGCCGCTGTATTTGCTGTCTCGGTCGCGGATCAGGAAACGGATGCCCTCGTCGGCGAAGTCGAGCCCGAGGTTGCGCGCCTGCTGGGTCACCCAGGCACCCGTTGGGTTGGTTGTGCAGCCAGCGAGCCAGACACGCCGGCTCGCGTGCGCGATGAAGAACAACGCGTAGTAGCGGCGCAAGCACACGCTCTCGACGGTGAAGAAGTCACACGCGACGATGCTCGCAGCCTGCGCGCGTAAGAATTCGCGCCAGCTCGGTCCGCCTCGCCGCGGCGCCGGCTCCATTCGCGCTTGCGCGAGCAGCCGACGGATGCTCGTTGGCGAGACCCGGAAGCCGAGCTTGGCCAGCTCGCCGCAGATGCGCCGATGGCCCCAGCGCGGATTCTCGCGCGCGAGCCGCAGCACCAGCTCCCGCAACTCGGCCGACAGCGGCGGGCGCCCGCGCCGGCCGCGCGGTTGCCGCCAGCTTCGGCGCACCAGCGCCCGATGCCAACGAAGCAGCGTCCGTGGAGTCACCAGAAGCACACCTCGAGACGAGCGCGGCAGGTAACAAGCTGCGGCTGCCAATAGCGCCCGATCAACCGTGCCGAGCTTCGGCCGCGCGACCTGCCGGCGCAGGATCTCGAGCTCGTGGCGCAACACCAGCAGCTCAATGTCTTTCACATGCAGACCACGACGGCTACGAACAAGCGCACCGAACACAGCCCGTACAGCGAGGTAGAGGAACGAGAAGACCATGCCGCCGATCCTCCCAGCCCTCGCCTCAAGGAGCGGCGACACCAATATTGGCGCCCTTCAAGCCAGTAGAGGTCGACGCCGGAGGCAGGCTGATTCACGACGAGCCTCTAGTTCGCAGCGGGGGCGGCGACAGTCGCGGCGCGGACGATTAGGACGGGCCGCTTCGACTCGCCGAGGACGCCGCGCGACACGCTGCCGAGCAGAGCGCCAGCGATCGCGCCGTGGCCGCGCGAGCCGACGACGATCAGGTCGACGTCGTGCGAGTCGGCGTAGGCGACGATCTCATCGACCGTGTCGCCCCGCAGCAGCGCCGTCGTCGAGACGATCGCATGCTCGGCAGCGACGGACGCCGCCTCGTCGAGCAGCTCGTGATCGTGCTCGCTCGGCTCATGCGGGAAGGCGCCGCCGATGCCACCGAAGCCGGTGACCGGGACGACGTCCAGCATGGGCACGACGTACACGAAGATCAGCTCCGCCTCGTGCTCGGCCGCCAGCTCGACGCCGAAAGCCACAGCTTCCGCGGACGAGGGTGAGCCATCGGTGGCGACGAGAATCTTCTTCATCGTGCTCCTCCTTCAAGGGTGGCGTGGTGCTCCGATGATCCGTGCGCGCAGGCCCGTGCGGATCCGGGCCGACGCCGATCCCGCCTGCGTAGTTGGCCGCAGACTTCAGGCCGCGCGCTCGAGCGAGGAGACACGAACGAAGGTCGGCCGCGGCTCGGCGCCGACGGCAAGTCGCATGGATGTCGCACCCGACCAGGCTTTTCGAGGGGCGCGTATTACGCACGCAATGCGCGCAGCGCGTTGGCGATGACGGCGACGTCGATCGCCTCCTGGAGCAGCGCACCGACGACCGGAGCGATCACGCCTGCGGCCGCGAAGGCCATCGCTACCAGCGAGAGGACGATGCCGGCGATCATGCTCTGGCGCGCGATCGCCAGCGACCGCTTTCCGATCTGAATTGCCTCGACGACCTTGTCGATGCGGTCGCGCATGATCACGGCGTCGGCCGTCTCGGACGCGACCGTCGCGCCGGCGGTGCCCATTGCGATGCCAACGTCGGCGAGCGCGAGCGCGGGGGCGTCGTTGACACCGTCGCCGACCATCACCACCGGCGTCAGCTCTCGCTGCTCGCGGAGCGCGCGAACCATGTCGAGCTTCCCCTCAGGGGACTGCTCGGCGTAGACGCGATCGGCGCCGATCTGCCGCCCGACCTCCTCGGCGACCGCCGTGCGATCGCCGGTCACCACAGCGATGTGCCTCACGCCGAGCGACCGCAGGCGCTCGACGAGCTCGTGGGCGTCCTCTCGGAGGGAGTCTCCCATCACGACCGCGCCGGCGAGCTCGCCGTCCACGCCGACGAGGATCGTTGCTGTCCCCGGATCATGGTTCGCGTCGAGCGCGCGCGCCGCCTCCTCGGCGCCGGCGTAGCCGCGCTCGCGCAGCCACGCCGGGCTGCCGACGGCCACGCTCCGGCCATCCACATGCCCCTCGATCCCCTGCCCGCGGCCTTCCTCGACGTCCCCCGGCGAGGCGAGCTCGAGGCCGCGCTCCTGCGCCGCGTGGACGAGCGCTTCCGCGAGGACGTGCGCGGACAGCTGGTCGACCGAGGCGGCGAGGCGCAGCAGCTCGTCGCGGCCGATCCCGTCGAAGGTGAGGACCCGCTCGAGCGCGGGTCGCCCGAGCGTCAGCGTGCCGGTCTTATCGAACAACACCGTGCGCGCCCTGCCGAGCTTCTCGATCACGCCGCCACCCTTCACGATCACCCCGCGCCGCGCGGCGCGGGAGACGCCCGAGATCAGCGCGATCGGCGCGGCCAGGATCAGCGGACACGGCGTGGCGACGACCATCACGGCGACGAAGCGGACCGCGTCCCCCGACGCCGCCCAGGCGATCCCGGCGATCGCGAGCGCGAGCGGGAGGAAGAAGGCGGCATAGCGGTCGGCCATGCGAACGAACGGCGCGCGCTGCGTCTCGGCCTCCCGGACGAGGCGCACGATCGCCGCGTAGGCGCTCTGCGCGGCGAGCCGCGTCGCGCGCAGGTCGAACGCCTCGCCGGCGTTCGCCGACCCGCTTCGCAACTCGCTGGCGGCGGCGTAGGAAACCGGCAGCGGCTCGCCCGTCAGCGCAGCCTCGTCGACGAGAGCCTCGCCGACGGCGACGCCGTCGACAGGAATCACCTCGCCGGCCCGGACGACGACGATGTCTCCGGGAAGAAGCTCGTCGACGGGCACCTCCTCGACGGCGCCGTCGCGGCGACGGTGCGCGATCCGCGGCGCGCGCTCGAGCAGCTTCGTCAGCTCGCGCCGGGCCCGCCCAGCCGCGTACTCCTCGAGCGCGTTGCCGCCGGCGAGCATGACGGCGACGACCGCGCCGGCCAGGTACTCGCCCGTCGCCAGCGTCGACGCCATCGCGACCAGCGCGATCGCGTCGACGCCGACGTCGCGCCGCCAGAGCGTGCGCGCGACCGACCAGGTCAGCGGGACGAGCATCAGCGCTGTCGACGCCGCCCAGACAACGTGCGCCGGGCCGGCGTCCCCGAGCAGGCGCAGAACGCCGCCGGTCAGAACGCCCGCGAGCGCGGCGAGGGCGAGCAGGCGCCGGATCATCCGGCCCCGAACAGGCTCGGGCCGAGAGTGTCGATCAGGTAGCCGAACCCGGCCGACGCGCCTCCGACATGGCGCTCGTAGCCAAGGCCGAACCGCATTCGGTCCTTCAGGTTTTTGACCTCCCGAATCAGCTGCTCGCGCAGCCTCGGGTTCTCGATCGCAGCGAGGAGCTGCCCCAATTTCGCCATCGAAGGCACTCTAGGACTCCGCTTTTCCCGCACGGCCGCTCTCTGTCTTCAGTGGGTCCGTTGCGACCGCCAGCGTCTGGCGGACGGAACGTGCGATCACGAGATCCTCGCGGGAGACGATGACGACGACGCGCGCCGAAGAGGCGGTCGCCGCGATCTCGCCGTCGCCGTTCGTCGCCTCGTTCGCCGCCTGGTCGAGCTCGACTCCGAGGAAGCCGAGGCGCGCGCAGACGCGCGCGCGGAGTTGCGGCGAGCGCTCGCCGGCGCCGGCGGTGAAGACGATGGCGTCGAGGCCGGCGAGCGCGACCGCTGCCGCAGCGACAGCCTGGGCGATCCGTCGTGCGTAGATCGCGAGGGCCAGGCCGGCCCGCTCGTCGCCGGCGGCCTCGGCGGCCTCGAGCTCGTACACGTGCGGTGAGACCTCGGAGAGAGCGAGGAGCCCCGACTCGTACTGCAGCGCGTGCTCGAGCTCGTCCACGTTCGCGTGCCCGTGACGCAAGAGATATAGGAGAAGCCCTGGGTCGACCGAGCCCGAGCGTGTCGCCATTGGCAGCCCCTCGAGCGGCGTCAGGCCCATGGTCGTGTCGACCGAGCGCCCGTCGCGCACGGCGGTGACCGAGCTGCCGCCGCCGAGGTGGCAGACCACGAGCCGGGGAACCGGCACGCGTTCGGCAGCCCATTGCGCGGCGATTCCCTGGAAGCCGTAGCGATGGAGTCCCAGTTCTCGCCGCCAGCGCGCGGGCAGCGGGTAGACGGAGGCCTCCTCCGGCAGGGTGACGTGGAAGGCGGTGTCGAAAACGGCGACGTGCGGGCGATCCGGAAGCGCCTTCCGTGCGGCCTCGATCGCTCTCAGCGAGGGCGGGTTGTGCAGCGGTGCCAGCTCGGTGATCGCGTCGAGCTCCCTGAGCACGCCCTCGTCGAGCAGTACCGGCTCGCGGAAGCGGTCGCCGCCGTGGACGACGCGGTGGCCGACGGCTTCGATGTCCGCGGGCGCATCGTCGAGCGACTCCAACGTCTGCGCCACACCGTCCTCGCCGACGAGCGAGAGCTTGAGGCTGGTCGAGCCGGCGTTGACGACGAGGACGGTCAGCAGGGCCAGGTCCAGTCGCGGATCGCCGGGTCGTCGTCACCGTGCTCGCGCGTGTAGGCGCGGGCGCGGAGGCGCGCTTCCTCCATCTCCTGCCGCAGGTGCGCGGCCCGCCCGGCCAGGCCGGGGACACGGTCGACGACGTCGATGACGAGGTGGAAGCGGTCGAGGTCGTTGAGCATCACCATGTCGAACGGCGTCGTCGTCGTCCCTTCCTCCTTGTAGCCGCGCACGTGCAGGTTGCCGTGATTCCGGCGCCGGTAGGTGAGACGGTGGATCAGCCACGGGTAGCCGTGGTAGGCGAAGACGATCGGGCGCGAGCTCGTGAAGAGGGCGTCGAACTCGGCGTCGGAGAGGCCGTGTGGGTGCTCGGTCTCCGACTGCAGGCGCATCAGGTCGACGACGTTGATCACTCTGACCTTCAGGTCGGGCAGCCGCTCTCGCAGGATCGCGGCGGCGGCCAGCGTCTCCAGGGTCGGGATGTCGCCGGCGCAGGCGAGAACGACGTCGGGCTCACCGTCCTCGTCGGTGGAGGCCCAGTCCCAGATCCCGAGGCCGCGGGTGCAGTGGCTGACAGCGTCGTCCATCGCGAGGTAGTTGAGCGCCGGCTGCTTGCCCGCGACGACGACGTTGACGTAGTTGCGGCTGCGCAGGCAATGGTCGCCGACCGAGAGCAGCGTGTTCGCGTCCGGCGGCAGGTAGACGCGGACGACCTCGGCCTTCTTGTTGACGACGTGGTCGATGAAGCCCGGATCCTGGTGGGAGAAGCCGTTGTGGTCCTGGCGCCAGACGTGCGAGGAGAGCAGGTAGTTGAGCGAAGGGATGGGGCGGCGCCAGGGGATGTCGCGTGTCGTCTTCAGCCACTTGGCGTGCTGGTTGAACATCGAGTCGATGATGTGGATGAACGCCTCGTAGCAGTTGAAGAGGCCGTGCCGGCCCGTCAGTAGGTAGCCCTCGAGCCAGCCCTGGCAGAGGTGCTCGGAAAGGACCTCCATCACCCGCCCGTCCGGGCTGAGCCCCTCGTCATCCGGCCGCGTTTCGGCGTTCCAGGTGCGGCCGGTGACGGAGAAGACGTCGCCGAGCCGGTTCGAGGCGGTCTCGTCCGGGCCGAAAAGGCGGAAGTTGTCCGTGTTCTGAACGATGACGTCGCGCAGGAAGCCCCCGAGCACCCGCGTGGCCTCGCTCGTGCTCGTCGCCGGCGAGGAGACCTCCACGGCGTAGTCGCGGAAGTCGGGCAGGACGAGGTCGCGAGTCAGGGCGCCGCCGTTGGCGTGCGGGTTGGCGCTCATCCGCCGCTCGCCCTCGGGAGGAAGCGCACGAAGCTCGGGCACCAGCCGTCCATGCTCGTCGAAGAGCTCCTCGGGCCGGTAGCTCTTCAGCCACTGCTCCAGCTGGCGCACATGGGCTTCGCTGTCGCGCACTGACGGCATCGGCACCTGGTGCGAGCGCCAGCTGTCCTCGGTCTTCTTGCCGTCGACCTCCTTCGGCCCGGTCCAGCCTTTCGGCGTGCGCAGGATCAGCATCGGCCAGACCGGCCGCGTGGGCTCCCCGTCCTCCCGTGCCACGCGCTGGAGCTCGCGGATCTCGTCCAGCGCCTCGTCGAGCGCGGCCGCCAAGCGCTGGTGGACGTGCGCCGGATCCTCGCCGTCGAAGCCGCCGCTGACCACGATCGGCCGCCAGCCGTAGCCCTCGAAGAGCGCCACCAGCTCACGCTCGGGGATCCGTGCCAGCACGGTCGGGTTGGCGATCTTGTAGCCGTTCAGGTGCAGGACCGGCAGCACGGCACCGTCCGTCTTCGGGTTCAGGAACTTGTTCGAGTGCCAGCTCGCAGCCAACGGGCCGGTCTCGGCCTCACCGTCGCCGACGACGCAGGCGACGAGCAGGTCGGGGTTGTCGAAGGCGGCGCCGAAGGCGTGCACGAGCGCGTAGCCGAGCTCGCCGCCCTCGTGGATCGATCCCGGCACCTCCGGGGCGACGTGACTCGGGATCCCGCCGGGGAAGGAGAACTGGCGGAACAGCTCCCGGAGCCCCCGCTCGTCGCAGCCGACGTGCGGGTAGAGCTCGCTGTAGGTGCCTTCGAGATAGGCGTTCGCGACGAGCGCCGGGCCGCCGTGGCCGGGGCCGGTGATGTAGAGCGCGTTCAGGTCGCGGCCGCGGATCGCGCGGTTGAGATGGGCATACAGGATATTGAGGCCTGGCGCGGTGCCGAAGTGGCCGAGCAGGCGCGGCTTGACATGCTCGGGCCGCAAGGGCGCGCGCAGCAGCGGGTTGTCGAGCAGGTAGATCTGACCGACCGACAGGTAGTTGGCCGCACGCCAGTACGCGTCAAGGAGCCCGAGCTCCTCGGTCGACAGTGCTTCGCTTGCCGTCCCCGCCATTTCGCCTCCTTCGTAGAGCCAACACGATCCAGCCTAGGTCGCTTCGCGCCGGCGCTCACTGCCCAGGCCCCACAGAGACTGCCAGCGCGGACGCCGTCGTCCGTCGGGTCAGCCCGCTGCGTCGCTGCGGTCTTCCCGCAGACGCGGCGAATGGGGAACGCCGTCGCGGGATCGGGCGACGGCGTCTTCGCCGCTCTTATCGCACGACTACGGCTAGTTCTAGTATACCATTACATCATTGTGTATTGGTGCGAGGAGGAGTTACCTAGATGGCATTGGCCCACCCGCTTCCCGATCCGCTCGTCGAGCTGATCGCCCGTCGTTTCCGGGTGATCGGCGAGCCGATGCGGATCCGCCTGCTCGATCGCCTGCGCGACGACGAGGCAACCGTCCACGAGCTGACCGACGCTCTCGGGGCCTCGCAGCAGAACGTCTCCCAGCATCTGCAGGTCCTGCTCGAGGCCGGGATCGTCGGACGCCGCAAGCAGGGAACCTACGCGTACTACTCGATCGCCGACGAGGGCGTACTCGCGCTCTGCGAGCTGGTCTGCGGCAGTCTGCAGCGCCAGTTCTCGGAGCTGAACGCGCTCGTCGAGGGAGCCGCTCGATGAACGCTTGGCCGCTCGAGCGCGCGCTGTTCGCACTCGCAGGAAGCATCACGTTGGCGAGCGCGCTGCTAGCAGCGCTCGTCAGTCCGTGGTTCCTGTTGCTCACCGTCTTCGTCGGCATCAACCAGTGGCTCTTCGTCGCCCTGGGCGACTGCCCCGCCTCGCTGGTGCTCGAGCGGCTCATCGGCTTCGAGCGCGGGTGCAGTAGATGAGCGTCGCCGAGGGGGTCCGCGCGCCTGAGCCCGTCGAGGTGCGCGCGACGCCTGCGGTCGGGCCGCTCGGGCGCCTCGGGCGCTGGACGGCGGACAACGTCCGTACGGTCGCCCTTGCGTGGGTCGTCGTGGCCGTCGGCCTCGGCGTTTTCGCACCGCAGGTCGAGCACGCGCTCTCCGGCGCCGGCTGGGAGGCGTCCGGATCGGAATCGGTGGCGGCCCGCCGACTCGTGCAGGAACACTTCGGCGGCCTCTCCAGCCAGGCGTTCATGGTCGTCGTCCACTCCGAGACTAGGACGACCGCCGACCCGGCATTCCGACAGGCGCTCGCGTCCGTCGAGGCCAGCTTGCGCGGGAGCAAGGACGTCACCTCGGTTGTCCCACCGCAGGCCGGCTCGACGGTCTCGCGCGACGGCCACACGGCTCTCGTCACCGCCGGCGCGTCGGGGACGCCGACCGAAGCTGTGGCCGCGGCCGACGAGCTGAAGCACGAACTGACGCGACTCGGCACCGACTCCATCTCGGTCTCGCTCACCGGTGCCTCCGGGATGTGGTCGGACTTCAACGAGGCGAACAGGAAGGCGATGCTGAAGTCCGAGCTGATCTCCTGGCCGGTGACGATGGCGATCCTCGTCGTCGCCTTCGGCTCGCTCGTCGCCGCCGGGCTGCCGCTGATGCTGACGATCCTCGGCCTCGTCGCGAGCGCCGGACTGCTCTGGATCCTCTCGCACGGTTTCGACATCTCGATCTGGGCGATGAACTTCGCGCTCATGTTCGCGCTCGCGCTCGGGATCGACTACGCGCTCTTCGTCGTCCACCGCTTCCGCGGCGCCTACTTCGGCTCCCGCCTCCCGGCCCGCGAGGCGGCCGCGGTGACGATGGACAGCGCCGGCAAGGCCGTCCTCTTCTCCCGTTTGACCGTGTTGATCTCGCTCTCGGCGGTGATGCTCGTCCCCAGCCCGGCCTTCCGCTCGATGGCGCTCGGGATCATGCTCAGCGTCGTCTTCGTCCTGCTCGCGACGCTCACGCTCCTGCCCGCCGTGCTCGCCAAGCTCGGCCCGAAGGTCGACGCGCTGGCGCTCCCGTGGGTGCACTCAGGTGAGCACCGTTCGCCTGCCTTCGCCCGCTGGGGCGAGCGGCTCTGGCGGCGCCCGCACATGTACGGGCCGGCCGCGACGCTCGTGCTCGTCCTGCTCGCACTGCCGGTACTCGGCCTGAAGACCGGGATGCCCTCGATCAAGGTCGTCCCCGACAACGACCCCTCCCGCCTCGGCTACGAGCAGGTGCAGGCCGCGTTCGGCGCCGGAGCGCCGAGCGCGCTCCAGCTCGTTGGCCTCCGCGCGGCAGTCGAGCGGGCGGCCGCCGTCGCAGCCCGCGACCGCGGCGTCGCCCGCGTCCAGCCTGCGGAGCCAGGAAGCGGCGGGGGCGCGCTCGCCCAGGCGATCCCCCCCACCCACCCCACGCACCCGGCCCGCGGGGCCACGAGCGACCGGCTCCGCAACGACCTGCCCGCCGGCGTCCTCGTCGGCGGCGCGGTCGCCGAGAACCACGACCTCGAGTCCGCTCTCGCCGCCAAGACGCCGCTCGTGATCGGCGTCGTGCTCGTGCTCGGCTTCCTGCTGCTGCTGTTCGCGCTGCGGGCGCCGCTGATCGCCGCGCTCGGCGTCGCCATGAACCTGCTCGCCACCGGCGCAGCCTTCGGCATCGGCCGCCTGATCTTCCAGGACGGCCGCGGCACCAGCCTTCTCGGCTACGAGTCACAGGGGTTCCTCGACGCCTGGGCGCCGGTGTTCTTCTTCGCGATGATCTTCGCGATCTCGATGGACTACACGGTGTTCCTGCTCGCCTCGGCGAAGGAGCACTACGACCGCACCGGCGACCCGCGCGAGGCCGCGATCGGCGGCCTCGCCCACTCCGGCCGCGTCATCTTCGCGGCCGCCGCCGTGATGGTCGCCGTCTTCTTCACCTTCGCGCTCTCGGGGCCGCTGCCGCCGAAGGAGATGGGCGTCATCCTCGGGTTCGCCGTCCTGCTAGACGCGATGCTGATCCGGCTGGTGCTGATGCCGACCATGCTGCGCGTCTTCGGCCACCGCGCCTGGGCGCTCCCGCGCTGGCTCGACCGGCTGCTCCCCGACATCCGCTTCGGCCACTCGTGATGCTCGAGCTTTGGCAGACCGAATGGTGCCCAGCCTCCCGCCGCGTGCGTCAGCGGCTGACCGAGCTCGGCGTCGACTACGTCACGCGCCAAGTGCCGGTCGCGAAAGAACAGCGCGACGCGCTCCGATGGGCGACGGGATCGGACACGATTCCCGTCCTCGTCCTGGACGACGGCTCGACTCTCATCGGCGAAGACGCAATCCGTGCCCACCTCAACCGGCACATCGCCGAGCCGCCCGAGGCGAAGGCGCACCGACTGAAGGCGGCGAATGCCCGCCGCCGCTACCTGGAGGAGGAATGCGAGTGCTTACAAGCTCCTACACCCTGAACGCCACGACCGAGCTGCCGTTCGACGAGACCGTGGCTCGCGTCCGCGACGAACTGACCGCAGAGGGCTTCGGCATCCTCTGCGAGATCGACGTCCAGGCAACGCTGCGCGAGAAGCTCGGCGAAGAGATCGAGCCCTACCTGATCCTGGGCGCCTGCAACCCGCCACTCGCTCACCGGGCGCTCGCGGCCGAGCCCGACCTCGGCGTGCTGCTGCCGTGCAACGTCGTCGTCTACGAGCGTCACGGGATGACACACGTGTCCGCGGTTGACGCCGAGCGGATGCTCTCGATCGTCGATAACGATGCGCTCGCACCGATCGCATCCGACGTCCGGCGGCGGCTTGCCGCCGCCGTCGAGCGGGCGACGGCCGGCGATCACAACGAACGGAAAAGAGGCCCACGATGATGAACGACTGGGACGGAGGCATGGGCGTTACGGGTTGGCTGCTGATGACCGTGGTCTGGGTCGCACTAATCGCGGCGATCGTCTGGGCGGTCGCAAGGCTGTTCCCCTCGCGCCGCGACGGTTCGACTGTGATGCCTGAGCGGTCGGAGGAGGTCCTCGACCGGCGCCTCGCCCACGGCGAGATCGATCAGGCGACCTACGACGAGCTGCGGGGCAAGCTCCGCGCCGCACGTGCCGAGAGGGTGTGACGAGGATGCGCGCGAAGACGCTGCCGCTGATCGTCTTGGTCGCAGCCGTCGCGGCGCTGGTCGGGTCGGCTGCCTGGGCGATGGCGGTCGGCCGCAGCGACGACGGCGGCTGGGGGATGCACCGGTTCGGGAACGGGATGATGGGCTATGCACGCGCGGGCGGAGGCGACCCGGTCGGCGACCTTGCAGAAGCACGAAGCCAGGCCGGCCGCTTCGCCGACCGGCTCGACCTCGAGGTCGGCGAGGTGATGCGCTTTTCGAACCACTACTACGCCGAGCTCGAGCAGGACGGCCGGCCGGCCACCGAGGTGCTCGTCGAGCCGCAGACTGGCTCTGTCTACCTCGAGTACGGCCCGGCGATGATGTGGAACACCCGCTTCGGGATGATGAGCGGCGCCCGCTTCCCGGCCTCCGGGATGATGGGCGACGGGATGATGGGCGGCGCCGGCATGATGGGCGGGTCGGGCTTCGCTGACCCGACCTGGGCGCCGACGGGCGACGGCGACGTCTCGGCTGCCGAGGCGGGAGCGATCGCACGCCGCTGGCTCGCGGCGAACGGGAAGGGACTCGAGGCGGGCGAGCCGCAGGCCTTCCCCGGCTACTACACGCTCCATGTGCTGCGGGCCGGAAAGGTTGCCGGGATGCTCTCGGTAAACGCCGTCACCGGCGCGCCGTGGTACCACTGGTGGCACGGCCGCTTCGTCTCGATGAGCGAATGAGCGTGACAGGATCGACGGAGTCGGAGACGGGCGGGCGGCCTTTCCGTCAGGCTCCTGCTCGATCTTCGTCGGCTACCAGGTCTTTGCTCGGGTCGTGAGCTCCGGGCGCCGCACGCGCACGCGGGCGTCGACGGCGACGCAGCGGTCCGGGAGCGCCAGCACCGGATTGAGGTCGAGCTCGGCGACCGCAGGGATGTCCTCGCCGAGCCGAGCCAGGCGCAACAGCAGGTCGGCGAGAGCGGCACCGTCTGCCGGCGGCGCGCCGCGGAAGCCGCGGACGAGCCGCCCCGCCTTGCCGCCCTGGACGAGCTCCTCGGCGTCGCGATCCGTCAGCGGAGCGATCCGGAACGCGGCCTCCCCGATCAGCTCGGCGAAGACGCCGCCGGGGCCGAAGGCGACCAGAGGCCCGAAGACCGGATCCTGGACGACCCCGGCGAGCAACTCGGCGCCGCTCGGGATCATCGGCTGCACGATCAGCGCCCGCCAACTCGGTCGGCCGCCGCCCGCACCGCGTCGGCATCGCGGAGATCGAGTGCGATCCCGCCGAGCTCGGTCTTGTGCGCGCCAGGAACCGCCGTCTTGACGACAACCGGGAAGCCGAGCTCCTCAGCGGCCGCGACCGCCTCGTCCGCGTCGGCGGCGAGGCGCTCGGGCACGAGCGGCAGCCCGTAGGCCAGCAGCAGCTCGCGAGTGTCGGCTGCGTTCAGCCAGACGTCGTCGCTGTCCGCGAGCGCGCGTCCGACGACGCGGTCAGCCGCCTCGCGTTCGATGCCGTCGAGCGCCGAGATCGTGCCGTGCGGCTGGCGCAGCCACTCCGCGCGTTGAGCCAGCCGGCCGAGCGCGCGCGCTGCCGACTCCGGTAGTGGAACGCGGCAACGTGGGCGCCGTCGCGTCGCAGCGCCGCCGGGATTCCGGCCGCGCTCAGCACGACGGCCAGGACGGGCTTGCCGCTCGCCGCCTCCGCCGTCGCCCGCTCGATGGCCTCGGCGACCTCGTCGGCAGTAGCAGTCACCGTGGGCACGAAGGGCAGGACGGCGGCGGCGACCTGCGAGTCGTCGAGCACGATGGGCAGCGCCGCCGCGTAGGTGGCGGCGGTCGCCCCCCGAGCATGTCGACCGGGTTGGTGACGCTCGCCTCGGCGGCGAGCAGCGCGGCGAGCGCAGCACGCGTGTCTTCGCCGAGCTCCGGGAGTGCCGTGCAAACCGCGCTTTGGACAGCGGACTTCTACGGATACGTTCGGGCGTTGCTCGGAGCGCCGGGACCCCGAAGCCGCTTCTGTTGTCGAGCCAGAGTGGTAGACACGGTCCGTGCTCTTCGCAGTCGTCAAGCAGCTGCGCCGGCGTCACCGTCATCCGCCGCTCGGCGTCACGCTCCGCAGGCTCGGCTTGCCGGCGTTCCTGGCCGTGTTGGGGCCGGGCCTCCTCGCTGGGCTCTCCGACGACGACCCGGCTGGTATCACCACCTACTCGATCGCCGGTGCCCGATACGGCTACGAGCTCCTGTGGGTCTTGGTCCTCTCGGTCGCGGCGCTTGTCGTCTTTCACGAGCTCGGGGCCCGGCTCGGTCTGGTCACCGGCCAGGGGCTCGTCTCCCTCGTCCGCACCACGTACGGTCCCCGCGCCGCGCTGCTCGTCACGGGAACGCTCGTCGTCGCCAACACCGGCACGACCTGCGCCGAGTTCGCGGGCGTCGCCGCCGGCCTCGAGCTCGCCGGCATCAGTCGCTACGTGTCCGTCCCGGCCGCGGCCGCCGTGGTTGGGTTCGTCGTCCTGCGCGGGAGCTTCCACCGGATCGAGCACGTTCTGCTGCTGCTTACGACGGTCTTCATCGCCTACGTCGTCGCCGCCTTCCTGGCCCATCCGGACTGGGGCGAGGCCGGGCGCGGGCTGGTCGTGCCCCACCTGCCGCTCAACTCCGAGGCGCTCCTCGTCGTCACCGGCACCGTCGGGACGACGCTCGCGCCCTGGGGGCTCGCGTTCATCCAGTCCTACGCAGCCGACAAACGTCTGACCAGCGCCGACCTCCGCTTTGAGCGCATCGACGTGTACGCCGGAGCGATCCTCACCGGCGTCATCGGCGCCTTCGTCATCATCGCCTGCGCAGCAACGTTGTACGCGACGGGGAACCGCGAGATCGACGACGCCCGCGACGCCGCGGTCGCGCTTGAGCCGCTGGCCGGGCATCTGGCCGCGACGCTGTTCGGCGTTGGGCTCGTCGGCGCGGCGCTGCTGGCGGCCGCGATCGTGCCGCTCTCGACCGCATACTCGTTCTCCGAGGCGTTCGGCCGCGAGGCGAAGCTCGACGACTCGTTCGCAGAGGCGCCATTCTTCTACGTCGCCTTTCTCGGGATCCTCGGCCTCGGCGCGGGGGCCATCCTGATTCCCGGCATCCCGCTGATCCCGATCCTCTTCCTCACCCAGGTACTGAACGCCGTGCTCCTGGTGCCGCTCCTGCTGGCGATGCGCGGCCTCGCCCGCAATCGTCAGCTCATGGGGACGCTGGCCAACGGCCGCAGCGGAGATCTCCTCGCCCTGGCCGCGCTGTCGATCGTCGCCTTGTCGATCATCGGTCTCGCTGTCGCCGCCTTCATCTAGAAGTCGACGCCGCCGCCGGTCTTCCGCGGGCGGCGGTCCGCGCCGTGAACATGATCGCCCGCCCTACGCTCCATGGTCGCGCTTGCTTGTTCCTCCATCTGCTCGAGCCGGGTGTAGTAGTCCGGAAACTCATTGAGATGGGCGAGCGCGATCTTCCCGGTCACGAGCGGGTCGTCGTCGGTCACGTTCGTGGGCAGGTCGCGGGCGCCGTGCTCGAGCTCGACGTCCATTCCGCTCCGGAACTGGTCGACGTCGAACGGTGCCGAAACCCAGTCGATCCCGATCTCCGTTCCGACATTTCGGGCTTCCTCAGCGGTGAAACCTCGGCGAGTGGACATGAGAGCCTCCTTGTCTAGGTGAAGATAATCTGGCCGCCGGCGGCGAGGTTGTAGAACTCCCCGACTGAGATGATGTCGTTAACTTGGGGGACGAAGTCCTCCATCGTTAGGCCGAACATGTCGACGGTCGCGCGGCACGCGTAGAGGCCGGCTCCGGAGTCGGCGATCAGCTCGACGAACTCCGGGATCGGCGGGATGTCGAGCTTCTCCATCTGGCGTTGCATCATCCTGGTGGCGACTGCGGAGAAGCCGGGCAGGGCGCCGAGGAGCGTCGGCATGTGCATGCCGGGGTTGCCGACGGTCGCGACCTTGATCTTCTCGAACCGATCCTTGCGGATCGCGTCGAGCCCGAAGAAGGTGAAGAAGAGATCGGCCTCGATCCCTTCCATGCGGGCGCCGTTGGCCATGATCAGGCCGGGGTAGATCCCTTCGAGCGAGCCCTTCGAGATCACGATCGAGACCTTTTCGATCGTCTCCGGCTCGGAAGCTGCGGTCTGGCTCCGTTCGAGCAGCTCGGTCATCGTGTGCTCCTTTCTAGATGCAGCCCTTGGGCTTGGGGATGCCGCCGATCTTGGCGGCGAGCTTGGCCGGCCCCTTGGGGAAGAGCTGGTAGAGCTCCTTGATCGGGACGCCGGACTCCTTGCCGAGCGAGCGGATCGTCGGGGCGGTGCCGGTGGCGAGGTAGCGCTCGCGCATGAACTTGACGACGAGCCAGTGGCGGTCGGTTAGCTCGGCAACGCCGTTCTCGGCCGCGATCGCCTGGGCGACCTGCTCGTTCCACTGCTCGGAGTTCGTCAGGAAGCCCTCGGCGTCGACGTCGACGGGGGCATCGGCGATCAGGGTCATGGTCATCTCTTCTCCTCAGGTCGTGTGGACGGGCTCGCGCTTCTTGCCCGCAGTTGGCATGGTCGGGCCGATGCCGGGGATCTCGCGGCCGGGCAGAAGCGCGTGCCAGTAGACCCACTGGAACAGCAGCTTGCCGAGATGGTTGAGCCGCGACTCGCGCAGCAGCGGCAGCCCGACCGCGGTGGGGAAGTGGCCCGGGAGCGGCTCGGTCTCGTAGTTGAAGTCGATCAGCAGAGCCTTGTGGAAGCCGGTCTCGATGAAGCAGTTGGCGTGGCCGTCGTAGCTCGCGTCGAGCTCCTGGTCGGCGAAGTAGCGGACGATGTTCTCGGCCAGGATCTCGGCCTCGAAATGGGTCACCGAACCGGCCTTCGAGGTGGGCAGGTCGGTGGCATCGCCGAGCGCGAACACGTTCGGCTGCACCGGTGTCTGTAGCGTCCGCCTGTCGGTCGGGACGAAGCCGAGCGCGTCGCCCAGGCCGGGGGAACGCTCGACGTAGGCGGCGCCGCCGTGGAGCGGGATCGTGACGAGCAGGTCGAAGTCGAGCTCGCGCCCGTCGTAGGAGACGAGCGTGCCACTGACGCCGTCGACCTCGCCGGCGTTGAACTCGGTCACCAGCTCGATCTCCTTCTCAGCGAGCAACCCGGCCAAGTGCGCGGAGGCGATCGGCTTGGTGAAGGCACCGTCGAGCGGGGTCGAGTAGACGAGCTCGACCTTGTCGCGGATGCGGCGCTCGCGCAGGTACCAGTCGGCGAGGAAGGCGAACTCGAGTGGTGCGACCGGGCACTTGATCGGCATGTCGACCAGATTGACCACCAGGCGGCCCCCGCCGAAGCGCTCGAGCGCACCGTGCAGTGCCTCGGCACCCTCGGGGCTGTAGAACGTGAAGACGCGCTCGTTCCAGCCGGCGCCGGTCATACCCTCGGTCTCCTCGGGCTGGAGCCGCACGCCGCTAGCGACGACGAGCACGTCGTAGGGCAGCACCGTCCGGTCGTCGAGCAGCACCTCGCTCCGGTCGATCCGGACCTCCGCGACCTCGTTCTCGTGGAAGACGACGCCGCCGCGAAGTTGGCGCCGACGCGGCCGCACGATCTCCTCGACCGAGGCAAGCCCGAAGGGGACGAAGAGCAGGCCGGGCTGGTAGACGTGCCGGTCGTCGCGGTCGACGACGTGAATCTCGGCCTCGTCTCGATCGAAGCGGCGGCGCAGCCGGTTGGCGGTCATCGTCCCGCCCGTCCCGCCGCCGAGAATCACGATCCGCTTCGTCATCGTCGTCCTCCAACCTGAGGGGCTCTGTTGTTTCCAGGATTCCCGTCGCGCGGGCCTGCCGCAACGGGGGGAACACCCCTTCCTACTGCGGGAAAGTACGAGGTGGAAGCGGTCGTCCGGGACGTCGTCGAGGAGCGCTGAACCGGAGGTTGTAACGAGCACTTTCATGTCCGCGTCCTTGGGCGCTGATTGTGCGTCTCGCGATCTCGCCGAACCGCGCCGCCGGCGCGCTCAGGACTTTGCCGCGCTGGGCGGCGGACAACTACGATCGCGACTCGCGTCAGGCGTGGCGGAGCGCGTCGCCCGGTCGGAAGCGAACCGCGCGGCGAATCGGCAGCAACGTGATCAACAGCGAGAGCGCGACGGTTCCGCCGAGAGCGAGCGCCAGGTTCCAGGGTGGGAAGACGACCGGGACGCGCACGTCCACGACCTCCCAGGTCATCCAGACCAGGAGGCGGTTGAGCGCGTAGCCGAGTGGGATGCCGAGCAACCAGCCGACGAGGGCAATGGTCATTCCTTCTGTGGTGAAGATGCGCCGGACGTCGCGTGCCCGTGCGCCCATGCACCTGAGGACGCCGATCTCGCGCGTGCGCTCGAGCACGTTCGTCGTGATCGCGTTCGCGAGACCAACCATGCTGATGGCGACGATCAGGAAGCCGAGCAGGGCGATCGAGGTCGTGATGGTGCGGTTGGCAGCAACGCTGTCACGCGCGCCGACGTAGGTGATCTCGCTGCCGACCTCGTAGCCGAGCGCGGCGAGTCGGTCCTCGAGTTGCGTCGTGGTTCGATCGACGAGCGCGGGGTCGGGTGAGCTCGTCCTGATCCAGTAGGTGCTCGCGCCCGCCGGCTCGCGCAGCAGCGTACGCAGGGTCGTCAGCAGGACGAACAGCACCGTTCCGTTCTCTTGCTGATTGTTCGCGATCCCGATGATGCGAAGCTGCGCGGGCCCCGCGCCGGTCGCGACCGTGACTCGCTCTCCGACTTCGACGCCTGCGGCCTCGGCGATGTTGCGCTCGATCACGCCACTTCTACAATCAGCGAAGACCCCACGCCAGCCTCAGCCGCCAAACACCGGCCGCGCGCCTCCACACGCTCAGGAACAACCCTGTTGGGTCCTACACCTAGCCGACCGCGTCGACGCGCTCGACGGCCGCCTTGGGCATGGCCATCAGCGTAGCCGCCGGGCGTCCTAGCGGAGCGCTACGTAGATGAGGGCAGGTACGTGCCAGGTCGTGACGACGCGGAGGCGCGCACCTCGAAGCTTTGCCTCGTCTATCGCCCACTCCAGAGCACGCGCAGCGCACTCTGACCCGTCGAGGCCGAGGACGATTTCCTGCATTCGGGCTTTCGTAGCCATTTCGGTGTTCCTTTCGTCGCGAGCGGGGGCGCACCGTGTTGCCGGCGCCCCCGCCGTTGCGCCGTCTAGCGGACGACGAGGACGTCGCACGGTGATCCGTGGACGACCTTCGAGCTGACGGATCCGAGAACGATCCGCTCGGCGAGGTTCTTGCCGCTCGAGCCGACGATGATGAGATCCGCGTCGGTTCCGCGGGCCTCCTCAACAATCGCGTCGCCGATATCGATGCCACGGGCCTCGACCGTCTGCGGCTCAATACCCTTGCCGCGGAGGTACTCGGCGGCGTCCATCAGCTCCTGTTTCCGCTGTGCGACTTCGTCCTCGTCGATCGTCGCAGCGGCCCGCCCAATGGCAGGGAAGATGTGTACTCCGCCAACGACCGTCACAGCAGCGCCGTTAGCGAACTCGGCCGTGCGCTCGAGCGCACGCCTCGCTGGCTCGGAACCGTCATATGCCAGAACGATGTTCTTCATCTCGGCTCTCCTTTCGTGCCGGCGCGAATCGCCGGAATGGCCTTCATCTTCGTCCGGAGCGCCTCTGGGGACATCCGGTCCGGCGCGGAATTCGGTTGCGGGGAATCCGCAACGGCTCTGAAGCTCTCCGCAGGCCACGAAGCCGCCTCGGGACACGGAAGTAGATCCCCCACGCCCCCTTCAGGAGGGCCCGGGGCCCACGACGGTCGCAGCGCACGAACTCGAATGCCGGGCCGCGTGTTCCTCGTCGGAGCGAAAGAGCCAATGATCGGCTCCACCGCGCACCTGCACTCGGTAGAGCTAGTGAGACAGCCTGGCCTTTGGGGTTTCCGACCTTGAGCGGGCCGACCTGCTCGAGATCCACGTGGCAAAAGCGTGTGACAAGAACGGGTACAGGCGTCTGACTCGTCGATCTTGACGTCGAAGCCGCCGCCGCCCGCCGGTACGAGCACGGTCTGCACTCCACGCTGGGGCTCGCCAGGGACGTTCGCGTTTGGCCAAGCGCGGTCGGAGATGGCTCCGACAACGTGGAGGGCGGCGTCCAGAGTCGACCCGGCCACAACCACCCAGAAGGGCGCTGCGGGCGCCGCAGTCAGCGAGCTCTGGACGAGACGTCGGCCGCGGTCATAGCCCGAGTCCAACCTTTGGTTCGACGCGCGGCTCGGGCCGTTCCCAGCCGTAGGCGACTTCAGCCAGCCGTGGTGGCCCGGCAACGAGCTCGCGCCACGTGGCGGCGGCGGCCCAGACGTCGAGTTGGCTGAGCAGGTCACTTAGGCCCTCGTCGGTGCCGGCCTCGAAGATGAAGATTGCCTCCTGCGGTGTCAGCAGGAGCTGGTGACGGGTGAGGGATGTCTCAACGGGATCGAACGGCGGGCCCTGTGCGACCAACTCGCGCACCCGCTCGATAGCACCGTCCTTCAGGGGCAAGACCACCGCCGCCCTGCGCGGCGGCGTCAGGCGCAAACTGGCCAGGCGACCAACGAGCTCTTGAAGGATGCCCGCGCTCATGACGGTGCTCGTGACCGAGTACGAGCCGTCGGCCCGGTCGACCACGAGCACCGGGCGGTCATCGAGACGGTCGGCCGCGCTGCCTTCAATGCGGAGGCCCTGGATTTCCTCGTAACCGATCTCCAGATCGACTCTCGGGCCGTCCACCTCCCGCCCCTCGAGACGCAGCGCCTTCGGACCCAGCGCGAGACGGCCAACGTGCATGCTGCCGTTGGGCTCCCGCCACTTGACTGCGTAGCTGGTTTCCATGCTCAGAAGCGTAAGCACGTGCGGACGCACACGGATCGTGGTCAGCACTGAACAAGGCTGCGGGTAATCCACAGCCGAGGGTGAGCGCCCTCGGTGTGACTAGCTGATCGGGGTGAGTTCGGTCGTCCGTCCTCCGAAGTAGGTGAAGGGGCGCCCTCCGGCAGCTCCCAGCTCACCTCGGCTGTGGTTGGCACGCGCACGCCGCCAAGACCGACGCCGGAGTAAGCGGTGACGTCGCAAGTCGCGCCGGCCGGCGCGACATCGACGGCGAGCCTCTGCGTAGCGTCGCCGCGATCGCCTCCGCGACCTCCCGCGTCGATTCCGTGCTTGGTCGCGTACACGACGAGGATGTTCGCAGGCGCGTTCATTGCTCGACCTCCTCGTTGATTCGCTGCCAAGCTGGCTCGCGAACGATCAATACCGACGACCGCGCCTGGTGGGCCACTCGCTCCGAGACCGAGCCGAGAGCCTTGACTCCGTGCAGACCCCGGCTACCGACCACGAGCAGGTCGGCCTCGGCCGAAGCGGCGACGAGCGCTGTAACCGGATCGTCCGGGAGTTCCTCGCGTCGGTGGTCGACGAACAGGTCGACCTTCTTCCGGTCGATCGGCTTGCCACCGTGAGCGACGACCGGCCAGAGCTCGGAACCAAGGCGATCTGCGATCTGCCGTGCCGCTGTGTAGGCAGCAGTCGACTCGGCTGAGCCGTCGATGCCGACGACGACGCGGCGTGGGAATTGATCCTCAGTCTTTCGTGCGACCAGTACCGAACAGGGGGCCTTGTGGATGATCTCCGTGGCAACCGAGCCGATCACGATGCCGGCGAGGCGTCCCACGCTGTGGGAACCGACAGCGATCAGCGTGTCCTGTTCCCGCTCGATCTCGTGGATCAGGGCGTCCCAGACGACGCCGCGGACGATCTTGCCCGTTGGATTCGCCGAAGCGACATCCTCCCGCGCCTGCTCTAGTGCGTCCTCGGCGGCCTTGCGCTGCTGGTCCTCGTCGTAGTAGACGGGGGCGCCGATTCCGGTGCCGCCAATGAGCGCGTCTGTGGTGTCGTAGACAGCAAACAGGGTCAGCTCCCCTTCCGCGAGCGTGGCCGCCTGGCGAGCGGCCTCGCGGCTCTCCTCGGAGCCGTCGATGCCGACGAGCACTCGGCTAAAGACAGTCTGTACGTCGGGGGTCTTCTCTTCAGTGGCTGTGTTCATGACGAACCTCCTTTGCTGACGGCCGCGAAGGCCGGCAGCCGTTGCTGATGCTTCGCGCCCTCGAGCACGACGTTGGACGCCTGGTCGGGGCGCGGACGACGATCAACTCGCTGTTTGGATGCAGCTCGAGCACGCCCTCTAACACCATGGTGACGAGGCCCCGCTCGCCTGAAGCGCTGCGTACGCGCAGCGCAAGCGGCTCACTCCCGTCGGGCGCCCAAACGACCTCCTCGACATACCCCAGCTTGCCCTCGTTCGACTCGACGCGGAAGCCCTCACAGTGGGCGATCAAGTGGTTCGCGGTCCAACAGCTGTGTTCCGT
The DNA here is from genome assembly GCA_038236705.1 of Gaiellales bacterium. GTDB lineage: Bacteria > Actinomycetota > Thermoleophilia > Gaiellales > Gaiellaceae > AC-32. Next base: position 48,955 of record JBBRZN010000014.1, read on the forward strand.
CGGCTTCTCGACGACGCGGGTCATGATTACTCCTTTCACGTCTTCGCCTGCCAGGCTCGCTCCCACGAAGGCCCAGCGCATCAGTGCGGAGACCCATTTGGGCCGCGGCTTTCCCGCAGCGTTCGGCGGCACGTCTTCTGATATGAGACCGAGCCGGGGCGCCGAGGATTCGAGCCGCCCGCGACGGCCACCGAGGCCTGCAAGTCATCGCACTACACGGGCGGCGCGCGCGTCGGGGACGCCACGGATCGGAATGCGGGTATTCCGCAGAGCGGATGCTGGTCGTCGAGCGATGTTCGACGCCGCCGCCTCAGCAATGCGTCGCTTTAGCGCAGCAGCAACCGGAATGCCTTCGCCAGCTCCAGGAACGCAGCGGGAAGGACCGCGAGCGCGAGCGCAGTTGCCAGCTCGAAGGGACCAAGTGAGACCGTTCCCAGCGGCTCGTGGAGCAACGGAACGTAGACCGTGGCTGCGAGAACGAGGATCGAGGCGAGAAACGGCCAACTCGAGATAGCGGTTCCGCGGCACGCGCCAGGGCGGCCGGGTCACGCCTCGAATGCTGAACACCAATACGAGCTCGGCGAAGGCGAGGGTAACGAACGCCATCGTCTGCTCGGAGCCCTCGCCGCCCACTCGTCCCACCAGGAAGGCAAGAGTGGCGGCTAGCCCGACAAGCATGCCGATCCCAAGCAGCGCGGCCCAAAGCCCCGGCGCGAACAGTCGCTCCCCGCGAAGCGGCCCTCTCGCCATTGCATCCGGGCTCTCCGGATCGCGCGAGAGCGCGAGGGCCGGAAGCCCGTCGGTGAGCAGATTGACTGCGAGGACCTGGACGACGGTCAGCGGGGCGCCGAGGCCGGCGGAGATCGCCACTGCGAAGAGGAGGACCTCTCCGAGATTTGCGGAGAGTAGAAACGCGACGAACTTACGGATGTTGTCCCCGACCCGGCGACCCTCACGGATGGCGGCGACGATGGTGGAGAAGTCGTCGTCGGTGAGGACGATGTCAGCCGCTTCGCGTGCAGCCTCAGTCCCCGAGCGACCCATTGCGATCCCGACGTCGGCTTGCCGGAGCGCAGGCGCGTCGTTCACCCCGAACGGGTGATGCGGATGCTTCGCTGAACAGGGCAAGGACTCCGCCGTCGCGTCGGCCCCACCCTTGGAGCTTGCCCGGCGACCTGCGTTTCCGGCCGCGTCACAGAGACTAGAATGGATCCATGCTACAAATCACACATGGACGCTGGTCAGTTGGGGTGCTTCTGCTGGCCGCAGGCGTGTTCCCTCTGGCTGGTTGTGGAACCGGGTCGGAATCCGAAGGAGCCTCGACCACAGCGCCGGCACATCTCACCGTTGCTGGGTTGGCCTCATGCCTGCGCGCCGGCAACGCTACCGTCACCACGAGCAAGAACGAGGACTTCGATGGCTCACCTTGGCGTGAGGAGGGTGAGCTGGAGGCACACCTCCGGGGCAACGTCATCTTTATGGCCGTGATGGCCGACGAGCGGGGTGCCCGCTATCACTTGGGCGCAGGGGTTGAATTGGCGGGCGGTGGGGCAACGGTCGACGGTGATCCCATCGAGGATCACCTCGGTCGGGTGCAAAACGTGTCGGCGCTGTTCGCCGACGCCCCCGACGCGACTACCCGGCGTACGGTCGAGAGCTGTTTGGGTGGGCCGATGAGATTCGACCCGGTGGGTCTCTGACTTACCCCAACGGCGTCCCGATAACGATTTCCGCCGCCTGAGGGCGCCCTCAACTAGCGCCGCGTGGGCAGCGTGTAGACCGGCATCGTTCGACAGAACCCACCTCATGCGGTGGGCGCTGGACGGACGGCGGCCTCGTTGCCGTGATGCGGATGTTTCGCTGAACAGGACAAGGACCCGGCCAGTTGACGATGCGCGGCCAGCGGTCTGATGACGCGGGTGGAGCAATACGCATTCGAGAGTTCTGAAGCGCTGGTCGAATCGATGCCCGGACGGCCGTTGATCGCCGGTCAGGAATACGCCCTCGTGACCGCCTCGAAGGGAGCGCGACCCTCGCGGCCTGGCTGACGGCGCGCGGGTATCGGACCCGGGACGACAAGCCGTTCAGCGCGAAGGCGGTGCTCACGATCCTCCGTAATCAGGTCTACGTGGGGAAGATCTTCTTCCGAGGCACGTACTACGACGGGCAGCACGACACGCTGATCTCTCAGAACCTCTTCGACAGAGCGCAGGCGATTCTGGCTGAGCGCGGTGAGGACCACTCGCTGCGGCGCTCGAATCAATCGGACTACCTCCTCACCGGACTGCTGAGATGCGAGCGCTGCGGCAAGAAGTTTCTCGGCACGGCCGCTCACGGGAACGGCGGGCGATACGTGTACTACACGTGCTACACCCGCCAGAACTACGGGACCGAGGAATGCGACGCCGACCGCCTTCCGGCAGACGAACTGGACGAGGCGATCGCGAGGCAGCTCGTCTCAGTGCTCGAACAGGAGCCCCTCGTCCAACAGGCGGTCCGTGAGGCCTTTGCAGAGATCGAGTCCGAGCGGCCCCGTCGGCAGCACGATCTCGTGCAACTCGACGCCGAGATCCGCCGCACGGACGATGCCCTCAATCGGTACTCCCTCGCCTTTGAGCAAGGCACTCTCGATCCGGATGAATTTGGGCCCCGCATGAAGGAACTCCGGGGCAAACGGCAGGGCCTCGAAGGCCGCCGCGAAGAGCTGTCCCTGGACGACTTCGAAGCGCCGGAGGCCCCCTCGGAGGAGGAGCTTCTCGCGCTCGCGGCTGACGTTGCCGAAGTCGTGAAGCACGGGGACCAGAGGCAGAAGAAAGCGCTGATCAAGGGGCTGGTGCGCGAGATCAGGGTGGTCGCCCGAGACGAGATCTATCCCTTTTTCCAGGTCCCGGTTCGACCACCATCCGGTTCAGTGGGCGGTACCGGGCTCGAACCCCATGGCCCACCTTGGCGAAACCGTGGCTCACTGGCTGGGCTCGCCTGCGGAGTTCGGGGACGGCGTGGCTGTCGATTTCGACCGAATACATCGTATTAGTGCCCGTGATGGGTACAAAAACGGGTACAAAATCGCTCCCTTGATGCCCAGTTAGAAAACAAAAGGCCCGCCTAAGCGGGCCTTTTGTAGTAGCGGGGGCAGGATTTGAACCTGCGACCTCCGGGTTATGAGCCCGGCGAGCTACCTGACTGCTCCACCCCGCGTCGCTGCCTACAGGATACCAAAGGACGAACGCTACGATTGGCCACGTGCCTTGGTGGACCTGGG